>PLHD01000042.1:1452-19614 GCA_003138815.1 Acidimicrobiaceae bacterium | reverse complement strand
CCTTCAAATAGTTCGCAACGTAGCCAGCAGCACGCGACTGCCTCGATTGAATGGCGTGCGCCGGTCTCCATCCGGCTGCGAACGTCTATCCTGCGCGACGCTGTTCTCGTCGCGGCGGCGCCGGTCTTCCAACTGCGTGCGCGGGTCTGCGTCCATCGGTGAGCGCCGGTCCATGGAGAGAATGTTGTCGTTGTGGTGGCGGCGGTCTTCTGAAAGTGTGCGCCGGTCCTTATCCCGCAGCACTCGCCGATCCCACGCGACGTTGTGCTCGTCGCGGCGGCGACGGTCCTTTGTCAGGGAATTGTGACAAATGCCACACACGAAGTCGTTCATTAGGTCTTTCTCCGAACACCCACCGAGCGTGAACTCGTACTCCTCCCATAGACCGAAACCTTCGGAGATCTCGAGCATCCTCGCCGCACTCAACTGGTCATCGTTATGTCTGCCAGCGCTGAAATACAGGCAGTCCGTACAAGCCTTCAAATTCACCGTCGTGCTCATGGGACTGCTCCCTTCTCCTTTTTTCACTATATACATCGTGTCGTCGAGCAGTCGGAAAGCACCGAACGCACGGGATTAGAAGCCCCCACGCACCGCTGTCGGGCCAAGAAACGGTTCCCCGCCATCCGCGTTCGCGAGGACGGGGGTGTCAGAATTCACTGGCGGGTCGACCTTCGAATGAAATGGAGCTCAATGAACTATTGCCCGCGGTGCGGAACAAAGGTCACCGGGGATTTCTGCACCACGTGCGGAAACCCCACGTCCGTCACCGCCGCCGTCACGCAGAGCCCAGTTCAGACAGGCACGCCGGTCCTCGACTCCACCGAGACCGCTTCGAACCACGAGGAGACGACAAACCTCGAAGGAGTCGAAGGGCCCGGTCCCAACGAGCGTTCCCGACTCCCGGGAAGTGCCGTACAACCTGCCGGTGTTGCTCTCCCGCAGGGCCACACCCGCCGGATGCTCGTATGGGAGACGCGAGTGGTGATGTTCGCGTTCCTGGTCACCGGCGTCGTCAGCGCGGTGCTCGTGCTCATCCAACACGAATCGGGTGTCGGCGACATCTCGAGATTCCCGGTCATCGTGCACTCGAACCCGGTGCTCAACATGCTTCTCGGAATGCTCGCCTACGTGCCCGTGCTGGCGATCGTGCCGCTAGCGCTGTTTCTCCTAGCGCGCACCGGTCAGACACCGTCCGTGTTGGGTATCGGCCTGCCGACGTTCAAGAGGGATATCCTCCCCGCGCTAGGCCTGGGCGCGGCGGCCTTCGGCATCGAGCTGCTGTTGCTCGTCCCCTTCGCGGCGGTGATCGACCACCACCCGGGACTCGTCAACAACGTCACCGTCACCAGCCAGCCGAAGTACTACCTCATCGAAGCCATCTTCATGTCCGCCATTACGGCCATCACCGAAGAGGTCCTCGTCAACGGCTACTTCATCACGCGCCTCGGACAGCTCGGCTGGACTCCGCGGAGCTCGCTCATCCTCAGCCTCGCGCTTCGCACGAGTTACCACGTCTACTACGGGCTGGGCTTCCTGCTTACGATCCCCCTGGGCTACTTCGTCACCCGGTCGTTCCAGAAGCACCACAAGCTGAATCGACCGATCATGGCCCACTTCCTCTACGACGCCATCCTCTTCACGATCTCAATACTGAAATAGGTTCTGCGGTGGCGAAGGTAACGACCGACAGAGGAGGCACGGTGCCCCGCTGCTCCAACTGCGGGACCCTAGAGTTACCTGACCAACGGTTCTGCGCCAACTGTGGCACGGCGACCTCGGGTGGATTCGCGGGACCCGGACCGTGGCGGCTCCCGGAGCGTCCGAGGCCGAACCTCCTCTACGCGATGAGGGCGCTCAGGGGCTCGGTGTACTCGGCGCCGGTGCGCAGGTACGAGCCTCGGATCACGGTCCACGCACGGATCCGGAACTCGTCGAGTCCCGCGGCTGCGAACGCGGCGATGCGCCGCTCCGTCTGGGTCCGGTCGGACAGGCGGTTGCCGAGCGGATTCCAGAGGAAAGACGCCACGTCGTACTCGCGGTCGGCGAGGTACGGCTTGGGATCGATGGCCACGTAGCGCTCGCCCGAGCGCAGGATGTTGTGGTGGTGGAAGTCGCCGTGCACGACCCAGTCCGCGCCGCCGCCGATCTGGGCGAAGAGATCGCGAGCCAGCGCGACGAGCTCGCCGCCCTCGTGCTCGGCCCGCTCCAGCCAGCCCAGCACCTCGGGCCCGACCGGACGGAACGGCGCCCGCGCGGGCCGCCAGAGCCGCAGCCCGAGGTCCACCGCGATCGCCGTGGACTCCTCGTCACCCAGCCGCGAGAGATCGTCGCCCGGGACCGCCCGCTCCTCGAGCAGCACCCGCCCGGACCGGCGCAGCAGACGCACCGCGCCGTCGCCGCCCCAGAGCTCGAGGGCGTCGCCCTCGTGGAGCGACTCGTCGTCGCCGGCCCACGGCGCCTTCAGCACCTCGTCCTCGCCCACCGGCGCGACGAACGAGACGTTCGAGAGCGCGAAAGGCGGGGCCAGCTCGAGTCCCCAACCCTGCGCGCACTCCTCGGCCGCGCGCCGCGCGCCGGAGAGGTCGACCATCGGCTCGAAGTAGTCGTCCACCGCGTCAGCCTACGGCGCCCTTCGTTCGCACCAGTATGGACGACACGGCGTTGTTCCTGCGACTCAGCGAGGGCCGCGAACCTCGCGGTCCGCCCACACGAGCTTCGAATTCGGCGCCGGGTAATTCCCGGTCGGTTGGAGACAGGAACATCTAGGAGACCGGGTTTGGCGGCCTTCGAGGAATGACGGTTGACAAGGCAAAGCTCCAGGACAATGGAAACGAGGGACGGAGATCGAGATGGGCATCCGAATCGGACACAGGTCAATTTGGGTCACCGGGGTGGTCGGCTGTCTGCTCGGCGCGTGCGCCGTCGCCGGCGGGAGTGCAGGCGGCGTGGGCGCCGCTGCGACGACCTCTCCACCCGCGGCCCACGCCGCCAGCGTTGACACCTCGCCAGCCGATGGCAAGTCGTTCGCTGAGGCGCTGCTCGCGCGCGCACCACGTCCGAGCGGTTCCGTCGCCACCGCCCGTCTCACGGCGCCGCTCCTGGTTCTTCCGGACGGACAAGGCACGGTCGACGTGCACCAGGACTACTTGCTGAAGAGCAAACTCGACCTGGACGCCTTCATCGCGTCGCACCGGCCTTCCGGTGCACTCGTCGGCGGGCCCAATACGGGGTCGGGGACGGGTTCGACGCAGAGCACGACCTACGAGTTCTCCTTGCCCTTGGCCAACCGCCACGTCTCGTTCGAGAGCCTCGACTACACGGTGGGATTCACTTCGGCGAACGTCGAGGAGCTGCGCGTCGACGCCGAGGTCGACTGGGCCGCGATACAGACCGTGGAGATGCCGACGTCGGGCGTCGTGACGCTTACCGGCTACGGCCGGACCTCGGACATGACCCGGTCCAGCGACCCGACCACGGTGACCCTCACCAAGGCGCAGGCCCAGAAGCTGCGCGAGAGGATATCGTCCCTCTCCAACGCCGTCGCGGGCGGATGCATGGAGGACTCGACCCTCTTCATTGTGACGGTGGCTCCGGGCGCGGGGCAGCGAACCACCTGGACCGCGACCGGTGACGTCTGTCCGGGCGATCTCTACGTGGTGAGCGGGACCCGGCACGTCACGCTTGTCGACACCTCGTGCCCCTTGAGGTCCCTCGTGGTCTCCCTCCTTCCCAAGGGCAAGGCGCTGGCCACTCGCAAGGCCCTCAAGACGTGCGGGCCGCGGTTCTAGGAACCAAGAGACCTCTCTGGCCTCTACGCTCGCCTCCTCTCGGATCCGACAGACCGGAGGCTCACCAGACTTCAGAGGTCGATTCGATCCGCCGCAAGATGTTCTTGCCCCTACCCTGGTCGACACCGCGACTCGTGCGAGTCAAGACTGACGTCTCTGAGCTTGTTCAACCGTTCGACCAACGAGATCAGAACTCCTCGCGTCCGCCTTGCAATATTCTCCGTTCTGGATTTGCAGTCCGCCGTCATCTCCGCGATCGAACGGCAAGCGACCTCCCTCTGGAGTGTCGGCAATGGCGCGACGAATCTACGTGTCGCGTCGAATCATCAGGATGCAACCGCCGCAGAGCAGAACCAGCGCGTACAGCGCGAGGATGACAAGGCCGACCTGAGAGCTGAAGACCGGCGTGCCCTGCAGTCGACCCGGCGTGCTGACGGCGAACACCGTCGCGCCGATGTTGGCCGGGAGGTACCGGCTGACCGCGTTGATGATCGAGGCCGGCATGGCACTGAGCAGCAGCGTGAGGATCAGGACCAGCCCGGCGAACGTCGCGATCGATCCCGCCGTGTTGCGCAGTATCGTGGCCAACCCCAGGCCGATGAGACCCATCAGCGCGAGGTAGATCCCGCTCTCCACGAGGACCCGCATCACCCCCGAATCGCCGATCGACACGTGCGACTGCGTGCCCGCGAGAATCGCGCTGCCCATGAAGAAGGTGACGAAGGACAGAATCTCTCCGACGACGAGGCTGACGCCTCCCATCACGATGGCCTTGGCGGCCACCACGACCGGGCGACGAGGCATCGCCGAGAGGGTGGACCGGATCTGTCCAGTGCCGTATTCGGCGCTGATGAACATCACGCCCAGCACGCCGATGGCGAACTGGCCCAGGTTGAAGCCAACGAGGATCCGACGGGTCGGGTCGGGGAAGGCGAAGGGCTGCCCGTGCAGCGCGTTCGTCGACAGTGCTCCTAGCCCGATGGTCGCCACGATCAGCGCGAAGAGGCTCCAGGGCGTCGAGCGCACCGACCAGAACTTCGTCCACTCGGCCGACAGGGCTTGGCGAAGTCCGGCGCGACCCGATGGCAGCTCGCGCTCGAACGAAACCGGGGCATTCGAGACCGCGGTCATCGCGCGGCCCCGAATTCGACTGATCCGCCGGTCAGCTCCATGAAGGCGTCCTCGAGCGACGCCAGCGCCGTCAGCTCGTAGACCGCGACGCCGAGCGAGAGCGCCAGGTCGCCAATGGCCTGGGCGTCCATTCCCGAGATGGTCATGGTCCCGTCGACCTCGACGAGAGCGGTGCCGCCGGCCTTCTGGACGGCGTCGGGGAAGGACTCCGACGACGCCACGCGCACGCGGAACGACTGGGTCGAACTTCGCGCCACGAAGTCGGCCACGGGCATCTCGGCGATGAGGCGGCCCTGGCCGATCACCACGAGCTGATCCGCCGTCAAGGCCATCTCGGCCATCATGTGGCTCGAGATGAACACGGTCCGGCCCTCGCCGGCGAGGGACTTGCACAGCGTGCGCATCCACCGGATGCCTTCAGGGTCGAGACCGTTCACCGGCTCATCGAGCAGGACGACCGCCGGATCGCCCAGCAGGGCCGCGGCGATCCCGAGGCGCTGACCCATGCCGAGCGAGAACTTGCCCACCCGCTTCCTCGACACCGCGGAGAGTCCGACGATCTCGAGCACCTCGTCGACGCGACTCTTCGCGATGTCGTTGTACTGAGCGAGCGACCACAGGTGCGAACGGGCCGATCGACCCGGATGTATAGCCCGGGCCTCGAGCAGACCCCCGACCTCTCGCAGGGGCCAGCGCAGGTCCCGGTAGTGCTGGTCGAAGATCGTGACCGAGCCCGAGGTCGGACGGTCGAGTCCCATGATCATCGACATGGTCGTGGTCTTGCCCGAACCGTTCGGTCCGAGGAACCCCGTCACCCGGCCCGGCTCCACGTCGAAGGAAAGGTCGTTGACGGCCACCACGTCACCGAAACGTTTGGTGAGTCCGCGGGCTTTGATCACGAGGTGAAGCCTAAGGCACGGCTAGTGCGGGGCAACTCAGGGTTTACCCTGACGTCGTCACGGCTACGGTCCGTCCAGTCTTTCTCGCGGATTTCGAATTCATGACGAGTCTCGCCTCCGCCAGGCGATTCGGTAGCCCACCCGTTCGCCGACCTCGACGCACTCCTGCGCAGTGAGGTCGGCTACCGGACCGCCCTGCGCTCCAGCGGAGACACTCCCACGAGTACGACAGCCTCGACGTGGTCGGGAAACCCGTCTTGAGGGGCGACCACGAAACTGAGTTCGCTGACGCCACCCGCCGACCTCGTCTGCTCGGGCAGCAGCGTGGGCACCGCCAGGAGGCCGCCGGTGCTGGCATCGAGCAGCAGCACCGATATCTCGTGCGCGACGACGTCGCCCGAGATCGCCACCGCGGCCGACCCGGGATCGAACGACGTCGGCCGGATGACGGACAGGTCCACCAGTGACATCGCGTCGAGCCGCCGCGACGGTGCACTGGGCGGATCGAGCACGGCGAGAACGAACGTACCCGAGGTCGTCATCCGACCGTCGGCGTCCGCGAGGCGGGTGAACTCGGTGATCAGAGGTCCGTAGAAGGGGACGTCGGCGCACACGGTCTCCGCGTACATGCTGGCCCCCGGGCGCGCCGCGAGGTCACCGCCGATCTGGAAGCGCAGGTCGAACCGGTCCATGGGCACGTCGCCGAAGCTGAAGGGAAGGTCGATGCCGTGGGCCGTCACGCTCACCGCGTCGCCGTCGTAGGAGCCCGTCATGGCGAAGCGGAACGGACTTCCCGGGTCGACGGCCCACGCGCCGGCGTCGTCGCGGTTCGCGCCGCGCACGAGCAGGACGATCGTGCCGGTCCGGTCGCTTCGCGGGGTGAGTGCGGCCGTGCCGACCAGCCAGTCGTAGCTGTCGAAGCCGATCTGGTTGACGCTGGCCGCGAAGGCGGGCAGCGCGACCGAGAGCCGCTGCAAGAGCAGCACCGTGGATGATCCGGCGACCGCGCTGAGCGGGAGGCTCGCGTCGCGCGACGGCGCCGAGAACGTGACGGTCTGATCGAGCTCGCCCGCGACCACCAAGCCGTCGACCGGCGTTCGCTCGGCGCTCCACCGCGCTCGCACGTGAAGCTCGTGGTCGACGCCCGGAGCCCAGAACCCGTCGGGCACAACGAAGAGGTAGTGGCCGTCACCCGAACATCGCCATCGAAGCGCCACGTCCGGAGTGCACGTGACCTCCAGATCGGCCCCCAGCTCGGCGTCGAGGGTGACGCCGTCGCGGCGCACGATGAGGCGAAGCGCCACCGCCGCAGACGGTCCGACCCGCGGCGACGGCCCGGTCAGGGTGGCTCCGCCCGGCGAGACGACGAAGAGCCGCTCGACCTGCGCCGGGTACGGTTCCTGCGGCGCGACGGAGCCCCGCGGGTCGTCGTGGTGGAGCGCGAAGTCGTAGGGCACGTACCACATCGACCCGTCCTCACTGCCGATGTAGACGCCGGTCTCGCCGAGCGCCGGCGAACCGTTGAGGCTGTTGCGGTCCGCGAGCGCCGGCTCGGACATGGCCAGGTCGTAGGACCACCGGCAGGTCCCGCGTTCACCGTCGAGCGCGTACAGGACGCCGTTGGAAGATCCGACGTAGACGATCCAGCCGTCCTCGCCGGTCGGCGCCCGCGAGACGACCGGCGAGGAGCGCACCACGTCCCCGGTGTCGAAGCGCCACAGGGGCGCTCCGTCGGGCCCGAACGCGTAGAGCGAGCCGTCGGTCGAACCCACGAAGATGGCCCGGGTGCGGCCGTCCACCTCGAGCAGGGCGGGCGAGCTGTAGATGGCGTCGCCCGTCGCGAACGACCAGTGCTGAGCGCCGGTCGCGGCGTCGAGCGCGTAGAGATGGCCGTCGAACGAGCCGACGTAGAGCGTGCCGTCGAGGCCGAGGGCCGGTGAGCTCACGACGAATCCGAGGGTGGGAACGCTCCATCGGGACTGTCCCTGGCGGTCCAGCGCGTGCACGCAGAAATCGAGGGAGCCCCAGTAGCTGACACCGTCCTCGCCCACCGCCGCCGCCGTCCAGACCGCGTTGGCCGTCGGGAAGATCCAGGCGGGCGTTCCGTCGTCGTGCAGCGCGTACGCGTGCCCGGCCGTGTTGCCGGCGAGCAGCAGGCCGTCGGGACCGGCCTCGACGTTGCCCTCCCACCACGAGACCTGCTGACCAGAACCGTCCGGCGCCTGCGCCGCGAATCGCCATCTGAGCCGCGACGAGCCCGTCCCGGGGCCCGCGGTGCGGAAACAGTAGAGGTAGCCGTCGCCCGAACCGACCGTCACGCTCTCGGCCGAGACGAGCGCCGCCGAGTCGATGATCCCGGCCGACCGGAACGACCAGCGCAGCGCGCCATCGCGCTCGAGCGCGTAGAAGACCCCGTCCGCGGAACCGAAGTAGACGGCGCCGTCGGGTCCGAGCACCGGAGTCGTGAAGATCCCGCGGCCGGTGCGAAACGACCAGGGCTGGTCGCCGGCGTAGTGCGCCCGATGCGTCGTCGCGCCGGTGTTGCGCCTGTCGTGGCGCATCTCGGGCCAATCGCTCACGGGACCTCCCCCACCCTTTCGCATCGGCGAGGAAGGATCATCCACGGTTCCACCATTAGCACACGCCGTCTGGAACCGCCGCCGAAGCGACGCTGCTCGTGACCAGGTGCGAGCCCTCTCGCACGCCGTCATCTCGCTTCGCGTGGCGAGGGCTTCCGTGGTCCTGGCCACCCGAAGAGCCTTGCCGACCGAGTTGATCGAGCTGTTGGAATCGTTCGAACAACCGGGCTCCGGGTTGGTGCGCCAGATCGCCATACGCGATCAGAATGGCTCCAGTCGGGTCTGCATGCAGGCGGTCGTTGAAAAACGAGCAGAGAACCATGAGCGCGAGCGCGATCCACGACGGCGCCAGGGTGCACGGGTAAGTCGAGCCAAGAGCGGGAAGATCATTGACGGCACCTCAGAGTTCGTCGAACTCACCGTCGTTGTCGAGGTGTTGGCGTAGGTGCGGCGGTCACGAGGTGGCCGGTGAACCAGTCGCGGGCCACCTCGGCCGCCTTCTCCAGCGTGCCGGGCTCCTCGAACAGGTGCGTGGCTCCAGGGATCACGACCAGACGGCTCTCGCAGCGCAGCTGGGCCTGAGCCTGCCGGTTGAGGTCGAGAACCACGTCGTCGTCGCCGCCCACGATGAGCAGCGTCGGCGCGGCGACTCCGGCGAGACGGGGTCCGGCCAGGTCCGGACGCCCGCCCCTGGAGACCACCGCGACCACCTCCGCGTCAGGCTCGGCCGCCGCCCACAAGGCCGCCCCGGCCCCGGTGCTGGCGCCGAAGTAGCCGACGGGCAGGTGCGCGACGTCCGCCTCGCTTCCCAGCCAGCGCGTCACGTCGAGCAGGCGGTGGCCCAGCAGCGCGATGTCGAAGACGTTGGTCCGGTCGCGTTCCTCTTCGACGGTGAGCAGATCGAACAGCAGCGTGGCCAGCCCCGCCTCGTTCAGCACCTCGGCGACGTAGCGGTTGCGAGGGCTGTGGCGGCTGCTGCCGCTGCCGTGGGCGAACACGACGATCGCGGTGGCGTGCGGGGGCACGGTGAGGTGTCCGCCGAGCCGCACCGATTCGGCCATCACCTGGACCTCCTCGTCGCGTGGGGCAGGGTCGTCGTGCGCCGCAGCGGCCGGCGGGGCCGCAGAGCCGCGCTCGAGACAGGTGATGACCTCCTCGTCGGAGGTCTGGGAGAAATCGTCGTAGAACTGCCCGATCGCGTAGAACGGCTCGGGCGTTTCCAAGCAGATGAACTCGTCGGCGTCGCCCCCGATTCGGGCCTCCCAGCCCACGGGCGCGACCGGCACCGCGAGGACCACGCGCGACGCACCCTGGGCGCGCACGACCTGGCACGCCGCTCGCGCGGTCGATCCCGTCGCGATGCCGTCGTCGACCACCACGACAGTGCGGCCCTCCAGCGTCGCCCTCGGCCGGCCGGCACGGAACCGCCGGGCCCGGCGTTCGAGCTCGACGCGTTCGCGCTCCTCCACCGCGGCCAGCTCGTTCTCCGTGACACCGGCGGGACGGATGACGCTGTAGTTGAGGACCCGCACCCCGCCCTCGCCGATCGCGCCCATGGCGAGCTCGGGCTGGAGCGGAACGCCCAGCTTGCGCACCACGATGACGTCGAGAGGCGCGCCGAGCGCGCGTGCGACCTCGAAGGCCACCGGCACGCCTCCGCGCGGCAGGCCGAGCACGACCACCTCGCTGCCACGCAGTCGCTCCAACCTCGCCGCCAGACGACGTCCCGCATCCGCACGATTCGCAAAGACCATCTGAAACCCCTCGTCCCCCTTACCATGGCGCGACCACGGGGTCGGCGCCAGAGTCAATGGTCCCAAGCCCACCGCCTGGCCGCCGGCCGGGGCCGAGGGCAACGGCGCATCGCTCAGCGAATCTCGGGCGGGACTGAACGGTCCGTCGCCTGACGCGACGGTCGACCCCGTGACCCGGAAGCTTGTGACTTTCGTCTCTGCTGCGTCTCGCGCACAGGCCCTACGTTTCTACCAACGCGACGTGCGACGTCGTCGCGGCGCGGATCAGGAGGTGGCTCATGGACGTCTCGTGCGCGGTTCGCCTCGGGGCGAGCCGACGCTCCAGGAGCGAGTGAACAGATGCCCCGCTCGAACGACGCCGCCGCCAGGATGCTCCAGGAGTTCGCCGAGCTGCTGGCCATCTCCGGTGGCGATCCGTTCAAGGTGCGCGCCTACGAGAAGGCGGCGCGGATGGTCGAGGGCTACGGGGCCGACATCGCCGGCTTGGACGAGAAGGCGCTCGACGCGATCCCGAGCGTCGGCGCGCACCTGGCCCGCAAGATCGCCGAGTTCCAGCGCACCGGCTCGGTGGAAGAGCTCGAGGATCTGCGTGCCCAGGTTCCCGCCGGCGTGCGCAGCCTGCTCGAGGTGCCGGGCCTGGGACCCAAGCGCGCCCACCAGGTCTACGAGGAACTCGGCGTCACCTCGGTGGGCGAGCTCCTCGACGCCCTGCACGAACACCGTCTTCAGCACCTGGACGGCTGGGGAGCTCGCAGCGAGGAGAACCTCGCCAAGTCCGTTCGCGACGCCCACCTCGGTGGCGACCGCATCCAGCTCGCCGTGGGCCTCGGCCTCGCCGAGGAGATCCTCGCCTCGCTCTCGGCGCTGCCCGGGGTGCACGGCGCCGACTACGCGGGGTCGATCCGGCGCATGTGCGCGACCGTCGGCGACATCGATCTCCTGGTCGCCTCCGAGGAGCCCGAACCGGTCATGGAGGCGTTCTGCACGGCGCCACTCGTGGCGCGCGTCCTGGTCCGGGGAAGCACCAAGTCGTCGGTGCTCACCACCAAGGGGGTCCAGGTCGACCTGCGCGTCGTCGAACCATCCGCGTGGGGTTCGGCGCAGTTGTACTTCACGGGCTCCAAGGCCCACAACATACGCCTGCGCGAGATAGCCGTGCGGATGGGCGAGAAGCTGTCCGAGTACGGCCTGTTCGACGTCGCCACTGGCCGGCTGCTCGCCGCCGCGACCGAGCAGGAGGTGTACGCGCACCTGGGGCTCGCCTGGATCCCCCCGACGATCCGCGAGGACACCGGCGAGATCGAGGCCGCGCTATCCGGGGAGCTTCCCGATCTCGTCGAGCTGACCGACCTCCGCGGCGACCTGCACACCCACACCGACCTCACCGACGGGGTCGCCACCCTGGAGGACATGGTCACCGCCGCCAAGGCCCGGGGCTACCGCTACTACGCGATCACCGACCACGCGCCGCTGCTCTACATGCAGCGCATGACCGACCAGAAAGCGCTCGAACAGCGAGAACGGATCCGCCGGCTCGAACGGTCGGCGGGCATCACCCTGCTGCACGGCACCGAGCTCAACATCCAACCCGATGGCTCCCTCGACTGGGACGCGGACTTCCTCGCCGGCTTCGACATCGTCGTCGCGTCCGTGCACTCGGCCTTCCGCCAGTCCCGCGACGTCATGACGGCCAGGATCCTGCGCGCCGTCGAGCACCCCTGCGTGAACGTCATCGCCCACCCCACCGGGCGCAGCCTCGGTCGGCGCGCGCCCGTCGACGCCGACTGGGACGAGATATTCCGTGCCGCGGCGCGTTCGGGCACCGCCCTCGAGGTCAACTCCTCCCCTGATCGGCTCGACCTCGACGGCGACCTCGTGCGCCGAGCCCGCCACGCCGGCGTGCGTCTGGCCATCTCCACCGATGCCCACGCCGTGACCCACCTGGACAACATGCGCTTCGGTGTCGCCACCGCTCAACGGGGCTGGGCGGGGCCCGAGGACATCATCAACACCTGGCCGCTCGCCCGGCTGCGCCGCTTCCTCGCCAAGCACCCGCCGGCGCACGCCCGCGCCGGCCGAGGTTCGAAGTAGCGAGGCCGGGGACCTTCGCCTCTGGCGTTGCCCGTCACCGGGGGTGTCAAGTCTTCTTGTGGACGGACCCGATCAGCTTGGATCTTGGAGGCGACGGGAGTGAGCGACGCCGCCGGGGGGGCCGCGGGGCCGCGGGTCCTGGTCACCGGCGCGACCGGGTACATCGGTGGCCGGCTGGTGGAGAGGGTGTGCAACCAGGGTGCGCGCGTTCGTTGCGTAACCCGCGACGCCCGCCGGCTCGACAGTCGTCGGTGGCCCGGCGTGGAGCTGATCGAGGGCGACCTCGCCGACGAGAACGCATCGCGTCGAGCGTTGGATGGCATTGACGTCGCGTACTACCTGGTGCATTCGATGGCGAGCGGCAAGGCCTTCCCCGAGCGCGACCGCCAGATTGCGCAGATCTTCGCCGCGGCGGCCCGACGGGCGGGCGTCAGCAGGATCATCTACCTGGGGGGGCTGGGCGACCCGGCCGAGACCCTGAGCGATCACCTGGACTCGCGCCACGAGGTGGGCCGTATCCTGGCCGCCAGTGGCGTGCCGGTGGTCGAGTTCCGTGCCGCGATCATCGTCGGTTCCGGGTCGGTGAGTTTCGAACTGATCCGGTGCCTGACCGAGCGGCTGCCGATCATGATCGCGCCACGGTGGGTGGAGTCGCGCTGCCAGCCGATCGGTATCCGCAACGTCCTCGAGTACCTCATCGAGGCCCTCGGCCACCCTGACGCCGAGGGCATCTACGAGATTGCCGGCCCGGACGTGCTGACCTACCGCCAGATGATGCTCGGGTACGCCAGCGTACGCGGCCTGCACCGCGTGATCTTCGTCCTTCCCGTGCCCCACCCCGAGTGGAGCAGCAGGTTCATCGACCTCGTCACGCCAATTCCCTACGCCATCGCCCAGCCGTTGGTGGCCGGGCTGCACACCGACCTCGTGGTCCACGACGACCGCGCCCTGCGCGAGTTCCAGGTGCGCCCGATGGGCTACCGAGCCGCGGTGGAACTCGCGCTTACGAGAGTGGCCAGCGACGAGATCGAGACGACGTGGACCTCCAGCCTCGCCAGTTTCGGCGCCGACCAGGCCCCGGAGCGCCAGCTGGCGGTGCACGAGGGCATGCTGTTCGAACGTCATCGGGTCCGTAGCTCGGCACGCCCCGAGGCGGTCTTCGACGCCGTGTGCGCGCTCGGCGGCGACGCCGGATGGCCCTCCGGCAACACGCTCTGGCAGATCCGCGGATTCATCGACCGGATCTCCGGCGGAGTGGGCATGCGACGGGGCCGGCGCCACCCGCGCCAGCTGCGCATCGGCGAACCCCTGGACTTCTGGCGAGTCGAGGCGCTCGAAGCGCCCCATCTCCTTCGCCTGCGGGCCGAGATGAAGCTCCCGGGAACTGCGTGGCTGCAGTTCGAGATCCTTCCCGACGCGGAAGGCTCCAGGATCGAACAGACTGCGTTCTTCGACCCGCACGGTCTCCCCGGGTACCTGTACTGGTACGCGTTCCTGCCATTTCACCGCTTCCTCTTTCCTGGACTCATCCGTGCGGTGCGTCGAAGTGCGGAAGCCGAAAGCCCCGAAACCTCGACCTCCTAGTCTCGGTCAAGGAGGTCGTGGGCCATCGCCTCGATCACGTCGCCACCGCAATGATCCTCGCGGGCGTGATGATTTCGTCGTCACGAAGACCCAAGGGATAGCCCGATCCGTCCAGTCGCTCGTGATGCTGCGGGGCCACCTCGGCGATCGGCCTCGCCAGCGCGGCCCGGGCAAGGCTCTCGGTGCCGGGCTGGCCATGACGCTCGATCATCTCAAACGCAAGGCTGCCGAGACCTCCAGGGCGGACCGCAGCGCCGCCGGTTTGGAGATCTTGGCGACGCCGTGCACGCCGCCGCCTTGACCGATGAGATCGGCGACCTGGCACGGGGCCGAGCTGGCGTGCGACAGTATGTCGGGCGTCAGCCTGCCACACCGGGTCCGGGGGACGAATCCCCTCGCCGCCCCTTTTTCTCCCGGTACATTCGGTCGTCGGCCCGTCGGAAGAGACCCGCGGCCGTCTCGGCCCCGTCCCAGGTCGCCGAGCCCATCGAGCACGAGACGCCGTCCGGCACCACCTCGGCGAGCCGCGCCGTGATTCGTTCGACGCCCAGCTCGTCCGCGCCCGGCGCCAGCAGGCCGAACTCGTCGCCACCGAGACGCGCGAGGAAGTCGCCGCTCCCGCGAATCCTGCTGCGCCACCCCTCGGCGAGCCGTCGCAGGAGACGGTCGCCGGCCTGGTGGCCCTTCGTGTCGTTAACCGTCTTGAAATCGTTGACGTCGATGCTGACCACCGACAGGGGCGTCCGGTATCGCCGGGCCCTCTCCATCTCCTCGCCCAGGCGCTCTGCCCATGATCGCCGGTTGGCCAGGCCCGTGAGGGGGTCCTCGCGGCTCGTCTTGTTGAGTACGCTGACCAGGCCGAGCACCGCAGTGGCCGACACCGCGGCGGCCCCGAACGTCGTAAACCACGCGATGACCGGCTTGTCGACGTGCGAGCCGGCGGCGAGCACGACGATGTACGCCACTCCCTCGGCGCCGATGTAGAGGACCGCGAAGAGCGGACGCAGATAGAGCGAGGCGTAGAGGGCGAACCAAATGTAGAGCTGGGCGAAGTCGACGTGCCCGCTCGGCCCGATCGCGGCGAGGACGCTCACGATGACGGTTCCCGCGCACATGTCGAGGTGGATGCTCCATTTGGGAAGGCGGTCGAACAGCGCGACGCGAATGCCCGCCAGTGCCGCCGCCGAGGCGGCGACGACTAGCAGGATGATGAGGTAGCGGCGCGGCCAGTGCGAGTACGGGAGTACCGACAGCACCATCACGAACGTCGCCGCCGGGAAGATGATCATCGTGCGGCCCGGCTCGAAGATGAGTGCCCGAAGGCGCGAGCGCAGGTCGAGGCGAATTGCCGTCACGAGAGTCAAACTACTCCCGGTCCTTGTCGCACGCCCTACGCGCTCGTCGGCGCGCGAGGCCGCCTCGGCGCCCTTCGTTCGAGTCCAACTCGCACCACTTGACAAGGGCGGGCCAGTCGCCGCTGTGCTCAACCGTGTCTCTTCCTCGGGGCCGCTCGACGCGCTGCTCGAACGTCGGGACCAACGAGGCCTGAAGGCGCGGACCGGCCGCCCACGCGACTATCCGCGCCGAGAGCCACCGTCCGGGCAACCTCCGGCCACCGGCCACCGGCCAGCGGATCGAGGATGAGCGTAGACTCGCGATCATGTCGCCCGACATGGAGAGTGCGAGATTCGCTGGAATCGACAAGATACTCCGCGAGCACTCCAGCGCCGTTCGCGCGGTCACCGAACAGGTCACC
Organism: Acidimicrobiaceae bacterium; assembly: GCA_003138815.1. Lineage (GTDB taxonomy): Bacteria > Actinomycetota > Acidimicrobiia > Acidimicrobiales > RAAP-2 > RAAP-2. The sequence goes on along the minus strand of PLHD01000042.1, from coordinate 4,029 downwards.
GAGCTGCAGGTCGAGCAGCGGGCGTTCCTCGACGGCTTCGCCGCGAAGTGCGAGAACGAGCTCGTCCCGACCATGCAGGCAGTCGTGGTCCGTCTCGCCCAGAACGGCGGTGGCGGCCTGGTCGACTACGTGCCGCTGGGTGGACGCGCCAGCGGGCGGCCCACGCTGACGCTCTGGATGTCGCTGGACGGCGAGGTCACCGGCATCCCCAACTACGACCGCCTCCCCTTCCTTGAACTCGTGGCCCACGCCCGGCCGATGAAAGTGGAGGTCTCGGAGGGCGACATCTGGGAGAAGGGGGACGCGTGGGTCAGCGTCGGCTCGCACTCCCGGGGAATCGTCGGAGCGTGGGACCTCGAGCACGTCACCTCCGAGGCGGTCATCGACGAGGTCAGCGCCATCTTGGCCCGGGCGGTCTCAGGGCTTGCCACCCCGCCGGCCTTCAAGGGCTGACCCGCACGCCCGCGGCGCCGACGATCGTCAACCCTTGAACTTCTCGCAAATGGACGACGGGATGACCGTCGTCGGGCACCTCTGGCCGTAGGAACCTTGACCCTTGATGAACTGCCAGATGCCGTCAACGTAGTGGGCGTAGAAGGTCAGGGGATGCTCATTGCGTGGCCTCACGTTGATCAGAGCCCACTGCCGGCTCGGACCGATGGCGAAGACGCTGACGTCGGGAGCGGTGATGGCCGAAAGACTGTGAACCGGCGGCGGCAACAACAGTAACTCCTGCCTTATCTCCTCCTGCTGGGCCATCAGCGATTGCCTCTCCTGGACTCGAAGGACGCCGATACCCAAGCCGATCACGACGACGATGGTCAGTCCAATGGCGAACCTCTTTCGGCGCTGGGAGTTGAGCCTCTCCTTGATGGCCTCCTCGCCCGGATGACGGCGCGGCGAGCCGCCTGGTCCGTTCAGGCGCCGATCGTTTGCTCCCTGGTGAAGCTCGCGCGGCGTGCGGATCGTGCGCAGTGGACCCCCGCACTGGCCGCAGAAGTCGACCGAGTCGTAGGTTTCGTGACCGTTGGGGCAGATCCGCAGCAAGCGCTCCAGCTCCGCCCCGCACTGGCCGCAGAGCCTCTCGCCGACATCGTTGCGGTACCCGCAGACCACGCAAGTCATCTCAAGGCCCCTCTCGCTGCTCTCGCCTCAGGTTCATTTCACCACGTTCCACCACGTCACGCCTTCCGGAAGGGTTCGACATTCTTCGCCCACGTAAAAGTCATCGCTGGCGGGACGCCCTTGGGAAGCTCTATGAGGTCCACGAACGATCCTGAACCGTTCACCACGGCGAACCCGATGCCCATCTCGCACTTGCGGCACGTGAGGCCGACGCCGGGGTTGTACCCCGGGTCGTACCCGAGCAGCTCGTCGCGGTGGGCCCAGCAGCCGAGGGCCTTGGCCGAGGTGCAGACGATGTTGGAGGTGGCGGCGGCACTTCCGCCCCATCCGTCGTCGTACATCCAGACGTAGTCCGCGGCCAGCACCGTGAATCCCGCCGACCAGGCTCCGCCCATTCCGGGAACACCCTGGGCGTCCTTGCCGATGGCGAATCCGGATGCGATCGAAGGGTCGCCGTTGGCCCGTGCCGCGCGCTGGGCGTTGGCGCTCAGCGCGCGATTGATCCCCAAGTAGGGGGGCAGTCCCCGCGCGGTACGTTCCAGGTCGGCGACCACGAAGAGCTGCTCGCCTTGGGTCAGCCGGTACCAGTTGGTCGGCAGCACCAAGGGCGCGAGGCCCTCGGCGGCGCGACCGACATTGATGGCTTCGAGCACGTAGCCGGTGCACAGCACACCGTTGGTGTACTTGGGCCACGTCAGCGAGCTGGTGACACACGGATTGTCGCAGGTCCAGCCTGCGCCGAGATTCGTGCAAAGGCCCGACGCGAGGAAGTCCGGACTGGGCGCCACGTTGGCGACCGGATTGAGACGCGTCATGCGCGGGTCGGTCTCGGCGTGGACGCCGGGCCCGATCGCGGCCGGATTGGGACGCGTCATGCGCGGGTCGGTCTCGGCGTGCACGCCGGGTCCGATCGCGGCCGCCACACTCACGAGGACCACCACCACGGCGATGTTGAGATGCACGGTCCAGCGCGGAACTCGGTCACGTATCTTGAGCCACAGACACGCCGCCACCAACGCGTAGGCCACCAGGACGAGCGCGACGATGAGAAGACGGTGCTGCCAGCGCCAGTCACCGGCCCCCGAGAGGTGCGCGGCCGTGCCTCTCGGCGACAGGAGTGCCGTCACCAGGTCCGGGCGCGCGGCGCCCGCGACGTGGTGACTCGTCGCCATCGAAATCAACCGCGCTCGACCAGCATCGCCACCCGCTGGTGGCGCCGAACCGCGTGATGGCCGCAGACCCGTCCTCGGGACCCGTCCCGAGGGGACGCTCCAAGCGCACCCGCAACGAGACGCGAGCCGGGTTTGGAGAGCGCTCACCAGGAGGGCTCGCACGACTCGGCCCTAGCCGGTCACAAGCGGATAAGGATCGGGGTCCAGCCCGGAGCCGACGCTGCTCCGCCCGACGGCGTTGCGGCCAATCGGCGCAGGGCCATCGGCCCGCGCTTCGGTC
>PLHD01000042.1:0-1418 GCA_003138815.1 Acidimicrobiaceae bacterium | reverse complement strand
CCTCTTCAGACCACTCTTCCGCCTGCCAGTAGTACCAGTCCTTGGATGAATTCTCAACGCATCCGCGTCAACTGAACGTTTTTTGGGCTTCTCCCACCACGTCGCCCTTGAGGACCTTGGGAGCAATGAGTTGGCCCTCGTGGACCTCCCGTGCGAGGTCCCATCCGACGTTGCGCCAAGCGAAGGCCGATGGTTCTCCAGACAGTTGCCACGACCGTCATGAACCTTCACGGGAATGCCCTCTGACGAGGTCGGCACCGCGCCAGAGGGGATTTGGAGAACGGTCCAGGTCGGCTCGTTCCCGTGGTNNCACTTGGTGCTAGAAGTGGTGGAAGAACCTTGATTTCTGGGGACCGGGACAGCGAGTCGTTGAACTCGGTCGGTGAACCAGGTCGTCAGGAGGGAAGCCTGTGACCATCGTGCGAATTGGACGCAGTTCGTTCAGCCGGAGCGACGCCCATGAGGACTGAACGCCGCCGATTCTTCGAGTCCATGATGCTCGCCCCGAACCGATCCGCCATACTCTTCTTGCTGTGGGCTGCAGTGGCCGGGATCGTCGCACTGCCCGGCCGGCACTGGTCGCATCACTCCCTCGTCATCCTCCTCGTCCTCATCGGCTGTTGCCTGGCTGGAGCCGGGGTTTGGTTGGCGTTCGGTGATCGAATCGCGCCATGGGGACTGCACGTCTCTACCGTCATCACGACTCTGATGATCAGTGTCGCCGCCGCGATCGGACCCAGTGTGCACGACGACTTCGCCGTGCTCTATGTCTGGACCGCGGTATTCGCCGCACTGTACTTCCCAGCGATCGCGGCGAGCCTGCAAATCGCGTTCGCCGGGATTGCGTACTTCGTCGTCCTGCTGGTCGCCCATTCGAGCTTGCGCGCACTCGTCGTCTCGTGGACCGCAATCTTCGGGACGGCGACGGTGCTCAGCATCGTGGTATTCGGCCTGGTGAGCCTGCTGCGCCGGACCAGCCGCGAAGACCCCCTGACCGGACTTCCGAACCGACGATCCTGGGACGAGCGAAAGGACGAGGAGCTGGAAAGGGCTCGACGGAACCACACGTCCCTGTCACTTGCCGTCATCGACATAGACAACTTCAAGGCGGTGAACGATCGCCAGGGCCACCCGGCCGGTGACCGCCTTCTCTGCAGGTTCGCCGACGGGTGGTCCGAGACGATCCGTGGCAGCGGCGACTTCGTGGCGCGCCTGGGCGGCGACGAGTTCGGTGTGCTGGCCCCCGGCTCGGACGATGCGGGCATCCAAGGTGTCGTCGAGCGACTGCGACGGGTTGCGCCCGACGGCGTCACGTGCACGATCGGCACGGCCACGTGGGACCGAGTTGAAACGGCCGCGGACATGTTCCGCCGAGCCGACGACAAAATGTATCGGTCCAAGCGCGATTGGAGGACAAC
>PLHD01000013.1 GCA_003138815.1 Acidimicrobiaceae bacterium | reverse complement strand
CACCGAGTCATTGCTGTTCATCTCCGACGGCGGCTACCTGGCGCAGTTGGCTCAGAACGATCACCTCACGGGCAGCCAATGGGGCATGATGAACGAGACGGGCAGCTGGCCCGGCCAGGCGTGGCTGTGGCTCTACACCTTGCTTTACCAGATCCCACCGTACAACAACAGTGCGAGCGGCGACCTCGAGGTGCTGGCGACGATGCTGGTTCTGACGGCTGGGCTCACCCTGATGCCCTTCATTCCAGGGCTGCGCTCGATCCCTCGAAAGTCCAAGGTGTACCGCATCATCTGGCGAGAGCACTACCAGAACCAGAAGAAGGTCTGAGCGGGAACTACGCCTCGACGTAGTTCGTAAAGTTCGCACCTAGGGCGAAGCCAACATTCTCGTACACGCGTTGTGCGGGAATGTTGGCGTGCGAAACGCCAAGCCCGACCCAGCGGATACCTCGCCAGTGGGCTACGCCGAGCGTCCCGCGAACGAGCGTCCGCGCGAAACCACGACCGCGCAGCTCGGTGCTGGTCGCCACCGAGGTCAGCACGCGCAGGCCGGACCCCCATCGAACGAGGGCGCCCACCGATGCCCACTCGTCGTCCTCGTTGACCGCGACACACCAGGCGACGACCTCCCTGTTCCCCGGCCATACCGACGACTCGGGGGCGGTGACGCCTCGAGAACGCCGTCACCGCCGCGTCGTCGCGGACAACCCGTGCCGTCGAGATGCCCTGCGCGGCGGCGGTGTCGATCGAGTAGAAGTCCCAGCGATCGTCCGCCACGAGTGGACCGAGGCGTTCCGCGTAGGTGAGCGGTCGATCGAGCACCTCGTCCACAGCGGGTTGACGGGCGGCTCGGGTCCCATGCCCACGCCGTAGCACTGACCGCCCGAGAGCGCCATGGCGAAGGAGTCCCTGGTCCGTTCCGCCGAATCGAAGCGGTGCGGAGCCAGGAAGAAGGGGACCGGGTTCCCGTCGCCGAACATCTCGATCGACCACTCGCGGGCGGTCAGTGCGTCGAAGGTCGAAACCACTTTCACGAACGTCGAGAGTACCGGACGTCATGTCGGCGTGCCGCTGCCGGACCCAGTGGAGACGATGGGGATCGAACCCACGACCTCAGGCTTGCAAAGCCCGCGCTCTACCAACTGAGCTACGTCCCCGGAGGGAGTTAATCCTAGCAATAGAACAGCCCGCCTTCGGCAAACTCAGTTGGTCGTGGAGTACGGCAAATGTCACACGTCGCACCGATACTGATGATGTGACCACGCCAGACCAATGCAGCGGTACCACGCTGAACCGCGCCTACGTCTACGCCCTCGATCCCACTCCAGAACAGGTCTCATTGCTGCACAGCCACATCGGTGGCACCCGTTTCACCTACAACACACTGCTCGGACTGGTGAAGGACAACTGGGACGAGAACCGGGAGAAGAAGCGAGCAGGAATCGAGATCACCAGGGACGACTACCTCGGAACCGGTCACCTCGATCTCCAGAGGCTCTGGTACGCGAATCGCGACGAGGTGGCGCCGTGGTGGAGTGAGAACGGTTCCAGCGCCTACAACTACGCGTGCCTGAACCTCTCCAAGGCCTTTACCAATCACCGCAAGGGCCGCACCAAGTTCCCGACCTTCAAGAGACGGGGCCAGAGTGGCTCGGTTAGCTTCCTGACCAGTGCGGTTCGTCTTGCGGACTCCCATCACGTTCGCGTCACCCGCATCGGCGAGGTCAAAACCTACGAGTCGATGCGCAAGCTGCATCGTCACCTGGAGCGTGGCACCGGTCGTATAGTGGCGTCCACGGTGTCGCTGAGAAACGGCAAGTTCTTCATCGCCTTCAACGTCGAGGTCAAGAGAGCGATTCCCGCTACACGGGCTCCGGACAGGATCATCGGCGTCGACGTGGGGATTGCGACCCTCTATACCGGGGCCACCGCTGGCGGCGAGCTGGTCCTCGAGGTAGCCAACCCCCGCCACTTCAAAACGGCGCAGAAACGCCTGGCCCACGCCCAGCGGATCGCCACTCGGCGCCAGGGTCCGAAGAAAGGCGCGGCACCGTCCAAGCGCTGGAAGAAGGCCAACGGTCGCGTGCAGAAGGTCCACGCCGGGGTCGCGAACGCCCGCAAGAATCTAATCCACGAGACGACGTCCATGCTCGCGAAGAACTACGACGTCATCGTGATCGAGAACCTCAACATCAAGGGAATGGTGAAGAACCCCTCGCTCGCTAAGGCCATCCAAGACGCGAGCTGGGGTGAGTTCGGACGCCAACTGGAGTACAAGACCGGGTGGTACGGATCCACCCTCGTGCGCGTCGACACGTTCTATCCGTCTTCAAAAACCTGCAGTCAGTGCCAGACAGTCAAAGCCACGCTGTCCCTTGACGAACGGATGTTTCACTGCGAGGCCTGTGGTCTCGTAATCGACCGCGATCTCAACGCGGCGATCAACCTGGCCAGAAAAGGCCTGCCGGGGACAAGCTCCGGTACTGGACGTGGAGGGGAGGTAAGTCCCGCGCAGCAGAAACTTGTTGCAACGGCATACCCCGACGAAGCGTCAACTGAAACGCCACCAGACGTCGGCGCGTAGGAGATAGTTCGGTTCATAATTCGGTGTGGTGCGTAGTTTGCCGTACTCCACGACCAACCGAGTTTGCCGAATGGGGAACAGCCATTGCGGCCCTTGTCGGCGCTGCCCTTCACTGGTGCGACGAGGTTCCGGGCGCCACGACGATGCGCCCCTCGCGAGCCGCGCGCTGGAGAGCCTGGTAGTCGTCGAGGTTCCGGTCGCGGTAGGCCAGGGCGAACGTGGCCATGGACGTCTCGAAGCTCGTGTTCTTGCCCATGTACCCGCTGATCTCGNNTCAGGTCCTCGATGGTCACCGCCGCCTTGTTGTCATAGAGCTGGCGGACGTAGAAGCTGCGCTCGCGGTCACCAACGCGCATGGTGTGCCAGCCGAGGAACGGGTCGGGCGTCGCCTGCATGAGCCTCTGGCCGCTGACGACCCGCTCGCCCGAAGGTGCCTCCGACATCCCCCTCGCGAGCGAGACCACCGACTCCTGGGCCTCCTTGATCTGGAGGAAGAACGGGTCGTCCGCGTCGCGCCCGACCAGCAGCATGGCGTAGCACTGGGTACCGACCGAGCCCACTCCGACCACCTTGTGGGCGGCGTCGACGGGCACGAACTGGGCGAGCAGCACTCGCCGGTCACCGCTCAGCGTCTCGCCGTACCCCTCGAGGACCTGATCGAGCAGCTGGCGCGCGCTGAGCGAATCAGCGTCCGACTCGCTCAGCGGAGTGATGAGCGGCGGCTGGGGTGTGATGCGAGGCCCGGCGTCGGTGTAGGTCACCATCCGCTCGAATGACTTCGCCGTGCCCTTGCCCTTGGCGAGGCCGATGACGTTGTCGACCTTCTGCATCGCGTGATCGGGCAGGAAACCCTTCAGGTCGGTCATGACGGCGTCGACATCGAGTGCCGCGTACCAGACGTTGAGCCGCGTCTCGGCCGCGAAGCGCTGCATCGAGGCCCGGTACTCCCTCGCGCAATCGAGCGCGATGGTCTCCTGGCTGTGCGCGTCGTGGCCGAGGTAGTGCGACGCGACAACCAGCGACGCCACCAGACGCTTCACGTCCCACTCGAACGGCCCCTGGTCGGTCTCGTCGAAGTCATTGACGTCGAAGACCAATCGCCGCTCAGGCGAAGAGAAGACGCCGAAGTTGGAGAGGTGCGCGTCCCCGCAGATCTGCACCTCGAGAGACGTGCTCGGTCCGCGAGCCAGGTCGTCGGCCATCAGCAGCGCGCACCCTCGGTAGAAGGCCAGCGGGCTGGTCAGCATTCGCTGGTAGCGAATGGGCAGGAGGCTCGCGACGCGACTCTCGCCCTGCTGGATGAGGCGCGCCACCGGGTCGTAGCCGGACGGGCGTCCGACCACCGTCGCCAGGTCGGCTCGCGGCGTCCCCTCTCGCTGGGCGCGCCCGAGCGTCTGGCGTGCGCGGAGCGACGGCAGCCGGGTCTTCTCGGTCACGTGAGGCTCCTCGAGGCGTGCTGGGCGCGCCACTCGCCGCGCACCCGCGGCCCGACGCTCGTGACCACCAGCAGGCCGATCGTCAGGTCGGTCACCAGGATGCATCCGGGAAAGAGCGCGCCGGCGGTGGTGATGTGCTTCAGGGTGAACAGCGTGATCGCGCAGTTCACGAAGCCCAGGAAGAAGGCCCGGGGCGACTCGGTCGTGGGCGCGAGCCAGGACTTGCGCAGCGTCGGCACGGCCGCCACCTGATCGGCCGCCACGAAGGAAAGCAGGGCGATCGTGGGTTCGTTGATGAACCACCAGAAGACAAGGCCCAGCAGCGAGACCGCGCCGCAGAAGATGTCGAACTTCCCGATCTTCCACACGACGTGCCGGTTGCGGAACGAGGCCACCACCACCACGAGCGGCAAGAGGCCCAGCGTCAGCGTCATCAGCGAGGCGATGCCCACGTGCTGCTGGACCTCGACCACGAATGCCAGGATCCCCTCGACGGCCCACAGTCCCCACGTGACCCGGTTCGGCGAGGTCTCGCCGCGCAGGGTGTCGCGCACGTAGCCGTAGGTCCCCACGAGCGATACGGCGATCGCGAGGAAGACGAAACGGGGATCGATCACCTTGCAAGTCTGCCCGCAATCGTCGCACCGGCCAAATACGTTTTCTCGCCCTCACATCCCTGTCTATAGTCACTGGGGTGACCGCCGTCGTCGAGGTGCAGGAACTGCGCAAGTCCTACGGCAAGGTCGAACGGCTCCACGGCATCACCTTCGAGGTCCAGGCCGGGGAGATCCTGGGTTTTCTCGGGACCAACGGCGCGGGCAAGACGACCACCATCGAGATCCTGGAGGGTTACCGGTCACGCGACGGCGGTCGGGTGTCGGTGCTGGGTATCGACCCGGCGCACGCCACCCGGGCGTGGCGCAACCAGATCGGACTCGTGCTCCAGGAGTGCGAGCTTGATCCGGTGTACAGCGTGCGCGAGACCGTTTCGATGTTCGCGCGCTACTTCAAGCGCCCGACCGACATCGTCGCCACCATCGAGGCGGTTGGGCTGGCTGACAAGACCGACGAGCGCGTCGGGCACCTCTCGGGCGGCCAGAAGCGGCGCCTGGACGTGGCGCTGGGCCTGATCGGCGACCCCGAGGTCCTCTTCCTCGACGAGCCGACGACCGGACTCGATCCCGTGGCCCGCCGCGAGATGTGGGTCATGATCGACGGGCTCCGCCAAGCGGGAAAGACGATCTTCCTCACGACCCACTACATGGACGAGGCCCAGCATCTGGCCGACCGGATCATCATCCTGAGAGAGGGTGAGATCGCCGCTCAGGGCACTCCCGACGAGCTCAGTCGAAGCCTGGGTTACCGGACCGAGGTGACGTTCACCCCCTTCGAAGGAATGGCACTGGACACGCTCATCGCTTCGATCGGCGCTCCGGTGACGAGAGAGGACTCGCTGGTGCGCTTCGCCACCGACAGTGTCCAGACGGACCTCGAGCTGCTGCTGGCGTGGGCGAAGGACCAGCGAGCGCAGCTCGCCAATCTCCAGGTGATACGACCGAGCCTCGACGACATCTTCGTTCAACTGGCCGGCAGTCCGGTCGGGATGAGGCAGTCAACTCATGAGTGACTTATCCCTCGCCACGGCCCAAACTCGTTACGCCCTGCGTGGATTCATGCGTGACGCCAGCGCCCTGGGCTTCACGGCCTTCTTCCCGGTGTTCCTGCTCCTGCTCTTCAACGCGATCTTCAGGGGCGACACTCGATTCGCGGGTCTGCACGTGCCCGCCGCCTCGTACTACACGGCTTCGATCGTCTCCTACGAGATAATGCTCGTCAGCTTCAGCTCACTGCTCATCAGGGTCACGACCAACCGGGAACGGGGCCTGCTGAAGCGCTTCCGGGGTACGCCCATGCCGAGCTGGGTCTACCTGATCTCCGAGATCGGCCGGACCATCGTGGTCGTGGCGACGACGGTCACCGTCCTCGTCGCGGTCGGCGCGGTCTTCTATCACGTTCGAATCTCCGGTCACCTCTTGGCTGGCCTCGTGACGTACGTGGTGGTCGGCGTGACCTGCTTCTGCGCCATTGCCCTCGCGCTGTCCGCGGTCTCCCCAACGGCCGACTCCGCGTCGGCATTCGGGCCGCTCGCCGCGACCATACTGGCGTTCCTGTCAGGCGTCTTCATCCCGGTGGACATCATGCCCACCTGGATGCTCGATCTCGGCAAGGTGTTTCCCTTGGAGCACCTCGCCCGGGGGCTGCAGACGGCGTTCCTGATACCTGGCTCGACCGGGATCACCGCGACGAACCTCGCCGTGATGATCGCCTGGGGCGCCGCGGCGCTCCTGGTTGCCATAAGGACCTTCCGGTGGGAACCATTGGCGTCGGGCGGCGGCTGACGCCAGCGGTGTGCACCCGGCTTCGCATCGCGGCCGACTCCCCTCCGGTAGCCTCGGCCATCGTGGATGCCAAGCACTTTCTCGCAATGACCCGCGTCGCGGACGACGCCTGGTCCTTCCGCGTCACCGAGCGGCTCATCACCCCCGGGCAGTTCCTCTTCGGCGGCTGCGGACTCGCGGCGGGGCTCGTGGCCCTCGAGGGGGCCAGCGGTCGTCCGACGATCTGGGCCAGCGCTCAATACCTTTCCTACGCGCAGCTGGGCGCCGAGGTGACCGTCAAGACCGACCTCGTGGTGGTCGGTGGGCACGTCACCCAGGCCCGCGCCACCGCCGTGGTCGAGGGCCGCGAGATCCTGACCGTGAACGCGGCCCTCGGCACGGGCCAACTGAACGCTCCGACGTCCTGGACGGTGATGCCCGACGTGCCGGGCCCCGGGGACTGCCCTCCTCGGTCGCTTCCCATGGTCATGGGTGCGTCGATCTTCCAGCACGTCGAAAGCCGCGTCGCGCTGGGCCGGACCTTCGATCAGCTGGACGGAACACCGGGATCTCCCGTGTCGGCGATCTGGTCGAGGGTTCCGGGCCACTTCGAGCCGTCCGCGGCAACCCTGGCGATCTTCGGCGACTACGTGTCGGGCGGCGCGAGCCAACCCCTGGGCCAGCGAACGATGGGTCGCAGCCTGGACAACACCATCCGCGTGGCGACGCTCGAGCCCACCGAGTGGGTCCTCTGCGAGATTCAAATGCACGCCCTCAGCGGAGGCTTCGCCCAAGGCACGGCCTTTCTCTGGAGCCAGTCGGGTACCTTGCTGGCCACGGCGAGCCAATCGATCGCCTCGAAGATCTGGGAGCAGCGGGCCCGGTAGGGCAAATGCGGCGCTGGTGTAGATTGGTACCCCTGCGGGGCTATAGCTCAGTCGGTTAGAGCGCGTCACTGATAATGACGAGGTCGTAAGTTCGATTCTTACTAGCCCCACCACTGCGGTTCGCCCGGGGTTCACCCGGTGCGTTACGGTTCTGGTACCGACAAAACAAGGATCGCAATATGTCGAACGACCGCTCCGCACTGACCAGCCTCGAACGTGAAAAGGCCTCGGTCTTCCATTCCTGGTCGGCGCAGTCCACCATCAATCCCCTGATGATCAGGGACGCCAAGGGCGTCTACGTCACCGGTGAGGACGGCACCACCTACCTCGACTTCTCGTCGCAACTGGTGAACACCAACATCGGCCACCAGCACCCTTCGGTCGTGAAGGCCATCCAGGACCAGGCCGGCGTGCTGTGCACGATCGCCCCCCAACACGGCTACGAGTCGCGCTACCGCGCCGCTGAGCTGATCCTGGACCACTCCTTCGAGGGCGCGTCCAAGGTCTTCTTCACCAACGGAGGTACCGAGGCGGTCGAGCACGCGGTGCGCATGGCGCGACTGCACACCGGTCGCCACAAGGTCCTCGCGGCCTACCGCAGCTACCACGGCGCAACGTCGACGTCGATCAACCTGACCGGTGATCCGCGTCGCTGGCCCAGCGACAACGGATCGGCGGGGGTGGTGCACTTCTTCGGGCCGTTCCTCTACCGTTCGGCGTTCCACGCCATCTCCGAGCCAGAGGAGTGCGCCCGGGCACTGGAGAGCCTCGAGAACACGATCCGCTTCGAGGGACCCGCGACGATCGCCGCCATCATCCTCGAGTCGATTCCCGGCACGGCCGGCATAATGATTCCGCCGCCGGGCTACCTCAAGGGCGTGCGCGAGATCTGCGACCGCTACGGCATCGTCTACATCGCCGACGAGGTCATGTCCGGATTCGGCCGAACGGGATCGTGGTTCGCCTACGACCAGCACGGCGTCAGGCCCGATCTCGTGACGTTCGCCAAGGGGGTGAACTCCGGCTACGTGCCCCTCGGTGGGGTCGTCATCAACGAGGCCATCTGCGCCACGTTCGCCGACCGCGTCTACCCCGGCGGGCTCACCTACTCCGGGCACCCGCTGGCCTGCGCGTCGGCCGTGGCGACCATCGAGGCGATGCAGGACGAGGGCATCGTCGAGAACGCCAAGCGGATTGGCGACGACGTGCTGCGTCCGGGACTCGAGGCGCTCGCGCAAAAGCACCGGATCATCGGCGAGGTGCGCGGGCTTGGTGTCTTCTTCGCGCTGGACCTCGTGAGCGACCGCGCGACCAAGGAGCCCCTGGCCCCGTACGGGCAGAGCTCGCCAGCCATGAACGAGCTGGTCGCAGAGTGCCGGGCGCAGGGCCTGCTGATCTTCGCGAACTTCCACCGTCTCCACGTCGTGCCGCCGTGCACCATCACCGACGAAGAGGCCCGCGAGGGCCTCGAACGTCTCGATCGGGCGCTGAGCGTCGCCGACAAGTCCTACCTCGGCCGGTAATGACCAGCGACGAGCGACGAGCGGAGACGGCGGCACGCCTGCGCGAACTCGGCCACGAGTTCGTAGGGCGCGACCTGAGCGTCGCCGACCTCGAGGAGGTCGCACGTCGGGCGCAGGCGCTGCTCGACCTGGTTCGAGGAGCGCCGCCGAAGGTGCGGACCATCCCGAACGGGACGCTGGAGCACTTCACGATGGCGGTCCCCGATGCCCACACCGTGGAAAAGCACCAGCTCTTCACGGACTCCTTCGTGTCCGGGGGCGCGAACCCGATGGGACTCGGTGCCGTGCTCTGGCGAGAGGGCGAGACCGCCGTGATGGAGGTGACGCTCGGCAAGGCCTTCGAGGGGGCACCGGGGCGGGCCCACGGTGGAGTCGTGGCCGCGCTCATCGACGAGACCATGGGCCTCGTCATGGCGCTCCAAGGCGCCCTGGCCTTCACCGCGCAGCTCGATATCACCTATCTCGCACCCACCCCGGTGCACGAGGCGATCACCGCGCGAGCCTGGCTGGAGAGCCGCCAGGGACGAAAGCTTACGATCAAGGCCGCCGTTCGCTCGGCCGACCTCGTGGTCGCCGAGGCGACGGGTCTCTTCGTCTCGGTCGACCCGGCGAAGTTCCTGGCGCACCTCGCCCGCTCCTGACGCTGGCCACGTGATGACTGCAACGCCGTGGCGGCGCTTCCAGTCGAGCAAGGTCCCGGAGATCACCTTCTCGTTCTGGTTCGTGAAGGTGCTCACCACCGCCATGGGCGAGGCGACCTCGGACTTCTTCGTGCACCGCTTCGCGCCCGAGGCCGCAGTGCTCGTCGCCGGCGTCGTCTTCGCCGTGGCGCTGGTGTACCAGCTGCGCGCGCCCCGCTACCGCACGGTCACCTACTGGTCGGCGGTGGTGATGGTCAGCGTGTTCGGCACGATGTGCGCCGACGTGGTCCACGTGGGCTTCGGAGTCGCGTATCTCGATTCGAGCCTCGGCTTCGCGCTCGCGCTCGCGCTCATATTCCTGTGGTGGCACCGCAGCGAGCGAACGCTGTCAATCCACAGCATCCTCAACGCCCGGCGCGAGCTCTTCTACTGGGCCACGGTCACCGCCACNNCGCCGCCTTCATGACGCTTCCCGCCCTCGGGTATCGATTCCTGCACCTCAACGCCATCGGCACCTTCTGGACGGCCTACGTACTGACCAGGCCACTGGGCGCGTCATTCGCCGACTGGTTCGGGGTCTCGCACGAGCGCGGGGGGCTCAACTGGGGCCCGGGTACGGTGGCGATCGGGTTCAGTTGCCTGATCGTCGCGGGCGTCGCCACGATGGCGCTGCGAGAGCGCGCCGGCGTCAGGAAGGCCGAGGGCCGTCATTAGTCTGTTGGTATGCCAGCCATCACCGTACAGAACCCGCTCGAACTGCCCAAGGTCGCCGCCGTGGCGGTCGCCAATCGGCCCCGGCGCGTCTCATCGGTCACCACCGCGCCGCGCGGACTCGAGGGCGAGGGATTCCCCGTGCGACGCGCCTTCGCCGGCATCTCCCAGGCTGACCTCGATCCGTTCGTCCACTTGGACCAGATGGGTGAGGTCGACTACGGGCCCGGCGAGCCCAAGGGCACGCCGTGGCACCCCCACCGCGGTTTCGAGACCGTCACCTACATGATCGAGGGCACATTCCTGCACCAGGATTCGATCGGCGGAGGCGGCGTGATCGAGAACGGGGCCACCCAGTGGATGACCGCGGGAGCGGGGATCCTGCACATAGAGCGGCCGCCGGACGCCCTCATCGACACAGGCGGGCTCTTCCACGGCATCCAGCTCTGGGTGAACCTTCCGGCCCGGCTGAAGATGACCACTCCCCGCTACCAAGACATCGGCGCCGACGCGGTGACGCTGATGACCAACGAGAACGGCGACGCCATCATCCGCGTCATCGCCGGCACGCTCGGCGACGCCGGCGGCCCGGGCGTCACGCACACGCCGATCACGGTGCTGCACGTCTCGCTGCTCCCGGGAGGCCAGCTCGCCCTGCCGTGGGAACCGCGCTACAACGCCCTCACCTACGTGCTCGCCGGCCAGGGCACCGTGGGACTCGAACGGACCCCGCTGAGCGAGGGCCAGATGGCCGTGCAGGTCGACGGCGACTACCTGGTGCTGTCGGCCAGCGAGTCCCCGGACTCGCGCACCGAGGCCCTCGAGCTGCTCATCCTCGGCGGTGAGCCCATTCGCGAGCCGGTCGCGACCTACGGGCCCTTCGTCATGAACACGCGCGCCGAGCTGCAGCAGGCGTTCGAGGACTACGAGGCGGGTCGGCTCGGGCAGATTCCGGCCGACCACATCTAGTCGCGCTGCACGCGGTGCACCAGGAAGGTGCCCGTGGCGCGGCTCACCAAGGCGCCGCTCTCGTTGACGAGCGAGGCCTCGGCGTGGGCGATCTGGCGCGCGAGGCGCACCACGTCGCCGCGCAGCGCGTAGCGCTGCCCGCTCGATGCCGGGCGCATCAACTCGACGGTGAACTCGATGGTCGCCTGGGTACGGTCGCGTCCGCGAAGCGCCGCGTTGATGGCGAAGTTCATCGCCGCGTCCAGCAGCACCGCGTGCACGCCGGCCTGGACCGAGCCGTGGGGGTTGCAGGCCAGGTCGCTCGGGTCGAACGACCCGTTCACCCAGCCGAGGTCCTCGCCGTCGACGCCGTAGGCCTCGAAGGAACCGCCCAACGCGCCGATGATGGACATGCCGCCGTCGCCGAGCCAACGCTCCATGCTCTTTGGTTGTTCATCCACGACCGTGACGATACTCGCGGCGCCGGTCTAGGCTTCGCGCGAGTGGAACAATCCCACTGTCGAGAGAAGGGACACCAATGCCGAACGCGGTCATTGTCGACGCCGTACGCACGCCGGGGGGCAAGCGAAACGGGAAACTGAAGAACTGGCACTCCGTCGACCTGGCGTCGGAAGCGCTTCGCGCCATCGCCAGTCGCAACGACTTCGACCCCGCCCTGGTCGACGACGTCATCATGGGCTGCGTCTCGCAGGTTGGCGAGCAGGCCTTCAACGTCGGGCGCAACGCCGTCCTGGCGGCCGGATGGCCCGAATCGGTGCCCGCCACCACCATCGACCGCCAATGCGGCTCGTCCCAACAGGCGCTGCACTTCGCCGCCCAGGGCGTCATGTCGGGCGCCTACGACATCGTCGTCGCGGCCGGCGTGGAAGTCATGTCGCGCGTCGGGATGGGCACGTCCATCGGCAACGACGTGGGCTTTCCCTTCGGACCCCGGGTCATGCAGCGCTACGAACCCCAGGGTGGGCTCAAGAACCAGGGAATCGGCGCCGAGATGATCGCCGACCGGTGGGACATCTCGCGCGAGGACCTCGACGCGTTCTCCGCCGAGAGCCACCGCCGCGCCGCCCAGGCCACCGCCGAGGGCCGCTTCGAGCGCGAGATCGTGCCGGTCCTGGTGCGCGACGCGGACGGCCAGCCCACCAGCGAGCTGATGACGGCCGACGAGGGCATCCGCCCCGACTCCACGGTCGCCACGCTCGGGGCCCTCAAGGCCGCCTTCAAGGAGGGCGGGAAGGTCACGGCCGGCAACTCCTCGCAGATCACCGACGGCGCGTCGGCGGTGCTGATCATGAGCGAGGAGAAGGCCCGCGAGCTCGGCTACACCCCTCGCGCGAGGTTCCACACCTTCGCCCTCGCGGGCGTGGACCCGGTGACGATGCTGACCGGGCCCATCCCCGCGACCACCAAGGTGCTCGAGCGCGCCGGACTCACCCTGGGCGACATCGACCTCGTCGAGATCAACGAGGCCTTCGCCTCGGTGGTGCTGGCGTGGCAGAAGGAGCACCACGCCGACCTGTCGAAGGTGAACGTCAACGGGGGCGCCATCGCGCTGGGCCACCCGCTCGGAGCCTCGGGCGCGAAGCTGTGCGCCACCCTGCTCAACGAGCTCGAGCGCACGGGCGGCCGGTACGGGCTGATCACCATGTGCGAAGGCGGGGGGCTCGCCAACGCCACGATCATCGAGCGCCTGGGCTGATCAGCCCGGACGCCCGGGTCGCTCAGCGATATCGGGTGGCGAGAAAGAAGGCCGAGAAGATCGAGACCAGGCCCAGCACCAGGTACCACGACGAGACCGAGCCCGGGAGCACCTGGAGATAGTTGAGCGTGATGATCAGCACGCCGAAGGCGAGCAGGTCGATGAGCAGCCACCCGTACCAGCGGGGGCTGTGGTCGTCACTCGCGGGCCGAGGCGCGGTGTAGCGGCCGCGGCCCTCCGCCGAGACGTAACGCCCCATGGTCTTGCTCTTGCGGCGATTCTGTCCGGTCTTTGCCATAGGACCCGATGCTACTGCCGCCCGTAGAGCGGGCAGCTAATACGTCGTGGTCGTGGTCGTGGTCGCGGTCGTGGTCGTCGTTGCCGGGACTGGACAGAGCACCAGGTCAATGGTGGAGTCGTAGAGCGCGGATGACCCCCCGGCCACGCTCTGGGAGTACACGCTGCCCGCGGGACTGGTGGGGAGGCACGTGCCCTGGGGCGCGGTGGTCGTCGAGGCCTTGAGGTGTGAGGCACTGAGCTTGGAGGTTGCGGCTTGCTGGGTCCAGGTCGGGCCGACGACGTTGGGTACGACCACCTGACAGTATCCCGACGAGGTGATCAGCACCACCGCGGAGCCCGCCTTGACTGGCTTGCCCGCCCCCGGGTTCGTCCCGACGACCAGACCCGCCGGCACGGAGTTCGAGCACGTCGTCTGGGTCGTACTCACGCTCAGCCCGGCCTGGCCGATTCCTGCCGCCGCCGCCACCGTCGTGTCGCCGACGTACGACTGCATCGGATAGGCCACTCCCGCCGCCAGCACGACCAGCGTCACCGTCTTGCCGGTCTGGGAGTTCGTTCCGCCCTTGGGGGTCTGGGACAGGACCGTATTCGGTCTCGCGCCGGCAGAGGCCGTCGAGGTGAACTTCACGCTGGGGGACAGCTTCTTAGCGTTTAGCGTGCTCTCCGCGTCGCTCAGGTTCATGCCCGTCACGTCCGGAATCTTCACGGGCGTCACGGTCTTGCCGAGACTGACCTTCAGCGTCACGGACTCGCCCTTGGTGACCTTGGCTCGGGGCTTGGGGTCGGTCGCGACCACAGTGCCGCTGGGCCTCGTGGACAAGACCCGGGTCGTCTTGGCGACGACCAGGCCGTCATTTGTGAGCGTCTGGCTCGCCGTGGCACTTGGCTGGCCGATGACGTCAGGCATCGAGGTCACCGCAGTCGACTTGGCCAGGAAGAAGTACGCCAGACCCCCCAGCGCCAGCAGCAGGATGATCACCGTCGCTATCACTCCGGCGTGGCTGCTCCTGTGGCGACGGACATCGGTCCTCGGACCGCGCATCATCGGCACCGCCTGCGTGCGCTCGCCGGCCGATACCACGCTCACGGCTCGCGTCGCGTCGGCCCCGAAGAAGGCACCCCCCAGGCCGGCCGCGCGGACGGGCTGACCCTCGGTGAAGCGGATCAGGTCGGCCCGGAACTCGTCCGCCGTCTGGTAACGCTGGTCCGGCGACTTCGCCAGGGACTCCATGACGATGGCCTCGAGGTCGCGCGGGACAGTGTCGTTGAACTGCGACGGGAACGGCACCGCGCCGTGGACGTGCTGGGTCGAGACCGCCAGGGGCGTGTCGCCGATGAACGGCGGGCGCCCGACCAGCATCTCGAAGAGCACAACGCCGAGCGAGTAGACGTCACTGCGTCCGTCAACGGCTTCGCCCGAGGCCTGCTCGGGCGAGAAGTATGTGGCGGTGCCCATGACCGAGCCCTCTTCGGCGAGGTGGTCCTCGCTCGACACCGCCTGGGCGATGCCGAAGTCGGTGACCTTCACCTGGCCGTCACTCGTGATCAGGATATTCCCCGGCTTCACGTCGCGGTGCACCACGCCGCTGCGGTGCGCGTAGCCGAGCGCCGCGGCGACCTGGGCCACGATGGTGGCCGATCGCGAGGCCGTGAGGATCCTGGACCCGCGCAGCACCTCCGCCAGCGACGTGCCGTCCACGAGCTCCATCACGATGAAGTACGTGCCGTCGTCCTCGCCCCAGTCGAAGACCGGCACGATGTTCGGGTGCGAGAGGTTGGCCGCCGCCTGGGCCTCGCGACGGAACCGCTCGACGAATGCCGGGTCGGCGCTGAGCTCGGGATAGAGGATCTTTAGGGCGACCGCGCGGTTGAGCAGCAGGTCCTGGGCGCGGTAAACGGTCGCCATGCCGCCCCGCGCGATCAGGTGCGTGACCTGGTACCGGTTCGAGTAGATCCGGGGGTCGCTGACGGGCTCCATAACTCTAACAGCCTACGCTCTCAGCATTTGACGTAGCGCTCGTCAGCTCGTGCACGTGGTCGCCGTTCCCGTGGCGGGGAGATGTCGTTGGATGGCGAGCGCCCCCTCGATGAGACACTTCACGATCGGTCCCGCCACCGTCGCGCCGTACGCGGAGACCGCTTGGAAGGGCATCACCACCGCCACGGCCACGGTTGGGTCCGACGCCGGAGCGAAGGCGATCATCCAGTCGTCGGTGTTCTTCACGCTGTTGCCCGTCTGGGCGGTACCGGTCTTGGCGGCCACGTCGTCGGCGGGCAGGAAGATGCCGGCGGCCGTGCCGCGGAGCACGACGTTGACCATGAGCGGCACGATCTGGGCGGCCTGGGAAGCCGTGAGCGGCTGCTTCCAGACCGAGTCCTTGTAGCGCGAGACGACGGCGCCCTCGGGCGAGCTGATCGAGGACATCAGGTGCGGGGTCATCATGGCACCCCCGTGGGCTACGGCGGCCGCGACCAGGGCGTCCTGGAGGGCGGTCGTGCGGACGTTCTGCTGGCCGATCGAGGAGTACGCCAGTTGGGGAATGTCGTTGGTGAAGACCGACGCCGGCGGGAAGTAGCTTTTCACCACTCCGGGCAGGTCCAGCGGCGGCGTCTCGTTGTAGCCGAACGCGTTCGCGGTCTTCGACATCAGGGGCCCGCCGAGGTCCATGCCCAGCAGCGCGTAGCCGGGGTCGCACGACTCGGGCAGCATCACGGCCACCGTGCCGCCGCACGTAGATAGACCGTCATTACAAAGCTGCTTGTTCGAGTTCGGAAGGGAAATACAGACGTTGGAGGGGTACGACTTCACGAGCAGATCGGGCCGGCCGAGAACGGCCGCCGCGGTCGTGACGACCTTGAACGTCGAACCCGGAGGGAAGGTCTGCTGAGTCGCCACGAGCCCCAACGGCGGGAATCCGTGGCTGTCGTTCTTGTTGATTGCCTTCCAGGCCTTCTCGGCGACCGCGAAACTCGACGAGGTGAGCGGTGCCGGGTTGTAGTACGGATTCGAGTACATGGCGAGCACCGCGCCGGTGCGGGGGTCGAGCACCACCGCGGCGCCGTCCTGACCGGTCATGTTGGCGCGGGCGATCTTCTGGAGGGTCGGCTCGAGGGTCAGGGTCACCGAGTCCGGCGCGCTGGTGGGCGCGAGCAGTTGCTCCAGGCTCTGGGGCGGCTGCGCGTGCGAGGAGAGCACGCTGTCGTACTGCGCCTCGAGGCCCCAGGGCGGATAGGAAGGTCCGGAGAAGCCGACCACACCCGAGGTGAGCGAACCGAGCGGATAGATCCGTTGGTAAGGGTAAAGTCCGCCGAGGGTCGGTACCGACCGGGCGAGAATCGTCCCGTCGGCCGCGACGATGTCACCTCGCGGATACAGCGTCGACGCGTTGGACACGCGGGGATTCTCCGAGGAGGCGTCCAGCGCCGGGGCGTGGAAGAACTGTATCCAGGCCGATTGAGCGGCCACCAGCACGAAGAGGACCAGAATGGCCGAGGCCAGGACGCTGAGTCGGCGTGACACGCGCTAACCGGCGGCTTTCTTCAGCGTGGTCGTGGTGGTGGCGTTCGACGGCGTCTGGCCCATCTGCCACGCGCCGTGCAGCGCGGCCGCCTGTCCCTTCGCCGCGGCGAGCGTCGGCTCCTCGATCGTCGCTATCAGCTCCTGGCGGTCGGCCGGTCGAAGCTGCGCCGCCTTGTAGGTCGTGTCGAGCACCTTGATCGGCTTGTACCAGAGAACGCCGCTCGGCTGGCCCTGGTAGACCGCGATGGTTCCGGCGTCGTCGCCGAGGTAGTAGGTCGAGTACGCGTACCAGTGCACCACGAGGACGCAGCCGCCCAGGACGAGAAGGAACACGGCGACACTGAGCCACACCCGCCAGGTGAATCGTCGGCGCCGGCGGGTGGACGCGAAGCTCGCGTTGGGCCGGGGACTCGACTCCTCGGGCGCGGGCATCGACTTCATGGTCTTCTTGATCGGCGCCGTGGCCACGGTGACGTCGTCGAACTCGAGCAGGATCGCCGAGATGTTGTCACGTCCGCCGGCCTGCCTGGCCGCGTCGATCAGCTGGCTCACCGAGTCCTCGAGCGGCATGGGCGGGCTCGCCAGCCGGACCAGCTCTTCGCCCGAGAGTTCGTTCGAGAGGCCGTCGCTGCAGAGCAGAATCCGGTCACCCGCCTCGGCGTCAATCGACGACACGTCGACCTGCAGCTCGTCCTCGACCCCCAGCGCCCTCGTAAGCTGGTGGCGCCGAGGGTGAACCTGCGCCTCCTCGCTGGTCAGGCGGCCCATGCGGACCCATTCCTCGGCGACGCTGTGATCCTCGCTGAGCTGGCGCAGGGCACCGTCTCGGAGCTGGTACGCCCGCGAATCGCCCACGTTGAACAGCGTCGGAGAGACCACGCCCGCGGCGTCTCGCGTGAGCCCGACCGCGATGACCGTCGTTCCCATGCCGAAGCGTTCCGGGTTATCGCGCGCGTCGGCGATGATCGCCCGGTTCGCGGCTTCGATCGCGCGGAAGAGGCCTTCCCAGGTGGGCCTCTCGCCGAAATTGCGGCACACGAGGTCGATTGTCAGGGCCGACGCGACCTCGCCCGCCGCGTGGCCTCCCATCCCGTCGGCGACGACTGCCAACGTGTCGTCGACGTAGATGGCGTCCTGGTTCGTCTCGCGGACCAGTCCCGTGTCGGTCGCCGAGGCGTAACGCCAGTGTGTCAACGAACCACCTCGAACAAGACGCCACCGACCTGGACGATATCCCCGCGCTCGATGAGCACGCGGCCCTTCACGAGCTCCTGATTGACGTAGGTCCCGTTGGTCGATCCCAGGTCCTCGATGGAAAGCTCGCCGTCGTCGTTCGCGACCCGGGCGTGCCGCGATGAGAGATAGGTGTCCTGGAGTTGCACGTCGCACTCGGCGCTGCGCCCGATCGTGACGGCCCCTTCCACGTCAATCCGCGCACCCGCCAGTTCGAGCGGTTCGATGTACTCCAAACCAAGCGCGACCCTTCGGCGACGGCGACGCTCGGGCGAGTGCTCCTCGGGGGAGCGGGCCTGGACCGAAGCGACCCGCAGGACGCGCGCGAAGAAGAGGACGGCGACGACCATTACCAGGACCTGTAGCGGACGCACGACCGCCGCGTAGTTCGACGACGCGACAAGAGCGGTCAAGCGAGCTCGATCCGAAAGTGCACCGTGGCGACGGTGATGTCGTCGCGGGGTGAGAGCGAGACGGCGGTGATGCGGTGCCCGTTGACGAACGTCCCGTTCGTCGACTGGAGGTCCCGCACCGCCACACCATCGCTCGTGCGCCACACCTCGGCGTGTCGCCGCGACACGTTGGAATCGTTGATTACCACGTCAACGTCGGGATTGCGCCCGATGACGAGGGGCCGGTCGCCTACGTCGAAGGAGCGGCCATCGTCGGCGACGAGTCGTGGCTGACTCTCGCCGCCGAGGAACTCCGTGGTGACCGCCAGGTCGCCAACCTTGAGATCGTCATCGATGAAGACCTCCACTCGCACTGGTCCGACGAAGTTGTAGCCCTCGCCGACGGCGTGCTGGCGAACCGTCTCTTCCAGTTCGGCGACCAGGGCTTTCTGGAACCCGTCGAACCGCTGCGCATCTTCCGGGCTGAGCCACACGCGGATCTGGTTCGGCGAAAGCGGACCCTGGCTGGAGAGCCGTCGGGTGAGGTCGACCTCGCGGAGTATTCGAGAGCCGATCTCTATGGGCTGCAGCGAGTTCTTGAAGGTCCGCGAGAAGCCGCGCTCAAACAGTCGCTCCAGGCGATTCTCGACTTTCTTCAGAACCATGACATCTCCAACTGTACCGGCCGCTAGAGAATGCGAGGGGGTCGAGAACATAAGGGTTCCGGAGTTGGAGTATTGTTGCAGGTTCTTAGGGCGGGTGGCGAAATTGGCAGACGCGCAGGCTTCAGGTGCCTGTATCCGAAAGGATGTGGGGGTTCAAGTCCCCCCTCGCCCACTAATTTCATCCAGGAGTTGTCGCAGTCCTCACGATTTCGATGCGTCCGATCCCGACCTCCGCGTCAACCGTCAAGTGCGGTGCCTTCTTCTGGCTCGCGGCGGTCTTCAATGAGGGAGGGACCGCCTCGAACTGACCCAGGATCTCCGAGCCCACCCAGAGCTGATAGGACACCGAGCCGATGCCGACGTGGGTCTTGAGGTCGACTATCGCGTTGGCCGGCAGATCCACGACCAGGTTGCCGACGCTCACCGTGGAGGTCACCGTGAAGCCATTCGCGGGGAACGACACGTTGCTCAAGTCGACCCTCGACGAGCCGAACTCCGTGCGGTAGGTCGACTGCACCTGCGTCAGGGACGTCGGCTGCCAGATTCGCACGCCGTTGCCCCCCGAAATCGGCACGCCCGTCGACTCGAGAAAGCCCAGAAAGGTTCCCGAGAGCAGGATCAGCAGGCTCGTGAACACGAGGAAGAGCGCGGCTATGAATCGTCGAAACGAGAACTGGCGAGCCGGCGCTCGCAGCGCGAGTACCGCCAAGACGACCAGGAAGATCAGCCAGAGCAGGGCGAAACCCTTGCCGAACTGAGGTACCCCGCCCACCGTGGTCACGAAGATCACGGCCAGGCCGACGACCCCCGCGAGCAAGGCGTAGTAGATCCAGGGCGACCTCGATGCCGGAAGGACGTCATCCTGGCCCGCGGAATAGCCTTCTGCGGAGGAGCGAGGAATCAGCACCCACATCGCGAGGTAGATCGCCGCACCTAAGCCCCACAGGGCCGTGAGCACCACGAAGATCACCCGGACGATGTTGGGATCGATGTCGAATCGCTCGCCGATGCCACCGGCCACGCCCCCGATCAGACGCCTCTTAGTGCTTCGCCTCAGTCCCGGCTCCCCTGGCTCGCTCGCGTCGGTCCTGTTTTCGGGGGCTTCGTCCATAGACGTCAATGTACGAGGCCGGTGGATAGAGGGGTATTGGGATAAACCCTGACGCGCCAACCACGCCTCGGGGTTTACCCCTAGTCACGTCGGCGTCTCACCGTGCAAGACTTCCTGAAGACGAGAACCCACTACCGACAGGCCAGGACACCGCGATGCCAGTCACCATTTCGAGCAAGCCAACGCTGGGAGTGCCCCTTCGACCACTGCGACGCTCCCGCACCGACTGCATACTGGGCGGGGTCTGTGCGGGCATCGCCATCCGGTTGGGGTTAAGAGAGCGCACCATCCGCATCGCCTTTTCCGTCAGCGCCTTCGTGTTCGGCCTGGGGCTGCTCTTGTACGTCGCGTCCTGGATCTTCATGACGCGCTCCGGCGAGGACCAGTCGATCGGACAACGTATTTCGCACCAGCACCGCGACACGCGGATCGTCCTGCTCGCGGTCATCGTCGCCCTGGGTCTCCTGCTGGCGGTCCACTCGTTCGCACTCCAGCGCGTCGGTTCGTTCGCCTGGGCGATCCTCTTCAGTTTCGTCGCCGTCCTCGCTGTCTGGAGAGGTGCGTCCCAGGACGAACGAGTTCACCTTCAGGCACTATTGAATGCGGCGCCCGTCGTCGGGACGGCTTCAGCCCGTGGCTGGAAGGCCATCGCGCTGCGGATCATCCCGGGAGTAATCCTGATCGTCGTGGGACTTCGGATTATGAACAAAATCGGTGGAATATGGGGTGCGGCCGTGCCCGCGCTGATCGGAGCGATGGTGCTTATCGTCGGCGCTCTCATCATCCTGGCCCCGTGGTGGCTCCAGACGGTGCGAGACCTGTCCAGCGAGCGACGCGAACGCGTGCGGATTGAGGAGCGCGCTTCGATGGTGGCCCACATCCACGACTCGGTTCTCCAAACCCTGACGCTGATCGAACGCGCGGCGGGCAGCGAGGTCGACGTCGTGCGCCTGGCGCGAGCCCAGGAGCGTGAGCTGCGCCAGTGGCTCTTCGATCCGAACTTCGACAGCGATTCGAGCAAGGCGCCCGAGTCCTTCGCGGCCCTGCTCGGAACCATCGAGCGCGACGTCGAGAGCGACTACGGCGTCAAGGTCGAGTTGGTCGTCGTCGGCGACTGCAGCGCCGACGAGGGTGTGCGCGCACTCGCCGCGGCGGGACGCGAGGCCGCGATCAACGCGGCCAAGTGGTCGGGGGCGTCGATGGTCTCGATCTTCGGCGAAGTGGAGCCCGCGACGATCTCGCTCTTCGTCAGGGACACCGGCTCGGGCTTCGACCTCGCCAGTGTGGCGAGCGACCGCCAAGGGATTGCGCTTTCCATCAGGCAGCGCATGAGCCAGTACGGAGGCAAGACGTCGATCCACAGCATGATCGGCGCCGGTACCGAGATCCAGCTGAAGATGCCGCGCAGCGTGGCGCATCCGTGAACCAGCCGCGGGTCTTTCTCGTCGATGACCACGAGCTGATCCGTTCGGGGATTCGGACCGAGCTCTCCGGGTCGGTCGAGATCGTCGGCGAGGCCGACCAGGTCGACGCCGCCATCGAGATGATCCTCGAGCGCTCACCGGACGTCGTCCTGCTCGACGTTCACATGCCCAACGGAGGCGGCCTCGCCGTGCTGAAGGCGGTGACGCAGACACCGTGCCCGGTACGGTTCCTCGCGCTTTCGGTGTCCGACGCCGCCGAGGATGTCATCGCCATCATCCGAGCCGGCGCCCGGGGCTACGTGACGAAGAACATTTTGGGACCCGATCTGACCGACGCCATCTACCGCATCGCAGCCGGAGACGTCGTCTTCTCGCCGCGTCTGGCCGGCTTCGTGCTCGACGCCTTCGCCAGCACCGGCGAGAGCGCGCCGCTGATGGAGCTGGTCGACGTCGAACTCGACCAGCTCACCCCCAGGGAACGCCAGGTGCTGCGACTCATTGCGCGCGGATACACCTACAAGGACATTGCCACCGAACTCTCCATATCTTCAAAGACCGTCGAGAGTCACGTCTCTTCCGTGCTGAGGAAGCTGCAACTCTCGAATCGGCATCAGCTCACGAATTGGGCATCCGAGCGTCACCTCTCCTAACTAAGGCCTGTGGCCGCCTCGCGGACCGCTCAGCCGCTCGCCCCATCGACCAGGATGACCTCGGACTCGCGTCGCCGCCAATAGCCGGTTGCCGGTCTAAGCCGCATCGGATTCAGGGGAAACTCCGGCCGACGGTAGCATCGACTCCAATGGAAGCGTCCTCGCAGTCCACCTTCGAAGTGGACGATCTTCGCGTCGAACGCCAGGGCAACGAGATACTGAGGTCAATCTCCTTTCGAGCTGCCCCCGGAGAGCTCATAGGCCTGCTCGGGCCGAGCGGCAGCGGCAAGACCACCCTGATGAGGTCGCTACTCGGCGTGCAGGCCCTCACCAGCGGATCGGTGAAGGTCCTGCAGTCAGCCGTGGGTTCGGCGTCACTGCGGGGTCGGATCGGCTACATGGCCCAAGGCTCCGCCATCTACCTCGACCTCACCGTCGAGGAGAACCTCGAGTACTTCGCGGGCGTGCTCCGCCTCGCTGCCATGGAGGTCGAGCGAGTCATGGCGGTCGTCGCCCTCACCTCCTTCGCGGGTCGGCTCGCCTCGTCGCTCTCGGGGGGCGAGCAGACGAGGCTCTCGCTCGCAATTGCCCTCCTGGGCTCCCCGCCCGCGCTGATCCTTGACGAGCCCACCGTTGGTCTCGACCCGATTCTCCGACGCGACCTCTGGCGCACGTTCGAGGAGCTCGCCAGGGCCGGCACGACAGTGCTGGTGTCGAGTCACGTCCTGGACGAAGCGGCACATTGCGCTCGGCTGTTGCTGCTGCGCAACGGGGCCCTGCTCTTCGACGACTCGCCCGCGCAGTTACTCGCCGCCGCCGGTGCCACCAGCTACGACGTGGCGTTCGAGCGTCTGATCGAGGGGGTCGCGTGAGCCTTCGACGAGCCCTGCTGACGACGCGGCGTATCCTCCAGCAGCTGCGCCACGATCCGCGCACGATCGGGCTGCTGCTGCTCGTCCCGTCGGCCCTGGTCGGTCTCCTCGCGTGGAGCCTCACGAATGATCCGGGTGCATTCGACTCGATCGGCCCGAGGCTGCTGGGGGTCTTCCCGCTCGTCGTCATGTTCCTCGTTACCTCGGTGATCACGCTGCGCGAGCGCTCCGTAGGGACGCTCGAGCGCCTCTTCACGCTGCCCCTCACCAAGGCGGAGTTCGTCGCGGGCTACGCCATTGCCTTCGGCGCCCTCGCCATCGTCCAGAGCTTCCTCGTCTCGGTCCTCTCCTATACGTGGTACGGGCTGGCCCACCAAGGCGTGCCGTGGCGCATCAGCGTCGTGGCTCTGTGCGCCGGGCTGCTGGGCACCGCTTTCGGGCTGGCACTCAGCGCCACCGCGCACTCGGAGTTCCAGGCCGTGCAGTTCATGCCGGCCTTCATCCTCCCCCAGCTTCTCCTCTGTGGACTCATCCTTCCGGTCAGCCAGCTCCCGTCCGCGCTGCGCCTCTTGGCCGACGTGCTGCCCATGACCGCCGCGGTGCACGCGATCGCCCCCTTTCAGTCGAACTGGTACTACGTGAGCCAGTTCGCCATCATGGTCGGGTACATCCTCGTGGCGCTCATCGTCGGCGCGACCACGCTTCGGCGAACGACGAAGTAACGAATGCGTGTGCAAGACGACGATCCAACTACAGGGAGCCCGAGTCGCAAATGGCCAACCGCCGCTGGCGGATCGCGAGACGTCCACGGCGGACCCCAATGGCAGATCGATTCATGCACCAGCCACCTGGTCGTCTGGTAGTCGCCTCGGCGGGCGACGCACGTGGACACCCCCAGTCGCCGCCAGGATCGCTCCGCGGCAAGCCTCACTGCATCGAAGGTGACGGACTGCTGGTTTTCAGGCGATGAAGCGACTCCTCCTTGCCACCATGTTCATGGCGGCAAGTGTGGCCGTCGCCGTGGCGGGTGGCGCGAAGCGGCGACGACATATCCCGTCTTGGGTTACGTGGTGACCACGCCACCAGTGTCATCGGGTTGCATCGTGGCCGCCTCGTCCGCGAACACCTTTCACTGCACCCTGACGTCGCTGCAACCTGGCAAGCATACAAACCCTCGGTGAAGGCGTTCTCCAAGAGCGACGCGGGACCTGCCGCAGTGACCGGCTTCACGATGCGCGCCGCGTCCACCACAACGACTCACGCCACGGACAACGACGGGGACAACAACCCCTATCCGACCCCGGGAAACGCTGAGCGTGCCGAGGTGGATGGAACTTGAGTTCAGAGCCTCTGGAGGCTCGCCTCTCTTGAGGACGACTCGTGGACGGGATCAGCACGCCACACGGCCATTGACCAAGAACCCCGGTGCAGCGCACCGGGGTTCTTGGTCAATCTCAAACGCTTCCTTCTACCTCAGCCAGGATGGAATCCCTGTGCTCAACTTCTTTGCCTTGACGACCGGACCAGCCGACGTGCTGTCGGTCGTGTAAACAGTTCCGGTAATCGCCTGGGTCTGGGTCGAGCTAATGATGGTATCGAGGTAACCACCGTTCAAGCCCTGGTGGTCAGTGCTCGTGTACCGAACCGGTGTCAGCGACGGCGTCTGCGAGAACGTCGTGTGGGTGAGCGTCTTCAGGAAGCTCGCACGCGTGAACGTCTTGCCCGCAGCCTTCAGGGCCTCCACGAAGAGAACTCCCCAGCCGATGCCGTAAGCCATGTCCCCGTCTAGCGTCGTGGTCGACGTGAAGCTCGGGAAGTCCGCCTTGTCGGCGGTCAGCACCTTCCTCATCCAGGGGATCCAGGCACTGGTGCTGGTCGAGACTGGCAGGTAGCTGAAGGAAACCGCGCCGATCTCGGGGTCACTCGGCACCTTGCCCACGAGCGGTGCGTAGACCGTCGACGGGTCCGATCCAACGCTCGAAATCACCCAGTGGGGCGAGTAACCGAGCGCGAGGGCGGCGCCGAGGGCGGCGTCGGTGGCGCCGGGGATGGAGTCGAGCACCACGACCGTGCACTTGTCAGCCTGGAACTTGGCAATGTACGGCCCGAAGGACGCACCCGAACTCGCTACCAAGGCGTCGACGCTGTAGAGAGCCGTGTCCGAGGGCGAGACGCCGCCGGCGACCAATCCGGCCAGACCGTCAGTACCGAAGTCATCCTCTTGTCCGAGGAAGCAGACGTTCGCCGTGGGATACGTCGCGTTGATGTACTTGGCGAAGATCTTGCTCTCCTCGTTGTAGCTGGTCTGCCAACCGAACAGTCCGGGGTAGGCAGTGGGGTTGTTCCAGTCCAGCGAGCCCGAGTTCACGAAGAGCTGTGGGACACCGTTGGACTTCAGCAGCGATCGCACGGAGTCCTGGGTTGGCGTTCCCAGGGAACCGACGGTGGCAAAGACCGGCACTGCGAGCAGCGCGCGCGTCTGGGCTACCGTGCTCGGATTGCCGGTGCAACCAAAACCGGGGGTGCCGTAGCAGTCGTCCTTGATGATGTACTTGATCTTGCGACCGTTGACTCCGCCCTTGGCGTTGACGTACTTGAAGACCGCGTTGGCCGCCTTGGCGACCTCATCGTATCCCTGCGCCGCGATACCAGTGAGCGGCACTGTAGCTCCGATGGTGACCTGCTTCGCCGTGACACCTGGAGTCTTGGTAGCAGCCCCCGCGGTCACGATCGAACTCCCGGCCGTCATGAGCCCCATGCACAGGATCAATGCTGTCCCCGTGTAGGCGAGCCTATGTGTCTGCCTTTTACCCATTTCTATTTCCCCTTTCGAACTTCTCTTAGGGGAGGACTATAGGCCTACCGGTGAGTAATTACTATTCAAGGGCCGTTTTGGTGCGCCGATGCACCCACAGGCGTCGGACGGCGCCAGCAATGCCCATCGGGGCGAAGAGCATGGTCACGATCAGCAGTCCGCCAAAGATGATCCCGTTCAGCTGGCTGGCGAAGTTCCCCTGGGGGTTGAGCCCGGTTTGCGTGGTGATCCACGAGATCACGTTGGTCGAATACGCGTAGATGAGGCCGCCGATGAGGGCTCCGGGGATGGTCCCGATCCCTCCAATGACGATGAGCGACAGGATCGTGACCGAGAGGGCGAACGAGTACGTGGGGGGCGACACCGAGTTGTTGATAAGGGTCCAAAGGGCGCCACCGAGTGCCGCGTAGGCCGACGACACGATGAACGCGATGACCCGCGCACGAGGCAGCGACACGCCCACGAGCTCCGCGGCGACGTCGTTGTCCCTGATCAACCTCATGGCTCGTCCGGTGCGACTGGCGAACAAGTTGGCCATGAAGAAAAAGGCGACTCCCGTGACGACGATCGTGATATCAGTGAGCCACATCGTGCCCGTCGTGAAGAGCGAGGTTTGAGCGCTGAAGAAGCTGACGAGCCAGTGCGGCGCCGGCGCCGCGGAGGGCAGTTGCAGACCGGCGTCACCGCCGGTCCACGACGAGAAGGTGTTCACGATCCCGGTGAAGGCGACCGCGAACGCCAGCGTCATTCCCGCGAGGTACGGTCCCCGCAGGCGCGTGGCCGGCAGTCCCAGGAGAAGACCGACGAAGGCGCCACCGACCACCGCGATCAAGAGCGTGATCGCAATCGGTGTCGTGGCGTGATGGTTCGCCCAAATCGCCATGATGAGCGCCCCCACACCCATGAAGGCTCCGTTGCCCAGCGAGATCTGGCCGGACGCGCCCGTGAGGAACGAGAGGCCCAGCAGCACGATCGACATCGCCGCGCCGATGGCCAGGTTGAAGTTGGTGGTCGCTGAGAAGAAGTACGTAGCGAAGAGCGCGACGTCGACGGCCGTGACCGTGAGGGCCGCGCGAGCAAGCGCCGGGTGGGTCGCGCGAATGCCCTTCGAGGTGAGCGTCGCGACTCCCGCGATCGCCACCGCGAGCGCGATGCTGACGGCGACACCGTCGCGCACGGTCGAGGTCGTCACGACGGCGACCACGACGGCGGCGGCGACGAGCGCGGTGGTGATGATTGGTCGGCGTCCGAACCGCAGCCAGTCCATCAGACGCGCCTCACGGAGCTCTTCGTGAACAGCCCGTTGGGGCGCACCATCAGCGACACGATGAGGATGCCCAGCGCGACCAGGATGATGTAGTTCGAGTTCAGGAAGTCCCCCACGAACTGGAGGATGATGCCGATGCAGATGCCCGAGATAATCGCGCCCACCGGGCTGTCGAGGCCACCCACCGCCGCCGCGATGAACCCGAACGCGAAGATCCCGTCCATCACCTGAGGGGTCAGGCCGGTGAAGAAGTTCGAGGCCACCAGGATCGTGGTGATGGTACCGACCCCCATCGAAAGGACCCAGCCGAGCGTGAGCATCCGGCTCACGCGCACGCCCAGCAGACGCGAGACCTCGGGCGCGAGCGCCGAGGCCCGCAGCTGCAGCCCGAGCTTCGTATAGCGAAACAGCACGGCCACCAGGGTCATGACGACCATCGCGGTGATGACCTCGTAGAGGCTGAAGGCGGACATCGCGATCGGCTTGCCCCCTAGCTGGAAGTCGATCGGCGAGAAGGGGTTCACGATCCCCCGGGGTTCGGTCGACCAGACGGCCGCCGCCACGCCCTCGAGCACGATCAAGAATCCGACCATGACCACGATCGGGTTGATCTCGGGTTTGCCGTAGAGATGGCGCACGAGCAGTCGCTCCGTACCACCGCCGATGGCGAAGCCGACCACCAGCGAGATGGCCACGCAGGGCCAGTAGCTGAACTCGTGGGCGAAGACCACCATGCCGATGTAGGTGGCGATCATTGGCATCGCGCCCTGGGCGAAGTTCAAGATGCCCGTGGAGCGCCAGATGAGGACCAGGCTGAGTGCCACCAGACCGTAGATCACGCCATTCGTGAGGCCGCCCAAGATATCCGAGACGATCCTCGAGGTAAGGAACGGATCCATCACTCGACCATACCCAGGTAGTACCGGCGAAGGTCCTCGTCCGCGGCGATCTTGGACGCGACGTCGTTGGCCACGACGCTGCCCAGATGAAGCACGACGGCGTGGTCCGATATCCGAAGCGCCGTCGACGCATTCTGCTCCACCAGTATCACCGTCAGGTTCTTCGTGGCGCAGAGGTCGTGGATCGAGTGCATCAGCTGCGAGGTGACCAGCGGAGCGAGCCCCAACGAAGGCTCATCGAGCAAGAGGACCGAAGGTTGCGCGATCAGAGCACGGGCCATCGCCAGCATCTGGCGCTCGCCTCCGGAGAGCTTGGCGGCGTGCTGCTTGCGCCGCTCGCCCAGCACCGGGAATCGTTCGTACTGCTCCTCCAGCCCGGCCGACAGGTTGACCTTCGCCATCATGGCGCCGAGGCGCAGGTTCTCCTCGACCGTGAACTCGCCGATGACCCCACGGCCCTCGGGCACATGCCCCACGCCGAGGCGCGCGATATTCTCGGGCTTCACGTGCAACAGGGAGCGTTCGTTCAGCATGACCGATCCGCTGGCGGGTTCCTTCAGGCCGCTGATCGTGCGCAGAAGGGTCGTCTTGCCCGCACCGTTGGAGCCGAGGACCGCGGTGATCTTCCCGGTCTGGGCCTCGAAGGAGACGTCACGCAACGCCTGGACTGCCCCGAAGGAGACCGACAATCCTTCGACCACGATCATTCGTCCACCCCCAGGTAGGCCGCGATCACCGCTTCATTGTCGCGCACCTCCTTCGGTGTGCCCGTGGCGATGACCTCACCGAAGTTCAAGACGACCAGCCGATCGACCAGCGGCATCACGAATTCCATGTCGTGCTCAACGAGCAGCACGCCCATCGTCGAGCGCAGCTGCGTTATGAGCGACCCGAAATCGTCGAGTTCCGCCTCGTCGAGTCCGGACGCCGGCTCGTCGAGCAGCAGAAGGGTCGGTTCGCACATCAGCGCTCGCGCCACCGAGACCTTCTTCGCAATGCCGTAGGGGATGGCCGACGGCAGTCGCATCGCCATCCGCGAGATTCCGAGGCGCTCGAGCATGGCCATGGCGTCGTTGCGAAGCACCCTCTCGGAGCGCACGCCGCCCGGCAGCGAGAGAAAGCCGGAGACAAATCCGCCGTTGGCCCGCACATGACCCCCGGCCATCACGTTCTCCAGCACCGTGCAGTGGGGGAAGAGCCCGACGCCTTGGAGGGTCCTGGCTACGCCAGCCTTGGCGAGTTGGTTGGGCTTCAGATTCGTCCTGTTCTTCACGGGGAAGAGCACGCGCCCCTCGGAGGGCTTGACGAAGCCGCACGCGACATTGAAAGCGGTCGTCTTGCCCGCGCCGTTCGGACCGATCATCCCCACGATCTCACCCGACGACACCGTGAATGAAACGTCGCGCAAGGCCCTGATTCCCTCGAAATGAACTGAGACGTGCTCGAGGGCGAGCGCCGGCAGTTCGGATGGTGAGGCCATGGTGTCCCTTACGTTACATGTTCGCGCATACGCGAGCACGCCGCTTCTCGCCCCGGCCGCGCTTCATCGATCGGCGCGAGCAACCCGCGCGAACTGGGAAGGCGCGGTCGGGTCGGGCCAGGAATACGAGTGCCGCAGATCCACTTTGGTAGTACTTTTTGCCAATGGCCTCGCACAACATCCCCGACGTCGGACTCGGTCGAATGATTGCCAAGCGTGCCGCGCTGACCCCGACCAACCGTGCGCTCACCTTCGAGGGTGTGACCTGGAGCTACGCCGAGTTCCTCGGACGAATCGACCGGTTGGCCGCCTCGCTTCGCGAGGGGGGAGTCGCCTCCGGGGACCGCGTCGCCTATCTGGGCTTCAACCATCCCGCCTTCCTCGTCACGATGTTCGCTACCGCGCGCCTCGGAGCATCCTTCGTGCCGCTCAACTTCCGGCTTACGTCCAGCGAGCTCGACTACATCATCAATGACTCGGGAGTGCACACGGTCGTCGCCGACGACGCCCACAAGGCGGCCCTCGACGAGATCCGCGGCCAGCTGCCCTGCGAGCGGTTCGTGGGTGCCGAGAGCGCCGGCGACGGCTGGGAGGGCCTCGAAGAGATCGTCGCATCGTGCGAGCCCCTTTCGGAGGCCGAGAACGTCGAGGCCGATGATGTCGCCCTGATCATGTACACCTCGGGAACGACCGGACGGCCGAAGGGCGCCATGCTGACCCACGGCAACATCGCGTGGAACAACGTGAACTCGCTGCACTCATTTGCCACCGGTGACAGGACACTGGTCGTCGCGCCGCTGTTCCACATCGGGGGCCTCAACGTCACAACCCTGGTAACCCTGCAGAAGGGTGGCGAGGTCGTCCTGCACCGGAACTTCGACCCGGGCGCCGCCTTGGAGGCGATCGAGCGCCACGGTGTTTCGACGATGTTCGGCGTCCCCGCCATGTACCTGTTCATGAACCAGCACCCGAATTTCGACGCGACCGACTTCTCCAGCGTGGCGCTCTTCATCGTCGGCGGCGCGCCGGTTCCCGAGCCTCTCCTCAACGCCTACAACGCCAGGGGCATACCGTTCGCCCAGGGCTACGGACTCACCGAGACCTCGCCGTTCGTGGCGATTCTCGAGCCCCAGTTCGCGCTTGAGAAATTGGGGTCGGCCGGCAAGAGCCCTCTCTACAGCGACCTGGCGATTCTCGACGTCGCGGGCAGCCCCTGCGAAGCGGGGGTGCGCGGCGAGGTCTGCGCGCGCGGTCCGAACGTCATGGCCGGCTACTGGAACCAACCCGCTGCCACCGTCGACGCGATCGACGCGCGGGGATGGTTCCACTCCGGCGACGTCGGTTTCCTCGATGACGACGGCTTCGTCTACGTCGTGGACCGGATGAAGGACATGATCATCTCCGGAGGCGAGAACGTCTACCCCGCCGAGGTGGAGTCGGTGCTCTACGAGCACCCCAGCGTGAGCGAGGTGGCGATCATCGGCCTGCCCGACGAACGATGGGGCGAGGGCGTCACCGCGGTGGTGGCGCTGAAGGCCGACCAGGAACTGACCCTCGATGGACTCAGGGACTTCGGAGCGGCGAGGCTGGCCAAGTACAAGCTCCCCATCCGTCTCGAGACGATCGACGTCCTTCCGAGGAATCCGGCCGGCAAGGTGCTGAAGTTCAGGTTGCGCGAGCAGTTCCACTAGGCGCGTCGGCGAGGCAGCGCCGCAGCCACGAGAGAGACCCGGGCGCTCGAGACGCGGCTCCTACTCCGGTTCCCCGGAGCCCTCCAGCACCTTCTGCTCGTGTAGCCAGGCGGCGGCGTGGCTTGCCGCCCAGGCCTCGCTCACCCGGCCCTTGATCATGGAGACCAGCGAATCACGGTGGGTGAGCGCCATGATGACGTGCCCGATGACGACCACGAACACGGCGAGGGCGAAGACGTCGTGGACGAACGTCGAACCGGTGCGCCACGAGACCGGGAAGAGCCTGAACCACTGCAGTACCGAACCGGTGGCCAGCATGACGACGATCGTGGCGCCGACGAAGATCGCATTCAGCTTCTGACCCGGATTGAACTTGTCGGCCTCCAGCGGGGTGCGTCCGAGCGACTTCAGCCAGCGGATCTCATCAGCCGTCCAGTAGTTGATGCGCTGGATGTCCCAGCGCATCTGGGCCCCCCACGGGCCAACCAGCGAAACGATGATCGGCAGGGGTAGCGCGACGCCGGTCCACAAGTGGACCTGGGCCACGAGGTGACGCTGCAGGACGATGCCGAACAGGGACCCGAAGTACAGCGGTATAGCGGTCACCATGAGGACGCCGAACAAGATGGCGTTGGCCCAGTGGGCGCCGCGCTGGATGCGGTCGAAGCGCAGCATTCGCAGCGTCGACGTGGTTCGAGTGGGGGGCATCGGCGTTAGGTGAGACCGGGATCGGGATTCGTGGATCCGGTCGTGCCGTCCAGCCAGCCGTTGACGGGGTAGCCATTCTGCTCCCAGTACCCGGGCACGACCTGGTCCACGACTCGGATGGCCGAAAGCCACTTGAGCGACTTGTAGCCGTACAT
This sequence comes from Acidimicrobiaceae bacterium, assembly GCA_003138815.1. Lineage (GTDB taxonomy): Bacteria > Actinomycetota > Acidimicrobiia > Acidimicrobiales > RAAP-2 > RAAP-2. Next base: position 101,052 of record PLHD01000013.1, on the reverse strand, counting down.
CGGCGCAACGTAGAGGCGCACCGGTCCGCCGTGCTCGGTGGTGACGGGTCCGCCGAGCATCCGATACGCCACGATGACATCGGGCAGGCGGGCCTGCTCGAGCGTCAGGCTCTCGCTGTCGGAGCGGTCGTAGGACTCGAAGCTGAGGGCCACCGCCCCGGGCTTCACCCCGACCGTGTCGAGGATCTCGGAGAGCCTGACCCCTTGCCAATGGACGCCGGGGACCCTCCAGCCCGTGACGCATTGGAAGGTCTTGACGAACGAAGTGGCGGGCATCGCCTCGAGGTCATCCATCGTGAGCATGGCGGGGCGCTCGACTAGTCCGCTGACCTCGAGTCGGTAGCGGTCGCGGCTCACCTTTGGGTACGCGCCCGTGATCGTGTAGATGCGGAAATGGTCGCCGCCGGGCAGCAGGCTGGCGAATCCCGATCCGAAGACGTCGCCGAGGAAGTTCTGGACGCTGGCTCCGACGACGACTCCCACCGCGCCCAGCGCCGCGACGCCCAAGAACACCCTTCGCCCTACGGCGATTCCACGCGGTTGCCCACCGGCAGCCGATTGACCGCGGTTGCGAAGCATGCGGGCAGTTTATAGACGCCTCTTGCAACTCCCGCATCCGTCGATCGGTCTGCGCCGGCCAGCGCATTCGAGGACAAGGTGGCGAGCACTCTCGCGGGCAAACACCCCTCCAGATCTCAGCGGCCTTCAGGTGGCATCATCTTGCAAAGGAGACGGTGCCTATCTAGTCGGCCGGGTCCACACCGACCTGCTCATCTCGGTCACCGACCGGTGCAACCTGCGCTGCGTCTACTACATGCCCGACGAGGGAATGACGTTCCTGCCCAGGTCACAGTTGCTCTCCTACGAGGAGATCGGCCGCGTCGCGGCGGTGGCCCGCGACCTGGGCGTGACCTCGATCCGGCTTACGGGCGGCGAGCCGCTCGTGCGCAAGGACCTCACCTCCCTGGTATCGCGCCTCACCTCGATCGGCCTCGAGGACCTGGCCCTCACCACCAACGGAATGCAGCTCGCGAAGATGGCGGCGGGGCTCGCGGCAGCGGGGTTGAAGCGGGTGAACGTGAGCTGTGACTCCCTTCGGGCCGACCGCTTCGAGTCGATTCGCCGCCGCGGGGACCTCGCCACCGTGCTCAGCGCAATGGACGCGGCCGAGGCGGCGGGGCTCCTGCCGCTGAAGGTCAACGTCGTGCTGCTGCGCGGCAGGAGCGACGACGAGGTCCTCGACTTCGCCGCCTTCGCCCGCGAGACCGGCCGGATCGTCCGGTTCATCGAGTTCATGCCACTGGACGCGCAAGGTCAGTGGGACCGGTCGTCGCTGGTGCCGGGCCAGGAGGTCTTCGAGCGGATCTCTCAGGTCTGGCCCCTCGAAGCGCTCGGCGACCATGGCGAGCCGGCGCCCGCCGAGCGACTGCGCCTCACGGCCGACGGCGCGTTCCTAAACTGCCCGTTCTCCGATGACGAGCGCTCGGCCCGCGACGTACTGCGCGGCGGCGCCGGCGCCGGCGAAATCGCCAGGATGCTGCGGGAGGCCGTGTGGGCGAAGTTCCCGGGCCACGCCACCAACCAACCCGGGTTCCTGCGACCGGCGCGATCGATGTCGATGATCGGAGGCTAGGGGACACCAGGGCTCGGTGCTCACTATCCTTTGGAGATGACCGAGTACCGCGTTGGCCAGGCTGCCGAGCTTCTGGGCGTCAGCGTCGATACGGTGCGCCGCTGGGCCGACAGCGGGCGTATCGGCGTAACCGTCGGACCGGGCGGGCGGCGCGTGTTCGACGGCGCCGAGCTCGCCCGGTTCGCGTCGCAGATAGCCAGCAACCAGACTCCGGTCCAGCCCCGGGCCCAGTCGGCCCGTAACCGCTTCGTCGGGATCGTCACCAAGGTCGTCAAGGACAAGGTCGTCGCGCAGGTCGAGATTCAGGCCGGTCCGCACCGCTTCGTCTCGCTGATCACGCGCGAAGCCGCCGACGAGCTGCGCCTGGTACCGGGGATGACGGTCGACGCCGTCGTCAAGGCCACCAACGTCGGCGTCGAGGTCCCCGCGCAGTTTTGAGCGACGCCACGAGAACACCCGACCGAGGCCGCGCCTACCGGAGCGAATACGACCCGACGGCCTCCTCGCCCTGGGACGGTTGCGCCCAGAGCGAGACCGCCGACGGCGCGATCTCGACGCGGCACCGGTCGCCCACGCGAAGGTTCCCCGGTTCGACCACGCGGGCCTGAAGCTCGAACAGCGGGCTCATGGTGATGAAGAGGTCCACGGCCACGCCCACGTCGGCGATGTCGCGCACCGTTCCGATCGGAGCGCCGGACCGTTCGCCGATCGCCGGCTCGCCCTGACCCGGGGCCGCGATCACGGACACCCTTTCGGGTCGCACGCTCCACAGCACCGGGGTGCCCGTCGCGATGTCGGTGTCGCCCACCGCGATGAGGACGCCGTGCGCGTCGATCCGCTGCCTCGAGGCGACGACCGCGTGGTGCATGTTCGCGATGCCGAGCAGCCGGGCCACTTCGGGTGACGCGGGACGGGTGAACACCTCGCGGCTCGCCCCGGATTGGAGCGCCCGGCCGTTGGCGATGACGATCACCTCTTCGGAGAGGAAGGCGGCCTCTTCGGGGTCGTGCGTGACGAGTACGGTCGCGAGTCCGGTCTCGTGCTGGAGGCGGCGAAGCTCGCGGCGAAGTTCCAGGCGCACCGGCAGGTCGAGGGCGGAGAACGGCTCGTCCAGGAGCAGGACCTGGGGGCTCTCGCAGAGGACCTGGGCCAGGCCGACCCGCTGGCGCTGCCCGCCCGAGAGCTCGGATGGGTACCGGCTCTCCAGGCCGTCGAGGCGAAGGTGATTGAGCCAGTAGGCGGCCAGTTCCGGCGTGGCGCCCCTGGCGAACAACAGGTGGCGCCACACCGTGAGGTGGGGGTACAGCGAGAACCCCTGGGCGACGTAACCCACGCGGCGCTGCTCGACCGCAACGTCCTGGACCGGCTGGTCGCCGTACCAGACTGGCCCGGGCTCTCGACCATAGAGCCCGACCAGGCACCGCAGCAGGGCGGACTTGCCCGAGCCCGAGGGACCCAGCACGGCCAGGTGGCTCGCACCCGAATCGTGCGACAGCTCCAGATGAAACGATCCGAGATGGTGGTCGACGGCGAAGCGTACGGGCTGGGTCGGCGACGGCGACGGCGCACGGGCCGCCGAGGCGCTGGCGCGCGCACCATCGGTCCTGGGGAATTTGACCCGGCTGATCATCACCACGACGACGGCCACCCCGAGCGCCAGCGCGGTGGGCGCCAGGGTGGTGGGCAGCCCCCGGCCGCTGAACTGGTTGTACGTGTAGACGGGCAGTGACGCCGGGTTGTAGGCGAGGATGATCACCGCGCCGTACTCGCCGAAGGCCCGTAGCCACGCCAGGAGCATCCCCCCTCGGATTCCAGGCCCGGCCATCGGCACGGCGACACGCATGAAACGCGAGAACTCCGAGTGGCCCAGGGTGGCGGCCACGTCCAGGAGCCCTTGATCCACCATCGCGAATGACGAGCGGGCGGTCACGATCAGGAACGGTGCCGAGCAGAACGTCATCGCGAGCACGATCCCGATCATCGAGTCGGTGAGATGACCGCCGAAGAGTCGGCCCAGGAAGGTGTAGGGGCCGACGACGTAGATGAGCACGATCCCGGCCATGATCGGGGGCAGGGCCAGGGGAATCTGGACGACCAGCGCCGCGACCGAGGCCGCTCGGCCCTTGGAGCGGGCCAGCACGTACGCGAGCGGGACCCCGAACAAGGTAATGAGGCCCAACGAGATCGTCGCACACACGAGAGACACCCACAACGCCGGAAACAGTCCCGGGACCCCGAAGCCGCGGGACGGCGCTGATAGGAAGCGAACCGCGAAGGCCGCCAGCGGAAGTCCCAGGTACAGGACGACGAGGCTGCCCAGCCACGCGACGGGACTCTTGAGCGGCCTCGCCGGCACTACGACCGCGTGCTAGTCGTGGTCGGTCGCGTCGACGATGCCACGGCGGTCGATGCCGCAGAGTGCTTGACGACCTTGGCCGGGCTGATCGGGTCAACGCCATTTTCCTTCAGGATCCTGCGACCGTTCGCGCCGAGCAGGAACTTCACGAAGGCCTTGGCGGCCGCCTCGTGAGGTGCCCGGTTCAGTACGGCCACGGTGTACTCGGCCTCGAGGCTGGTCCCCGTGAGCGCCACGGTCTTGATGTGCGCGGCGGCGGCCTCGACCCCGTAGAAGAATCCGGCGTCCAGCTGGCCCGCCTGGAGCTCGCCGACGAGCGTCGTCTCGGGAAAGATGTTCGAGGTCGAGGTCGCCAGGGCCCCGAGCGCCGGCACGTCGTAGCTGAGCGCGACGCCGCTCAACGCGTCGACCGCCAGGACGCCCTTGGGATCCGTGGCCGGGTCGGTTCGCCCGAGCAGGAATCCGGGCCGATCGACCACGTCGTACCAGGGCGTGGTCCTCAGCGCCTCGGCGAACCTCGAGGAGCGGTTGTAGCCGAGCACCAGCGGTGACGTGCCGAACTCGTCGTAGGAGGAGACCCAGCCACCGTTCGAGGCACCCTCGAGTGATTGGTTGACGCTGGACGAGGCACTGATGAAGACGTCACCGACCTGGGTGCCGCCGGCGATCTCACTCGCCAGCGCCGAAGAGCCGGCGGAGAATCCGCTCACCGTGTAGCCAGAGGCCTTGTGGAAGGCGGGGCCGATCTGCTGCTCCATGAGGTCGAGGAAGGACCCGGCGTAGAGCACATCGACGGTGCCCGAATGCTTGGCCGACGCCGCTGAGGTCGCTGAACCGGTGAAGGGCGCGGCGAGGGTCCCCGCCAACGTGAGGGAGACCACCGTGCTTGACACGGCCAGACGGCGGGGTGACGCCCAGCGTGAACTGTGCGCGGGCTTGGACCGGGTCGACAAGGTTCCACCTCCAATTCGAGCTGCATTTACGGTGACATCCTAACAATGACCAGGCAGTAAGTGCACTGAAATGGTGTGAGTCCTCGCATTTGCGAGGTTGAGAGAGTCCACGCGGCGGTGGCGTCTAGCTCGAAGGACCGGCGGTGCCCTCGAGGTCCAGGGGCAACGACCGCACGCGTCGGCCCGTGAGGTCGAAGACGGCGTTGGCGATCGCCGGGGCGACGCAGATCATCGGAGTCTCGCCCGCGCCGGCCGACGCCAGATCGGGCCGGTCCAGCAGCAGGACCTCGATGGGCGGAACGTCGGTGATCCGCGGGACACGGTAGCTCGAGAAGGAACCGTTCGTGATGACGCCGTCGGCGAAGTCGATAGCCTCGAACAGCGCTCCGCCCAGGGCCATGATCGTGGCCCCTTCAATCTGGTTGATCACCGTGCGCGGGTTCACCACGGCTCCGCACTCGTACGCCGTGACGAGGCGCACGACCTTCAGATGTCCATCGACCTCGGCGACCTGGGCCGCCGTGGCCACCCGTCCGCCCTTCTCGAGCGCCAGGGCGATGCCTTGGCCCTCGCCCGCGACACCGCTCCACCCGAAGCGTTCGGCCGCGCCGGTCAAGACCGCGGCCAGGCGCGCGTCGTCGAGGTTACGCAGGCGGAACTCCACCGGGTCCAGGCCCAGGCGGTGCGCCAGCTCGTCGATCTGCGACTCGCGCGCGAAGTTGTTGGCCGTCGCGGCCAGCGCCCGGTACGAGGCTTGGAGCAATGGACTCGCGGCCGGACGGTACTCGAGGCGCTGGTTCGCCACCTCGTACGGCATCGCGATCGCGGCCGGACCCGAGTTGATGTTGGTGAACGTCCAGGCGCTCAGCGTGCCGTCCGGCGCTGCCGCGCTGTCCACGTCGATCACCGCCGCCGGGCGCAGCATGCCCGACGTGAACTCCTCGTGGCGCGACCACGAGACCTTGACCGGCCCGCCGACCTCTCGGGCCAGGACGGCCGCTTCCAGGGCGACGCCGCCGCCGTGCTTGCCGCCGAACCCTCCGCCGGTCGGCGGCACGATCACGCGCACCCGCTCCTCGGCCACGTCCAGCTCGGCGGCGACCTGCGCGCGTGTGGCGAACGGCGTCTGGGTCCCGACCCAGATCGTCAGGCGTCCGTCGTCGTCCCAGATCGCCAGCGCCGCGCGCGTCTCGAGCGCCGCGGGAGCGATGTAGGCCGTGGTGTACGTGGCCCGAACCCGGATATCCGACGCCGCTAGGACCGCCTCGGGGCTGCCCTGCTCGTCGAGCATCGCCTGGCCCCAGCCGCCGGTCTCGGCCACCGGATGCGTGCGCAGGAACGTCTCCAGGTCGGACCGCGACGGGGCGTCGGGAACGTCCCACTCGGCCTTCAGGCTCGCCAACGCGAGACGGGCGCTCATCGGGTCACCAGCCACGACTCCGGCCACCTTGTGGGTGCGCACGAGTTCGACGCCTTCGAAGCCAGCCAGGCCGCCGGCGTCCACGTCGCGCAGGGTCGTCCCCACCACGGGCGCGCGCAGGACCGCGCCGTAGCGAAGCCCGGGCATCGTGAGGTCCGAGACGAAGCGGCGCGAACCCGTGACCGCGCCAACCATCCCTTCGGGCACGTGGGCCCTTCCCGCGGCTCGCCACTCGCTGGGCGCGATGACGTCGGGCTCGCCGGTGACGACCTCCAGCCGGCGTTCGCCGGCGGCGATGGGCAGCGCCGCGCGCGCGAAGGCCGCCACCTTGGCCAGGGCGCTGCCGGCGTCGGGCATCGAGCGACTCCCGAACGTGCCCATGTCGTACGGGCAGAGATCGGTGTCACCCATCGCGAGGCGAACGCTGCTCAAGGGAACCCTCAGCCCCTCAGCGACGAGGAGCCGCAACGCGGTGCAGTTGTCCTGGCCGACGTCAACCTTGCCGGTGAACGCGGTCACCGCTCCGTCGCTCGTGACGTGCAGCCAGGCGCCACCGCCGGTGGTCCACGCGCTCGCCGCGACCGGGGGCGGGGGCAGCACGACCATGAGGCCATCACCCAGGATGTCGAACCACTCGCACCTCTCGGGCTCGGTCATGTCCCACGGCCGAGCGGGCCGCAGTCGCGGCGTCGCGGGCTCGGGGATCGCCTGGCGGTCCCTCGCGGCGTCGCTGGATACCTCGTTGCCCGGGCCCGGGCCCGAGTCCGTCTCCATCTCGACGGCGCGATGCACCGCCCGACGGATCTGAGGGTAGCTGCCGCACCGGCAGACGTTTCCCTCCAACGCCTCATCGATGGCGGCGGCGTCCGGGTCGGGCTCACGCTGTAAGAGCGCCACGACCGACATGATCATTCCCGGAGTGCAGTACCCGCACTGCGCAGCACCGACCTCGGCGAACGCCTGTTGGACACGGTGCAGCCGCCCGGCGCTGGCGAGTCCTTCGACGGTCGTGACGCTGCGGCCGGCCACGTCGCCGGCCTGCTGCTGGCAGGCCTTCACCGGCTGGCCGTCGACGAGAACCGTGCACGATCCGCACGCGCCCTCACCGCAGCCTGGCTTGGCGCCCGTCAGACCCAGTTCCGAGCGCAGAACCGAGAGCAGCGTCGCCGTCGCACGCACTGACCGGTCAACGCCGTTCACGGCCAACGTCACGCTCGTCGATTCAGCACTCATGACCTTCTCCGATCGAACCGCAGCCAGCGTCCCTAGCGGGATGCTATCCCGGCACTCCGAGAAGGCCCAGGGTCGTTGGACCCACCCGGCGAGGGCCCGCCACAATTGCCCGCCCTTCGAGGCCGCCGACGCGCCGCGCCAACCTAGGATGACCTCGTGGAATCGACACCAACGACGGTCTGGATATCCCTTTCGCGGTCCCCGCTGTCGCTCGAGGCCGTCTCCGCCTGGGCCACGCGCCCCGAGTGCGGTGCGGTCGTCACCTTCTGCGGCACCGTCCGGCGCACCTCTGGCACTCGCCAGAACGTCGAGGCGTTGGAGTACGAGACCAGCGTCGCGCTGGCCGAGGAGGCCGCCACCAAGATCGTGGCGGCGGCTCGCACGCGCTGGCCGATGCTCGCCGCGGTGGCCATCCATCACCGGATCGGAAGGGTCGAACTGGGCGAGATCGCGGTGATCGTCGCCGTATCCTGCCCGCACCGTCGCGAAGCCTTCGACGCCGCGCAGTTCTGCATCGACACCCTGAAGGAGTCGGTGCCGATGTGGAAACTCGAGTTGTGGGATGAGGGCTCGGCGTGGAGCGAGGACGCCCACGACATCATCGAGGTCCCCGAACAATGAGTGCGGGTCGCAGCCGCCGAGCGGGGAGCCTCACCGGGCGAGCACCGTGATTCCCCTCGACGAAGCCCAGCGGTTCGTGCTGTTGACGCTGCGCCCCCTGCCCGTCGTGTAGCTCCCGCTGGACGACGCGCTCGGCTGTGTCGTCGGCGAGGAGATCGTGGCGAGGGAGCCAGTCCCGGGCTTCGCGAACTCCTCCATGGACGGTTACGCCCTCCGGTCGGTCGACGTCCAGGCTCCACCGGTCAGGCTCGAGTGGTCGGCTCGGTCATGGCGGGCGACGCCGCCTCCGTGCGAGTCGCACCGGGCCAAGCCGTTCGCATAATGGCCGGGGCACCGGTTCCCGAAGGCGCCGACGGCGTCTGCATGATCGAGGAGACGACCGCCGAATCGGGCGGCCTCGCCGTGGTGATCCCTCGGAGCATCCCGGTGGGAGAGTTCGTCCGTCGCGCCGGGAGCGACGTCGGGGTGGGGAAGGAGTTGGGACCCGCGCACCTGGGCGTGCTGGCGAGCCAGGGAATCGGGTCGATCTCGGTGCACCCGCGTCCCCGAGTCGGGGTGCTCTCGACGGGCAACGAACTCGCCGACACGCTCGACGAGCTCGCCGACGGTAAGATCCGCGACGCGAACCGACCAGCGCTCCTGGCCTTGCTGCGCCAGTCCGGCTTCGTGCCAGTCGACCTGGGGATCGACGCCGACACGGTCGCAGATGTCCTTCGTGAGGCGCAGGCGCGTCACTGGCCTGAGTTCGCCGCCGTGCTGGCGCGCAGCCAGGTCTGGGTGAACGGAGGGGCGGCCGATCCGCTCCACCGAGTCGGCGCTCAGGACGAGGTCGCGGTCCTGCCCCCCGTGTCCGGCGGGTGCTGAGACGCCTCACCGCGCAGCAGGTCGAGGGCGTGGGCGAGTACGTCCAGGACCGCCTCGAGGCACTCGACGGCCCCGGCGGGCGATCCTCGCGTATTGATGACCAGCGCCCTGCCGACGGTGCCGGCCCGACCCCTCGAAAGACGGCCCAGAGGATTCGCCGACCGCATCGCCTCAGCGAGGCGGGAGGCCTCGCGATCGAGCACTTCCAGCGTCGCCTCGGGGGTCAGGTCGCGCTGGGAGAATCCCGTCCCCCCGGTCGTAACGATGAGGCCGGCGATGTCCATGGCGAGCTCACGCAGGACCGAGGCCACCGGTTCGACCCCGTCGGGCACCACTCGCCGATCGACGACCCGGAAGCCGGCGTCCTCGAGACGTGATGCGAGGAGGGGCCCGGCCCGGTCCTCGTTGCGGGCGCCGTGCACGGAATCGGAGATGGTGACGACCTTGGCCTCGTGAGTCATGGCCCGAGCGCAGGTGATGAAGCGCCCTCGATCAGCGCCCTCTCCGGTCCCGGCGCCGCAACCGCGCGATGGCGGCCTACAGGCCCGAGAGCCACCGAATCGGACGGGCCAGGGCCGAGTTGTCGTCGTCACCGTAGCCCTGGGCGATGAGCCCATCCTCGAACGTGGCCGCCATGGAGGTGACCGGCATGACCGCCCCGACCTCACGGGCCAGCTCGAGAGCGATTGCGAGGTCCTTTCGGTGCAGTGAGATCTTGAATCCGAGGGGATACGCGTCGGTGACCATGCGATCGGCGCGATTCGAAAGGACCCACGACCCGGCAGCGCCGCCCTTCAAGGCGCCGACGACCTTCTCGACGTCGAGACCAGCCTTGAGTCCCAGCGTGACGCCTTCGGCCACCGCCAGGTAGACCCCGCACAGGATCACCTGGTTGATGGCCTTGGCCCACTGACCCGCGCCGACCGGCCCGAGGTGCGTCACCGTCTGGCCCATTGCCCTCAGCACCCCGCCCGCTCGCTCCACGTCGCCCGGCCGGCCCCCCACCATGATGGTGAGGGTCCCGAGCCTGGCCCCCTCCGTCCCGCCCGACACGGGGGCATCGAGCATGGTGACGCCCTGGGCCGCGAGGCGCTGGTCGAACTGCGCAGCCTTCACCGGGCTGATGGTCGAGCAGTCGATGAACAGGGAGCCGGGGGCCAGACCCTCGGCGAGTCCGTCGGGGCCGAAGAGGACAGCCTCGACCTGCGGCGAGTCCGTGAGGCACGCGACCACCACGTCGCAGCACCTGGCCAACTCGGCGGGGCTGGTGGCCCGGGTCGCTCCCTGCTCGAGGAGTTCCTGAACCCTCCCGGGCGTGCGGTTCCAGACCGTGAGCGCGAATCCCGCTCGCGCGAGATTGACGGCCATCAGCGTACCCATCGTCCCTAGGCCGACGAAGCCAACCCGAAGTTCGCCGGCCCCATCACTTGCAATGACCTCACTCATGAGCACCCTCCTCGTCGCAACGACTGAACGACCATTCTGACCTGCTCGGGCAATGTCGCGAACTCCCGACCAGCCTGCTTCGCGGCGCACCACCGCGAAGGCCCGCCAACTGGTGGACTCGGGGCCTCGGTCGTGAACCCGAGTCCACCGTACGTGCGATCACGGGCAATCGCCCGGTCAAGACGGGCCCCAACGGGACGTTCTGCCCTACTTATCCGCGGGGCGCGTTCGTAAGATTGCCCTGAAAGTTCACGGGGAGGTGATCGTGGCGAGACCAGGCGACCTGCTTCGTCGCTTCCGGTTGATGGCCGTGCCCGGCGCGGCCGGGATTGCCGGTGTTCCCGTGGACCGCGAGGCCGTGCTGCGCGAGGAGCTGGAGCCGGTCTTCGCGGCGCTTCGCGGCGCCGACCACGCCGCCGACGAAGTCGTCGCCCGCGCGAAAGCCGAGGCCGACGACCGGCTCGCCCGCGCCGGCGTGCGGGCTCGGGAGATCCTCGTTCAGTCCCGCGAGTCCATGCCGGCCGCTCGCGCCGCCGCTGGCGTGGCCGAGACGTCCTCGGCCGAGATCGAGGCGGCCGCCATCCGCGCGGGGGGCCACGACGAGGCCGGCAGGATCCGGCGCGACGCGGGCCAGCGCTCCTCGGTGGTCGTCGACGAGCTCGTGCGGCGGGTCATGTCGGTCGAGAGCTCGTCACGGGGGGTGCCGTGAGCACGGGCTGGGTCGCCGCGCAGGTGCGCAGCCGCAGCCTCGCGAGCCACTGTGTGGGACCGGCCGGCGCGCGTGAAGTGGCCAGCGCGGGCTCGCTCGATGGCGCGCTCGCCGTACTCGCCGCGTCCGGCTACGGCGAGCGGATCCACCTCGGGTTGAACCTCGCTGCCAGCGAGCGTGCGCTGTTCGCCACGGTGCTGCGGAACCTGCGCGTCCTCGCCGGCTGGTGTCCCCCGCTCGGCGCCTCGCGGCTCCACGTGCTCGCCGGCGGTTTCGAGCTGGCGAACCTCAGCGGGGAGCTCGCCCGCGTCGAGGGCCGAGACGCCGCCGAGCCCTACGATCTGGGTTCGCTCGCCAGCGTGACGCGCTCCAATGCCGTCGCGGGAATGGGAGGACTGCGCGAGGCGCTGCGGCGCTCTCCCTGGGGCGACCCCGGCTCGCTCGACGGCGGAGCGATGAGGATTGCCCTGCAGTTCGCGTTCGTCCGTCGGGTCGTCGAAAGCGTTCCCGAAGCGGCCGAATGGGCCGAGTCCTACGCCGCGCTCGTCCTGGCCCGCGTCGTCGTCGCGGGAGTGACCCTCGAGCCAATCTCGGCGACGGCTGCGAACGTCCGAGCGGTCCTGGGACCCCGTGTGCTCGCTGCGAGGTCCCTGTCAGACCTCGCAGGGACGCTGCCCTCGCATCTCGTGCCCGTCCTGGAGGGCATCGCGGAGCCCCAAGACCTGTGGGCCGGCGAGGCCCGCTGGTGGGGCCGGCTCTGGGCCGACGCGCAGGACAGGGTCCAGCGGGGGGGCGCGGGGCCAGCGACCGTGGTCGCGGCGGTCTGTGCCCAGGTGGCCGACGCGTGGCGGCTGCGCGCGGCCCTGGAGATCGCGGCGCGCGCCGGTCGCGGGATCGAAGTGCTCGATGCCGTGGCGTGACGCGCTCGAACCGGCGCGCATGGAGAGAATCGCCGTCGTGGCGCCCGCCGATCGGCTGCGGCGGGTCCTGGTGGCTCTCGGCTCCGGGGGCCTGGTGGAGCTCGAGCTCCTCGCGACGCCGGGCGGACCGGCCGAGGCGGCGCTCCAGCGCGTCCAGGCGCGCTCGCCCGGTGGAGCGACGACGCCGGTGGTCTCGCCCGAGCCGCCCGGCGTCGCGATGCTCGAGGAGAACGGCGACGCCGAGGCGCTCGCGGGCGAGGCCGAACTCGAGAAGGTGACCGCCAGCGCGTTCCGCGAGGGCTCGGTGGCGGCCATCGCCGGCTGGACTCCCGCCCGCACCCTCGACGCCCTTGCGAGTTCGCTCGCGCCGCACGGGGCGGGCGTGGCGCGCCTCGCGTCCCCTCGCGGCGTCCAGCCGCCCACCTCCCTTCGTTCCGGTTCGCCCGGCGTGGCGTTCCAGCCCCTCGTCGACACCTACGGCACGGTGCCCTACGCGGACCTGAACCCGTCGGTGCTCGCCGGCGTCGCCTACGTGGTCATGTTCGGGATGATGTTCGCCGATGCCGGCCAAGGACTCCTGCTGCTCGCGCTCGGGGTCGCCTTCGCGGTGGCCCCGCATGGGCGCCTGGCCTCTCTGCGCCGGTACCGCTGGGCATCGCCGTTCGTGATCGGCGCCGGCCTGGCGAGCGTGGGCTTCGGTTTCGCCTTCGGAGAGGCGTTCGGACCGACCAGACTCGTGCCGACGTTGTGGATGCGCCCCCTCGACCACGCCACCACGCTGCTCGCCGTGTCGGTCGCCATCGGCGCAGTCCTGCTCGCCTGCTCCTACGCGCTGGGGGCGCTCAATCGACTGCGCGAAGGAGGCGTGGCGCGCGCGCTGGTGGCGCTGTCGGGCATCGCCGGTGCCGCCCTCTACCTCGGGCTCGCGCTCGCGGGGGCCGGCTGGTACTGGCATCGCGACGCGGTGATCCTCCTCGGCGCCGTTCTCACCGCGGCGGCGCTCGCGATGGGCTTCTTCGGACTGTTCATCGAGGCGGGCGGGCGGGCCTCGGGCGCTCTCGAAGCGGGCGTCGAACTCTTCGACGCCGTCCTTCGCCTCGGCACCAACACCGTCTCCTTCGCCCGCCTCGCCGCGTTCGGCCTCACCCACGCCGCCCTCAGCTCCTTGGTATGGAGCGGGACCGCGTCGCTCTGGCGCACCGGGGGCGTGTTCGGTGTCGTCGCCGCCGCCCTGGTCTTCGCCGTGGGCAACGCCCTCACCTTCGCCCTCGAAGCCCTCGTCGCGGGCGTGCAGGCACTGCGCCTCGAGTACTACGAGATCTTCTCTCGCGTCTTCACCGCCGAGGGGCGCGAGTTTCATCCCTGGCACGTCACAGTCCGTCAATGAAGGAGGCACCATGATCACCTGGCTCATCGCCCTACCCCTGCTCGCGCTGGTCACCGCCGGCATAACCGTCCAGCTGCGCCGGCATCCCCGGGGGGCCCTGCGAGCCGTGAAGCTGCTGAACCTCGCGCTGCTGATGGGCGGTGGGGTCCTGCTGGTGCTCGCGGCCACCACCTCGCCGGCCACCGCCGCGAGCGTGGCGACGACCACGGCTCCCGCTTACGCGGGACAGGCCCTGATGGGTGCGGCGATAGCGGTCGCCGGATCGTCGATCGGTGCGGCGATAGCGGTCGCCTACACCGGCTCGGCGGCGCTCGCGGCCATCAGCGAGCGGCCCGAGCTGTTCGGGCGGGCGATGGTCTTCGTCGGCCTGGCCGAGGGTATCGCGATCTACGGGCTCGTCGTGGCCATCATCCTGATCGGCAAGGTGTAGGCAGCGGTGGGACGCGTGGTCGTGCTCGGTGAGTCGGTGATGATCCAGGGTTACGCCCTGGCCGGCGCCGTCGCGGTCGCGGCCGAGAGCCCCGACGAGGTACGCCGGGCGTGGTCGTGCCTGGACCGGGACGTTTCGCTCGTCCTGGTCACCAGGGCCGCGGCCGCGGCGCTCGGCGGCGCGGCGCTCGGCGGCGCGAGAGAACCCCTCGTCGTGGAGATGTCGACGTGACGACCATCCCGGCCGCGGCCAGCGGCGCGAGAACGAGCAGGGCGGGGCTCGACCGCGGCCTGGCACCAGTGGCGGGCGCCCTCGCGGCTCAGGCCGCACAGCTTGCCGACCGGATCCTCGCCGACGCCGACGCGCGGGCGAACGCAGTCCTCGACGAGGCTGGACGTCAAGGCGAGGAACTGATCGAGTCGGCCCGTGCCGACGGCGCCGCAACGGCGCGCCGTCTGGCGTCGTCGGTCGTGGCCGATGCCCGGCTCGCAGCCCGCCAGGAGGTGCTCGGCGCGCAGCGCGGCGTCTACCAGGACGTGCGCGAGCAGGCGCAGGCTCGCGTCACGGGTCTCGTTGACTCGCCCCAAGCGACTGCCCTGACGGCGCGCCTCGGTCAGCACGCCCGCGAGCGGCTCGGCGATGACGCCGAGATGGAGGCGGCGGCGCAAGCGCCAGGCATCGTCGCGCGAAGCGGACGGCGGCGGCTGGACCTGAGCGTCGAGGCGCTCATAGAGCGAGAGCTGCCGTCCATGGGCGACGAGATCGCCGAGCTGTGGTCATGAGCGTCGGCGCCGCAACCGGCCGCGTCGTTCGGGTGAACGGACCGCTCGTCGAAGTGGCCGGCCTGTCCGGCGTAGCGGCACTCGACGTGGTCGAGGTGGGGCCCCTGCGCATCCCGGCAGAGGTCGTCTCCATTCGCGACGGGCTGCTCACGGCCGAGGCCTTCGAGTACACGGGGGGCCTGCGCGTCGGCGACGTGGCGGTCTCGAGCCTTCGTCCACTGTCGGCGCGGCTCGGTCCTGGCCTCCTGGGCGGCGTCTTCGACGGACTCCTCAGGCCCCTCGCCGAGGCCCCGACCTGGCTCACTCCCGGGGCGCTCGCCGAGCACCCGTCAGGCGCCTCATGGCCATTCGCGCCCGCGTCGATCGACGTTGGGACGGTGCTCTCGCCCGGAGCGACGCTCGGCACGGTGACGACCGGGAGCGGTTTCGTGCACCGCGTGCTGGTCCCGCCCGACGTGCACGGGGCCCTCACCTGGCTCGCCGGACCCGGCGCGACCGGTGACGACGACGTGGTCGCCACCGTCGCCGGACGCGCCGTGAACCTCTGGGAGGAGTGGCCGGTGCGCTGGCCCCGTCCGGTCCGCGAGCGGCTGCGCCCCTTCGCCCCCCTGGTCACCGGCCAGCGGGTCGTCGACCTCTTCTTCCCCATCGCCCACGGCGCGACCGCCGCGGTGCCGGGGGGATTCGGAACGGGTAAGACAATGCTGCTCCAGCAGATCGTCAAGTGGGCCGACGTCGAGGTCGTCGTCTTCATCGGATGCGGCGAGCGGGGCAACGAGCTCGCCGACGCCATGGCCGACCTCACCGCCCTGAACGATCCCGCGACCGGCGCCAGCCTGCGCGAGCGAACCGTGGTCATCGCCAACACCTCCAACATGCCGGTCATGGCGCGGGTGGCGAGCGTCTACACCGGCATGACCGTCGCCGAGTACTTCCGCGACATGGGGTACCGCGTGGTGGTGCTCGCGGACTCCACGTCGCGCTGGGCCGAGGCCATGCGGGAGTTCTCGTCGCGCAGCGGCGAACTGCCCGCCGAGGAGGGCTACCCGGCCAGCCTGTCGTCCTCGCTGGCCGCCTTCTACGAGCGCGCGTCGCGGGTGACGACCCTCGGCGGTACCGAGGGATCGGTGACCCTCATCGGCGCGATCTCACCAGCGGGCGGCGACATGACCGAGCCGGTCACCTCCCAGACCGTGCGCTACGTCCGCTGCCTATGGTCGCTGGACCGCGACCTCGCGTACGCGCGCCACTACCCCGCGGTCACCTGGCGCCACTCGTTCAGCCTCGACGACGCCTCCATCGCCAACTGGCACGCCACCCAGGGTCGAAGCGGCTGGGTCGAAGCGCGCGCCCAGGCGCTCGCGCTGCTCGCCGAGGCCGACCGCCTCTCGTCGGTCGTCGAGCTCGTGGGACTGGGGGCACTGCCGGCGCGCGAGCGCATCGTGCTGCTGACGGGGCGCCTGCTGCGCGAGGCAATCCTCCAGCAGAGCGCGATGAGCGAGAACGACGCCTACTGCAGCCCGGCCAAGCAGGCCGCCCTGCTCGACATGGTGCTCAGCGTCCACGACAAGTGCCTCTCGCTCATCGAGGGCGGACTGCCGGCGTCGGCCGTGGAGGAGATCGACCTCAGCACGGTCACCCGCGCGCGCGACGAGACCGGACCTGACGACGCCGAGGGCGTCACCCGGCTGCGCGACGAGGTCCTGGCGCGGATGGCGAGCGAGCCGTGAGCGCCGTCCCGGCGAGCGGCGGGCCGCCCGAACCCTTGGCACCCCTCGAGTACTCCGGCGCGAGCCAGGTCGGCGGACCGCTGCTCGTCGTGCACGGCGTCGAAGGAGTGGGATGGGACGAGATCGCCCGGGTCCGCCTGCCCTCGGGCGAGCTGCGTCACGGTCTGGTGCTCGAGGTCAGCGGCGACACCGCCATCGTCGAGGTGCTTCAGGGCACCGGTGGCATCGACCCCGACCTCGTCTCCACCGCCTTCGAGGGCCGTCCGTTCGACATCCCCGTCGGTGACGGCTGGCTCGGGCGCGTCTGGAACGGGATGGGCGAGCCCCTCGACGGAGGTCCTCCGATGCTCGCCAGCGAGCGCCGCACGGTCAACGGCTCGCCGCTCAACCCCAGCCAACGCGACGTGCCGAGCGACCCGGTCTTCACCGGCGTCTCGGTGATCGATTCGCTGGCGACCCTGGTGCGCGGACAGAAGCTCCCGGTATTCTCCTCGGCCGGGCTGCCCCACCTCCAGCTCGCCACGCAGATCGCGGCGCAGGCCAACGTCGCCGGCGAGAACTTCAAGGTCGTCGTGGCCGCCATGGGACTCACCCACGCCGATGCCGCGACGATGCGCGAAGTGCTCGAGTCCCGCGCCGCGTCGGGCGACCTCGTGCTCGTGCTCGACACGGCCGACGACCCGGTCGTCCAGCGCGTACTCACGCCGCGCGTCGCACTCACCATCGCCGAGTACCTGGCCTTCGAACGCGACCAGCACGTGCTCGTCATACTGGCCGACATGACCAGCTACTGCGAGGCGGTGCGCGAGGTCTCGGCCGCCCGCGGCGAGGTGCCGGGACGGCGCGCCTACCCCGGCTACCTCTACAGCGACCTGGCCTCGCTCTACGAACGCTGCGGGCGGATCCGCGGGCACGCGGGGTCGGTCACGCTCGTGCCGGTGCTCACGATGCCCGGCGGCGACATCACCCACCCGGTCCCCGACCTCACCGGCTACATCACCGAGGGGCAGATCGTGCTGTCGCCCGACGTCCAGGCCAGCGGCGTCTATCCTCCCGTCGACGTGCTCTCGACGCTCTCGCGGCTCATGCGCAAGGGCGTGGGTGAGGGACGAACGCGCGCCGACCACATGGCGCTGGCGGCCCAGATCATCGCGGCCCTCGCCCGCTCGCGCGCCGCCAGGGAGCTGGCCGACCTGATCGGCGCCGATGCCCTCACCGAAACCGACCGCATCTACCTCGACTTCGAGGACGCCTTCTACCGCGATCTCGTCAACCAGTCGCCGGACGAGGCGCGAACGATGCCCGAGACCTTCGAGCGCGCGTGGGGCGTCATCTCGGTGCTGCCCGAACGCGAGCTCACGATGATGCCCGCCGCGAGCATCGCCGCCCACTACCGCGGCAGCCTGCGAAAGGCCGACGGTCCCGCGGCCGAGACGGGCGAAGCCCCGGAACCCTCCGGTGATGACCATGGCTAAGCAGGCTCCTCCCGGACGGGCCGGACGGGCCTGGCTGCTCGAGCGGATCGCCACCGCGACCCACGGGATCGACCTGCTCGGCCAGAAGCAGCAGCTGCTCTCTCGCGAGCGGCGCCGGCTCGTCCGGCACCTCGAAGAGGCCAGCAGCGCGTGGGCGACCGCCCAGGCCGAGGCCGAGCTCTGGTCCACCCGGGCCGGCGCTCTGGGCGGTGCCTCCTCGACCCGGCTCGCGGGCGCCCAGACGTCGGGACTCGCCGAGGTCTCGATCTCGTGGCGCAACACCATGGGCGTCGTGCACCCCGACGAGGCTCGAGTCACGCCTGCACCCCTCGACGCCACCGACCTGGCGTCCTTCAACGCGGCCGTCGGGCCGTCCGCGCTGGCCCATCGCCGGGCCCTCGGTGCCGCGGCACGCCTCGCCGTCGCCCGCAGCGCCCTAGGCGCGGTCGAGACCGAGCTGGCCTCCACCCGCCGACGCCTGCGCGCCATCGAGCGCGACCGGCTCCCCTGGCTCAAGGCCGAGCTCCACACGCTGGTGCTGGCCCTCGACGAGGTCGAGCGCGAGGAGCGCCTCTTCACGCGCTGGGCGGCCCGGCGCAGCGAGCAAGGAGCCACTCCATGACCCAGCGAATACTCGTGGCAGTGGACGACTCGAGAGAGAGCCTCGCGGCGGCGCGCACCGCCGCGCGCCTCGCCAAGGACCTTCAAGCGCTGGTGCGGATCTTCATCGTGGTCGAAGACGATGGCGTCGGCGAGGAGGTCGAGCGGGTCAGCGAGCCCGGCTCAAGGGAGCGGCGGCGTCAGGCGGCGAGCAACCTGCTGGAGTACGTGCGCCGCGAGGTTTGCGCCGAGGGGGTTTCGCCTTCCGTGGTGGACGTCGCCCAAGCCGCGGGCAACCCGTTCCGCCAGATCCTCGAGGCGGCGCGAACCTGGCCGGCCGACATGATCGTCATGGCCGTGTCCGACCAACGAGGCGTGGTCTCCAACTACGTCGGCAGCGTGACCGAGCAGGTCATCGAGTTCGCCGACTGCCCGATACTGGTCGTTCCCGCGCCGGCGCCGCGCTGACGGACTTCGCGCAGTCCCGCCGCGGGGCGTCGGGTTCGCGGTGGCCGGCCGCGAAGTGCGCGATTGCCTCCACTTCATCCTCGGGCGGACGTCTCGACACGCCGACGACCCGCACCCCTTCGCTGGCCAACGCGACGGCGGTGGCCCGGCCTATGCCGGTGCTCGCACCGGTGACGACGGCAACTTGTCCCGCGAGGTCGAGATCCATGGGCACCAACCTAGTGACGGTCGCCCGCTCGCGGAGGGGAACCTCGTTGGCCACCTCGCCACGCTCGAAGCAGTGCCTGCCGCGAACGCGTGACGATGCCCTACGCGAAGTCCTCTTCGCGGTACTCGCCTTCGGGACGCCCGTCGCCACGGCCCATCTCGGCGTTTCGCAGCTCCACCCGACGAATCTTGCCGCTGATCGTCTTGGGCAGCTCGGCGAACTCCAGACGCCGGATCCGCTTGTAGGGAGCCAGGTTCTCGCGGCAGTAGGCCAGGATCTCCCCGGCGAGCTCCTTGCTCGGCTGCTGGCCCGCCACGAGCGTGACGTAGGCCTTGGGAACGCTGAGACGCTTCTCGTCGGGCGCCGGCACGACCGCCGCTTCGCCTACCGCGGGGAACTCGATCAGGACGCTCTCCAGCTCGAACGGGCTGATCCGGTAGTCGCTCGACTTGAAGACGTCGTCGGTGCGCCCCACGAAGGTGATGAAGCCGTCGGCGTCGCGGCTCGCGACGTCGCCCGTGTGGTAGCGGCCGCCCGCGAAGGCGCGCTCGTTGATCTCGACGCTCGAACCGGTACCCGACTGGTAACCGACCATCAGGCCGACCGGACGCTCTGGCTCGCTGCGCACGCAGATCTCCCCGTCATCGCCGACCTCGTCGGTGAGCGGGTCGACGAGGTCGATGCGAAAGCCCGGCAGCGGACGGCCCATGGAGCCGGCCTTGAGCGCCTGGCCCGGCGAGTTGCCGATCTGCAGGGTGGTCTCGGTCTGGCCGTAGCCGTCGCGGATGATCAGTCCCCACTCACGTTGGACGTGCTCGATCACTTCGGGGTTCAGCGGCTCGCCCGCGCTCACCACCTCGCGCAGCGACAGCGACCACTTGGAGAGGTCCTGCTGGATCAGCGTTCGCCATACCGTGGGCGGAGCGCAGAACGTCGACACCTTCGCGTCTCGCAGGACGTCGAGCATCGCCGCAGCGTCGAACCTCTCGTAGTTGAACAGGCAGATGGTCGCCCCGGCGATCCACGGCGCGAAGACGCACGACCACGCGTGCTTCGCCCAGCCCGGACTCGAGACGTTCAGGTGCACGTCGCCGGGCTGCAGGCCGATCCAGAACATCGTGGAGAGGTGGCCGATCGGGTAGCTGGTCTGGGTGTGCTCGACGATCTTCGGCAGCGCCGTCGTGCCCGAGGTGAAGTAGATGAGCAACGGGTCGCCGGCCAGGGTGGGTCCGTCCGCGTCGAACGCTGCGGGGCTGGCACCCAGGTCCGCGTAGTCCCGCCATCCCTGCACCGGCGCGCCCACCGCGATGCGGACGAACGATCCCGGCACGTCGCTGAAGTGGCTCGTCACGTCCGCTCGCGCGATGACGACGCCGGCGCCCGCCCGGTCCACCCGGTCGCGCAGGTCGACGGGGGTCAGCATCGTCGTCGCGGGGATCAGCACCGCGCCGAGCTTCATCGCGGCGAGGAACGTCTCCCACAACTCGACCTGGTTGCCGAGCAGCACCAGCACGCGGGTGCCCCGCACGACGCCGAGCGAGCGCATCCAGTTCGCCAGCTGGTTCGACCGGCTCGAGAGTTCGGCGTAGGTGTAGGACACGTCGGCGCCGTCACCCTCGATGATCCGAAGCGCTACCCGGTCGGGATGCTCGGACGTGAGCGCCGCGTCGAACCAGTCGAGGGCGAAGTTGAACTCCTCGGGTCGGGGCCACACGAACTGCTCGTACGCGGTGTCGTAGTCGTCGCGATGCTTCAGCAGGAAATCGCGGGCACCGCGCAGTGCCTCGGTCGCTGTGGTCACTGTGAACCATCCTTTCGTCGTGAAGGCGCGCAGGCCCCAGCCAATCAGCGCGGTCCTGAACCCCAGCGGTCGCCTCAACTGCCTCTCGACCCGCCGACTACAACCTAAGACCTCACCCACGCCGGGGCAAGTTCGCGGGCCAGCCCGAAGGTGCGCTGACCGGCTCCGATGAAACGACCCTCGCACGACGGGCCCGGTTCAGCGGACCCGCTGACCCCAGGGGCTGACCGGCGTGAAGGTGCCGAGCGCCGTCTCGAGGTCGGCCGCCGCCGCGAGGCAGCGGCCCTCGTCGAAGCGGTTCCCGATGACCTGGACGCCCAGGGGCAGGCCCTCGTGAAGGCCCACGGGCACGCAGACCGCCGGTAGGCCGAGGACGTTCATCGGGGCCACGAAGCGGGTGAGCTCGACGACCTCGGCCCGTCCAGCCTCGTCGCGTACGTCGAGGTCGTTGACGAAGGGCGGCTGGGTCCAGGTCGGGCCGACGAGCAGCGGGTAGTCCTGGAAGAAATCGGCCCACGCCCGCTGGATCGCGTGGCGGCGCTGGTGCAGCTCGTAGAGGCTCTCGACCGTGGGGGTCGGCAGCTGGTCGACGGCCGAGGTGAGGATCGACACGGCCTCGTCCGACATCACGTGACGGTAGTTCGCCAGCTCGACGACGACGTCGGCGAGCAGCAGGCGTCCCCACACGCTGACCGCTTCTTCGAGCCTCGGAGGAGCGACCTCGACCACGTCGTAGCCGGCGCCCTCGAGCACGCGCCCGGCGAGGCGCACGCCTTCGGCGACCGACGGGGCCGTCGTCCCACCGGCCGGCTCGGCCAGGAGCGCCACCCGCTGCGGCGCGACGACCCTCGGCGTGGGCGGCGTCGGGGCCACCATCGGATCGCGGGGATCGGGCCCGGCGAGCAGGTCGAACAGGAGCCGCAGGTCGCCCACCCGACGAGCCATCGGTCCGGTCACCGACATCATCTGGCCCGCCAGACTGGGTGGCGCCGGCGCCGTGGTGGACGCGACGGCGATACGGTGCACCGTTGGCTTCAGAGAGACGATCGCGCAGCAGTAGGCGGGGTTTCTCAGCGAGCCACCGATGTCGTTGCCGAGCCCGAACGGGCTCATCCCCGACGCGATCGCCGAGGCCTCCCCGCCCGAAGAGCCGCCGGCGGTGCGGTCGTGGGAGAAGGGGTTGCGGGTCAGACCGTACAGCGTGGAGCGGGTGTGGACCCTCAGCCCGAGATCGGGCAGGTTGGTCCGCGCGAAGGGGATCGCCCCGGCCCGGCGCAGCCGCTCGACCGAGGGCGCGTCCCTCGTCGCGATTACGTTGAGCCGGACCGGCACGCCCAAGGTCGTCGGGTAGCCCTCGACGTCGATGTTCTCCTTCACCGTGAACGGAACGCCGTGCAGCGCACCGAGTTGATCACCGCGGCGCACCGCCGCATCGGCGGCGTCGGCCTGCTCATGCGCCTCAGCCACCAGTCGAACGACGGCGTTGAGGTCCCCATTGACCTCCTGGACGCGCCCGAGGTGTGCCTCGAGCAGCTCGCGTGCGCTGAAGGCCGCCTCGGCCACGCCATTCGCCATCTGCTCGGCGGTCAGCTCCCAGAGTTCGCCCATTGCGTTCTCCCTTCCCTGGCGCGATGCTACGTCGCCAATCGAGCGGAGCCGATTTCCCTGCACGGCTGCAGCCTCGTTAGCATCGGGCCATGAACGACCCTTCCACGCACTGGGACAACGTCTTCGCCAGCAAAGAACCCGCCGAGACGAGCTGGTTTCAAGATGACCCGACGTTGTCGCTGGCGCTGCTCGATGAGTGGGCCCACTCGAGCGGGTCCCTCATCGATATCGGCGCGGGCTCCTCTCGTCTGGCTGAGCGTCTTCTCGATGCTGGCTGGCGCGACATTTCGCTCTTGGACGTATCCGCAGAGGCTCTGGCCTTGACTCGAAGGAGGTTGGGCGACTCGAGTGAGAATCTCACATTCGTCAACGCCGACGTTCGCCACTGGACGCCGAGCCGCCATTACGACGTGTGGCACGATCGAGCCGTCCTGCATTTCCTGGTGGACGCCGCTGACTGTGACCACTACGTGGCGGCGGCGCTTCGAGCGCTCAGCCCCGGAGGGATTCTCGTGATTGCCACGTTTGCGGCCGACGGGCCGGATCAGTGTTCAGGCCTGCCGGTCCGTCGTTACGGCGTTGACGACCTGGTGAAGATGTTTGGACCGCACTTCTCTCTGGAGGATTCGCGTCGCGAAGAGCACGTGACACCGTTGGGAACCGTCCAACCGTTCACGTGGGTCGTTCTGCGACGGCGCTGAGTTCGCGCTCCTGTCGCTGGCACGAGAGCCCGGTTCTCGGGTTAATAAATTTTTAAGTGTCAACCGTTGCTTCGAGGGCCGAACCGCAATCGCTCGTCGCTGCTGCCCCGTGACTCTCCCAAAGCGACGGCGGCGCCTGCAAATGAATGAACGTGGCGCCAGGGGCGCAGTGGTCGAGGTCGCGACCCGTCCACGGCCAGGCTCCTGGCGTTCATTTGAACGTCACCCGCCGTTCATGACGGTGGTGGACACTGTAGGCATCACTACTGCTACCTCTTCGGGAGCTGGTGCCTTCACTGAACTCGACAACAGCAAGGTCACCAAGTTCCAATACAAGATCATGTTCATCTCGGGCATGGGGTTCTTCACCGACGCCTACGACCTCTTCATCATCGGCGTGGTGGTGGCACTCCTGACGACGCAGTGGAACCTCTCCACCGGACAGGTATCCCTGCTCAACTCCGTAACCCTGGCCGCATCGGCGGTCGGCGCCATCGTCTTCGGACGCATCGCGGACATTTTCGGCCGAAGGAAGATCTACGGCTTCGAGGTACTGATTCTGGCTATAGGAGCCATTGCGTCGGCCCTCTCGCCCAACTACGTCTTTCTCCTCGTCTCGCGCATCATCCTTGGCATCGGTATCGGCGGCGACTATCCCGTGAGCGCCACCATCATGAGCGAGTACTCGGGCACGAAGTCGCGTGGACGCATGGTCGGGCTGGTCTTCGCGATGCAGGGAGCCGGCCTCGTCGTGGGTCCGTTCATCGCCGCGATCCTCCTCGCCTCGCACATGTCCACCGGCATCACCTGGCGCATTCTGCTGGGCCTGGGCGCGATCCCCGGTTTGGCCGTGTTCTACCTGCGCCGCCAGCTCAACGAGACTCCCCGCTTCGCCCTGGCCGGCGGCGACCCGGCTGAGGCCCAGGCCGCGATTGCGGCCGCCACTGGCCAAGCCGCGTCCAAGGGTCCCCGGGCCGCGTCCAAGGCCCGTCATCAACAGAGCGCCTTCGCGGGATTCAGGACCATTGGCCGCAATCGTCAGATGCTCCTTTGGATCATCGGCACCGCGGGAGCATGGGCGATGCTCGACTTCGCCTACTACGGCAACACCATCTCGAGTCCCGAAGTCCTCAAAGCCATCAATCCCAACGGCTCGCTGCTCTACAACACCACGCTGCAGCTGTTCATCTTCGCGGTGTTCGCGCTTCCCGGTTACGCATTGGCGATTCGACTGCTCGACAAGTCCGGCCGCAAGAAGATCCAATGCTTGGGCTTCTCCATGATGGCGGTCGCCTTCTACCTCATCGGGTTCGTTCCGGGAGTGAGTTCCACCGTAGCGCCGTTCGTCATCATCTTCGGCATGAGTTACTTCTTCACCGAGTTCGGACCCAACACGACGACATTCATCTACCCCGCCGAGATCTTCCCCGTCGAGGTGCGAACGACCGGACACGGCATCTCGGCTGCGGCGGGCAAGCTCGGTGCGTTCGCCGGGGCCTTCCTCTTTCCCACCATGCTCGCCTCGTCCTTCGGACTGCGCGGTGCCGAGATCGTGGCTGGCACCGTCTGCCTGGTGGGGCTCTGCCTGACGCTCTGGCTACTGCCAGAACCCAAAGGGCTCAGCCTCGAACAGATCGAGGAGACGGCCTACTCCCCTCGCGCTGGAGCGAGTGGCGTAAAGTGACGATCCACCGCATCGTGGTAGGGGTAGACGGATCCGCGCACGGGAACGCGGCGCTGCGCTGGGCCGTAGCCGAATCCCAAGTCCACCACGGGGAGATCTTCGCCGTCTTCGCCTGGCAGATTCCTTTGATCGGAATCCCCGGAGCCTTCGACCGCGCCCAGATGGAGGGGCTCTATCAGGACTTCATCGAGGAGACCGTCGCCCGCGTGGTCCCCGCGCCGCCGATACCGATCACGACTCTGCTCGCCGAGGGCGACGTCAGTGCGTCGCTCATCGAGGCGGCTCGCGACGCCGACATGCTGGTCCTCGGATCTCGGGGGCGAGGCGGCTTTGCCGGTCTCAAGCTTGGCTCGGTGAGTCAGGAGTGCGCGCAGTACGCCACGTGTCCCGTGGTAATCGTCAAGCAGCTGGGCGACGTCTAGAGACTCGGTGCGGGCCACTCACGTAGGTATCGGGGAAACGTTGGACACGCCCAACTCCACCAGCACCGTGCGAATTGCATCCAGGGCGTCGCGAATCTCGGTTTCACCAATATGGCCAATGCAGCCGATCCGAAACGAGTCGGCCACCGTCACCTTTCCGGGATAGATCAAGAATCCCCTGCTTCGCAGTCGTTCGTAGAAGTGGCTGAATTCGAAGTTCGGGTCGGCAGGCATCAGGAAGGTCGCGATAATGGGAGACTGCATTTCCCTCGCGACTAGACAGCGAAACCCCATCTCCTCCATTTCGTCCACAAGCACCCAGTGGTTTCGCGCGTAGCGAGCGCCGCGACCCTTGACCCCGCCTTCGCTCGCGTGCTCGTCGAGCGCCTGGCGAAGGGCGGCGATCACCTGGGTAGGTGGAGTGAAGCGCCACTGCTCGTTCTTCTCGAAGCCCTGCCACTGCGCGAACAGGTCAAGGCTGAGCGAGTGGGCGTTGCCCCGGCAGAGCTCTAAGGCGTCGCGGCGGATCAGAGCGAAGCCCATCCCGGGGACGCCTTCGAGGCACTTGCCCGACGAGGCCACCGCGGCGACGAACGGGACCTCACGTGCGTCGATCTCCAGAGCTCCGAACGTGCTCATGGCATCAATGATGAGCGCCCGCTCATGGCGTGCCACGGTCTCGGCCACCTGCGCGAGCGGATTGAGAATCCCCGACGTCGTCTCGCAGTGGACGACGGCGACGTGGGTGATTCCCTGATCGGCGCCCAGGCAACTGTCGAGCGCATGGCAGTCGACTTGCTCGTCCTCGCGCCATTGGAGCTGTTCGACGTCGCGTTGCATCCTTCGCGCCATCTCGACCATCCGCGCGCCATAGGCGCCGTTGACCAGCACCAACAGCTTGTCACCGGGTGCCACCAAGGTTGCCAGCGTCGCTTCCACTGCGAAGGTGCCCGAACCTTGCAGCGGAACGCACACGTGGGTCCCCCGAGCCCCCGCGAGGTCGATCAGGCGCTCGCGGACTTCACGGTTCATCGCGATGAACGAGTCGTCGCGCGAGCCCCAGTCGCGCAGCATGGCATGCTTCACCGTGTCCGAAGTGGTGAGCGGTCCGGGTGTGAGCAGGAGCGGCACGTCTCTCACTGCCTCGCCCCGCTTCACCGCTGGCAACGTCATAGGTTCGGCGGGCCGAGTCATGAGCGAATGCTAACGAAGCAAGGCGTCCTCTCCGCGAACCAGTCGTGACACGAAGGTGACAACTTTCGTCTTCGCGCAGGGAGCTTGCGACCCTCCGAGATCCCCCGTCGGCCCGCGACCCAGCGTCTACCTACGCTCGATGAGGTCCATGTAGTCGTCGCGCCAGAGGTCGAAGTATTCCTCGGGCAGCAGCACGGCGTGCGTCGGGTCGAGGGCCTCGACGAAGGGGCGCTCGTGGCTCACGGCCACGATCGTCCCCTTCCACTGGTGCATCATCACGCCCAAGGCCTCGACGCTGGCCGGGTCGAGGTTGTTGGTCGGTTCGTCCAGCAACAGCAGGTTGGCGTCCGAAGCCGCCAAGATCGCCAGGGACAGCTTCGCGCGTTCGCCGCCCGAGAGCGTCCCGGGCATCTGGTGCGCGGCCGATCCCTTCAGTCCGAAGGCTCCGAGCAGCGCCCGGCGCTGCACCTCAGTCTGCACCGTGGCGTTCGCCAGGTGGTCCAGGACGCTGCGCGAGAAGTCGAGCTGCTCGTGCTCCTGGGCGAAGTAACCGACCTTCACGTTGGCGCCGAACTTCACGGTGCCGGTTGCGGCCTTCTGGGTGCCCGCGAGGCAGCGCAGCATCGAGGACTTCCCGGCCCCGTTCTTGCCGACGATCAAGATGCGATCGCCGCGACGGGTGATGAAGTTCACGTCGCGCAGCACCTCCACCGGTCCGTAGCGCACGGCGATGTGCTCTACCGTCATGGGCACGTCGCCGCTGCGCGGTGGCTGGGGAAGCTTGAAGACGACCTTGCGCTCTTTCCTGGTGACCTCGATGCGGTTGCCCTCGAGCTTCTCGACCTTGCGGTCGAGGACCTTGGCCACGCGCGCGCGTGACGCCGTCTGCCCGCGCATGCCGTCGGCGAGGGTCTTCATACGCGAGATCTGCTCGTCCTGCTGGGCTGCCATCTTCTCCTCGCCCAGGCGTTGGGTCTCCTCCTGGGCCAGGTACTTCGAGTAGTTGCCCCGGTACTCGCGCAGCTGGCCGTCGCGCAGCGCGAGGACGCGGTCGATCGACTTGTCGAGCAGAGGCAGGTCGTGGCTGATCACGAGCACGGTGCCGCGGAAGCGTTCGAGCTCGTCGAAGAGCCAGGCCTTGGCCGCCTTGTCGAGGTGGTTGGTCGGTTCGTCGAGGACCATCGTCTCGGGTTCCTCGTAGAGGACCCGCATGAGGTCGACGCGCCGGCGCTGGCCGCCCGAGAGCGAGCCGAGGTCTTCGAGCAGCAGGTCCTCCTCGAGGCCCAGGCCCGCGGCCAGCCGCGAGACCTCGGACTCCGCCTCATAGCCGCCGCGCTCGCGGAACGTCTCTTCGAGCGACGTGAAGCGCTCGATGGTTTCCTCGGTGGGATCGGCGGCCAGGGCGTGGCGGGCGTGCTGCATGTCGGCGTCGATCTGGTCGAGGCCGCGCGCCGAGAGCACGTGGGAAAGCCCGATCGGCTCGACACCCAGTCCCCCGGGCACGGGTTCCTGGGGCAGGTGGCTGAGCGTTCCCTGGTGCTGCACCACCCCGGTGATGCGTAGGTGCTCTGGCGTGTAGCCGAGCAGCACCGAAAGGAGGGTCGACTTTCCGGCTCCGTTTCGCCCCACGAGGCCAACCTTCTCGCCGTTTCCGACGGTGAACGACACGGGGTTGAGGATACGTCGCGCGCCGATCTCTATGCCCAAATCACGAACTATGAGCATTTAGAGTCCTGGCGACCCAGTTGCAACGGAGAGTTCGTCCCGGAACTGGGGATGTGCGATGCCGATGAGCGGTTGCGCCCGCTCCTTGACGGTTCGTCCACCCTGGTCGGCGGAGCCGTTCTCAGTGATGATGACACCCGTGAGATGACGTGGGGTGGTCACGACGGAGTGCGGGTTCATACCACCAATGATACGACTCTTCAGTGGACCGTCGACCACTGCGGCCGACTGCAGGCAGATCAGCGAGGCGGGCTCGGGCGAAAGGCTCGTCCCTGCATGAGGTCCAGGGCCGCCGACGCCCGAATACTGGCGGGCCCCTACGGCGTCGGCCGCGACGTCCTGCCAGGGTCGCGCGCCGGCAAGACGTTCAAGAGCGCCACCGGTGTCGCCGTGACGAGGCCCATGCCGATGGCGCCCGTCGGTCGCACCAGGTCTACCGCCTCCTGGGTGGTGAGTTCGCGCGCGACGATCGGGCCATTCTGCACGGCGACAGCTTCTGTGGCACGATTCATCGGTGGATGAAGCGTTCCCGATCGACGTCTGGAGCGATGTCGTGTGCCCCTTCTGCTACTTGGGATCACGTCAGCTCTCCGCGGCGCTGAGCCAGTTCGAGCAACGCGACCTCGTCGTCGTGCGCCCGCGCGCCTTCGAGCTCGACCCGCGACCTCACGAGGAGGTTGGACTTTCCCTCAGCGAACTCGTCGCTCGCAAGTACGGCATGGCGCTCAGCCAGGTTCATTCGCTTCACGAGCGTCTCGAGGCGCAAGCGGGCGACCTGGGTATGACCTGGTCGCTGGAGCGGGCCAGGCCGACGAACACCTTCGAAGCCCACCGGCTCATCGCGCTCGCGACGACGCAGGGCGCGGGCGCCGCGATGAGCGAGAAGCTGTTCCACGCCTACTTCTGCGACGGGATGCTCGTGAGCGACCCCGAGACACTCGCCACGCTCGCCAGCGAAGTCGGCGTCACCGGTGTCGACGCCCTGTGGGCCAGCGACGCCTTCAGTGGCGACGTGCGTGCAGACGAGGCGCGCGCGACGCAACTGGGAATCGCCGGGGTGCCCTCGCTACTGGTCGACGCGAAGTTCATGGTCGTCGGCGCGCAGGGAACAGCGCGGATCCTCGATGTGCTGCGAGGGGCCTGGGCGCGACGGGAGGCGGCCTAGTCCTCCAGGTCGGCCGGCACGGCGGCGGCCGTGGCCACGGTGTGTCCCTCGTCGAGGTTCATGACGCGAACCCCGGTGGCATCGCGACCCTGCGACGAGACCTCGCGAACGGGAGTGCGTATCAGGACCCCGCCGCTGGAGGCGAGCATCAGCTCGTCATCGAGGGCGACCATGAACGAAGCGACGACGAAACCGCGCGCGGCGCTGAGCTTGATCGCGCGCACACCCTGGCCGCCTCGACCCTGCCGATTGAATCGCTCGGTCTTCACCCGCTTGCCGAAGCCCGTGTCGGTGACGAGGAAGAGATCCGCGCCCGCACGGACCACGTCGAGCGCGATGGCCTTGTCGTCCCCACGCAACTTGATGCCGCGCACGCCGGTCGAGTCACGGCCCACTTCGCGGACCTCGGATTCGTTGAAGCGAATCGACATACCGCGGTAGGTGACCACCATGAGGTCGTCGCTGCCGCTGGTCGCGACCACGCGCACGACCTCGTCCCCTTCACGCAGCTTGATNNGTGGCGAAGACCAGGAACTCGTCCTTGGGGAAGTCCTTGGTGGCGACGATCGCCTGGATCGATTCGTTGGGCAGCAGGTTCAGCAGGTTCACGATGGCAGTGCCCTTGGCGGTGCGCTCCTTCATCGGGATCTCGTGACCTCGCAGGCGGAAGACTCGGCCGCGATTGGAGAAGAGCAGCAAGTACGCGTGGGTCGTCGTGTGGATGATCTGATTCACGAAGTCCTCGTCCTTGAGCCTCGCTCCTTGGACCCCACGACCGCCTCGCCCCTGGACCCGGAACGCGTCGGCGGCCACCGACTTCACGTAGCCGGCCTGGGTCATGGTGATGACGATGTCCTCATCCTTGATGAGGTCCTCGACGCCCAGCTCACCCGGGTCGTTGACGATCTGGGTAACGCGGTCGTTGGCGTACTTGTTTCGGATGACCGAGATCTCCTCGGCGATGATGCCGCGCAACTTCACGTCGCTGGCAAGGATCGACTGCAGCTCGGCGATGGTGGCCCGCAGGGTGTTCATCTCCTCGAGTAGCTCGCTTCGTCCCAGCCTCGTCAGTCGGCCGAGGGTCATGTCCAGAATGTGGTTCGCCTGCTCCTCGCTGAATTCGAAGGGCGCGGCCATGAGCGAGACGCGCGCGGCCGGCCGGTCATCGGATCCGCGAATCGTGGCGATGACCTGGTCGAGCATGTCGATGGCCTTCAGAAGCCCTTCCACGATGTGCGCACGCGCCTCGGCCTTGCGAAGACGGAACTGGGTCCTGCGCGTGACCACTTCGACCTGGTGGGCGATGTAGTGCGTGAGCGCCTGGGCCAGCGAGAGCGTGCGCGGCACGCCGTCGACCAGCGCCAGCATGTTCACGGCGAAGGACGTCTGCAGCGACGTGTTCTTGTAGAGCTTGTTCAGCACGACGTTGGCGTTGGCGTCTCGCTTGAGGCGGATCACGAGTCGAGCCTTGCGCCCCGCGGAGTCGTTCTGCACCGCGGCGATCCCGTCGAGGTCGCCGTTCTTCACCAGGTCGTAGATCTTCTCCTCGATCGACTCAACCGACACCTCGTACGGGAACTCCGTGACGACAATGCGCACGTCATTCTTGTTCTCCTCGATTTCGGCGACAGCGCGCATCTTCACCGATCCGCGTCCTGTTCGGTACGCGTCGAGTGCTCCCTGGCGGCCGAGGATCTGGGCGCCGGTGGGAAAGTCGGGGCCCTTCACGAAGTTCATGAGATCGTCGGAGGTCGCGTCCGGATTCGCCAAGAGGTGCAGCGTCGCGTCAATCACCTCGCCCAGGTTGTGCGGGGGGATCTTGGTCGCCATGCCCACCGCGATTCCCTGGGACCCGTTGACCAGCAGGTTCGGGTAGCGCGACGGCAGCACGGTGGGCTGCTGGGTGGTGTTGTCGTAGTTCGGCTCGAAGTCGACCGTCTCCTCGTCGATCGAGTCGAGCATCTCGAGCGCCAGAGGCGCAAGGCGGCACTCGGTGTAGCGCATGGCCGCGGCGCCTTCGTCAGGACCGGTGCCGCCGAAGTTGCCGTGCCCGCTGATGAGCGGGTGGCGCATGGCGAAGTCCTGGACCATGCGCACCAGCGCATCGTAGATGGCACTGTCGCCGTGCGGGTGGTACGTGCCCATCACCGCGCCTACGACGTTGGCGCACTTCGAGTAGGGACGGTCGGGACGCAGTCCCTGGTCGAACATCGAGTAGAGGATTCGCCGGTGCACCGGCTTGAGGCCGTCGCGCACGTCGGGCAGCGCCCTCGAGACGATGACCGACATGGAGTACTCGAGGAACGAGCGCTCCATCTCGAGGTTGATCTCGATCGGTTCGATGTAGCCGACTACCTCGTCACCGGGTGGTGGAGTGTCGGGGCCGGTGGTGCCTTTTCGTGCCATGGTCCTCCGTTCCTAGATGTCTAGGAATCGAACGTCTTTCGCATTGGTTTGGATGAAGTGGCGACGTTGCGGGACGTCGTCACCCATGAGAATCGAGCAGACCTCGTCGGCCAGTGCCGCCTGCTCCACCGTTATCTGGAGCAGCGCGCGCTTGGTGGGGTCCATCGTGGTGTCGCGCAACTCGTCGTAGTCCATCTCGCCGAGCCCCTTGAGGCGCTGGAAGTCGTTCTTGTGGTTGGGGTTCTCGACCATGAACTTGGCCTTCTCGGGGTCGTCGCGAAGGTAGGACTTCTCCTTGCCCACCAGCGTCGAGTACAGCGGCGGCTGGGCCACGTATATATGCCCGTTGTTGACCAGTTCGGTCATCTGACGGAAGAAGAACGTTAGGAGCAGCGTGCGGATGTGACTGCCGTCGACGTCGGCGTCGGCCATCAGGATGATCTTGTCGTAACGGACCTTGGTGACGTCGAAGTCCGCCTCGACACCCGCGCCGATGGCCGAGATCAGGGCCTGGATCTCCGTGTTCCGCAGGATCTTGTCGCTGCGCGCCTTCTCGACGTTCAGGATCTTCCCGCGAATCGGCAGGATCGCCTGGTTACGGGGATTGCGCGCGTCCTTGGCTGAGCCGCCCGCCGAGTTCCCCTCGACGATGAAAAGCTCGCATTCGCGAGGATCGTTGGACGAGCAGTCCACGAGCTTCCCGGGAAGTCCGGCCCCGTCAAGTGCACTCTTGCGCCGGGTGAGGTCACGGGCCTGACGCGCGGCCATGCGAGCCCGCGAGGCCTGCACCGCCTTGGCGACGATCTGGCCACCCTCCTTGGGGTTCTCTTCGAGCCACTCGGCGAGCTTCTCGTTCGTGGCGCGCTCGACCAGCGAGCGGATGGAGACGTTGCCGAGCTTGCCCTTGGTCTGGCCCTCGAACTGTGGTTCGGCGAGGCGCACCGAGATAATCGCGGTGAGGCCCTCGCGGATGTCCTCGCCGAGAAGGTTCTCGTCCTTCTCCTTGAGCAGGTTGCGCTTGCGGGCGTAGCGATTCACAACGTTGGTGATGGCCTTTCGAAATCCCTCCTCGTGCATCCCGCCCTCGATCGTCGCGATGCCGTTCGCGAACGAATGGATGCTTTCGTAGTAGCCGGTGTTCCATTGGAAGGCGACTTCGACCTCCTGGCCCTCTTCGGACTGCTCGTACGAACCGACCTTGCGGAAGAGCGACTCCTTGGCGTTGTTGAGGTGGCGCACGTAGTCCACTATCCCGCCGTTGTACTTGAAGGTCTCCTTGGCCTGACGACCGGCGCGAAGGTCCTCGAAACGAATCTCGAGACCGCGGTTGAGGAAGGCCATGATCTGGAGACGCTCGATCACCGTCTGCGCTCGGAAGTCGACGTCGTCGAAGATCTTGGTGTCCGGGGTGAAGGTGACCGTCGTGCCGGTGCGGCTGTGCGGCGCCGGGCCCGTCACCTTCAACTTGCCCTGTGGCTTGCCACCGTTCTTGAAGACGATCTGGTGGTGTTCGTTGTTCCGGTCGATCTCCAGGATTAGTTCGGACGACAATGCGTTCACCACCGACACACCCACTCCGTGGAGTCCCCCGGAGACCTTGTAACCCTTCCCGCCGAACTTTCCGCCGGCGTGCAGCACGGTCAGCACGATCTCCGCGGCGCTCTTGCCGGGGTACTGCGGGTGTTCGTCGACCGGAATGCCACGACCATCGTCGACGACACGCACACTGCCGTTGGCGAGGATGGTTACGTCGATGCGGCTGCAGTAGCCGGCCATTGCCTCGTCGACGGCATTGTCGACGACCTCCCAAACCAAGTGGTGCAGCCCCGCGGGGCCCGTTGAGCCGATGTACATGCCTGGTCGAACGCGAACTGGATCAAGGCCCTCGAGAACAGTGATATCGCTGGCTGCGTAGCCAGCTGATCCCTTGGACTTCTCGGCCACGGGGGATTCCTTTCGATTAGAGATTTAGGCGCTCTCGCGCAGCCGATGACAACTTTTCGGCTCCTCCATCCTACCCGACTTGGTGTGACGTCCCGGCTGACTAGCGCCCCATTCGAGGCGCCCAAAGCGTCCTATTGGGGGTTCGCCAGCACCGTTCGCAACGAAGTCGGAGCTCGCTCTCCAAGTGGGGCGAAGCCGGCCAGAATCCTCGCGCTATCCATCGTGACACGTTCAGCGAAGGCGCCCGAAGGAACGCTGACGAGAAGCACGCCGTTCTTCACGAACTCGGGCCGACAGTGTTGTGCGAGCGCTGGTTCGACGATGTCTGGCCACATCTCTCGAATCTCATCGATGAGGCGCAAGTCGACCTTGCGTAGTCGGCCCGCGAGCGTCTCGAGCAACTCGCCGAGGCCCTTGGGGTGGTCACCCTGGCGCGTCATCGCCGAGCCTTCGTGAGATCGATGATGGCTGCGGGACTCATAGCCGAGGGCAGTGGCGACGCCGTCGTCACCAGCGTTTGGCCCGCCGGAAGCAGGAGTAGGAGCCGGTCGCTTCTGAGCGGATCGAGCTCGCTGAATACGTCGTCGAGTAGGAGCAGTGGATCCACCCCCCGCTTCGACCTGACGAGCTCATGCCCCCCGAGACGTAGGGCCAGCGCCAGCGAGCGTTGTTCGCCCTGCGACGCCTGGCGGCGAGCATCGCGCCCGTCGAGGGTGACAGCAATGTCGTCACGATGGGGTCCGATGGTCGTGTGGCCGCGAAATCGATCGTCGTTGAACGACCGTCCCAGGGCATCGATGAGATCGCCCTCCCACGACTGCTCATACTCGACACCCACCGACAGGCCGTCCTGGGCCAGCTCTTGATAGTACTGACGAACGAGGGGGGCGAGCTCGTCCAGGAGCCGACGACGAATCTGCACCAGCTGCTCGGCGACCAATGAGAAATCGGCTGACCACACGTCGAGCTCGTCGCGCTGCAGCGCGGTTGGATGCTCGCTTTGCAGCCCTCGCAAAATCGCGTTGCGTTGACTCAGTATCCGATTGAATCTCTCGATGACGTCACCCGTGCTCAAGTCCGCGTCAGTGAGCAGATTCGTCAGGAAGACTCTCCGATTCTCCGGGCCCTGACGGATGATGTCGACGCCTTCGGGTGTGAAGAC
Source organism: Acidimicrobiaceae bacterium (assembly GCA_003138815.1). GTDB lineage: Bacteria > Actinomycetota > Acidimicrobiia > Acidimicrobiales > RAAP-2 > RAAP-2. The sequence continues at coordinate 66,005 of PLHD01000013.1, read as the reverse complement.
GGTGAGCGGAAGAACATCTGAGAGATCAGCTCTGGATCTGGGCCGTTGGCCGTTTACGAGCATTCTCTTTGTAGTGTTGCGCACTCCTCGGGTCAGCGTAAGGTCGACCTGCACACGGCGCTCACGCTGGAAGATCACGCCGTGGACCTCACCAAGGTTCTCACCACTGCGAATCATGTCACTCGCCGTGCTGGTGCGAAAGGAGGACGCCGTGGCCAGCGCGTATACGGCCTCGAGCAGGGAGGTCTTTCCGGTTCCGTTTGCGGAGAGTAGGACCGTGACCGCTTCAGGGTCTGGTGAAAAGCGGAACTCGTGGAAGAGGCGGAAATTCCGCAGCTCGAGTTCGTGGAGACCCACGACCGACGCCCGGACTACTGCACGCGTACGGGCATGAGCAGGTACCGGAACCTCGAATCGTCGACGCCGTGAACCATCGCAGGGCGCACTGAGTCGGACATCTCCAGCACCACTTCGTCACCGGGCACGGCCTCGATTCCGTCAATCAGGAAACTCGGATTGAACGCAATAGTGATCTCTTCGCCGTTGTAATCAGCGTCAACATTGTCCTCGACATCACCGGCGTCGTGACTTTGGGTACGAATCTCGATGTTCTTGTCCTTCATCGTCAACCGAACCGACGAGGTCGAATCCTTCGCAAGGAGTTTGGCCCTTCTGAGCGAGGTCAGTAGCGTGTCCTTGGCCACGCGTAGCTGGTTCGGGTAACTCGCAGGAATTAACTGAAGCACCGACGGGTAGTTCCCATCGATCAACCGCGAGGCAATGCTGGTGGTGCCCACCACGAAGCAGATCTCGGCTTCCGTGAGGGTGACGCCGATCTGGGCGTCGGGCGCCAGTGAGGCAGCGGCGCGCTGAAGCTCCTGAAGAGCACGTGCCGGCACCAGGAGATCGTGTGATGCCCCTACTCCCTGTACTCCGGGTACGTCGCGGACAGCCAAACGATATGAGTCAGTGGCGATAAGACGCAGTAGCCCATTGTCGGTGGTAAACAACACGCCCGTCAGTAGTGGACGAGCGTCGTCGTTGGCGGCAGCTCTTACTACCTGGTTGAGGCCTTGAATCAAGTCGAGCGCGGCAATCGAAGTCAGTGATCCAGACACCGGAGGCAGCTTTGGGTAATCAATGACTGAAAACGTGCGGAGCGAGAACTTGGCGCGACCTAGGGCGATTTCGACGGTCTCCTCGTGACTGGTGACCGTGACCGCTCCGGCTTCCAGTGAGCGAACAGCGTCAACAATCAAGCGAGCAGGCACGACGCTCGATCCGTCCTGAAGACCGATTACATCGACCGTTGTGCGCACCGTGATATCGAGGTCCGTCCCGGTGACGGTCAATTGATTGCCGATGAGGGAAAGGAGGATTCCCGAAGAGGCTCCGATAAGACGAGTCGCCACCACACGGCTGGCAGCACTGAGTGCTTCAACAAGAATGTCGCGCTCTGATTTGAACTTCATTGGACTGCCTTTCCTTTGACAACTGAGGTTACGTTGTGTTCTTGTGTGTTGGGAGGCCTTAGTAGTAGTAGGCCTGTGGATTTGTGGATAAGTCTCCAAAATTCCTGGTCATGTGGCTTCCCAATAGGGCGACTCTACACACATATCTGTGAGCAACTCTTTCAACCTTCAAAACTCAACTCTGAAGTCATGTGCACTACGACGTGATTCCTAACCTCTAGTCAACAGGTCGTCACCAGTGTTGCGCACAAACTATTCCCTGCTGTTCTCTCCCTGCAGACGACGCTTCAACTGATTGATCTGTGCAAGCATCTCCGGATTGACCGTAAGTTGCTCCCTGATCTTCTCGACGCCGCTGATCACCGTCGTATGGTTGCGACCGTCAAAGATGCGGGCGATCATCGGATACGAGTAATTGGTGAGAAGGTCTCGAATGAGGTACATGGCCACGTGTCGGGCATGTACCAACGGCCGGAGACGTTTCGCCCCTCGGACGTCCTCGACCGCCAGCCCGTAGAACTCCGACACAACCGATAGAATCGTCTCCGGTTTCAAGATGATCTGCTCTTGGCCGAGATTCGTCAGGTGGTTCTTGGCGAGCTCGAGGGATATGGGCTCTTGACGGAGATTGGCGAAGGCGCGCAGCATGGTGATGGAACCCTCGAGCTCGCGGATGTTGTCGCGAACGCGCTGGGCAATCCACTCGGCGACGTCGCCGGGAAGGTCGATCCCCTCGATCTCGGCCTTGGAACGCAGAATGGCGATTCGTGTTTCGAGGTCTGGTTGATCGATCTCGGTGACGAGACCCTGGAGAAGGCGGCTCCGGAATCGTTCCTGCAACCCCGCCAGGTCGCGGGGCGAGCGATCCGAAGTCAGGACAATCTGCTTGCCCTCGCCGTGCAGGGCGTTGTACGTGTGGAAGATTTCCTCGTGGAACGTCTCCCCACGGGTCTCCATGAACTGGATATCGTCGATGAGCAGGACATCGTTCTCCCGGTATCGCTCATGGAGCGCGAGCTGTGTGCGGGTCTGAATCGCGCGGATAAAGTCATTCAAGAACGTCTCCGTCGAGACGTAGAGGACCTTGCGACCGGGGTAGTTCTCCTGCACGTAATTGCCGATCGCGTGCAGGAGGTGGGTCTTACCGAGCCCTGAGTTCCCGTAAATCATTAGCGGATTATAGGCACGACCAGGAGTTTCAGCGACCGATTGGGCTGCGGCGAACGCCAGCCGGTTCGATGAACCTGGCACGAATGAATCGAACGTCATCCGTGGGTCGAGTCGCGCGGGACGATCCACGCTGGGCGCGAACGTGGCGACGTCAACGTGAGGAGCGATCTCTTCGTTCACTTCCTCCGTGGTCATCGGTGGTGTCTCGCTCAGTGTCAACGAGACGTGGACTGGAGAGCCCACCAATTGCTGCACTTGCTCGGTGATGAAGGGTAGGTACCTTTGCTGCACGCGCTGGAGTTGGATCTGATTAGGCGCACCGATGACCAGTTGGTCGTCGTGGTAATCCACAAGGCGGAGTGTGCTGAGTCCCGCGGACCAAACAGCCTCAGAAGCGTTGCCACGCATGGAGTCCCGTAGTGCTGACCAGATCTCCTCACCGCTCTGCACAATCTTCCTCCACAGGTCCTTACCGACTTTATCCACAAGCAGAAGTGCTTAACAATTGCATGCGACGTCCTCGGGGAGAGTTACCATACTCGTATTTTCGGTGTCGTGCCGAGGGAGGCGCCCCGGTGGGATAAGATTGCTCCCAGTAGCGCGCCAGCGACCCCCAGGGGGTACCGCGAAGCGCATCCAAACAGTTTGAGAAGAGGTCTTTTGTGAAGCGTACCTATCAACCGAACAAGCGGAAAAGGGCTAAGACCCACGGTTTTCGCGCTCGTATGCGAACCCGTGCTGGTCGTGCCATCCTAAAGGCCCGTCGCAACAAGGGTCGCCACGANNNNAAGGTCGGGAATGCGGTTGTTCGCAACCAAATCCGCCGCCGATTGCGGGCACTCTTGGACGACCTTAACCCTCAACCGCAGCCAGGTCTATACCTGATCAGGTGTGGTTTTGAGACAGGGAACCTTTCTTATGACGAACTCCACCACCACCTCGAGCGAGCATTGGATCGGGCCGGTGCACGAAAGTAATCCGTCCCCAGCCGCTCGAGCCTTGCTTGGTGCCATCACCTTGTATCAGCGGCTGACGTCCGGGCGGATATCGCCTTGTCGTTTCTATCCATCGTGCTCCCACTACGCCTACGAGGCAGTTGAAGTTCACGGTGCCTGGAGAGGCACCGGTTTGGCACTGCGCCGCCTTGGCCGCTGTCGTCCCCTTGGTCCCCACGGAGTGGACCTGGTGCCCGAATCGAAGAAAGCAAGGAGTGCGCATCCATGAAGTCCTTTAGTCATGCAGTCGGCGGGATCTTCCAGCCGATATTCCACCTATTTGGTTGGTTGCTAGCACTTTGCTACGAGTTGATTCCCAACTACGCGGTCGCGATTGCGCTATTGACAATCGTGATCATGGGCGTTCTGACCCCGTTCACGATAAAGAGCACCAAGTCGATGATGGCGATGCAAAAGCTTCAACCCGAGATCAAGAAGCTTCAACAGAAGTACAAGGGTCCGGAGAATCGCCAGACATTGAACGAAGAGATGATGAAGTTGTACCGCGAGGAGGGCGCCAACCCGGTCGGTGGATGTCTGCCAGTTCTCCTACAGGCGCCGTTCCTCTTCATCCTCTACAGCGTCATCAAGGGGTTGGCCAATAAGGTGATCGTGGCGGGAAAGCTCGTTCCTCACCCCCGCTACATTCCAAGTTCATCGACGATGTATAAGAGCCTCGTAGCTTCGAACGGCCAGATCAAGGCCTTTGGCATGGACCTCAACCTCAAGCCGTTCAGCAGCCACGGCTCAGTGGCTGCCGCAATTCCTTTCTTCGTGTTTGTGGCTGTCGCCGTGGCGCTGCAGTACTTCCAGATGGCACAGATGAACAACCGGAGCAAGAAGACGGGCCAGTCAATGCCGAGCCAGCAGCAGGCAATGCAGCGATTTCTGCCGATCATTTTCGCATACTTCTATATGGTGATTCCTGCAGCAGTCGTGTTGTATATGATTATTTCAACAATCATTCGCATAATTACTCAGGACCTGATGTTTCGTGCCGGTGTCTCGAACCCCAACAAGGGAAAGGAGCGAGAACTTCCAGCTGGCGAACCTAAAGAGATTCCGGCGCCGGAAGTGAAACCATCGAAGCCTTCAACCCCGAGACCTTCAAATCAGAAGCCCTCGACGCCTAAGCCTCAACCACAATCTCGCTCCAAAGCGAAGCGGAAAAGAAAGGAGCGGTAACCCATGGACTGGGTAGAAACCACTGGAAAATCAATCGACGAGGCCACTGACCGGGCTTTGGCCCATTTAGGCGTGCATCGCGACGATGCCGAGGTTGAAGTAATCGAAGAGCCGAAGGCGGGACTCTTCGGACGAATCAGGGGTGAAGCTCGGGTGCGCGCCAGGGTGCGTCCCGCCGGCCCCCGACCGAAGCGTTCTCGACGCTCGGGTGGCCACGAGGATCGACCCCGTAACGATCGCCCTCGAGGCGAGAAGTCTCGTGCCCCGAAGTCTGGCGAGAACGAGGCATCGCGCAAGGAGAGGTCCGTTTCAAGCGAATCAGTTCGTAAAGAGAAAGACACCAATAACGGCGCCCGTCGCCCTAAGCAGGGTGCGCCAGATAGCGCCCCTAAATCTGAGAAGAGTTCATCGAAGGAGGACACCATGGCAGAAGGAATTTCGTTAGCCGAGCAAGGGTCGATTGCGAAGGAGTTCCTCGTTGGACTGCTCGCGTCGATGAATATAGTTGCAGAAGTTACCGTCAAGGAGCTGGACGAGGAGACTGTTGAGCTGTCGGTTAATGCCGACCCGCCAACGGAACTCGGTGTACTCGTGGGCCCACGGGGAACGACGCTGCAGGCACTCCAAGAGGTAACCCGCACGGTGGTGCAGTCCAAGAGCCCAAGTCGAACCGACCGTATCCTGGTTGATGTCGCGCAGTATCGTGAGCGTCGTGTCGCCGCGCTTGGTCGCTTTGCTCAGCAGGTCGCCCAAGAAGTAGCCGACACCGGCGAGGAGCGGGCGCTAGAACCGATGTCCGCAGCCGACCGTAAGGCAGTACACGATGCCCTTAGTGAGGACAGTAGTGTCGTTACGCGCTCGGAAGGCGAAGAGCCTCGTCGTTTCGTGGTGGTCGCTCCGGCATAATAGATAGATGAAGAACGACTGGTTGCCCCGCGCTCTCGAGGAATCGAGAGCGCGGGGTTTCTTGGGTCCTGGCCCGATTGAGGCTCAGATTGCTCATGCTGAGGGCTTCGCCCTGTGCTGGGAAGAGATAAGTCCCGCTCCCCCGGACGCGTTTCTGGATCTCGGCAGTGGCGGGGGCCTCCCTGGCCTGGTTCTATTGGATAGATGGAAGTGTCGAGGAGTTCTTCTCGACTCCATGGAGAAGCGGATGAACTTCTTGCACCAGGTGATGGACTGGCCAGGCGCGCCTCTCAGGGCGGAACTAATCACCGGTAGAGCAGAGGAAGTTGCTCGAGAGCCCGAGATGGAGGCAACCTTCGACCTGGTGACGGCCCGGTCTTTCGGCCCTCCCTCGGTTACCGCTGAGTGTGCGGCGCGATTCCTGAGGATGGGAGGAGCACTAATCGTGTCGGAGCCACCTGATGACAGCGAAACGGGACGATGGAATATTGAGGTCCTGGAGATGCTCGGCCTGGAAGCACGGGGTCGAGTGCGCCACGGCGCCGCCTTTCAAGTTCTGGTGAAGACTCGGGCGACACCGAAGGAGTTTCCCAGAGCGATTGGGATACCCGGGAAGATCCCGCTATTCTAATGTTTCACGTGAAACATTAGAACGAGTCGCTGAAACTTCGACGATGGCTTTCATTGGGAATCATGTCGTCACGTTTCGCCAGGACTAACTCAAACCGCGTGATCGAGCGGCATCTTCCCGCCGATGGGCCTGCGTGAAATTCTTTCGCCGCCGGCCGGCAACTGAACAATGGGGCTCCTGCAGTCGCTCCTGTTGAGAGTTCTGAGAGGCCATGAAGATGTTTCACGTGAAACATCTTGAGTTCCCCGTTAACAGCAGCGTCCTGTCGAGCAACTCGGTCTAAGCGACCGCACCCATCCGATGTTTCACGTGGAACCTTCCTCGCGGGGTGCGGAGCAGCATTCCAATCTCGACGGTCAGCCAGCGTGGATTCCACCAATTACGATCAGCTCCCGCACGGAGCACGGGTTGCTGGTGGCGAACTCCCTGCCATCGATGGAGCGGCGTGTCTGGTGGGTGCTGTGCTCCGATGTTTCACGTGGAACATCCACACATATGATTTTCCAGTTTGCGCTCGCCGACAAAAGCCCGGAGCGGAGTCCGAATGTTTCACGTGAAACACTGGTACTTGACGGCTCGCTCAAAACCGTGTTGAATGGCAAGGTATTCGATGCAGTGTCGGGGTGGTTTTAGGTCGGGAAGAGGCTCATGGCGGACGCCAGTACAATGACGATTTTTGCTGTGGCCAACCAGAAGGGCGGCGTTGGCAAGACGACCACAACGACCTCTCTAGGGGCAGCATTGGCCGAAAGAGGCAAGCGCGTCCTGGTGGTTGACTTGGATCCCCAAGGAAATGCGACTACCGGACTTGGCGTCGACGGACGTCAGTTCGAACGCTCTGTATACGATGTTCTGTTGAACGATATCCCGATGGTCGATATTGTCGAACCTACCGGCTTCAACAATCTATTCGTTGCGCCGGCGACACTGGATTTGGCTGGTGTCGAGCAGGAATTGGCGGCGGTGATCTCAAGGGAGCTTCGATTGAAGAGGGCTCTGGCTTCAGTCGAGGGTGATTTCGATTACGTGTTCATCGACTGTCCCCCGTCACTCGGACTCATCACGATTAACGCCTTTGCGGCCGCCACCGATATTCTCGTACCCGTTCAGACAGAGTTCTATGCACTCGAAGGACTGACCCAGCTCCAGCGCATTGTTGACCTCGTCCAGAAGAATCTGAACCCACTCCTACAGATCACCAAGGTGGTCCTTACGATGTACGACTCACGTAACACGCTCTCAACCGACGTGGCCGCCGAGGTTCGCCGCCACTTCCCCACTGAGCTCTGCAGGACGGTAATTCCTCGGACGGTGCGACTCGCCGAGGCGCCTTCGTTCGGTCAACCCATCACTGTTTACGACCCTTCGTCGAAGGGTGCTAAGGCATATCACGCGCTAGCGGAGGAGATCATCAATGGCTAGGAGACCAGGCTTGGGCAAGGGACTTGGAGCGCTCATCCCCGAGGGAGGCGCTCCACCAGAGGTTCAGGAGAAGGCCGCAGCTGAAGGACCGCTGCGGAAGGTTCCTGTGACGTCCATCCGTCCGAATCCGTTTCAGCCCCGAAAGTCCTTCAGTGACGAGAGCCTCCAGACTCTGGCGCTATCGGTGCGTGAGCTCGGGGTCCTGCAGCCGATTATCGTTCGGACCATAGAGGGGGAGACCGACCACTTCGAACTGATCGCCGGCGAGCGCCGGTGGCGCGCGGCCGGCCTTGCGGGTCTCGAGTTCGTGCCGGTCCTGGTCCAGGACGACGTGAACGACCGTCTATCGCTGGAGCAGGCAGTCGTCGAGAATCTTCACCGCGTCGACCTCCATCCGCTCGAGGAGGCCGCGGCCTATCAGCAGTTGATTGACGAGTTCAATCTGACGCACGAGCAGGTTGCCCAGCGGGTCGGCAAGAGTCGGGCGAACGTGACCAATACCTTACGGCTCCTCCAGCTCGGTGAAGCGGCCCAAATCGCGCTCGCGAACTCGCAGATCTCCGCGGGGCATGCGCGGTCGCTGCTGGCCATTTCAGATCCAAATGCCCAGGCGACGATGGTTACCAGGGTGATCAAGAGCGAGTTGTCGGTTAGGGCCACCGAGGAGGCAGTCAAGGTATTCCTTGAGCCGAAGCCAGTGAGTGCAAGTGACACCGTGGCCAAGATCGAGCCCTCTGACAAGCCTCGCTTACGACCCGTCCCCGATGCGAGTGTGGCAGAACTAGAGCAATTACTTGAAGATTATCTCAATACGAGGGTGCACGTAGATCTCAAGGGGCGCAATGGCCGTATAATCATTGATTTTGCGGACTTGGACGACCTTGAGCGCATCTATATCGCAATCTCACAGGCGAAGCAACCTTGAACCTTAAACTTCACGCTCTCGTTGAAGTTATCCCCAAGTTGTGGATGAAGTTGTGGGTTTCTCCAAAATGCTTGCAATAAAAGGCTTTTCATGGTGACTCAACCGCCTACCGGGGGATGATTATGCGGTCACCTGTGGAAAACTTCGGCCAAGACCTGCGCAATCGTGACGGCCAACTCGCGAAGCTGTTGATCGGACTGTTCACCGTGCTCTATGTGCAGCGTCGTCATCCTGGTTTCACGGAGTATGGGCAGCGCCATTCCCGTGACCTCGACCCGAGGAAGGCTTTGTGAGCGGGAGAGTCCGGCGGCTATCTCGCTGGCCAGCTGCTCGCCGCGACGCGAGTGGGACCGGTAGCTGGCCCAGTAGTGAAGATGAATTCCGTTGAGTCCCGCCAAGGACTGCAACGAAAACACCGCCGCCGCCGAGTGTTCGTTGGCGAAGTGTGCGACGGCGCCGGCGCCGGAAACCTCCAGGCGTCTCACGTCAATCGCGGGCGAGAGCTGACTCTCGAGCAGAAGGGCCAGCTGGCTGTCACCGCAGAGGATGAGCGGCCCCGAGTCGAACTCGTCGAATCCGGCCAGGTCACGGGCGTCGGTCACGAGATTGCGGCCTGAGGCGATCGGCGTCATGCGAGCCAACTCGAGTAGCGATGCCCTCGTGAGGGTTCCGTCAGTCGCGAGACCGCAGTTGCGCTGGAAGTCGCTCAGGGCGTGCTCGAGCGCTGGACCGAAGATGCCATCGATCCGTCCGGGGTTGAATCCAAGCTGGGCGAGACGTACCTGCAGTTCGGCAACGTCATCACCGCGCTGATTGGGGCGGGTCAAGTAGAGCAGTCGCTCGCCGAGCTGCCAGCCGGCTTCTACCAGGCGTGACCAGGTAATGGCGTCGACCTCGCCGGTAATCGGCAGGCCCCGCGCGCGTTGGAATGCTTCAACGGCGACAACGGTGTTGTCACCGTAGTCCTCGGGCGGGTCCGCGAGGGGAGCGAGCTCGAATGCGACGAGCCGCTGATGGAGATCGCGCACCCGAAGGCCGGTGGCGCCGTGTCGCAGTGTGTCGAAGTTCAGGGTCTGGTCAAAGGTTGGCGGTGATCTCTTGGAGGAGCGCACCCTTGGGCTTGGCGCCCACCAGACGAGCCACCACCTCGCCGTTCTTGAACAGCAGCAGGGTGGGGATGCTCATCACCGAGAACTTGGTGGCGGTGGCGACGTTGACGTCGACGTCCAGCTTGCCGATGACGAACTTGTCGGACTGCTCGGTGGCGAACTCCTCGAGGATCGGGGCGATCATCTTGCACGGTCCGCACCATTCGGCCCAGAAGTCAACGAGTATCGGCTTGTCGGACGCCCCGATGACTTCGTCGAATGTGGCGTCGGTCAAGGTTGTAATTTGCTCGCTCATGGTTGCCTCCAAGGGTGACGCCGCCTTCGAGCGTCGCGCTACACCTTAGCGAGTCGGCGCTAGTGACCTTGCGCTTCGAGCCAACGCTCGGCGTCGATCGCGGCGATGCAGCCCGATCCAGCCGACGTGATGGCCTGGCGGTAGACGTGGTCCTGCACGTCGCCGGCGGCGAAAAGCCCGTCAACGTTGGTGAATGAGCCGAGTCCAGTGCGTACGTACCCGTCGGCTTCGAGTTCGACCTGTCCGGCCACCAGCGTCGTGTTGGGAATGTGGCCGATGGCGACGAAGACGCCGGTGACGTTCAACAACCGCTCCTCGCCGGTGATCGTGTCGCGCACCGCGAGACCCGAAACCTTGTCCTCGCCGAGGACCTCGGTGACCAGGGTGTTCCACGCGAAGCGGATCTTGTCGTTGGCGAAGGCGCGCTCCTGCATGATTTTGGAAGCGCGCAGCGAGTCGCGTCGGTGCACGATGGTGACGCTTGAGGCGAACCTGGTGAGGAAGGTCGCTTCTTCGATCGCGGAGTCGCCGCCGCCAATCACCGCGATGTCTTGTCCCCGGAAGAAGAAGCCATCGCAGGTGGCGCACGTGGAGAGTCCGTGGCTCAGGAGGCGCTCCTCCCCGGGCACTCCCATCATGAGTGAACGCGCGCCGGTGGCGAGGATGACGGTGTCGGCGCTGATGCTGGGCTGGTCGTCGTCGGTGAGCCACGCCCGGAACGGCCGCGCGCCGGTGTCGATCTTCTGGACTTTGGTGACGCGCAGGTCGGCCCCGAATCGCGCGGCCTGGGCCCGCATGTTCATCATGAGTTCCGGCCCGGTGATGCCCTCAGGGAAGCCGGGGTAGTTCTCGACGTCGGTCGTGAGCATCAACTGGCCACCCGGCTGGTCGGTCGTCGACGAGGGCTCGCCCTCGATCACGATGGGTTTGAGCTGGGCGCGGGCGGCGTAGATTGCCGCCGTCAGTCCCGCGGGCCCCGAGCCGATGATGAGGACACTCGTGTGCTCGGTCATTCCTTCCTCAGGCTTACGGGGCGACGTCGACGCCAGATCAGCAGTCCAGCCGTCAGGAAGAGCGCGCCCATGATGGCGTAGCTAAGCCACTCGTGACCCGCGAAAAGGTAGACGTTCAAGAGGCGCATGACGCCGATGACGAGCACGCAGATGAGCACCAGAGCGGCGAGCAGCACGATGAACCCGAACGCCACGGCCCGGCCGGCGATCAGCAGCGGGCGAAGGACCTTGTCGTGGACGACGTCTAGGACGTGATCGAATGACTGGAGGGTCCGGTCGACAAAGTCGGGCTTTCGCTGTTCGTCGGCATCGCTCACGCTAAGAACTTAGTGCCGCGACCAGCGTCTACGACTCAAGCCAGCAGACGCCGATGATTCCCGGTCCCCCGTGCGTGCCGATCGTCGGACCCATGTCGGCGATGACGAGAGGGAACTCGACGGGAATGTCGGCGACGAGGGTCTTGAGCGTGGGAAGTTCGCTGGAGTCACCGTGCACGATGGCGAGGCGGCGCAGGGGAGTGTGGGACCGGGCCTCCGCGGTGATGGCCACGAGCGCCTTCGCGCGGGTGCGTTGACGGCCCGCCTCAGCCACCACGCCGTCTTTGAGCTCGAGCAGCGGCTTGATGGCGAGCACTTGTCCCAGCAGCGCTCGAGCGCCACCCACACGGCCGCCCTTGACGAGATGCTCGAGCGTATCGAGCATCGCCACGACCCCCACCTTGGGGATGTTGTCTTGGGCGCGCTGGACCAGCTCGTCGAGCGGCGCACCGCCCTGGGCCAGTTCGGCGACGTCGATGACCAGTAGGCCGAGCGCCATCGAGACGGCCTTGGTGTCGACCACGCGCAAGGCGATTGGGCCATCCATGGCCTCGCTGGCGAGCACCGCGGACTGGTGCGTCGCTGACAGCGCGGCCGACATGGTGAGGACGATGACGCCGTCGCAGCCATCGGCGTGGGCCCGCTCGTAGGCGGCGCGAAAGGCGCCTGGTGACGGCGCCGACGTCTCGGGAAGGGTCTTGGAGGCCTTGCACTTGGCCCAAAATGCGGCCGGGGTCAGATCGACGCGGTCGGTGTACTCGTCGTCGCCAAAGCGAATGCTCAGAGAGACGACGTCAATGCTCAGACGTTGGGCGATCTCCTCGGGCAGATCACAACCACTGTCGCTGATGACGCGAACTTTCGCCACGGGTCCTCCCTTGGAACTACCCAAGCCTTCCACTTTTTTCGGCTCGGCGAGAGACGCTTCGTTGGGAGAGCAACACGACCACCATGTAGGAAACCAGACCGGCCAGCACGGCGCCGGAAAAACGGACGATCAGGCCGAGGCCGGAGTTCGCGGTCGAGGACGTATAGGCGAGTGCCATAGCCAAGGTCGCGACCAGGGACGCTCCCAGGCTTCGCCGGACGTGGCGGGCCCAGATCACCGAGGCAATGCGCACCTGGTGGCGCGAGAGCACGGCCAGGGCGATGACGGCGGCCACGCTGTAGGCGATCGAAACGCTCGACGTGAGTCCCGCCAGAGAGCGGCGCCCGAGGACGATGGCGAGCGCGATCGTCAGGGCGTTCTGGACGACGTACAGGTAGAAGACCTCACGGGCGCGCTGCATCGACTGCAACCCTCGCACACAGAGCTGGAAGACGGTGAAGCCGGGCAGCCCGGCTGCCAGCACTGCGAGCACGGTGCCGGCCGAGAGGCGTCTGGTCGCGTTGGCGTGGTTCAGCAGGATGGCCACGATCGGCTGGGCGAGGATTACCAGGACCAGCGTGCACGGGATGATGATCACGAGCGATTGGCGCAGCCCGAAGCGGAGCCGCTCGCTGAGCCCGGCGTAGTCCTCCCCAGTCGACAGGGCCGCGAGCTGGGGCGTGAGGGCGCCCATCACCGATACCACCACCACGGCGTAGGGCATCTGCATGAACGACCAGCCGTAGGTGTAGGCGCTGACCGGTCCGCTGCCTCCGATGCCGAAGGCGAAGGCCAGGATGACGTAGAGCGAGAGCTGGTTGGCCAGCACGACCAGCAGCGTCCAGCTCCCGAGGCGCGTGATCGCGCGCAGAGCCGGGTCCTTGCGGTCGAACCGTAGCGACAGGCGCCAGAGGTCGCTTCGTGCGAGCGAAGGCACCAGGCAGAGGAACTGAATGGCCACGCCAAGCGTCGTGCCCAGACCCAACCACGCCAGGTGGCTCGATCCCGCCAGCGAGTGAAGGGTCGGAGTGGGGTCGACGAGGTGGAACCAGACGAGCACCGCCATGCAGATCAGGTTGTTGGCGACGGGAACCCACGAACCGGGCGCGAAGCGGTTGCGGATATTCAGCAGCGCGGTCGCGATTCCGATGATGCCGTAGAAGAAGATCTGCGGCACGAACCAGCGAAGCAGCGACGTGGCGAGTTGGCGCTGCTCGCTCAGCGTGGCGAGCGAGCGCGTCGACGAGGCGTGGTCCATGAACGTGAAGCCGTCGATGATCCAGGGAGCCAGCACCCACGCCGCCACGGACGCGAATGCCAGAACCATCAGCGAACCCGAGATGACACTGGAGATTGACTTCCAAGCCCTGCGCTCGCCGTCCAGAGCGAGTCGCTCGACGAAGACCGGTATGAAGGTGGCGCTCGCGACGCCGCCGAGCACGAGGTCGAACAGCATGTTGGGTACCGTGTTGGCGAGGTTGAATGCGTCGGCGATCGGCGTGAAGCCGAGCACCCAGGCGAGGACCAGGACGCGAAACAGCCCCGTCAGACGAGACACCAACGTCCCGCTCGCCATGGAGAAGACGCGCGAGCCGTGCGATGAGCTCGGGCTCATCGGGCGTGACGGCCCTTCTCGCGACGGCGGTGCGTGCGCCACCACCACCAGGCCAGGACCGCGATGGATCCGAGGCTCAGCAGGTAGCCCACTACCGACGTCCCCGCGATGCGCACTTGGATTGCGGCGCGAGCGAGGACGAGCTTGTCGTTTGGCGTGGTCATGACGACCTGGAGAGTGAGGCTGCTCCCGCGGTGATCGGCTGTTGGGAAGCGCAGCGACTTCGTCGATGAGTCCAGGGTGGTGACGACGCTGCTTCCCTTGGGAAAGGAAAGGCGGTCGGTGATGAGGTGCACGACGGCGGTAACGGTGTAATCGGCCTTGCTGAACAAGGTGATGGGCAGCGCCGTGCCCGGCCCGGCCAACGTGATGGTGCCCGAACTGACTGAGAACTGATTGAGCTGCGAATTGAGGGCGTTGCTGGCCCGGCCGATAGCCGCTTGTCGCTTGCCCGGGTTGCCAACGATCTCGCTCTGGGCGACATCGACGCTGAGGGCGTCCGAGACGCTGAGGGAGGTCACGGCCTGGGTGAACGAAGTCACCTCGCCGACGAGCGTGCTCAGCGAGTTGATGTTGGCCGAAGACCACGGGGAGAACGGTGCGGGCAGGAGCGTTCTGGTGCTCGGAGATCCGTTGGCACCGATGAGCGACGAGCTGAACAGCGGCTCGAGGCTGCTTGCCGTGACGAAGGGGTCTCCCCGCAGTCCGCCCAGGAAATCGCCCACGAAGCTCGCGGACGTCTTGGCCACCGACGTCAGCATGATGACGCTGCGGCTCGCGGGAGCGTCGGGGGCCTCGAAGTGCAGGAAGGCCAGGGTGTCCAGGGTCATCGCCGCACGGCGTCCGGGCTCGATGGACCCGTCCGTAGCGAGTTGGGACAGCGGTCCGTCGACGCTCAGCGCCTGCAACGACTGGGCGCCATTGATGCGAAAGGGCGCTCCCCAGTTGAGCGTGGATGAGGGGGCCACGCTCAACGCGGACTCCGAGAGCACCACGTCCGAGACGCCCGCGCCGGCCAGCGCGTGCAGGCTGTCGATCGAGGGCGTTCCCGACAGCACCACGGGGGTCTCGACGTGGCGTCCCGTGTTCGTTTGAACGAGCTGGTTCGAGAGTGCCAGCTGCTGGGAGACCTGCGACGCCAGCCCGCTGGCCGCCAGTCCGGCGAAGTCGATGTCGCTGGGCGGCGACGAGACGACGCTGTGCAGCGGACTCGTCACGGCCTTGTCGAGGGCCGCGAGAAGGGCGGCGCCGCCGGCCGTGCCAGGCTGCTGGGCTGCGCTGAGGGCGCGGTAGTCGGCGCTCACGGTGAGCGGAATTGCGGGTTGCCGGGCCAGGACCTTCAAGACCGCAACACCTCTGGCGCTGTGGTGCAGCAGCGAAGGACTCAGTTCCTCGATCCAGGCGAGGCGCAGGGGCAGGGCGACTGTGGTCGCCTGGAGGGCCAGGAGCGACCATTTCGTGGTCGTCGTGCCCGAGGAGGTGACCTGGTAGCGCAGGGGATAGACGCCGTCGCACTGGGCACCGACGCACGCCAGGTGGAGGGTGGGCATTCGAGTCCCGCACTGGCGGGACGAGTGCGCGAGGCGGGTCGTGTACAGAACGACACCGAAGGTCATCCGGCCGTGCGTCAGGCAGTTGAGCGCGATGGCTCCCGTTGAGGTCATCGACGCGGCGGGCGAGCCGGCTCCGCTGATGATCGGCGTGATCTGCGAGCGCGTCACGATGCGCGGATAGAGGGTGATCCGGGCGACGGACCTGGCAACGGGAGACTTGATGTCGATCGTGACGTTGAAGCGCGACGTGCCCCTGGTGGACACGGTGGCGGAGGCGTTTTGGTGGAGAATGGTGAACGACGGCGTCGTCGCAGCCTGCGCGGCCGAGGGCCACGTCACCGTCGCGAGGCTGAGGAGTACGACGCTTAGCGCCCGCCACCAGGTCGAAAATCGGTGGAACATGCTGCTACAGGCTACCTTCGGGCGCGTCGAGAGTTGGGCGCCAACTACCCTTCATTCGCAGTGACTTCATTTGAACTGGTCCACGAGCGGCTGATCGAACTCGCCCGACTCTCGAGTCCCCTCGCGCGCGCCTTCGCCGACGCGGGCTTCTCGCTCTACGCGGTCGGGGGCTCGGTTCGCGATGCCGTCCTCGGCATGGCCCCGGGCGATGGTTTCGAGATTGACTACACCACCAACGCCCGGCCCGACGACATCGTGCGCCTCATGAAGCCGCTGTGCACCTCGCTTTGGGAGCAGGGCCGAGCGTACGGGACCATAGGGGGATTCCTGCGCGCCACCGGCATCAAGGTCGAGATCACCACCTTCCGCTCCGAGGCGTACGTCGACCATTCGCGCAAACCCTCGGTCGAATGGGGCGATTCGCTCGAAACGGACGTCAGCCGGCGCGATTTCACGATGAACGCGCTGGCCCTGGACGTGATCGCCATCGAGAGCGCGACGCCGGACGTTCAAACGCTGTTCGACTTCCACCACGGGTACGCCGACCTGCATCAAGGAGTGCTGCGCACTCCCACCGATCCCGAGATCCTGTTCAGCGATGACCCGCTGCGGATGATGCGCGCCGCCCGCTTCGCCTCGCGCCTCGCGCTGTCGATAGATCCTTCCATCGAGCGCGCCGCGACGAAGATGGCTGAGAAGCTCACCAAGGTGTCGGCTGAGCGAATTCGCAACGAGCTCGATCTGCTGCTGGTCACCGACCAGCCTTCGGCGGGCCTCGATTTCATCGTGCGAACGGGTTTGGCTGACACCTTCTTTCCCGAGCTGGCGAAGCTGCAATTGGAGCAGGACCCGATCCATCAGCACAAGGACGTGCTGAAGCACACCTGGGCCGTCGTCGACAAGACCTCCCCGAGGCTCGTCCTGCGCCTCGCCGCTCTCTTCCACGACATCGGCAAGCCCAATACCCGTGCCATCACCCAGGAGGGGGTCACCTTCCGGTTCCACGAGGTCGTGGGTGCGAAGATGACCCGCAAACGCATGGTGGCGCTCAAGTACCCCCAGGAGATGGTCGACGACGTCAGCATGCTGGTGGAACTGCACCTGCGATTCCACACCTACAAGATGGGCTGGAGTGATAAGGCGGTGCGCCGCTACGTGCGCGACGCCGGACACTTGCTCGACGAGCTGAACGAGTTGACCCGCTGTGACTGCACGACACGAAATGTCCGAAAGGCCGCCGTTCTGGCCAGTCGGATGGACGAACTCGAGATTCGCATCGCGGAGCTTCGCGAGCAGGAGGACCTCAGTCGGCTCCGTCCGGCGCTCGACGGCGTGGCGGTGATGGAGTTCTTGAAGATCGGGCCCAGTCGCGCGGTCGGCGAGGCCCTCGACCTCTTGATGGAGATTCGACTTGACGAGGGCGAGATCAGCACCCAGGAGGCGCAGGTTCGGCTGCGTGAATGGTGGGAGGAGCGGGCCCACTGACGACGAAACCCCCGCCACTAGGGCGGGGGTTTCGCCTTGGCGTTGCGGTTATGCCGGCCAGACAGGGTTGACGGCACCATCGTTGGCGAAGGCCTCGACCATATCGTGGGCCACGTCGTCGTGGAACTGGACCGGCGGGGACTTCATGAAGTACGCCGACGGTCCGACCAGGGGGCCGCCGATGCCACGGTCGAGGGCGACCTTGGCGCAGCGCACGGCGTCGATGATGACGCCGGCCGAGTTGGGCGAGTCCCAGACCTCGAGCTTGAGCTCGACGTTGAGCGGCACGTCACCGAAGTTGCGGCCCTCCATGCGGATGTAGGCCCATTTGCGGTCGAGCAGCCACGGCACGTGGTCGCTCGGCCCGATGTGCACGTCGTCGGCTCCGAGGTGGCTGGTCTCTAGCTGGGAGGTCACGGCCTGGGTCTTGGAGATCTTCTTGGACTCGAGGCGCTCGCGCTCGAGCATGTTCTTGAAGTCCATGTTGCCGCCGACGTTGAGTTGAAACGTGTGGTCCAGGCTCAGGCCGCGGTCCTCGAAGAGGCGGGCCAGCACGCGGTGGACGATCGTCGCGCCGACCTGGCTCTTGATGTCGTCGCCGATGATCGGCAGGTTGGCGTCGGTGAACTTCTTGGCCCACACCGGGTCCGACGCGATGAAGACGGGGATCGCGTTCACGAAGGCCACCCCGGCGTCCAGCGCGGCCTGGGCGTAGAAGCGCTGGGCGTCCTCGGAGCCGACGGGCAGGTACGAGACGAGAACCTCGGCCTTGGCGTCACGTAGTGCCTGGGCGACGTCCACCGGCTCGGCCGGGGACTCCTCGATCATGGCACGGTAGTACTTGTTTAGGCCGTCCATCGTCGGTCCGCGCAGGACGGTGACGCCGAGCGACGGGACGGTGGCGAACTTGATGGTGTTGTTCTGGCCGCCCTCGATCGCTTTGCCGAGGTCGTTGCCGACCTTGGAGGCGTCGACGTCAAAGGCCGCCACGAACTCGAGGTCGCTGACGTGATAGCCCCCGAGCACGACGTGCATCAGGCCGGGCACGTCCTCGCCAGGCTTGGCGTCCTTGTAGTACGTCACACCCTGAATGAGGGAACTGGCGCAGTTCCCGACGCCGGCGATGGCCACGCGAATCTTTTCCATGGCTCTCCTTTCCTACTTCGTCTTTTGAGCGAAGGTCTCTTGATTACTGCGTTCGGCAGATAACAGGTTGTCAATCCACGCGAGGTCCAACTCGACTGCCTGGGCCGCGTGTTCCATGACGCTGCGCGCGTAGGCGTCGAGTTGTTCATTGTGCGCTCCGGCCCTGACCTCGGCCAGGCGCTCAACGAGATCGGCCCGCCGTCGTTCCAGCAGACCCACCCGAAGATTCGGGGTGAGGTACTTGGCCAGCGCCATGCGCAGCGAAAAGTTCCGGCTGTCGTCCAAGGTGGCCGGGTCAGCGAGGAGCGTGACGAACTCCTGGCGCCCACGCTCGGTGATGCGATAGACCTTGCGGCCCCTGCGTCCCAGCCCTGGGGTCGTGCGCAGCGAGCGCAGCGACGCGCGTTCGCCCGAGAGCGAGCCGGTCGAGAGCGAGCCAATTCGCGATTCGCTGGGCACGGCTTCGACACAGCCACGGCGCTCGAGGCGAGCCAGGGTGGGGTATATAGAACCGAATGAGACGTTGGCCCAGATGCCCAGGCGGTCCCGCAATTGGGTGCGGACCTCGTAACCGTGGTAATCCCGCTCCATGAGCAGCCCGAGAATTGCTATATCTAACACGCGAGAAATCATATCACTCCGATATATCGAACGTGACGTTGATGTAACTCCCTTGGCTTTCCAATGGCGCGGTAGTCTCACCCCTAATGGAAAAGAGTTTTCGCACCAGTACTGCAGTCGGCGCGGTCGTTGAGTTCGGTCTGGTCCGTCACGCTTTGCTGGCCAAGGTCGCCGCGGGACTGATCCGTCACGAGGACGTCTGCGATGCTCACCCCGAGCTACTGCGAGCGGCCAAGAACATCGGGCGCACCACCGGCGAGAACTGCCCGCTCTGCCATGACGCGGAACTGGTCGAGGTCACCTACGTCTTCGGGGCCCGTCTGCCGTCGGGCGGGACGTGCCCGACGTCGCGTAGCGAGCTGCTCAAGCTCGAGCGCCGCGAGGAGCCGGTCCAGTGCTACGCGGTCGAGGTGTGCGTCAGTTGCTCGTTCCATCATCTGGTTCGAAAGTGGACGGCGGGAGGTCGCCGGGCCCGCCGGGCCCAGGCCCAGCGCAAGGAGGTCGGCGAGTGACCCTCAGCGCGCCGGCGATTCGTGCTCGTAAGCGCCGCAACGGCAGGGCTCCGATAGTGATGGTGACGGCCTACGACGAGCCGGGCGCGCGATACGTCGACGCGGCCGGGGTGGATATCATCCTCGTGGGCGATTCGCTGGCCAACGTCGTGCTGGGTCACGAGGACACCCTGCACGTGACGGTCGAGCAGATGTGCCACCACGTGCGGGCGGTGAGCGCCGCCAGGCCCAGCGCCCACATCGTGGCCGACATGCCGTGGCTGAGCTACCACGTCGACCACGCGGACAGCGTGCGCAACGCCGGCGAGCTCATCCGCGCCGGCGCGCACAGCGTGAAGCTCGAAGGCGGCCACGTCCGGCGCGACGTGGTGCGAGCCCTGCTTGACGCCGAAATCCCGGTGATGGGCCACTTGGGCCTGACGCCCCAGAGCGTCCTGGCCTTCGGGGGCTTTAGGGTGCAGGCGAAGACTCGCCAGGCCGCGGAGTGGCTGATAAAGGACGCCACCGTCCTGCAGGACGAGGGCGTCTACGCCGTCGTCATCGAAGGCGTGCCCAGCGTCGTGGGAACGCGCGTCACCGAGGCACTCGAGATTCCGACCATCGGAATCGGAGCCGGGCCCGACACCGACGGTCAGGTTCTCGTCTTCCACGACCTGCTGGGCCTCACCAAGGCCAGCCCCGCCAAGTTCGTGCGCCAGTACGCCGACCTGGGTACGGCAATAACCCGAGCCATCGCCCAGTACGCCGACGACGTGCGAAGCGGGGCGTTTCCTAGTGAATCCGAGTCCTACGCGAACCCCGAGGACCTCCTCAACTAGCCAGTATTGCGGTCCTGGAGTAGAGTTGTCTTTCCCATACGAATGGGGAAGTGACTACATAACCCTGCTCTGTTTCCGCAGAGCCCGGCCCAGCCGGACCAGAGGGAAAGGAAACCGGCCATGAGGCCCTACGAAACAATGATCGTGTTCGACACTGCTGTCGACGCGCAGAGCATCCAAGTAGCTCTCGATCGAGCGCTCGAGACCATCCGAACAAGTGGTGGAACCCCCGGCGCCATCGACCGTTGGGGCAAGCGTCCCTTGGCGTACGAGATCAACAAGCGCAAGGAGGGCTACTACGTACTGGTGGAGTTCAGCGGCGAGTCAACCACGGTGGTTGAGCTCGACCGGATCCTGACCCTGTCGGACGAGGTCCTGCGCTTCAAGATTCTTCGTCGCAACGAACGACCGACCGCGCGCCGTGTTACGGCTCAAGCGTAGGTTCGGGCGCATAGCGATCTAAGGAGAAGAAATGGCTGACAACACCATCACCGTCGTCGGGAACGTGACGCGCGACCCCGAACTCAAGTTCCTGAATTCCGGACAGGCTGCATTGCGACTCTCAATCGCGGTCAACCGTCGCTGGCAGAACCGCCAGACCCAGGAGTGGGAAGAGAAGGTCTCGTACTTCGAGATCGTGGCCTACGGCGCCTTGGCGGAGAACGCGGCGAACACGCTCACCAAGGGTGCCCGGGTCATCGTGAACGGGCGCCTCGAGCAGCGCAGCTGGGAGACCGAGAACGGCGACAAGCGGTCGATCGTCGAGATCAACGCCGACGAGATCTCGCCATCGCTGCGATGGGCGACCGCCGTCGTGACCAAGACTCCCCGCGCCGAGGGCGGGAACTTCCAGTCGAGCGACCGGCCGGCCGCCGCCCCTCGTTCGAATGAACCAACCACCTACGCCTTTGATGAGGAGCCCTTCTAATGCCACGTATCAATAACCCCAAGCCGCCGAAGCGTGCGCCGAAGATCGACAATCGTCGCACGAAGAAGAAGCCGTGCTCGTTCTGCCAGCACGGCGTGGGAACCGTCGACTACAAGGATCTGGCCCAGCTGCGCAAGTACATCTCGGACCGCGGCAAGATCCGCGGCCGTAAGGTGTCCGGCAACTGCCAGCAGCACCAGCGTGACGTCACCGACGCCATCAAGACCGCTCGCGAGCTCGCGTTGCTGCCCTACACCCAGCGCACCGTGACCGAGCGTCGCGGTGGTCGTGGTGACCGCGGAGAGCGCGGAGATCGTGGTGACCGCGGTCCGCGCACGCCGCGACCCGACCGTGACGCCGCCGCGCCAGCCGCCGAGCTGGAAGCCGCCGCGCCCGCCGTCGTCCTGGACGACGCCAGCGAGGCCGCCGCTGTCTTGACGGTTGAGAGTGCAGGGGAGGTGGGCGAATGAAGGTCCTCCTTCGCAGCGACGTGGCCGGCATAGGACGCCGTGGCGACATCGTGGACGTGAAGTCTGGCTACGCCCGCAATTTCCTGCTACCCACCGGTGCGGCTCTCGTGGCGAATGACACCATGGAGATCCAAGGGGCCTCCATGCGTAAGGCCCGCGATGTCCGCGACGACCAGAGCCGCGAGGCCGCCGAGGCCCAGCGAGCGCTGATCGAGCAGTCGAGCGTCGTGGTTGCAGCACGGGCCGGAGCGAACGGTCGCCTGTTCGGTTCGGTGAGCGAAGCCGACGTCGTGAATGCAATTCGCACCGCGACGAACATCTCGCTCGACCGACACATGGTCCACATGGACGAGCACATCAAGGAAGTGGGCATGTCAACCGTGCCCGTCACACTCTTTGATGGCGTGGTGGCGAACGTCACCGTGGTGGTTGTGGCCAAGTAGTTCACCGAAATCCCTGCTCAAAACTTCGCCGGGGCTCGAGCCCCGGCGAAGCGCTTGTTACAGGGGAATGGCATTCTGGGCGCGGTGAGGTTAAGCACAGAGTTATCCCCATGTTGTTGTTCTTGCGACGCACAGCCATTATCGACAACCGTTGAGGTCTTATGACACAGATGCAATCTGACCGCAGTCGCAGTGCCCCGAGCGCCGGAAGAGTGCCGCCGAGCGCCATCGAAGCCGAGGAGTCGCTCATCGGAGCGATGCTGCTTTCTCCCGAGGCCGTGAGCGTCGCTTACGAGACACTCCAGCCCGAGGACTTCTACCGGCCGCTGCACGGGCAGATCTTCGGCGCGATAATCGCGCTCGCCAATGCGGGCGAGCCGGTCGACTACGTGACGGTCCAGGCGAAGCTGCAAGAGCGCGGCGCAGTGGCCATCGAGCTCGCCGTGCTCTCGGCGCTGCAGATGAACACGCCGTCAGCATCGAACGCACAGCACTACGCCGAGATCGTCCGCGACAAGGCCCAGCAGCGCAGGCTCATCGCCGTGGGCGGCGAGATCGTCGACGACGCCTACGTGTCGACAGACGACGTGGTGGGCCTGATCGACGAGGCCGAACGGAAGATCAACCAGATAGGCGACGACCGCAAGATCGACTCGGTTTCGCCGCTGCAGCGCCTGCTGCTCAGCGAGGCGGACATCCTCGAGGAACGGGGCGAAACCCGGGGCCAGTTCAACGGCCTCGAGACCGGCTACCGGTCCCTCGACCTCATCCTGCAGGGACTCCAACCGAGCAGCATGACCATCATCGGCGCTCGACCCGGTACCGGTAAGACCGCGTTCGCGCTGGGGATCCTGATCCACGTCGGGGCCGTGGTGAAGCGTCCCGCCCTCTTCTTCTCGCTGGAGATGAGCCGACAGGAACTCGCCGAACGCATCCTGGCCTCGACCGCTCGGATCGACTCCTCGAAGTTGCGTACCGGAGACCTCAGCGACGGTGACTGGAACCGCGCCCACGAGGCCTTCGGCTTTCTGCAGTCCGCCAAGGTGTTCATCGACGACAACCCGAGCTTGACCGTGATGGACGTGCGCTCGCGTGCGCGTCGAATCAAGCAGCAGAACGGCGACCTCGGCGTCGTGATCGTCGACTACCTCCAGCTGATGAGCTCGCGGGGTCGCTCGGAGAACCGTCAGGTGGAGGTGTCGGACATGAGCCGGTCCCTCAAGATCCTGGCGCGTGAGCTGCAGTGCCCGGTGATCGCGCTGTCGCAGTTGTCGCGGAAGCTCGAAGACCGCGCCGACAAGCGCCCCGTCATGTCGGACCTGCGCGAATCGGGGTCGCTGGAGCAGGACGCCGATGTCGTGCTCTTCCTGTTCCGTCCCGAGCAGTACGGCGAGGTGGCGAACGACAAGAAGTCCGACGCCGAGATCATCGTGGGAAAGAACCGCAATGGCCCGACGCGAACGGCTCACCTCACCTGGCGCGGCGAATTCGCCCGGTTCGACAACGTCGCCGAGGCCCGCGAGATCTAGTTGTAGGGACTAGGCCATTATGGACAACGCCAGGTCTTTTTGAACGCTCGATGAGCAAAAGGACGATCCTATCTGAGCAATCTTTTGGGCAACGAGTCTTTGCGAAGATACTGGCGTCCGTCGAACGCGCGTAGATATTGAATTTCGCCGCCCAAGTTGACACACCGGCGACACGCGCCTGCCCTTCGTCGAGCACCCGAGCCGACGGGGGGAGTTCGAACGGCTGCGCTGGATCGGCATCAACATTGGCCTCGCGCTCGCGACCTGGGACGACCACCACGAGGCCACGCACGGCGGGGCGAGCCGAGCGAGGGCGCTGCTCGAGCGCCTCTTCGGCTAGCGCTACTTCAGGATGTTGACGGCTCTCGCAGCCACGACCGCGATGGTCACCAGTGACACGAGGGACTCGGTGAGAAACAGCGTCTTGGCCAAGAGCGTGAGCGGCATCGCGTCGGCGGGCGCGAAACTGGTGCCGTTGGCGAAGGACGTATAGAGGAAGTCGGTGAACCGTGGTCGCCAGCCCTTGGGGGCGTACTGGGGATTCTCCATCTGGGGGAACTGGATGTCAGGCAGTCGCTCGGTCCTGCCCGCGCGAAGGTGCGGTCCGCCCCGGTCGATCTCCCAAAACCAGAGACCGTACACAATGACGTTGGTCAGCCACACCGAGACGGCCGCGTAGATAAGGTTGCGGCCCTGGGTGACCTGGGCGCTCAGCAGGTGGTGCACCAATAGGGCCATGGACGTCACGTTGGCGACCGTGACGAGCCCGATCAGCGACAGCGTGATGCGGTGGATGTGCGGCGACTCGTCGGGGTGACGGTGGCGTCGGGCCGACAGCGGGAGGAGCGGCAGCGCGACGAGGACCGGCAGGATCCAGCGCGGGCCGACGACCAGACGATTGGGCAGGATCACGTACAGGCCCACGCAGGAGAGCAGTGCCAGTGACGCGGGCCAGCGAGGTTCGGGACGTGCGGTCACCCGGTCAATCTAGTTGAGGCGAATCTGACCAAGCGGGGAAACGTTCTGAGGTGAGAACAGCTTGGTCATCGACGACGGGCCGAACAACCGGCGCAGGACGGCGGAGGTGACGGGCTGCACTTCCTTTGCGCTGGGCGCGACGAAGCGCGCCGGCTTCTCGACCGGGTTCGACAACGCGAAGGTCGGCTCGGGCAACGCCAATGACTGTTCAAGTCTGCGGCCTTTACTCGGTAAGTTGGACTGGCCTGGCGAGCAATTCATGTGAGTGTCGGGCTGTCGCGCTGGAGCAAACGCCGGGTAGTGGAGAGCACAACCCAGCAAACTGCATTGGCNNTGCAACCGTGGAGCTGAACAGGGAGGCCCGACGCGACAGGTCTGCTACCAGTCACTGGCGGTTGCCGTATGACGAGACATCGTTGTCGTCAGACAGCGAGTTGGCAAGTAACTAAACCTTTTTGGGAACTCGACCGCGCTGAATGGACGTCACACTGAATTGAAAGCCCGCGAAACAGAAGTTGATCTTCAACGCCGTGGTGAACGGAACGGAGTACGGGTGTGGTTCCATTGGAAGCCACGCAGTGGCGCTCTGAGTCATACACGGTCCGGCGCTGGGATCATTCCCTTGGTTGTACGCATCGCCGTAATCGAGTCCAAAGGAGGCCGAGGCATGGGGTTCGACCTCGACCAGTCGCGGTGGCACGGAGGCAAAGATCCCGCCTCCGCCATTAATAATCTTGGTCAACTTGCCTTTGTACGAGGAAGGTTCAAGACGGAACTTTGGATAGCCCTTAAGGCTGCAGGCCCTCTTACTGATGTTGCGGAAGATGAAGGCAACGCCTTGGGTCCCGGCGGCGGAGTAAGCGCCTTGGCCTCCGTCCACGGACATCGTGAGTTGGCTCGAAGAGCATGTGGGGATTGCTGTCGAGGCGAGCGCAGGGCTCGACTCAGAAAGCGTGATTAATCCGGCTGACCCAAACAATGTCAAAACCCCGATCGCGACTTGAAATATGGCGCGTCTGTAGCTTCGAAAGATGCTCATGGTGAAACCTCCAAAATCGCCATCCCAGATGAACGATAGACGTCTGAAGGGTCTTCGTTAGCCTCACCAACTGATCACGATTATCACCCAGGTATCAGTGGCCCGACGTCATCGATCCGCACCCCTTCGCTGGCGACTCGGAGAAATTCCAGACTGGTCGTTCCGGAAACGAGAATGGGCTTAAGGCCATAGCGAGAAGACCATTCGCGTCTTCATCGAAGGGGGCTTCGTGTCTTCGATTTCAAGTGGAATCCTCGGAAGCAGCGCGGTATTCATCGTGATCGTGTTCCTACTGCTCATTTCAAGCGCCGGATCGATTATGACGTACGTCATCATCGTGATCGCCAACCGAGCGGACCCGGACCCTTCGGGCAAGCGGCCGATGGCGGCGTACCTCTTCGGCGGCTCGTTCCTCTCGCTGTGGATCGCCTACATGGGCTCGATCATTGTCGTCGAGGCGTTAGTGAGCCTGATGAGCTCCAACGCCCCCAGTACCAACACTGTTGCACGAATCGTCGTAGTGGGTTTCCTCATGGTTCTGGTCGGCGGCGTCGCCCACGTGATCCATCGGCAGCGGGGATTGGCCCTCTCCGATTCGGAAACAGATCCATCCAGTCCGACCAAGCGAGTCATGCGGAGTTACGTGGCCGCAGTCAGTTTCATCTCGGTGCTCATCGTTCTTATCTCGGCTATGGTCCTCGGGTACCTGATCTTCCAGCTCGTGGCGCCGGGCGTCTTCGGGGCCACCGGATCACGTGTCGACACGCTGTCGTCGGTCATCGATTCGGTCTACATAGTCGGTGCGACGGCGTTCGTCTTCTTCGCCCACCAGGCGCTGGCGCCGGCGGCCCTGCGACTCCTGTCGCGCGGTTCGTCGATGCCGAGTGCCACAGCAAACGTCGAAGACTAACGATGCCGGCGACGTGGGCCGTATGTCGCGGCGGTCCGGCGTCGCAGCGACATCGGGCAAGGCGCTAGTTTCATTGAATTGGCCACCGTCTTGGTGGCCGGTGCACCTGCCTTGATCGTTGACATTCAGGAAGTAAGACCTACGCAAGGCTGCCAACCCCTGGTGTCGATGGCCCGACGTGAACCCTCACGCACCAACGACAGGAGCAAGGTCTTCCAGTTTGTTCTTGGCTCTGCCAGTTTCGAGAGCTGATATTGCTACGGGAGTTTCTCCACCTATTGGGTCTCGGCTTGCCGGAAGGTCACCGATCTCCCGATGGTGGCCAGTAGGAACTGTTCATTTTGGCCCGTTGGCGTGCTCCAGAAAGACCAAATCCGGACTGCTTTGAGCAGGATTGTGCATCTTCGACGAAGAATATTGTTCGTGTTCGTTGGGTTCCTGCATCTAGTGCCGGGCCCGGTCGGTCCCGAACCGCCGAGAGCCAGTCGGCGTTCGGACCTGCGCTCGTGGCGGGCTCGAGGATCTCGTATCCAATCGGCCGTCTCGCTGATCATTCGGCGCGCCAACGGCCCGGGACGGCGTCCGAATTTCCGGCGTCGCCAAATGTGTCTAGTATGACGGCTCTATGAACATCGTCGTCACCAGCCTGAAGGGTGGAGTCGGGAAATCGACGACATCGATCTACCTCGCCGCCGCCGCCGTCGAGCGTGGTTACGACCCCGTGACGCTGATCGACGCCGATCCCCAAGCGTCGTCCGCCGAGTGGCTCGAGGTCTGGCCGGTTCCGGGCATAACGGTGGTCGAGGCACCGTCGGAGCGCACGGCGACCCGCGCCATGATCCGAAACGAGAGCCTGGCCGTGGTCGACACGCCGCCGGGCAACGAGCGAGTGACTCAGGCCGCCGTTGCCTTGGCCAGCGCCGTGGTCATTCCGACGCGCGCCGGAGGCGTCGAGTACTCGCGGGTGCTGGCAACCATCGAGCTGATCCCCGCGCGTATTCCCCGAGGCGTGGTGATTTGCGCGGCCCGCCTGGGCACGAACGACCTCGAAGGGGCGATCGCGTGGTGGAAGGAACAGAAGCTGGAGATCTGGGGCGTCATTCCCGAGCGCGTCGGCATCGCCGCGGGACCCGAGGCGCGCCTCAGCCGTGAGGGCCTGAAGGGCTACGACGCAGTGCTGCGCCAGGCGCTTCGAGGGTGGAGTTGAACCCCGACGTACCAGCAGGGGCTCAGCGTGAACACCTCGTCATGATCGACATGGCCGGGGCCCGGTAGCGAGTCCGTTCTTGAGCCTTGGCAAGGGCCGGCCGCGGGCGCAGAAGGGACATTGGACCCCAGCGGCCGGTGCAAGGATATACGTGAAACGAAGTCCTTCCAAGAGGAGTCGAGATGGCGAGACCAGCGGTTAGAACCTTCGCGCTCTCCAAGCAGTTCGGCGCGACAGAGGCGTTGCGGGATCTGGATTTCGAGGTCGGCGAGGGAGAGGTCGTGGGAGTCCTCGGACCCAACGGAGCCGGCAAGACCACGCTGATACGTCTCCTGCTCGGGCTGCTCATACCCTCCAGCGGCCGGGGCGAGATCTTCGGTCTGGACTGCCAGCACGAGACCGTCGAGGCACATCGTCGAATTGCCTACGTGGCGGGAGAGGCGAATCTATGGCCAACGCTGACGGCCGGCGAGACGCTGCACCTCCTCGGGCGGGTGCAGGGACGGCTGGATCTCGCCTATCGCGACGAGCTGGTCGATCGTTTCGAGCTCGACACGTCCAAGAAGGTCCGCGCCCTGTCCAAGGGGAACCGCCAGAAGCTCGCACTCGTGGCGGCTCTCATGACCCGTCCGGACCTGCTGATCCTCGACGAGCCGACCAGTGGACTCGACCCGCTCATGGAGCGGGCGTTTCGGTCCTGCATCGACGAAGCCAGGGGTCGCGGCCAGAGCGTCCTGCTCTCGTCGCACATCCTGAGCGAGGTGGAGGTGTTGTGCGACCGGATTGGCATCCTGCGAGAGGGTGTGCTCGTCGAGATGGGGACGCTCGCCGAGATGCGACATCTTTCCGCCCTGAGCGTGGAGGCGACCTTCGACGGCGCCGTTCCCGATCTCTCGCAGGTTCCCGGAGTGTCGATGGTGTCGGTCCAGGGGTCTTCCATGACCTGTCAGGTGCAGGGGAGCGTGGGGCCCTTGTTGAAGGCGCTCGCCGACGTCGGGGTGCGCGAGTTGCTGAGCCGTGAACCGTCGCTGGAGGAGCTCTTCCTTTCGCACTACGGCGCTGGATTGACGGCGCAGGGCGACTCGGGCAATGCTGGCTGACACTCGTACCGACGCGGCGCGCCACGTCAGCACGTGGCCGAGCACGGTGATCCTGCAGGTCACTAGCCGCAAGACCGTCAGGTCCGCGGTGGGGTGGGGCGTCGTCTTTGGCCTCTACACCGCGACGCAGGCGCTCGCCTACGCATCAAGTTACGCCACGCCCGCGGCCCGCAGGCTCCTCGTTCAGGAGTTCGGGGCCAACACCGGCATCAGCGCGCTCGTCGGGCCCGCGATCCAGATCGACACGGTGCCCGGGTTCACCGCCTGGAAGTGCCTGACGGTCCTCGCCATCACCGCGGCGGTCTGGGGCATCCTCACCAGCACGAGGATGATGCGCGGTGAGGAGGACGCCGGACGATGGGAACTCCTGCTCGCGGGTCGCACCACCAGGAGGCGCTCGGCTGCCGAGGCGCTGCTCGCCATGGCGATGGGGCTGGTCGCGCTCCTCGTCACGACGGGGATCATCACCATCGCGATGGGGCGGTCGTCGAAGGTAGGCATCGGCGCGGGCGCGGCCCTCTTCTTCGCGTTGGCCGTCGTTGCGGGCGCCTGCATGTTCACCGCCATCGGGGCGCTCGCGAGTCAACTGTCGTCGACACGGCGCCAGGCGGCGGGCTACGCCTCGGCGCTGCTGGGGGTGAGTTACGCGTTGCGAATGGTCGCCGACTCGGGCACGGACCTCGCGTGGCTGCGCTGGGCGACGCCGCTCGGATGGATCGAGGAGCTCCAGCCACTCACCAGGCCGAATCCGTTGGCGCTGGTGCCGATCGCGCTGCTCACGGCCGCCGCCGCCGCCTACACCGTCTATCTGGCGGGCCGACGTGACCTCGGGGCGAGCGTGTTTCCGGACCGCTCGAGCACCGCACCGCACCTGCGCCTCCTGTCGGGATCGGTCGGCCTCGCCTTTCGCCTGATGCGGTCGATGTTGATCGCCTGGGCCGCGTCGATCATCGCCTACGGGCTGCTGCTCGGCAGCATCGCGAAATCGGGCGGCAAGATCATGACGAGCACGCCGAGCATGAGGCTCGTGTTCGCGCGCCTCGGCGTCACCGGCGCGGAGGCCTACCTAGGGTTCGCGCTCCTGATCATGGCGATGGCGCTCAACTTCGTGGCCGCCGGGCAGATCAGCGCGACGAGGGCGGAGGAGTCGATCGGTCGCCTCGAGTACCTCCTCGTGCGGCCTCTATCGCGCACCAGGTGGCTCGCCAGCAGAATCGTGATGGCGGCGGGCATCGTGGTGCTCGCCGGCCTCCTCGCCGGCCTCTCGACGTGGCTGGGCGCCGCGGGCGAGCACGCCGGGGTGAGCTTCTCCTCGATGGTGGAGGCCGGCCTCAACATCGTGCCCCCGGCGCTGCTGCTCCTGGGGATCGGCGCCCTCGTGTACGGCGCGCTGCCGAGGCTCGTCACGTTCGCGACCTACGGCGTGCTCGTCTGGTCGCTGCTCGTGGAGCTCACCGGCGGGATCGTGAACGTGAACCACTGGATCCTCGACACCTCCGCGTTCCATCAGATGGCCGCCGCCCCGTCGGCGCCGATCGACTGGACGACCAACGCCATCATGACCGCGATAGGCGTCGCGGGCGCGCTCGCGGGACTGGTCGCCTTCAACCTTCGAGACCTCAAGGGCGAGTGAGGAGACCGCGGCCGGGAAGCTCGCGTTGGAGCGTTTCGGGCGAGGATTGCCGGGCGCCGCGGGGGATACTCGCGTTCGTGACCGGCACCGCTCGGGCGGATCCTATTTGGGCTGCATGCGAATGCCCGCGTCGATGCGCACCGACTCGGCGTTCATGTAGCTGTTGGCGAGCAGCTCGACGCAAAGCGACGCGAACTCCTCGGGGTAGCCGAGGCGCTTGGGAAAGAGAACGCCCGCACCGAGGCGGGCCTTGAACTCGTCGGACTGCGGGCCGGTGCCGTAGATCGGGGTGTCGATGAGTCCGGGCAGGATGCAGTTGGCCCGCACGCCGATGGCCGCGAGGTCCCGCGCCAGAGGCAACGTGAGCCCGACGATGCCGCCCTTGGAAGAGGAGTAGGCGACCTGGCCGATCTGGCCATCCTCGGCGGCGACCGAGGCGGTGTTCACGATGGCGCCGCGCAGACCGTCGACGTCGGGGGCGTTGTGGCTCATGGCCGTCGCCGCGAGGCGACAGACGTTGAAGGTGCCGACGAGGTTGATCTCGATGACCTTGCGGTAGAGGTCGAGGTCGTGGGCTGAGGCGTACTCGCCGTCCTTGCCGATGGTGCGCGTGGCCCAGCCGATGCCGGCGCAGCTCACTGCGCTCCACAGCGGGGCCATGGCCTTGGCCGCCTCGAGGGCGCCGATGACCTGGTCGGTGTCGGTGACGTCGCAGTGCGCGTAGACGCCGCCGATCTCGGCGGCGACGGCGCCGCCGCGCTCGTCGTTGAGGTCGGCGACGACCACCTTGACGCCGCGCGCCGCCAGGGCGCGGGCCGTCGCTTCGCCGAGTCCGGACGCGGCGCCCGTGACGAGGGCCGATGTGTTCTTGAGTTCCATGGTGCTGCTCCTGTCGCTGGGGGTCGATGCCACGTCGGCGCAACCGCTACAGAGTCAAGCAGAGAATCGCGCCCGGCGCGACACCGCGCCCGGCGCCCTAGCGTGGCTTCATGCCATCGGTCTACGAATACACCAGAGACGAGTTGGACGAGCTCCTGGTCGGCGAGCCTCGTTACCGCGTCGAGCAGGTTTGGCACGGACTGTGGAGCGAAGGCCAAGTGATCAACGAGATCACCACCATCCCCAAGGCCCTGCGTTCGCGCCTCTACGAGGAGTTCCCGACGAGCATCGAGGTCGCCGACGACGTGCAGAGCGACCGCGGCTCGACGCGCAAGTGGGTCTTCCGGCTCCACGACGGCGCGACGGTCGAGACGGTCCTCATGTCCTACGACGACCGGGTGACGGTATGTGTGTCGAGCCAGGCCGGCTGCGCCATGGGCTGCACCTTCTGCGCCACGGGCCAGGCCGGCTTCACCCGCAACCTGAGCGCGGGCGAGGTGCTCGAGCAGGTGATGTTCGCCGCCCGGGCCGCCGCACCCCGGCGGCTCTCCAACGTGGTGTTCATGGGGATGGGCGAGCCGCTCGCGAACTACAAGGCGACCGTCAGCGCCGTGAGGCGCCTGCACGAGTACAAGGGGCTCTCCGCGCGCCACCTGACCGTGTCGACCGTCGGCGTGGCTCCGGCGATCGAACGCCTCGCCAGGGAGGGACTCCCGCTGACGTTGGCGGTGAGCCTGCACGCTGCGAACAACGACGCCCGCAACGAGCTGGTGCCGCTGAACCGCCGTTACCCGCTGGAGCGGCTCTACGAAGCCTGCGTGTACTGGGTCGCGACGACGTCGCGGCGACTGAGCTTCGAGTGGGCGCTCATCGACGGCGTAAACGACACCGACGAGGCGATCGACGAGTTGGCCCGCTACGCCGGCCCGCTTCGCGCCCACGTGAACCTGATACCGCTCAACCCCACCCCGGGCTTCTTGGTGCTCGGATCGTCTTCGAGGCGGGTCCACGAGTTCCGTGACGGACTCGAGGCCCACGGCATCAACGTCACCGTACGAAACACGCGCGGCCGCTCCATCGACGCGGCGTGCGGCCAACTCGCCAACGTCACCAACGCCAAGCGCCGGTCGATCCCCGTCCGCTCGGCTTAGCGGACCTGGTCGCTCCAGAAGCTCGGCCGCCAGCGCACGAGGCCGATGGCACCGAGGACGCAGGCCACGCTTCCCGGGACGATCGAGAATTCGGTCGTCGTCAGCCCCGAGGCGCGGCCCTCCGGTCACCACCGCCAGCTGGAGAAGGCTCGCGACGCCGACCCACAGGCTCGAGTGCGTCTCGCGGTACACCTGAGAGGGAACCGCCACCATCGTGAGATTACTGCCGAGTAGTGAAGGGAGCTGCCGCGGAAGAGCAAGCGGAAGTCGCGGTTGTCGCGTAGAGGGGCAATGTCCACCACGAGCCCAGGCACCCACTTATGGCACGGGGGTAGGGTATCGAGGGGAGCAGTGGCCTAAGGAGAGTCGATGATCGACGAACAACTTGTCCAGTTGCTCACGCCCGAGGGTGAACGAGTAGCTCATGCCCAGTACGTCAGCACGCTGAGCGGTGAAGAGGTGTTCGCCATGTACCGCGACATGGTCATAACCCGTCGCATCTGCAACGAGGGCACGTCGATGCAGCGTCAGGGTCAGTTGGCACTCTGGGCTCCGGTACAGGGTCAAGAGGCGGCCCAGATTGGCGCCGGCCGGGCGCTCGGCCCCCAGGACTTCGTCTTTCCTACCTACCGCGAGCACGGCATCGCCTGGTGTCGCGGCATTCCGCCCCGGGACTGGTTCCGCGTCTTTCGCGCGGTGAGCACCGGCGGCTGGGACCCGCAGAAGTACCGCTATTCGGTGCCCACGGTGGTGCTGGGAAACCAGGCGCTGCACGCGGTGGGCTACGCCATGGGAGTGCAGCGCGACGGCAGCGAAGAGGCCGTGATGGCCTGTTTCGGCGACGGGGCGTCGAGCCAGGGCGACGTCCTGGAATCCTTCGTCTGGGCCGCGTCGTTCAACGCGCCGGTGGTCTTCTTCTGCCAGAACAACCAGTGGGGGATCTCTTCGCCCTCGTCGCTGCAGTCCAAGATCCCGCTGTACCACCGCGCCCAGGGCTTCGGCTTCCCCGGTATCCGGGTGGACGGCAACGACGTGCTGGCGGTGTACGAGGTGACCAAGCGGGCGCTGGAGAACGCCCGCGTCGGCGGCGGTCCCACGATGGTCGAGGCCTTCACCTACCGGATGGGCGCGCACACCACCTCCGACGACCCGACCCGGTACCGGGTCGACGCCGAGGTCGAGGTCTGGAAGCACCGCGACCCCGTCGAGCGGGTGAAGGCCCTGCTGGCGCGCGAGTACAGGGTCAAGAACGTCACCTTCGACGAGGTGGCCGCCGAGGCCGACGCCTTGGCGCTCGAGTTGCGCGACGACGTGCTGGCCATGGGCCGGCCGGATCCGATGACCATGTTCGACAACGCCTACGCGGCGCCGCACCCGCTGGTCGACGAGGGACGCAGCGAGATGATCGCCCTGGGCGTGAGCGGGGGTCCGCACTGATGGCCACCACCACGATGACCATGGCCAAGGCCCTCAACGAGGGGCTCCGTCGCGCCATGGACAAGAATAAGAAGGTCCTGCTGATGGGCGAGGACATCGGGAAGCTCGGCGGGGTCTTCCGCATAACCGACGGCCTCCAGAAGGACTTCGGCGAGGACCGGGTCATCGACGCGCCCCTGGCCGAGTCGGCGATCGTCGGCACTGCCGTGGGACTGGCGATCCGCGGGTACCGCACGGTCGTGGAGATCCAGTTCGACGGGTTCGTCTACCCGGCCTTCGACCAGATCGTCTCCCAGGTCGCCAAGCTGCACAAGCGTAGCGACGGCGTGTACACGATGGGACTGGTCATTCGCATCCCCTTCCAGGGCGGCATCGGCGCCATCGAGCACCACTCCGAGAGCCCCGAGGCGTACTTCGCCCAGACGGCGGGCCTGCGCGTGGTCTCTTGCTCCACGCCCAACGACGCGTACTGGATGATCCAGCAGGCCATCGAGCACGACGACCCGATCATCTTCTGCGAGCCTAAGAGCCGCTACTGGGAGAAGGGCGAGGTCGACCTCGAGAACTCGCCCCGTGGGCTCTTCGACGCCGTCGTGCGCCGCGAGGGTGCCGACGTGACCCTGATCGGCTACGGCGCCTCGGTCAAGACGATGCTGCGCGCTGCCGAGACGGCCTCGGGCGAGGGAGTCTCGATCGAGGTCGTCGACGCACGCTCGATCGCGCCGCTGGATCTGGACGTCATGGCGGCGTCGCTCGAGAAGACCGGCCGGCTGGTCGTAGTCCAGGAGGCGCCCCACACCGCCTCGGTCGGCTCGGAGATCGTCGCGGAGCTGAGCGAGCGGTGCTTCTACTCGCTGCGTGCCCCCGGGTTGCGCGTGAGCGGCTACCACGTGCCGTACCCGCCGTCGCGAATTGAAGATGAGTACCGACCAAGCGTCGACCGGATCCTGGATGCGGTGGACCGAGTGATGGGATTCGAAAGTTGAGCGAAGCGATCTTCCTCCTGCCCGACGTCGGCGAAGGGCTCGTCGAGGCCGAGATAGTGACGTGGAAGGTGAAGGTCGGCGACGTCGTCACGCTGAACCAGCCGCTCGTGGACATCGAGACCGCGAAGGCGGTGGTCGAGCTGCCGAGTCCCTACGCGGGGACCGTCACGGCGCTGCACGGTGAAGTCGGCGACGTGATCGAGGTCCACATGCCCCTCATCACGTTCGACGTCGCTGTCGATGGCGCGTCCCCGGCGACGAGTGTCGCCGTCGAGGCGCCCGAAGCCGCCACCGGGGTGGGGCGCGACGCCGTTCTCGTAGGGTACGGCGTCGCCAACGAGGACGCCGTACCCACTCGCACCCACCGCCGCCAGGGCCGCCCCCCGTCCGCCCCGGCCCCGGAGCTCGTTCGCGCCGTCGCGGCCCAGCCGGCACTGGCGCCGCGTTCGACGCCGCCAGTTCGCCTCTACGCCAAACAGCAGGGGGTCGACATTGCCACGCTGAACGGGACCGGCCGTGACGGGCTAGTGACTCGAAGCGACGTGGAGCGTGCCCTCAGCGGGTTGGTGGTCGCTTACGCCCGCTCCAGCGCGGTCATCACCGGGCCGAACACCACGTCGCGCTTCGTCGGCCGTGACCTCGAGTCGTGGGCGACGGGACCCACGGAGGAGCGCATCGCGGTCAAGGGCGTCCTGCGTTCCATGAGCGACGCCATGGTCCAGAGCGCCTTCAGCGCCCCGCACGCCGCGGTATGGGTTCGCGTGGACGCCACCAAGACCGTCGAGCTTCTCGCCTCCCTGAAGCAGCACCCCAACCTGTCGGGGGTCCGTCTTTCGCCGCTCACCATCGTCGCGCTCGCGATGTGCGACGCGGCGCGCCACTATCCCGGCATCAACTCGAGCTTCGACGCCGCCAACTCCGAGGTCGTGGTTCGCCGCCGCGTGAACCTGGGCATCGCCGCCAACACACCCCGCGGCCTGATCGTCCCCAACATCAAGGACGCCGATCAGCTCGACCTTTTCGCGATGGCGAGTGCGCTCAACATCCTGATCGACAAGGCGCGCAGCGGCACGACCACTCCCGAGGAGATGCTCGCCACGACCTTGACGATCACCAACGTCGGTCCGTTCGGCGTGGATGGGGCCATGCCGATCCTTCCGCCGGGCACCGGGGCCATCGTGGCGGTCGGCCAGATCGCGAAGGCCCCCTGGGTGGTGGCCGACGCGGTTGTCGTGCGTCACGTCGTGGAACTATCGATGTCCTTCGACCACCGTCAGGTGGACGGGGCCATGGCCTCGGCGTTCCTGTCCCACGTGGGCCATTTCCTCGAGGACCCCGCTCCGGCGATGATCGCCGGCTAGGGCCGGGCCGTTCGCAGCGCGCTCAGCGCCTTCTCGGCGTGGAGGTTCATGTTGAGTTCGCTCCCGATGACGGCGATGACGCGCCGATCCTGGCCGATGACGAACGTGGCGCGCTTCACCTTCAAGAAGTCGAAGGCGCGCTTGACCCCGAACTGGGCGGCGACGTGGCCCCCGAGGTCGCAGAGCAACGGGTAGTCGAGCCGGTTTCTCGACGTGAACTCGGCCTGTCGCTCGACCCCGTCCATGGAGATGCCGATCCGCTGGGCGCCGAGCTCCTCGAACTGCGCACCCAGATCGCGGAAGTGGCACGACTCCTTCGTGCAGCCCGCCGTCATCGCGGCGGGATAGAAGAAGAGCACGACGGGTCCCGCGGCGAGGAGCGACGAGAGCGACCGATCGATCCCCTCCTGGTCGGCGAGGACGAAGTCAGGGACGAGGTCGCCAGCTCTCATGGGCACAGACTAGGCGTCGAGGCGAAACCCCACGCCGCGGATGGTCAGGAGATGGCGGGGATTCGCGGGGTCCTCCTCGACCTTCTGGCGAAGGCGCTTGACGTGCGTGTCGAGGGTTCGGGTGTCGGAGAGCTCGAGGCCCCACCAGAGGGTGTCGAGGCAGGTCTCGCGGGTCACCACCTGGCCGAGGCGTGAGGCGAAGAGCGCGAGCAGATCGAACTCCTTGCGACTCAGCTCGATCTCGCGGCCCTGGCGGCTGACCGTGCGGCGCACGAAATCGATCCGCAGGTCGCCGAAGGTGATGACCTCCTCCTCGGCGTTCGCGGCCGGGCGGCGAAGGACGGCCCGCATGCGGGCCACCAGCTCGCGCAGCCGGTAGGGCTTCGTGACGTAGTCGGCCGCCCCGATCTCGAGGCCGAGCACGACGTCGACCTCGCTCGAGCGCGCCGACACCATGATGACGGGAATCCGCGAGGTGTCGTAGATCTCGCGGCAGAAGTCGATGCCGGATCCGTCGGGGAGCATCACGTCCAGCAGCACCAGATCGGGCTTGGTGCTCATCATGAGTTCGTGGGCCTGGGCGATGGTGCCCGCGGCCACGACGATGAAGCCTTCGACGGTGAGTCCGATGTTGAGGGCGTCCTGGTAGCTCGGCTCATCCTCGACGATGAGCACGACGCTGCGGCCCTCGAGATTAACCACGGTCGGGTGACTCCGCGAGGTGTCGTGGGGCGGCACGTAATCGCGGTCCCTGGAGGGTGAGAAGTCGCTTGCGTGCCACGTTGCCAAAGTAAGGAGGCTGGGTTATCGCAAGGTGAAAGTCGGGCTATCGCGAGGTGGCAAGCAGATGAAACTTTCCGGGACTTCGTCCCCGCCGTCGTCCCCGCCGTCGTATCCTGAGGCGCACGGCGCCAAGGAGGGTCATGGACGGGACTTCGATACGAATCGGTCGCGATCAGCACGTCTGGTCATTCGACTCCCAGCGCGAGCCCGTTGTCCAGGTTGGTCCCGGGACCGTGGTGGAGATCGAGACCTGGGACTGCTTCACCGGTCAGGTGCAGAGCGAGCACGACACCATCGAGAGTCTCGACCTCGGGCGGGTCAACAGTGCCACGGGCCCGATCGGGGTGCGCGGGGCCGAGCCCGGCGACACGCTCTCGGTGACGCTGCTTGATATCCGTCCCGGCGCGCAGGGTGCCGCGATGTGCATACCCGGCTGGGGTCAGCTCACCCATCAGGTCCAAGCGCCGGCGACGAGGATCTTCAAGGTGGCAGACGGCGTCGTCACGATGAACGACCGCGTCTCGTTCCCGGCCCGGCCGATGTTCGGCGTCATCGGCCTGTCGCCCGAGTCCGGCGACGTTTCCACCTTCCTGGCGGGGCGCCACGGGGGCAACATGGACGACCGCATGAACGCCGTCGGCGCCACGATTCATCTACCGGTCTTCCAGTCCGGTGGCCAACTCGCGATCGGCGACATGCACGCGTCGATGGGCGACGGCGAGATCTCGGGCACGGGCGTGGAGATTGGCGGCACGGCGCTGATAAGGGTCGACGTCATCAAGGCCAAGGGCGGCGGCTGGCCCATCACCGAGACGGCTGACGCCTTCTACACCCACGCCACGTCGCCCGACAGCATCGACGACGCGCTGCGGGGCGCCTGCGAGGAGGCGTCGAGGCTGCTCGTCGACGAGTGGGGATTCACCAGCGAGGACGCCTTCATGTTCTTGTCGGTGGCGGGCGACCTGGGGATCGCGGCGTACTACCATCCCTCGCCGGGAACCGTCATCGCGCGCATGCGCGTTCCCAAGCTCGCCTCGAATCCCGCGCCGTTCCGACTGTGATCAGCTCGTGGCGAGCGTGAAGCCCTGGTAGTTCGTGGTGCCCTTCAAGAAGCTGCCGGTGGCGACGCAGGCGCCGTTCTTCTGGCAGACGAGGCCGTAGACGCCGCCGTCGACACCCACGGTGGTGGCACCGGCGGGCAGGGTGACCTTGAGGCCGGTCTGCCACGCGCCGGCGACCTCGTTGACGACGAGCGCCTGGTAGTTCCCCGACGCGTCGAGATAGGCGGCGCCAGCGCTGCAGTTGCCGCTCGACGAGCACGACACCCCTACGACGCCGCCGTTCTTGCCGGCTTGGACGGCGCCGCGCGGAAGCGCGAGCGCGGTGGCCGCCTTCCACTCGCCGTGGACCTCGCTGACCAAGAAGCCTTGGTAGTCGCCCTGGGTGTCGCGGTACTGCCCGCCCGCGCTGCAGTTGGCGTTCGTGCGGCACGAGATTCCGCCGTAGCCGTAGAAGAACACGTGCGGATTTGATGCCGCCGCGACGGGCATCGCCAGCGTGACCGCGCGCCCCCATTGGCCGGAGGTCTCGGTGACCGCGAGACCCTGCGCGTCGCCGCTGGCGTCCTCGTAGTTGCCGAGCGCGGAGCAGTTGCCGTTCGAGGCGCACGCGAGCGAGTTGAGCGACGCGCTCGGGTACGCGCTGGCGTCGCCGGGGAGCAGTAGCGAGGTCGCGGGAAGCCACGTGCCCGCCACCTTGTCGACGGTGAGCCCGTGGGTGGCGTTGTTGGCGTCGATGTAGGAACCCACCACACTGCAGTTGCCGGGTGACGAACACGCCACCTGTGCGAGGTTCACCATCGGATTGGCGTTCGCGCCCGGTGGCAGGGTCACCTCTTTCGCCGCTCTCCACACGCCAGCGACCTCGTTGATCACGTAGCCCTGGGTACTCGGCTGTGGGGTAGTCGTGTCCCAGTAGGTGCCCACGGCGCTGCAGTTGCCGCTTGATGCGCACGACACCGAGTGAAGTTGGGCGTTCTGGCTGGTGGTGAGCGCGTTGGGGGGCAGCGCTCCCTCGGTCGCGCTCTTCCAGACGCCCCCCACCTCGTCGTCGAAGAGGCTCTCGGAGCTACCGGCCTGGTCCTGGTAGAGGCCCACGGCGCTGCAGTTGCCGCGAGAGCCGCACGAGACCGACGAGATGGTCACCGATGGATTGCCCGCGGCGTTCTTCGGCGCCTTCAGGATCATCGGACTTTTCCAGACCCCCCCGACGTCGTTCAGGAGCAGTCCTTGGGTCTTGCCCTTGGCGTCGCTGTACGCTCCGGCGGCGATACAGTTGCCGGCGGAGGGACACGACAGCGCTGGCAGGTAGCCCTGGGGAAGCCCGGTCGCCCCGGTAGGCAAAGCGACGATCTTGGCGAGCTTCCACGAAGGGGCCAGCGCCGCGCCGGCGGGAACGACCGCCGCCAGGCTCACCGTGAAGGTGAGAACGAGCGCTGTTCGTGCGAACTTCATCAATGGTGCTCCGCTGTCTAGAACTTCGGTTGCCTCGACTCGATACTCCGGTGGCGCCACGACCTCTCGCCCGCGACATCGAACGCCGGGCACCGTTCAGTATAAGTAGCGCGGACGACGCCCCGACATCGCCCTCGTCGAGCTGTGGGCGCCCTTAACAGGTTCTTACTTTGCCGGCGGGTAGGACTCTGCGACGAAGGGGCCTCCCGCGAACAGGTTGCTGTCGTGGGCGTCGAGTCGCGTGTAGTGGCCGTTCTCGATGCGGTAGGCGTAGACCGAGATCGACGCGCTCTTCCAGGTCCCGCTCACGCAGTTGGGGATGCAGTCGTTCCAGCGTGCGGTGCCCGTCGCGTCGGCCGTCGGCAGACCCCAGCCAGCCCATTGCAGACCGGTCAGCTCGGAGTTCGCGTCGGCGCAGGACAGCACGAATTCCTTGGGGGCGATTGTGGCGTGTGAGTTGCAGTCGAAGATCGATACCGAGCTCTCGTGGGCCTGGTTCCAGGAGAGGACAGCGACACCGCCGGCCAGGACGATCATGAGGCCGAGTATGAGGAATGGGATGTTTCGACGCATGATTCGAGTGTAGGGCAGCCCCGCACGCGGTCCCGGGTGACAAAAGTCCACTCGCGCCGAACGCGAGCGAACGCTGACGCGTTCTACGGCTCGACCGAGAGGCCCAGGAAAGTCCTGAAGGGCTCGAACCCAAGAAGCGTGAAGTCCTCGCGCCAGACCTCCTCGCGCCAGTGCTCGCGCTGCATGGTGAACTCCAGTTTGGTCATCGGCTCCCCACGGATCTCAAGCTCGAAGTGACCGGACGCCAGGTATTCCAGCTTGCGGGTGACGCCGAGCGACGCGGCGTTGTTGGCGTTGGCCTGGGTGTGGGCACTCTGCGCTCCCAGACCCTTGAAGCCCGCCGCCAGGCAGGCGCGTCGTACCTGGGTGCCGAGGCCTCGGCCCTGGAAGGCGAGGCCCAGCCACGAGCCGGTGCTGAAGCGCCCGGACGCGCTGATGTCGGAGGCTTGGATCTTCGCGAAGCCGATGAGATCGCCCTCGTGCTCCACGGCCATCGGCAACTCCCAGCGCTCAGGCACCGCGGAGTGAATCGTCGAGGCGTAGAACGTCGGCAACGCCCGGCGCATCTCGTCCGGGGCATCGTCGGTCCACGGAACGCCGAAGGGCTGCCAAGAAGGGTCGTATATCCCGCGCACCGCCAGTTCGGTCAACGCCTCGCCGGTGACAGTGTCGATAGTGCGCAGGCGTACCTGCTCGCCAATGACCACTATGGACCCCATCGCTGGTCCGGCTCCGCGCATGCAGCCATTCTCTCGCAGGCGCTGTCGCGGGCAAAGCGACGAGGGCCGCTGCTCAGATGGAGAAGTCCTCCCCGGACCAGATTCCCGATAGCGAGGGCCGCACGTCGTGATGGTCGTGGGGCGCGCCGGACAGGGCCTCGAGCTGGTCGACCCGGCGCAGCAGCGACTCGAGGCTCGCCCCGATCAGGTCGGGCATGAGTCCGTCCTCGACGTCGGGCAGCGACGGGACCGGCCGCGGCAGGGCGCGCGTGACGACGCGTCCGGGAATGCCCACGACCACCGAGTTGGGGGGCACCGAGTTCACCACCACCGCGTTGGCCCCGATTCGGCTGTCGTCGCCGATCGTGATCGGCCCGAGGACCTTCGCTCCGGCACCGATGGTGACTCGCTGGCCGATCGTGGGGTGGCGCTTGCCCACGTTGAGGCTCGTCCCGCCGAGGGTCACCCCTTGGTAGATGGTGACGTCGTCGCCGATCTCGGTGGTCTCGCCTATCACCACGCCCGCCGCGTGGTCGATGAAGATGCCCGACCCGAGGGTGGCTGCGGGGTGGATCTCCACTCCCGTGCAGAACCGGGCGATCGACGAGCCCCACCTGGCCATCAGCTTGAGGTCGTGCCTCCAGAGCCAGTGGGTGAACCTATAGGCCCAGATCGCGTGCACCCCGGGGTAGGTGAGGATGACCTCGAGCGAGGACCTCGCGGCGGGGTCGCGCGCGCGAGCGGCCTGGAGGTCCGAGTGCAGTGCGCGTCGCACGTTCAGTCGGTGAGTCCGGCGAAGAGCGCGGTCGAAAGGTAGCGTTCCCCGAACGAGGGGATGACGACGACGATCTGCTTCCCGGCGTTCTGCGGTCGCGCCGCCACCTGCAGGGCGGCCCAAAGGGCCGCGCCCGAGGAGATTCCGACCAGCAGCCCCTCTTCGCGGGCTGCGCGGTGAGCGATATCGAATGCGTCATCATTCGCCACGGTGATTACCTCATCGATGACGTCGACGTCGAGGATCGCGGGAACGAAGCCGGCTCCGATGCCCTGGATGGGATGCGGGCCCTTCACGCCGCCCGAAAGCACCGGCGACGCCGCGGGCTCGACGGCGATTATCTGCACCGACGGCTTGCGTTCCTTGAGCACCTCGCCAACTCCGGTGATCGTCCCGCCGGTTCCCACGCCGGCGATGAAGATATCGACCTGGCCGTCGGTGTCGGCCCAGATCTCCTCGGCCGTCGTCATCCGGTGGATCTGGGGGTTCGCGGGGTTGTTGAACTGCTGGGGGATGAAGTAGCGGGGATCGCTGGCCGCGAGCTCCTCGGCCTTGGCGATGGCGCCGCCCATGCCGTCAGGACCAGGCGTCAGGAACAGTTCGGCGCCGTACGCGCGAAGCAGCGCCCGGCGCTCCTTGCTCATGGTCTCGGGCATCGTGAAGGCGCAGTGGTAGCCACGTGCGGCGGCCACCATGGCGAGGGCTATTCCCGTGTTTCCGCTGGTCGGCTCCAGGATGATGGTGTCTGGACCGATGAGTCCGGCCTCCTCCGCGGCGTCGATCATGGACAGGCCGATGCGGTCCTTGACGCTGTGTGCCGGGTTGAAGTACTCGAGTTTGGCGAGGATTTCTGCTCCCAGACCCTGACCGAGGCGGTGAATCCTGACCAGTGGCGTGCCACCGATTAGTTGGGTGATGTCGTCGGCGATCTTCGTCATAGTGCACCTTCTCGAGTTAATTGGCCTTCCGCAATCCTAACGGCTAATTCCTGATTGATCTAGTCGAGAATCCAGTTGGTGCCATCGATCTTTTCTCGCGGTGCCCGCAAGCTCCCAGACCGCCCGGTAGGGACCGTAGGCCCAGTCGCGCGGACCACGAACGAAGGAGCCGGGATTCGAGCGCGCGGTCCCCGCGCGGCGGCGACCGACACCGGTCGGGTAGTCAGGTGCCGGTGGCGCGAGGATTCGTCGCCATGTTCCCGCAAGTGGGGTCGGAGCAGTCCGTAGAATGAATCTTGTGCAGCCACGCGTTCTTTCAGTCAGAGGTGGTACAGGGGACGCCCGTCGTCGCGGTCACCAGTTCCCGGCGGTCACGCCGGCGCGCCACCAGCGCTCGGGTCTCGGGCGATGACCAAGATCCTCATTGTCGACGACGACGCCGAGATTACCAAGCTCCTCAGCAAGTTCCTCCTGGCCGAGGGCTACGAGGTCGCCGTGGCGGCCGACTCCAACGGGGCGCTCTCGGCGACGTCGGC
Organism: Acidimicrobiaceae bacterium; assembly: GCA_003138815.1. Taxonomy (GTDB): domain Bacteria; phylum Actinomycetota; class Acidimicrobiia; order Acidimicrobiales; family RAAP-2; genus RAAP-2. The sequence goes on along the minus strand of PLHD01000013.1, from coordinate 22,205 downwards.
CTTCGGACCCGACCTGGTGCTGCTCGACATCGTCCTGGGAGCCGAGGACGGGCGTGATGTCCTGCGTGAGCTGCGTCTGATCAGCGATGTGCCGGTCATCTTCCTGACTGGACGAGGTCTCGAATCCGAGCGGATCACGGGCCTGAAGCTGGGAGCCGACGACTATATAGTCAAGCCGTTCTCGCTGGGTGAGGTCTCGGCGCGAATCGAATCGGTACTGCGCAGGTCCGGAGCCAACGTGACTCAGCACCAAATCGACGCGCCCACCATGATCTTCGGCGACCTCCAGATCAACGAGAGCACCCACGAAGTGAGGCTCGACGGGACGCTCCTGGAGCTCACGTCCAAGGAGTTCGCCCTTCTCGTGTTTCTCGCGTCATCGCCGCGTCAGGTCTACTCGCGCGCCCAGCTCCTCGAGCACGTCTGGTCCTCGTCGAGCGAGTGGCAGAACGAAGCGACGGTCACCGAGCATATTCGTAGGATTCGCGCCAAGATCGAGGTCGATCCGGATCATCCCCGCTGGATCACGACGGTGCGCGGCGTTGGTTACCGGTTCGAGCCCGAACCGGTCTCGTAGAGGGCCACCGTCGGATACGAATCGAGCCTGGACCTCGGCCCTCGGCGAAAGTGCCCTACGTAGAGGTGGTCGGAGCGTCGGGAACGTCGCGCCGCGCGGCGCCCTTGGCACCGTTGGGGTGTGGCTCCACCCGAGAGAGCAGCTCGTGGACTTGGTCGATCAACTCGCTGGGCTTGAACGGCTTGGCCAGGAAGGCTGCGCTGCCCGCCGACAGGTCCTTGATCACCGTCGCGTCGGCGCTGCCCGACGTCATGAGCACCCGCAGGGCCGGATTCGCGTGCTGCAGGGCCGCGGCCAACTCGGGGCCGGTGACCGGACCCATGATGACGTCGCTCACCAGCAGGTCGATGCCGTCGGTGCGGCCCGTCATCAGTTCGAGCGCCCGTTCCGCGCTGTCGGCTTCGATCACCCGGTAGCCGTTTCGCTCGAGGACCCGGTTCATGAACTGGCGCAACCCCTCGTCGTCCTCGGCCAGGAGAACCGTGGCCGAACCGGGGGCTCGCACCGCGTGAGCCAGGGGGGACTCGTCGTTGGCCGGCTCATCGACGGTGGGCAGGAGAATCTCGAAGGTCGTGCCCACGCCGAGCTCGCTGCGGCACGAAATCGAGCCTCCGCTCTGCTCCACGAGGCGCCGGGCGGACGCGAGCCCCAGCCCCGTGCCCGCGAAGGGGCCCTTCGTGGTGAAGAGTGGGTCGAAGCAGTGCTGGCGGGTCTCCTCGTCCATTCCCGATCCGTCGTCCTCGATCGAGATTCGCACGTAGCTTCCCGGCTCCACGTGGAGAATTGAAACCTGCCCCTCTCCGACTTGCGAGGAGTCGACCGCGATGCGCAGACGACCTCCCTCGGGCATCGCGTCGCGGGCGTTCAGCGTGAGATTCAAGATCATCTGCTCGAACTGGTCGGCGTCGACACGCACGTTGCGCGGGTGCTCGTCGAGCGACCAGACCACTTCGACGTCAACCCCCACGATTCGTTCGATGACCTCGGCGTTGGACTGGATGGCCGCCACGGGGCTCAGGACGACGGGCTCGGGTGCCTTGGTGCGTCCGATCGCCTGCAACTGCTCGGTCAGCGACGACGCCCGGGAGGCGGTCGTCTGGATATCCATGACCATTTGCAGGGCGCGATCGTCGCTTTCGAGGTTCTGCGACAGCATTTCCGCGTAGCCGGAGATCAGCGTGAGCAGGTTGTTGAAGTCGTGGGCGACGCTGCTGGCTACCTGTCCGCGGATCTCCATTTGGTGCGCGTGGCGCAGTTCCGCCTTCAGCTCGCGGTGGTCGGTCACGTCGTCGACCAGGGTCAAGATGCTCCTGGCTTCGTCGTCGGCCGAAGGCAGGAGGACCGCGGAGGCCGTCAGGTCCCTACGTCTTCCCTCGATCTCGACGTCCACGAAGTCTCGGCTGCCGGCGAACGCGCCGCGGAGCACGTCGGACCACAGGACTTCGAGCCTGGGGACCGCCGCTTCGGGGAATGCCGGACCCGTATCAATAGGTGAGTCCGAGTACTCGGGCCAGGCGAATATCTTGCCCGCGGCCCGGTTCCACCAGCGAACGCCACCCTCGGTGTCCACTTCGACGATTCCGACGGGCGCTGACTCCACCAGCACTCGCCAGCGGGCCTCGTTGTGCTGGATGGTCCGGCTCAGTTCAGTGGCGCTCAACGCCCTGGAGGCGATTTGCGCCAGCAACGTGAGGACCTCCATCTCCTCCGCTCCGAACTCGGAGTTGGCTTCGCGGCGGATGCCCACGACACCACGGGTGCGGTCCCTGTCTTCGACGATCGGCGCGACGAGCCATCCGTCTTCGAGCCAGGTGGCGGTGGTGCCAGTTCGAGAAACCGGGAATCCGTCCCACCCGGGATAGTCGCCGGAACCTTGACTATGAGCTTTCTGGCCTCGTTGAGCGACGCCGCACAAGGGTGCGGCGCTGCCTGATTCGAGTGAAACGATGGCCGTGTCGGCGTCGAAGACGCTTCGGGTGCTGCCGGCCAGGCTGACCAGGATCTCCTGCTCGCTCCCGAGGCCGGCGACGGTCATGGACGCCGCGATGAGCTGGTGGAGCTGACTGGCGATTCGCTGGGACCGGCGAATCGCGTCGCGAGCGTCGCGGTGAAGCAGCATGCGCTCGACGGCGTTGGCCGTGCCCCACGAAACCTCCTCGGCGGCGACTATTTCGGAGAGCTCGTAGCCCGGGTGGGTCTCGTCGACCGCGAAGGTGACCGCGGCGAAGGGCCGTTCGTCGACCCACAGGCCCACGACGACACACCAGGGGAGCCGCTCGCCGTCGACGACGGGCCACACCTCGCTGCGACCGTTCGCGATCACCCGTTCGGCAATCTGCGAAAGGGTAGGCACTCGGCTGGCCAAACTTGCACTGCAAGACTCGTCGGGCAAGTCTGCGGGGTCCGAGGCCGTGCAGCCGCGATGACGGATAACCAGACGATGGAGTTCGCCGCGACCGTCGGCGAGGTCCACCGCGCACCAATCGCTGAACAGGGGAACCGCCATGTCGGCCAGCGCCGACAGCAATGCTTCGGGACCCGCACCGGCCGCTGGCGCGTCAGCCGTCGGCTTGGCTCGCGCTTGTCCGTAGCGCTGGGTGAGTTGCCAACCGCGGCCCAGCCGGCCCTCCTGGTGCTGCAGACTGGCCAGGCTCGCTCGCTCGTCGAACTCTTTGGGGCCGTCACCCACGGGGCTGCCAGCGACCATGGGCTACGCCACTGACGATTTTTCGGGAATGAATGGATTGGCGCAGTGCGCAGCGACTCGGTCCTTCGTGAAGCTCTCCGAGCAGCATTGGAGTCGCGCCTCGGGGGTGCAGAGACATGGCAATCTAGAGAGGCTTTCCGGAGAAGATGGCGAAGTCCTCCAAGTACCGGTCGATTTCCTGGGCTTCGTGGGGCCTCGAAAAGTGGAAGCCCTGTCCGATGCTGACCTCTTCTATGGCCAGGCGCTTGCGCTGTTCGGCGTCTTCGATGCCCGAGGCGATGATCTGCACGCCCAGCGCCTTGGCGAGTTGGACCAGGGTGTGGATCAGCGCGGCGGCCTCTGGCGAATTCGTGATTCCCGCGATGAATCCCTTGTCGAGCTTCACGATGTCGATGGGGAACTTTGCCAGGTCGGCGAGAGGTGTGTCGCCCGGGGCGAAGTCGTCAACGGCGAGTCGCACGCCGAGGGTCTTCAGCTCGGCCAGACGCCGCATGGTGGCCGCCTCGTCACCCAGCAGTGACTCCTGCGAGAACTCCAGGACGAGTAGCGCGGGATCGAACCTGCTCGACGCGAGCGCATTGGCGACGTCGTGCGCGAACTCTGGCGATCCGAGCTGCTTCGTCGAGATGTTCACCGAGACCGCGAACCGGTAGCCCCGGTCGTGCCAGATCGCACCTTGGGCGCACGCGGTGCTGAGGGCCCACCGACCGACCGGGACAATCTGACCGCTCATCTCCAGTTCGGAGATGAAGAGTTCGGGACTGAGTACTCCGCGTTGGGGATGGCGCCATCGAATGAGCACCTCGACGCCGGCGAAGGCGTTGGTCTGCAGATCGATCGTCGGCTGGTAGACCAGGAAGAATTCGCCCGCCTCGAGCGCGCCCGCGAGGTCACTTTCTAGGTCCTCGTGACTCCACGTCGCTTCGGATACAGCAGGTTCGTTTGCCACTGTGCATCGCTTCCCGGAAGCCCCCAACCGCGTAAGGACGATGTAGGTATCGTTCAGAACTCCTCGGTCGTGACGATACCAGTTGCGCCAGAGTTGAGGCGCACCATGGCTGTATCCGCTTCAAAGGAGTCACGACCCTTGAGTGGGTTCGAGGATAGGGGCTGCGCCAGCATGGGATTACTGCTCGGGGCCATACGCTCAGTCGCAATCTCGCGTCCACCGGGTCGAGGACCGAAGAATGGGGTGACGTGCTCCGCCGCGTGCCGAGGAGTACTTGCCCATGGCGTCGTGGCGGATCGGGAGCCGAAGCCGTATCTCTTTGAAGGTCCGTTCACCGTGAGTTCTCCTCACGTCAGGGGATCCATGGGGCTAACACCTGAATGCTGGTCTGGAACGGATTGCCGCGCAGGCTCGATCGAACCGTCTGAACAACAAGAGAATCACAATGAAAGCCCACGCCCTTGACAAATATGCTAACTATTGATATAATCTATGTTACAGGGGCTGAAAGAAGGCACATACTATGATGAGGATTTCTCCTAGGAATTGGGGTTCCCGCTCGCGCACTGATGAGCATGGGACTATTTTGAGGCGTCTGGGCGTCTCTTTTATCGCGTTAGTGGTGTCGCTCGCCTCGGTTCTCGCGATGAGCGTCGCAGCGGGTGCGTGCACGACCATCAGCGCCACGCTGAGCACCACCCCGGCAGTGATCGGCACATCAGCCACTGACGGTGCGAAGGTCAGCGGCACCTCGGGTACGCCGGCCGGCACGGTGACCTTCACCCTCTACTCGGGCACGTCCCCGAGCGGCAAACTGGTGACTGGTTACACGGCAGACACGGTGATCCTGACCGGCGGCCAGGCCACGTCGGCTTCCACGGGAACCCTGGCGGTGGGTAGTTACTACTTCATGGTCAGCTACAGCGGCAACGCCACCTACTCGTCAGCCACGAGCACGGCCGAGCCGTTCTGCATCGCGTTCCAGACAGCCACGCTGAGCACCACCCCGGCAGTGACCGGTACATCGGCCACTGACGGTGCGAAGGTCAGCGGCACTTCGGGCATGCCCACCGGCACGGTGACCTTCACCCTGTACTCGGGCACGTCCCCGAGCGGCACGCTGGTGACTGGTTACACGGCGGACACGGTGACGCTCGTCAACGGCGGTGCCACGTCGGTCTCGACTGGCACGCTCACTCCGGGTAGCTACTACTTCATGGTCAGCTACAGCGGCAACGCCACCTACTCGTCAGCCACCAGCACGGCCGAGCCGTTCAGCATCGCGNNACCTTCACCCTCTACTCGGGTTCCCCCACTAGCGGCGGCACGCTGGTGACTGGTTACACGGCGGACACGGTGGGTCTGACCAGCGGCCAGGCCACGTCGGCTTCCACTGGAACCCTGGCGGCGGGTAGCTACTACTTCATGGTCAGCTACAGCGGCAACGCCACCTACTCGGCGATCACCGGCACGGTCGAGTTGTTCATTATCACTCCATCGAGCGCGTCCACGACACCGAAGACGGGGACTTCTGCCTACAAGATCCCAACCTCAGCTCCGCAGACCGGAGCGGGCGGGTCGGCTGGAGTCACCTTCAACGCGGGTCTGCTGAGCATCGGTAGCCTGATGCTCCTCGCAGGGCTCGGAGTTATGGGGTTTATGCTTCGACGCCGCCGCAACGCGTAGTAGGAAGAGCAGTTTGAAAGCAGTACGTTGATGAACATGGAATCACCAAGCGAGGGAATGCGGCTCAGGATGTTCGTCTGGGCCGCATCTCTCGCTTTGGTGTTTGGCGGCGTGGTGGCGCTGGTTCCGAGTCAGCACGGCCCCGTGGTCGGACCGAGTGTTTCGAGGATCATTGGCAGGGCTTCGCTTCCCGCGTCGCGTCTCGATGTCCCCTGGCTGTCCCAGTCGACGTCAGTTGATCTCGCTTCCACATCGTCCGTGGCGAGCCTGGCCTCGCTGGTCGTGAAGCGCTCGACGCCGGTGCACCTGTCCATCCCCGCCATAGGCGTGTCGGCTCCCTTGGTCGAGCTCGGACTTAGTCGGAACGGTTCGCCTCAGGTGCCATCCAGTTGGTACGTGCCGGGTTGGTACAAGTTCGGCCCCGCGCCCGGTCAGCTGGGTTCGGCGGTCATCTTGGGTCACGTGGACTCGGTCGCCGGCCCCGCCGTGTTCGACAGGTTGGGCAGCCTGAAGGTCGGCAACCGGGTCGTTGTCAAGCTGAAGGACGGCAAGACCGTGTACTTCTCGGTGATTGGCCTGCGCGAGTACCTGAAGAGCAGGTTCCCGAACAGGCTCGTCTACGGATCACGGCCGTACAGCGCGCTCCAGCTCGTCACGTGCGGCGGGGCGTTCGACTCGCGGACGGGCCACTACCTCTCGAGCATCGTCGTCTTCACGAAGCAGGTCAAGGCGTAGCCGAGTCGCCAACGAAGGCCCCGCGCTGCCCAGACAATCGCGTCTCGCGCTTCCCACTCGCAGGGGTCGGCGGCTTGGCTTCAATACGGGCAGTCCGGACCGCGCCCGCCGCACGCGGTGTTGAGCGCCCACCGTCCAACCCGGACGATCTGACCACTGGCTTCGAGCTCGAAGATGAAGACCTCTGGATCGACGATCCCCCGCTTGAGGTGGCGCCCGTGGATGAGCGCTCTGACTCCGGCGAAGGCGCTCGTCTGGAGGTCGATCCTCCTCTGGTCCACGAGGAAGAACTGCCCCGCCTCAATCGAGTTCGCGAGCTCGTTCGCGAGGATTCGCTGGCTCAAGTCCGCGTCCGCAAGGGAAGTCTCGTTCGGCACCTTGCACCGCGTCCCCGAAACCTCACCGCTTGAGACGACGCAAGCAGCGCTCGGAACTCCCTGGTCGCGACCATTCCAGTTGCACCAGAGCGGAGAACCACAGCCGCTACGCCTGAAGGGACGGCTGCTCAGGGGACAATGCGGGGAGTTGCTCCGCCTCGATGCTTGGAAGTGGTCTCGCCGCCAGGTCGAGGGCACAAGAGTGTGATGACGTCCTATGCCACGCAGCGACGCGCGCTCGCTCTGGCTGCGTCGTGGTGGACCGGGCGGCGGGGAGACCACTTCTGGGGTCCGATCGACACGGTCTCTCCCTACGCCAAGGTCTCCAGCGATCTGTGATCAATGTGCTGGACTGGTCTGAACCTCGGGCTCCCGCAAACCCCTTGAATCACTACAAAATCACAATAGGCCCACAGGCACTTGACAACCAACCTCATTTTTGCCATGATTTTCGCGCAGGGGCAGAGGGAAAGTTGACATGAAAAATGTTTTTTCAAAGAGTGCCCGCGTTGGCTCCGGCACAAATGGGCGCAAGTCCGGTATGAGGCCTCTGCGCCTTTCTTCCATATCGATGGCGTTGGCGCTCGGTTCGGTTCTCGCGTTCAGCGCGGTGGCGGGCGCATGCTCGGTGTACAGCACCCAGGTCTACACCGCCGGTGGTTCGGCGGTAGCGGCCGGTGGTTCAGTGCCGGCCGGCACCACAGTCTATGACACCGCCACCGTGCAAGACCCAACCGGCTACTACGTGACGTTCAACCTCTACTCGACTTCGAAGGCCTGTCCTTCGCATGACAGTTCTTACGGCAATACGGCCGCGAGCGCGGCTGGCTATCTGGCAGGTCTTGGTCTCGTGACGCCCCAAAGCGACACACCGGCCGAGATCGGCAAGAGTGGTGGCAATATCGTTGCTGATCCAGCAAACAATTCGGAAGGCCTCGGCACGTCCGATAACTTCCCCCCACTCGCTGCGGGCAGTTATTTCTTAATCGCCTACAACAATGCAGGATATATCGGACCGTGTGAGACGTTCACGGTGGTGAAGGCCCAGCCGACGATCAAGACCCAGACCTCGTCTTCGTCGATCGCCGCGCCGGGCAGCTTCACCGACACCGCCACCGTGAGCGGCGGAGCCAGCCCCACCGGATCGGTGACGTTCAACGTCTACTCCGGCTCCACCTGTAGCGGGACTCCGGCGGCAACGAACAGCTCGACCTTGTCGAGCGGCAGCGCCACCTCCACGCCCTTCACACTTCCCGTGGGCAGCTACGAGGTCCAGGCCGTCTACTCCGGTGACTCCAACAACCTCGGCGCCACGAGCGCCTGCGGCACCGAACCCTTCACCGTGAACAAGGCCCAGTTGGCAGTGACCACAAAGACCTCGTCTTCGTCGATCGCCGCGCCGGGCAGCTTCACCGACACCGCCACCGTGAGCGGCGGAGCCAGCCCCACCGGATCGGTGACGTTCAACGTCTACTCCGGCTCCACCTGTAGCGGGACTCCGGCGGCAACGAACAGCTCGACCTTGTCGAGCGGCAGCGCCACCTCCACGCCCTTCACACTTCCCGTGGGCAGCTACGAGGTCCAGGCCGTCTACTCCGGTGACTCCAACAACCTCGGCGCCACGAGCGCCTGCGGCACCGAACCCTTCACCGTGACGTCGCCACCACCGCCATCATCGCCACCATCGTCACCACCATCGGCAAGCCTAAGCACAACCCCGACGGTGAACGGCCTGTCGGCCACGGACATCGCGACGGTGAGTGGTACCTCAGGTATGCCCACCGGCACGGTGACCTTCACTCTCTACTCGGGCACGTCCCCGGGCGGCACAGCGACTGGCTACTCAAACACTGAGACATTGAGCGGTGGCAGCGCCACGTCGACCTCGACGGGAGCCCTCGTCGCGGGTAGCTACTACTTCGTGGTCACCTACAGCGGCAACGGCACCTATTCACCGATCACCGGCTCGGCCGAGGCGTTCAGCACCCTGCACGGGGTGCCCACCCTGTCGACCACCCCGAACGTGATCGGTACATCGGCCACTGACAGCGCGACGGTGAGTGGCACCTCAGGTACGCCGACCGGATCGGTAACCTTCACCCTCTACTCGGGTTCGCCCGGCAGCGGCACACTCGTGACTGGCTACTCAGCGGACACGGTGGGCCTGACCAGCGGCCAGGCCAGTTCGGTCTCGACGGGAACCCTGGCGGCGGGTAGCTACTACTTCGTGGTCACCTACAGCGGCGACGGCACCTACTCGGCAATCACGCCGGGTGCGACCGAGTTGTTCATAATCATCCCCGTGAGCGCGCCTAAGCCGCCGAAGACGAAGACCACGCCGTACAAGATCCCCACCTCAGCTCCGCAGACCGGAGTGGGCGGGTCGGCTGGCGTGACCTTCAACGGTGGTTTGTTATCGATTGGTAGCCTCATGCTGCTTGCAGGACTCGTGGCCATGGCGTTCACGCGCCGCCGCCGCAACGCGTAGCAGAAAATGCAGCTTGAAAGCAGTGCGGTGATGAACTTGGAATCACCACGCGAGAGAATGCGGCCCAGGATGTTCATCTGGGCCGCATCTGTCGCTTTGGTGTTTGGCGGCGCGGTGGCGGTTGTCCCGGTGCAGCACGGCTCCGTGGCCGGAGCGAGCACCTCGGGCACGACTGGCACGGCATCATCTTCCTCGTCACCCGCAGCGAGTCTCGCCTCGCTGGTCGTGAAGCGCTCGACGCCGACCCACCTGTCCATCCCCGCCATTGGGGTGTCGGTGAAACTGACCGAGCTCGGGCTCAACAAGGGCGGTTCCCCACAGGTGCCGTCCAGTTGGTACGTGCCGGGTTGGTACAAGTTCGGTCCGGCGCCCGGTCAGTTGGGTTCGGCGGTCATCTTGGGTCATGTGGATTCCGTGGCCGGACCCGCCGTGTTCTACCGGTTGGATAATCTGAAGGTCGGAAACAGGGTTATCGTCAAATTGCAGGACGGCAAGACCGTGTACTTCTCAGTGATTGGCCTGCGTGAGTACCTGAAGGATAAGTTCCCAGACAGGTTCGTCTACGGATCACGCCCCTACAGCGCGCTGCAGCTCGTCACGTGCGGGGGGGCATTCGACTCACGGACGGGCCATTACCTCTCGAGCATCGTCGTCTTCACGAAGCAGGTAAAGGCGTAGCTCAGCCAGTGAAGGTCCCGCGTTACCCAGTTCGTCGCGTCGCTCGTCTCTTATTGCGCGGGTTGGCTTCAGTGCATGCGAATCGTTCGTCCCGTGGCCGATTATCTTCGGCGAAAGCGCATTGGCAGTGAGTGCGGATCGTCGATGCTCAATTCCCTCTGCGCAAGTCACTCGTAGGTGAGTTGAGCGTCGCGACACCGGCGAGCCGTGGCAGCAACTTGATGTTCGTGTGCTGATCATCTACGTGCTCTCAAAGATGCGACAACTTCGTCACAAGCAGGTGGATTCTGAGCTTCTGCATGAAATGATTCAGTCACGCCTCGGGAACATCGAGGTCGGTTCTCAGCGCTCGCTGAGGTGGCTCTCCAGCATGCCCTTGCATGGAAGGGCCACGTCCCGAATCGGTTTGCAGAGCTGATTACATCGCTCTTCGGAGCGCGTCCTGCCCACTGAGTGAGTGGAGCAGGTGCGCGACTGTGTCGGGTGCATGTATGCGCAATTGAACTTTGCCGCTTGGCGACAACGCTTGCAAGCAATGACCTTGAGGCTTCCCACTTGTCCGCGCTCGTACGGCTACCGAGGCGCAGCGCCACCTAATGCTCCCCTGCTGGGCCAGAAGAGGCTGGAGTGCCCGGGTAGTCGAAGATTGGGCTCCTCATCTGGTCCTTCCGATCGTGAAATCCTTTGGGATCAGGGATTGTGCGCAATCATCCAGTGGGCACTCAGAACTCGGATGTCCGGGCCTGTCAGGACTCGCCTGATCTTGCCCCGGCAAATTCGGAGGCCGTCTCGTGCTCGGCGGTCTCGCTCTCGGAGCGCTGGCGAGTCGGGAGCGGCTCATTGTTCAAGGTGGAGCTTCTGGGATCGCGAGCAGATAACGAGACGTCCCGTCGCGAAGCCGCACTCGCGTCCACGGCCCCAAGGAGGTGCACTTGCGCGGAACATCGATGCACGAAGTTGGGTTGATGTTGGGTATTCGTAGACTGCACCTTGCTGTGGCGTTGCGAGCATCTAATGCATGAAGATTAACTCGCAAGGGCACTCGACCAACGGTCACTCCGACGTTTCACTATCGGCGCTTCGGCGCTTGGGCGCGGCGGTCATTCGTGCCCACCGCGTGGTGGCGGGCACAATCGCTCTGTCGCTCAGCGCGGTGCTGTTGATGGCATTCGCAGGGCCGATGGCGACGGTGCACCCAAGCACCGTTCTCGCATCGGGCACGACGACCACCGTGGTCACCACTTCGATCGTGACGACCACGACCATGAAGACCAGGCACGTGGTCAAGACAGTCGCGCACGTCACGAAGAGGGATGCGACGATCCCGACAGCTAGGAAGCACGCCGCCAAGTTGACGGCGCACACCAACGCGACGCCCACTTCCGCATCCAACCGCACGACCACGACGGTGCGAACGCCTACGTCAGCGTCGGATCCCACGACGACGGTCCCGACACCCACGACTGCGACTCCCACCACGACTACCACGGTGGCGCCCAAGGCAACCACCACCACCACGGTGGCGCCCAAGGCAACCACCACCACTACGGTGGCGCCCAAGGCAACCACCACCACGGTGCCAGCCAAGGCGCCCGTTGTCCACGTGTCGATCGCAAATCCCACCGCCAACCTTGCGCCGAGTCCGAACTTCCTCCAGTCAGGTAACTGCACCAGCGGCGCCGGTGGCTGGTCGTGCGCCAACCCATGCATCACGAGCGCGATGACGTGGCCTACCTACACCAATGGGGTCGCGTGCACGGACTACTTGCTCGGAGCCATCAACGTCGGCCGCTCTGGCGAGGGTCTGGCTCTCATGGTGCTTCCGACCAACTGGTACTCGCTCAGCCCGGCCCAGCAGTTGTTCGTCGTGGCCAACCTCGAGCGCACCGCTCGAGGGCTTCCTGCCTATCTCGGCCTCAACGCCGCGCTCACGGCGAACGCTCAGCACGCCGCGCAGACCAACTCCGACCCCAGCGTCGCGAGCGGCTTCGCGATCGGCACTGACGCGCAAGGTTCACCCGGCATGGGTGGGGCCTGGTCGGCTGGATTCTCGGTACTCGCCGCCGACTACATCTGGATGTACGACGACGGCTGGGGCGGCAGCGTCGCGGCGACGTCCAACATCGTCTGCACGTCGGCCAAGGCCGCAGGATGCTGGGCTCACCGCGATGAGCTACTCGGATCAGACCCGGGCTACAACCCCGGCGTCGGACTCAACTGCACGACCTGCGAAATCGGCACCGGATTCGCGGTCGTCAACGGGTCCGGGTCCTTCGTGGACCTCGTGGAGTTGCCCAAGGGAACCCCGCCGGCCATGACCTTCACCTGGGCGCAGGAGCTGTCCGAGGGTTACTAATCGTCGCTGGCGATGCACTGGTCCCTGGCACAATCCGGCTGACCATCAAACCTAGCCACTGACGCACTCGGACGCGCGCAGACCATCATCCAGCGCCTGCGCGAACTCGGCATCATCGTATCGGTGGACGACTTCGGAGCGAACTACACGTCGCTGGCCTACCTCAGCAGCCTCGCCGTCGGCGAGCTCAAGCTCGACCGTACCTTCATCACCGGACTCGGCGACCGAAATGCGCGCGACCATCAATCTCGGTCACGGGGTGGGTCTGAGGGTCGTCGCGGAGGGGATCGAGGACGTCGACACGCTCGACCTGCTGAGCGACCTCGGCTCCGACCTCGCTCAGGGCTACTTCATCAGCCGGCCCGCGCCCGCGCACAAGTTGGCGTTCCAGGCGCCTGGGTGACGCGAGCCTGCCGGAACTCGTCGATTAAGGGCCGTTCAGCCCGGCATCGGGGAGATCGTTCGCAGTTCGCCGAGCTTGACATTCCACGGTGGTTCCGCGTTCAAGAGACACTTCGTCCGGCTTTAGGCGGGCGAGGCTCGCCGACTGCTTATTCTGCGCGGACCGGCTTCGCCCCGAGGGAGGTTTTGCACTCTGTACTCAGAACTAGTGCCGAACGTTCACGGAGCCTTACCCCTCTCTTAATCTTTCCTTACTAAACAGAAGGCATGACTAAGACACCCAATCACATACGGAGTGCCCGCAACATGCTGAGTGGACACAAGTTGGCGACCTTGGCCATGGCTCTCGCCACGGTCCTCTTGCTGTTCACGGGGATCCCCTCCGTGCTGGCATCCGGCTCGCAGCCCTCGAGAGGCGAAGCCTCGCTCCCGCCGATCAAGCACGTTTGGTTCATCATCCTGGAGAACAAGTCCTATGACGCCACGTTCACCGGGTTGAACAACAACACGTACCTGTGGAAGACCCTTCCGTCGCAAGGAACCCTGCTCACGAACTACTACGGCACGGGTCACTACAGCCTCGACAACTACATCGCGCTGGCCTCGGGCCAAGCCCCCGAGGCCGACACTCAAGAAGACTGCCCGACGTACGAGACAATGAGCGGCTCGATGATCACCGACAGGTCGAGTCCGAACTACGGGCAATTCAAGGCCGCTGGAGCGCCCTATTCCAACGAGGGTTGCGTGTACCCCGCCAGTGTGCCGACGCTGTTCAATCAGCTTGACGCCGCGGGAGTGTCGTGGAAGGGCTACGCCCAGGACCTCGGAAACCCCGACACCGGCTCGGCGCCGCACGACGTCAACGCGTGCGGCGGTCCCGGCGCGAATCCAGACACCGCACCGGTCGCCAACCCCGGATCGGCCAACGCGACGGACCAGTACGTCCCCAAGCACTTCCCCTTCCCGTGGTTCGACTCGCTGCTCGACAACGGCACCGTGGACTGCAACCCCGCGCGTATAGCCAATCTCCTCAGTCCCACTAGCGGCCTCTATCACGACCTGCAGAGCGTCGCGACCACGCCGGAGTTCAGTTGGATCACTCCGAACAACTGCTCCGACGCCCACGACGCGGTCTGTCACGGCAACAATCTGTCCGGCGGATGGGCCAACGTCACGACCCCGAACCCCCCGGTCAACTACACCGGCGGACTGTACGCGTCGGACCTCTTCCTGGAGCACGTGGTTCCCGAGATCGAGGCGTCACCGGCGTTCAAGCAGGGCGGCCTGATCGATATCGCCTTTGACGAGGGCTTCCCCGCCTTTACGTTCACCGCGAACAGCTTCAACAACTCGACGGCCGTGTCCGCCACGGCGGCGACGTCAATCGCCTCTGACTCAGCCGCAGAGAATATCAATGGCCACAACATCTACTTCGAGCCGACGGGCCCGAACACGCCGCTGCTCAAGGACCCCAGCGGCAACCAGCTCTACCCTGGACCAGGGGACAACGCGTACGTCGACCGCAACCCGGCCACTCCAGGCATCATCATGGGCGGTGCTGGCTCGCCCCCGACTGCTCGAATTGATGCCGTGAGCGCCGACGCCGGCTCCACCTACGTGAACGACCAGTCGATCGTGGCGACCGACATCGGGCGGACCGTGACCGGAGCTGGTATCCCGGCGGGAGCGACCGTCGGCATCGTCGACGACACTCCCGACGTCGCGACGATGCCCAATGGAGCGGGTTGCTCGAACACGTGCGCCACTCACGGCATCTTCGAGCTCTTCGTGAACGGCCTTCCCGCGGCGGCGACCGCTCCGGTCAGGAGCATCACCCTGGGAGCCGAGACGTCAGCGACCGATCCGCTGTTCGACGCCACCGATCCGACCACCGGTGGCGGCGACGTGGGCAGCGTGCTGATCAGCCCGTACATCAAGCCGGGTTCCACCGATGCCACCTTCTATAACCACTACAGCTGGCTGCGCACGATGGAGGACCTGTTCAACGTTGCCAAGGCCTCGCCCGGACTCGATGGCCTCGGGCACATCGGTCTCGCCGCCCAGCCGGGTCTGAAGCCTTTCGGGACCGACGTCTTCAACAACTGCCCAGAGAACGTGTGTCGGCATTGACCCAGGATTCCGGTGGACGGCGACGAGTCGAGGCCGTACGAGGTGAGAGACGCCAATGAGGTTTGAGACCAAGGCCAGCGCAGGGCGGGCGTCAAGACCCGGCCTGCGCTGGCTGCTCGTCGGAATCGGCTTGCTTGTCGCGGGCGCGTCGCTGGGCTCGTGGGGTCCCTGGCGGACGTCAAGCGCGACGGCAACGTCGTCGACGAGCAACGACAACACCTACGGCGGGCTGCCGAGTTGGCTGCCACGCTCCAAGGTGCCGGTCAATCGGATCGTCGACGCAAGTGTCGGTCATCCTCAACTCGGTATTGGGGGCAGTTCCTTCGAAGTGTCGCTGCGCGGTGGCTCGACGCTGGCGACCATGTCGGGACCCGAGACGCCTCCCTTCGCGACGCCGCCACCGCCGGTCACGCGGGCTACCTTCGTCATTACTTTCGCGAGGACCACCGGCGCGGTCGTGGTGCGGGCCGAGGATTTCGGCGTCATCGACGGCAATGGGGACGTCTTCTACCCCAAGTCGTTCGTCGGAGGAGCCAAGCAGGTCGTGGCCTCCACGAGCAGGGCACTCACCGTGAAGGTCTCGGAGGTCACTGCGACAGGCACCGGCAGCATTGCGTGGGCGCCGGACGGGAGGCATCCCGTCGTGACGTGGGAGTACACGCTCGAGAACGACTGACGCGACTTCGCGTTCGCTTCAGCGTCGCTTGGCGAGGGACCACGTCATGACTCAGCGGCTCCAACCGCGCAGGGCCGGTCCGGCGTCAACGTCGTGTGCACTCGACGAGCACCATGTCGCACGGCTGGTCGCTCGTTGGCCGCTATTCGCCCGCGGCGCCGTGGCGGCCGGCACCCGACGAGAATCGTTCGGCACCCGCTACGGTCTCGCCGGACCTGATGGTCGCCAGGCCGTGGCGGACCTCGTTCACCAGCGCCTCGTCCTCGGGCATGTCCCATTGCTCGATCGCCGAGGTGCGGTCGTGGCGTAGGCAGAGCTGCGGCAGGGCGCTGAGCGACGCCGCGAGAGCGAGGGCGGCGCTGAGGGCCGTTCCGTCGGGCACGACACGATTGACGAGCCCCATTGAGAGGGCTTCGGCGCCCTCGACGCCTCGACCGGTGAGTATCAGGTCCATCGCTCGCGATTGGCCGATGAGCCTCGGGAGCCGCACCGTGCCCAGGTCGACGAGCGGGACTCCGAAGCGCCGGCAGAAGACTCCGAGAACCGCGTGCTCCGAGGCGACGCGAAGGTCGCACCACGCGGCCAGTTCCAGCCCGCCGGCGACCGCGTACCCCTCGATCGCGGCGATGACTGGTTTGGTGAGACGAAGGCGCGTGGGCCCCATCGGGCCGTCGCCGGTCTCGGCGACGCGGTTGCCGTTGCCTTCGGCGATGGCCTTCAGGTCGGCGCCCGCGCAGAAGTTGCCATCGGCCCCCGTGAGGACGGCGACGTCGACGTCGTCGTCCGCGTCGAAGGCCAGAAATGCTTCGGTCAGCAACTGCGCCGTGGGCCCGTCGACGCTATTGCGCCGTTGGGGCCGGTTGATGGTGATGACTCGTGTTCGCTGGACTGTCCCGGTCTTCACGGTTGGCATCGCCGCTCCTCTCGCTTGGGGCCGCCCCGTTTGTCCAAATCTGCGCAGGGGTGTGCACCGACTCGATTGTCAGCCTAGAAGTTGGTTTGCGCGCCGCGCTGGCGCCTGTCGGGCGGCGAACTCCTCGAGCAGTCCGGCCGGAAGCTGGTCCAACGTGCGCAGGATCGATTCGGCGAGCGCCCTCGCCGAGCGGGGATCGAGCTCGAGGGCGATGCGCGCGTCCGCACCCTGGGCGGGATCGGTCACGTCGATCATGAGGGCGTGGCCGGCGGGGAAGTGGACGGGGTGGTCGAAGTAGACGGTGGCCTCGGTCACCTTCATCCAGCCCCGGCGCGACTTCCCGCTGCCTCGGAGGGCGATCTTCTCTGTCTGGTAGGTGCACATGACGTTCCTTTCGACTTACCCGATGGTCCGGCCGAGGAACTCGAAGATCTCACCCCACGCCTCGCCCGCCGTCTCGGGCCGGTAGCTCGGCCGGTTGACGTTGAAGAACGCGTGACCGGCGCCGTCGTAGGTGCGGAAGGTGAACTCCTTGCCGGCCTTGGTCAGCGCCTCGGCGAGTACCGCGTTCTGGTCCGGCGACGGGTACTGGTCGTCGGCGCCGAAGAGGCCCAGGAGGGGCCCCGAGAGGTTCGGGGTCTCGTCGACGACGGCCTTGACGTCGAGTGGCATCTCGGCGGGGGCGTCGATCACCACGAAGGCGCCGTAGCAGTCGATGACGGCGTCGAGCGCCAGGCGGCATCCCGCCAGGAACGACTGGCGCCCGCCGGAGCAGAAGCCGATTGACGCGACCTTCTGGTTCGAGCGTGCCAGCGACTTCAGCCGCCTCAAGGCCCCTTCGACGTCACCGATCAGGCGCTCGTCGGGCACCCCACCGTTGGCCCTGGCCACGGCGGCCGCGTCGTCGGGGCTGGCACCCGGAGCCTCTCGGGAATAGAGGTTGGGCATGAGGGCGAGGTAGCCGTGCGCGGCGAAGTTCCGGCAGATCTCCTTGGTAGCCTCGTCGTAGCCGGGCATGTGGTGGATCACGACGATCGACCCCGCCTGATCGACGTCGGTGGGCTGGGCGAGGTAGGCCTCCACCTCGTCGCCCCCGTGTCCCGTGATCGTGATGGTCTCGGCGTTCAGGTTGTGGGTCATGGCGTCCTCCCGGGGCAGAGTTGAATCCTGATTCTACAAAGGTGGCGCGTTCGCGTTCGCGTGGGAGCGCGCTGGCGAGCGCAGTCACTGCGCCGTTGGGCCGCTCGAAAGGGGACATCGGACTTCACCGGCCGCGAGAGCGGGAGAGCACCTGTCGTAGGCGGCGTGAGGCGTCGCCGGACCGGACCGAACGGTCTCGAGCGGACGATATGCGGCCGGACCCGCCCGAATGGTCCAGATGGTCTACTGGGGCGGCCCCGAGGCGAGTTGCAGGGTGAGCGTGGCCTGCGTCCCGTTCTGGGTCAGGTAGCCGACCTGGACCGAATCACCCGGATGCAGCCCCTGGACGATTTCGCCGAGGGCGCTCACTGTGGCCACGGACTTTCCGTTCAGCGAAGTGATGACGTCACCGGGGACCAGGGCGGACCTCGCCGCCGGGGTGCCAGGAATGGTGGCCACGACCTCGGCACCGCTGACCTGGCTCTGGGATCCGCCGGCGTATCCCGGCTGAGCGGACGGGTTGGAACCTGCCTCGATGCCGAGGAACGCGGTCGCACCGACGTGGACGCTCGAGGACGACTTCCCGCTCTCGATGGACTTGACGATCGAGAGCGCGGTGTCGATCGGGATGGCGTACGCGCGCGTCAGTGTCGAGCTGCCCTGGTCGAACCCGAACCCGCCGCCACTCGACGATCCGGCCGTGTCCATCGCGAGGACGTCGCTCTTGGAGTTCACGAGCGGTCCGCCGGAGTCGCCCGGGACAATCGCGGCGTTGACCTCGATCATCCCGGTCAGCGTTTCGGCGCCCGTCGGGCTGCCGTTGTCGCTGGCCGTGACGGACTGATCGAGGGCGACGACCGAACCGGCGGCGTAGCTCGGCGTGCCGCCGGCCCCGAGGGCGTTGCCGATCCCGACCACCTTCTCGCCGGCGGTCACCGCGTTCGAATTGCCGAGCGAGACCGCGGTGAGCCCGGAGGCGTTCTGCAGCTGGAGCAGCGCAACGTCGCCGCGCACGTCGTAGCCGACCACCTTCACCTTGTACACGGTATTGGTCGCGACGTCACGGGCCGTGATGGAAGTGGCCCCATCGATGACGTGATTATTCGTGAGTACCAGACCGTTTGACGTCAGGATCATGCCGGTGCCCGAGGCCGTGGCTCCCTGGTACGAAAGTGAGGTGTTGATGTCGACCAGGCCTGGATCGACGGACTTGGCGATCTTCGCGGCCGCCGCACCGCCGGTGGAGGATGCCGATCCGCCTGACGGGGGCACGGCGATGGGTGTGCCGCCGCCGCTGCCGCCAAACGGAAAGTGGGAGTTCGCGATCTGCGGGCTCGTCGACGGGGGCGTTGGCGATTTGAGGACATCGTGGCCCAGGACGAAACCGGCTCCGCCGATTGCGAGGACCAGGACCAGTACAGCCGTGACCGTCACGGCCTTGAAGCGGGACCGGCGGGGGGCGACGGGCTCGTCGGATTGCGGCCGATCCTCTTGTTCGACTTCTGTGGTCCAGTCCATGGGGGCCTCCTCACGCGTCTTCGAGACGTCCCCCAGTATGGAGCGTCACATTGAGTTGGCTTTAGGGAAGGGTTAAGAACAGGCTAAGGGTCGTGACCTCGTCGCTCCTCGCAGTGCGTCCCCGGAGGCTCGCGACTCGGGCGCCGACGTCGCGCGGCACACCGCACGCCGGCGGCGCTGGCTTAGAGTGAAGCCGTGCAGAGCAGATCACGCCCGACGGCCGAGGTTCTGGGCGAATTGGAGCTCCTTCGCGAGGAGGATCCAGAGGTTCATGGCAAGCGGCTCTTCGGGCTGGTGTACCCGACCGGCGACGCCGAACTCGAGGCGCTCGTCCACGACGCCTACGAGCGGTTCCTCTTCGCGAACGCGCTCAACCCTCTGAGGTTCCCCGCGCTGGCGCGGATCGAGAAGGAGGTCATCGCCATGGCGGGCGACCTCGTGCACCGAGCGCCGACGGAGCTTCACGGCGGGACGATGACGTCGGGAGGAACCGAGTCGATCCTCATGTCGATGCTGGTGAGCCGGGAGCGCGCCCGGGCCCGCGGCATCGAGCATCCGCAGATACTCGCCCCGCTCTCGGCCCACCCGGCGTACGCCAAGGCTGCCCACTACTTCGACATGGACTACGTCGCGGTGCCCTTGGACAGTGGCTATCGGGCCGACGTCGCGGCGGCTCAGGGGCTCGTGACCGAGAACACCTGCGTCATCGTGGCCTCGGCCTACACCTATCCCCACGGCGTGATGGATCCCGTGGTCGAACTCGCGGCGTTGGCGGCCGAGAACGGGATCGGATGCCACGTCGACGCGTGCATCGGCGGGTTCGTGCTGCCGTTCATGGAGATGCTCGGTCACCCGGTGCCGCCCTGGGACTTTCGCGTCGAGGGGGTCACCGAGATCTCGATGGACGTCCACAAGTACGGCTACGTCCCCAAGGGTGCCTCGGTCATCCTGCACCGCGACGACGACTGGATCTGGCACCAGACCTTCTTCTACGACAAATGGGGCGCGGGTCTCTACGCGACGCCGGCCATCGCCGGCGCCCGCTCCGGCGCACCGACGGTCGCCGCGTGGGCGGTGATGCAGCACCTCGGCCTCGACGGGTACAAGGCGCTCGTCGCGGATCTGTGCGCCACGGTCGCGCGGGTGCGCACCGGAATCGGGGCGATCGGCGGTCTTCAGATCGTCGGCGAGCCGATCGGGCCGCTGCTCGCGCTGCGCAGCGAGGAGGTCGACCTGTACGCCGTTGCCGACGTCATGGACGAGTGGGGCTGGCACCTGAACCGAAACACCGATCCCTACGGGCTCCACCTCATGATCTCGCCCGCCCATCGCGACGTCGTCGACGAGCTACTGACGGACCTGGCCGACGCGATGTCGCACCACGGACCGAGCAAGGGCAAGCCGGCGAGGTACGCGTGAGCGCGACGGGTCCCGGACGCCGTCAAAGGGACGTCGACCCGTCGGGCAGACTCGAACGCTCGACGGGGTCCGACTCGCTTCCGGCGCGTCGGACACTGGATTCAGGAGCCGTAGGGGCTGACGGCGCTGACGTTGGAGACCGCGGGTGCGAAGTCGCCGGCCGGGCCCCGTCCGAACAGCTCCAGGACGTTGTTGGTGATCCTGGTGAGGGCGCCCGTCGGGCAACCCGCCACTCGGGGCACGCACGGGCGAAGGTCGGCGATCCACATGTTGTTGCCGGTGTCGATGACCCCAGCCCTACTCTTCGCACTGGTGAAGTAGACCATGTCCGAGTAACTGACGCCGCCCCACTCTCCGTCGCTCGTGGTCGCCTGGGAGACCGGTATCGGCGAGTGGGCGAGGACGACGACGTCGCTCGGCGTCAGCGATGAGGTCGTCACGTGATCGAAGTCCGATCCGATGACGCCCGGAAGTGACGATCCGTCGCGCAGGCCGGTGCCTCGAAAGACCCACGATGAAGCATCCAGGACGACCATCGGAACCGAGACACCCGGCGCGAGGTAGCCGCTGTACTGCTCGCCGATCTGCGCCGTCGGCGGCCAGCTCGCCGGCGGGTCATCCCAGGTGTTGCTGGTGACCTGCATGGGGCTGGCCACTCCGTTCAAGGGGTCCTCGTACGCGTTGCGGTAGTCGACCTCTTCGCGGTCCGCTCCAATCGGCGAAGGCTGGAGCCGCACGTGGCGCACCATCGCGGCCGCCCCGAAGTACACGATGTTCACGCCATGGCTGACGGCGTTCTGCACGGCCAGCCGCTCGGCGTACGTCCATGATTCGTCGTGATCGAGCGAGAGGAGCGCTCCATGCTGGAGGAGCAGATTGGGGTGCTCGTCGAGGGTAACGTCGGAAATGTACGTGACGTCGAGGCCTTCTCGCTCGCTCATCTGCACGAGGGGATACTCGTTGGTCAAGAAGTCCGAGGCGCCGCTACCGGCGTCGTAGGGGCGATCGAAGGAGACCACGCGCGCTCGGTTGCACGCGGGGTACGAAGCCGTGTCGAGGATGCATGGTCCGATGCCCGAGTAGAACGAGTATCCGCCGTACGTGTTCCAGCCCTGTTCGACGAGCGATCGGTTCATGATGACGTAGGCGGCCGTGCTGTGAGGGTCCCAGACGGTCAGCAGCACGTAGCTCGCGGCTTCGGGGCCCACGACCAGCTTGATGAGATAGTCGCCCGGGACGAAGGCCTTCGTGAGGAACATCTTCAGCGAAACGGTCCAGTTCGCGCAGCTCACCATGTTGGTGGTCGCAGCGACCGTGCACGCCGGTTGGTCGACACCTCTCTCGAGGGGCGATGACCAGATCTGGCGCCCTCCTCGCCCCTGGTACCAACCCATGCGGTAGGCCACGGCCCTGAATCGGGGGGAGCTCGTGGTGACGTACAGGTTGATGCTCTG
>PLHD01000052.1 GCA_003138815.1 Acidimicrobiaceae bacterium | reverse complement strand
CGAATCCCGTTGGGGGTGCGACTGGTGAACTATCGCCCTCGACCTTTGTCAAGTCCCTTGTCTCTGGCGAGGTCAACCGCCAACATTCGCCACCGGTTGACCTCGCCCTGAAGGTTCGCGTACTGCTCGTCGTTCAAGACAAACTCAATTCTGTCAAGAGAACTCGCGCGTTTCGTCATCTCAGCAAAGACCTTCAGATCGAATCCGCGATCCTTCTCAGCAGCCAGGACGAAGAGATCCTCCATCGCGAAGAACTGCTCAAGTGCCGAGAGATCCACGAAGTCACGCGCTTCAGCCCTACCAAATACGGCCAGCACTTTGTCAACCGCCAATTCCTTGCTTGACAGAACCGGCGAGAACTCTCCTTCACGAAGAGGAAACAGTCGACTATCGAGTCCAAAATCAACCTCGGTCTCACTGCCCAACCCACGAACCACTATTCGAGCGAACTCCGCATTAGACCGTCGTATGTCGACTTCGTAACCTTCGGATCGTAGAACGTGAACCACGCTGGGGAACCGTTCAACCAACTCATGGCTTGACGAGCCAAAGAAGTCCAGATCACCGGTGCGGCGATCGACCAAACCCTGCGAGATGAGAGCTGCGCCGCCCGCAAGCGCGAAGTCTGACCCGGTCAACGTCTCCGCAACCAGTACTGCAATCCGTTCTTGAAGAGGCGTCAACACCCTTAGACGACAATCCCATGTTCTGAGAACCACGCTTGCCAGGCAACACGAACATGTGTCGGAAGGGTCAGTTCACGCCACAGAGCCAAGAGAACATCAAGTCGGACGAAGCGCCGAACGTCTTCAGTGTCGCCTTCTGTGAGGACTAACTCGTAGACGCGCGCTCGATCCTTAGGGCACCGCAAGTCAAAAGAACGAGGGGGCTCTGACCACCAGATATGAATTGGCAGCTCAACAACACCATCCACCTTCAAATCGTGAGCTGCATCGAAGTCTTGAGGGATCGCGACGGGTCGAGAGGCTGGACCCAGATGAGACGACCGTGAAGTGACCATTGCCATAGATTATGGAACAACGGTCGGCACTTTCCGATTGCGGGACATATTTCCGCCTGTCCCAACGGAAGATAGCATCGCCAAGAGCTCTGGCAGAGGGTTGTAATCCCTCCTGGGAGGTCAGATACGCCGCAGAATCCGAGTAGTTTCCATCCTAATCCCGCCATTTGATGAACTCCGCCAAGGGCAAGGCGTCGAGCCACCGGACCCACTCGATAACAGGAGTTTGAACTACAACCGCTCTGGGGTGCCAAGACAACGTGAATCATGTGACCTCTGGAATGAAATATCCCAGCAATTCATTAATCACGGGTGACCGCAACCCTCATATTGACTCAGAATGATATTTCACTCGTCCGAGATATCGTCCCTCGTGTCGGCGAGAGTACTGAGAAGTTGTCCCGGTCCGTCAGGCTCCCATGTACCATCGCTCGATCGACGGTACGGGTACCAACGCCCGTCTCTGGCGAACCTCAGTTGAGAGTCGCCAAGGGTGACGCGGTTGCGCCGCGCGACGGCGCCACCGCCTAGAAAACTACGCGCTTCGACCGTGGTGTCGCGTCCGGGGTCCCACTGTTGGTCCAACGTCTCGAGTGCCGCGGTTCCCCCCGCTCGCCAAGCCAGCGCCCGGCGCAGCAGCGTCCGAGGTGCTACGCCGGCCCGACGAGCCAAGGTCTCCAAATCCGGCCCGACACGGTGCTGGACCGGGCCAACGAGAGCCGCCGCCCGACGAGCGAGGTCCTCGTCACGTGTCAGCTCGAGACCACTCGCCGCGCCTCCCAAGGCCAACTCGAGGGCACGAGCGGCGGCATCGATAGCCAGGCTCCGCAGTGCGCCCACATCAAGCGCAGCGTCCGGTGACGAGTCAGTGAGGAGAATCGAAGGGCGCCCGGGGTGCTCGGGCGGCAGCGGCAGCGCGGGCGCCGCAGCGGGAGTACGCCGCCACGCGTCGCGAGCCCTGACGCCGGTGTCGGCCGGTCGAGCCACGCTGTAGGACTCAGACGCCTCGGGCCCGGCGCGGCGCGAGCGCAGGGCGGCGAGCACCTCGTCACGGCTGCGCCCGCGCAACTTCAGCAGCCCGAAGGGGTCGCGATCCAGCTCATCAGCCACCAGGTAGCACACGGCAGCCGCGTGTTTGCACGGATCGGCCCAGTCCGGACAGGTGCAGCGTGGCTGGATCTCTCCGGGTCCCGGCAGCAGATCCAAGCCGATCGAAGCAACGTCGCGAGCGATGCCCGGCGGCAACTCCCCGTCGAGAAGTGCGGCGGTATGGCCAATCTCACCAGCGAAGACGTCCAGCACCTTGGTCCACTCATCGTCGTCGAAGGTACGCACGCGCACCGTGACCGAATAAGGCTTAGCTCGTGAGCCCTGCACCAACGCGGTAATCCGTCCGACGTCGAGCGACACGGCGCCCACCGCACCGCTGCGGGCGTACGTGCGACCGCGCGGCAAACGGTTCACGTCCAGGCGAGCGCGCTGCTCGAGCGCCTCGGTCCACGCCTGGCCCCACCACGTCGAGCCGAATGGCGAACGCCCACCCGAGCGCGGGGCACTCGGGCCGGGACGACGCGGCCGGGCTTTCGGGTACTCTTGCCACGATCCTGAGCGACGCGACGGACTCACTCGCCTCTCCCTAGGCGGACAAGGTCCGCGAGCTCGGCGTCGGACATGCGACCGATCCAGGCTTCGCCTCCACCAACCACCGCTTCGGCGAGCCCGCGCTTCTTCTCAATGAGTTCGCCGATTCGATCCTCTAGAGTGCCCTCGGCGATAAGGCGATGCACCTGGACAGGTCGGTTCTGGCCAATGCGGTGCGCTCGGTCGGTGGCCTGGTCCTCGGTGGCGGGGTTCCACCACCGGTCGTAGTGGATGACGTGGGTCGCCCGAGTCAGGTTCAGCCCCACCCCGCCGGCCTTCAGCGACAACAGGAACACCGGGGCACGGCCCGCCTGGAAGTCATCCACCATGGCACTACGGCGCTTGGCGGAAACCTTTCCGTGCAGGAAGAGTGTCGCGATGCCGAGATCTTTCAAACGGGCCTCGATCAGCGACAAGCACTCGACAAACTGGCTGAACACCAGCACGGAGTCGCCCTCGTCGATGATGACCGGTACGAGCTCTTCGAGCGCGGCGAGTTTGCCCGAACGTCCCGCCAGGGGCCCGGCCTGGTGCAGGTACTGGGCGGGGTGGTTGCATATCTGCTTGAGCACGGTGAGTAGGCGCAGCACGAGGGCCTGGCGCTCGATACCGTCCCTCTTCTCGATAGCGTCCATGGCTTCGCGCACTTCGGCCTCGTAGAGTTGCACCTGCTCGGCGCTAAGCGGCACGGGCACGTCACTCACCGTGCGCGCGGGCAGATCGGGAGCGATCTCGGGATCAGTCTTGCGACGGCGCAGCAAGAATGGTCGCACGGTACGAGCCAGACGCTCGGTGACCACGGGATCGCGGTAGCGCTCGATGGGTGTCGCTACGTGGCGCACGAAACTCTCGAGCGAACCCAGCAGTCCGGGCGTCGTCCAGTCCAAGATCGCCCACAGGTCAGAGAGACGATTCTCCACCGGCGTGCCGGTAAGAGCCAGGCGCGCGGGCGCCGAAATGCGACGCAGTGACCGTGCCGTAGCACTGGCGGAGTTCTTGACGTGCTGGGCCTCGTCGGCCACTACGAGCCAGAAGCCCGCAGCGTCAAGGGCCGCAGCCTCACGACGAGCAACACCGTAACTCGTAATAACAATTTCACCCGCGAGTAAGTCGTCGAGACTGCGCGCTGCGCCGTGGTAACGGCGCACGGGCACGTCTGGGGCAAAACGCTGGATCTCACGCTCCCAGTTGGCGAGCAGCGAAGTCGGACAGATCACCAGGGTCGTGCCGTCGACGTTGGCAATTCTCGCCAGGTGCAGCGCGATCACCTGCAACGTCTTACCGAGCCCCATGTCGTCGGCCAGGCAGCCGCCGAGCCCGGACGCGGTCATGTGATCCAGCCATGCAACGCCGCGACGCTGGTAGGGACGCAGTTCGGCGACCAACCCCTCAGGATTGACGAATTCCTCGCCGGCGTCTGCGCCAAAAGAAGAGAGGCGCGACGCGAGTTCCTCGAGCGTACCGCCCACGACCACGCCCACCCGTTCTCCTTCCACTTCGATCGAGCCCGACAAGGCTGCGGCCAGCGCTTCGATCGCCGAGAGCCGGTGTAGACGGCGCGAGCGCAAGCGGATAATGAGTTCGGGGTCGGCGGCCACGAATTTACCGCGGATACGCACGAGGCCCCGCTTGGCTTCAGCGAGCAGGTTCACTTCCTCCTCGGAGAGGATCTCACCGTCAAGCGTCGCTTGCCACCGAAAGGCCACCAGAGTTTCGAGGTCGAATCCTGACTCGACAACCCGACCGAGGTCCGCGGTGATAGACGCCTCCAGCTTGACCCCATCGCTCACCAGACCTGCTGGCCACAGCACCGAGATGCCCGCTTCACCCAACGTGGTGCAGGCCTCACCGAGGAGGCCCGCCAACTCGTCCTCGTGCAAGTCGAGCGTTCCAGGAACACGTTGACGGAGCAGACCCTCGAGCGGTAGCCAGAGGCGCGCACCACGGCGCAAGGTTCGCAGCAGTTCGGCCTCGACGTCATCACCAAAACGGGCCTTAAGCGCCGACGGCGCGCCAAACACGGCGTCGAGGTCGACAATGAGAGAAGGGTCGATGCGGCTCGACACTTGCACCACGGCTCGAGCCATGGGATCTTCGCCCAGCTCGATCCGCAGGGCCACGTCCGCACCTCCTTCGAGGTCTGATGACGCATCGTCCAGCCAACTCCTCAACGTCGCGGCCGGCTGCGCCAGAGTCTCGGCGAAGAGTTCTCCTCCCGCGACCAGCGGCGCCGCCTGGGTGCGAACCAACGTGTCGGCCAGGGCGTCCCACATCGCACGAACCAGATGCCTCGGCGACGAGATTGCGACCGGTGACGCTCCAAGAACGGGCGTGGCGTGACCCGCAGGGGGGAGAGCGGCGGCGAACGCATCGAGAAGGGTTCGATCCTCCGGAGTGAAGGGTCCGAGCATCCACGCATCGAATCCGTCAGGACTCACCGCAGGATAGAGACGCCCTCGCCCGATCAGAACCAGGCCGGCGCTCAGCGCCCGAGACCAGCAGACCGCACTGGCTGATCCATCTCGTTCCTCGGCATCACGCAAGACAGTGATCGCGTCGGCAACCGAAAGGCGTAGAGCGCGCACGCGACGACGACGAATAGTCGAGCCCGCGGGAAGGACGACTTCAATCGTGCCGTCCAGGACCAACTCCGCGGGGGATCCGCGACCATCGGAGCGCTCGTAGCAGTAGAAGGAACCAGTGCGAGGTGGGTCGGCAGCTACGAAGACCACTTCGAGTTCGCCGATGCCGCCCTCGAAGTCACGCTCGCTTCCCTGGCTCGACAACCTAGGAACGGTGATCGTCGAGAGTGGCACCCTTTGAAAGTTAGCGGTTATCGAGGAAGGAGTCGAGTTGACCTTAACCTTCGATTTCCCCGGGACCGGGAAAGGAAGATTAGGTCGATCAACCGGACGTCGAGTCAGGATTCCATCGACGTAGCGAGCGGCACGAGACTGCAGTAGGGGTGACCTTGCGGGTCTGTTTCCATAGAGGAGAACGTTGCCAAAGTACTTACTCTCTACGCCAGCAGCGCAGATTAGCTTGACCCGCCATTAGCGGGAGTTCCGAGGTCGCTCACCTCCCTTGCTCCTAACCGATATGACACTGCGGCGCTTCGGGATCCTCGCCTGCACTGCGAACCCGAACCACACGTCCATCAATGGTGCAGCACAGTTCATGCTGGCGATTTTCTAGATCGTCAACTTCCGCAACCTGGCGGTCAACGAGCCAAGTACGGGTAGTACATGGCTGGGGTGTTTAGATTTTCACGGCGACGACCCGGCGGGTTCAAGGGGTGGCGAAGTGCCCACCGGTTCCTGGCCGACCGCGTGGGAGGAGGAGTGATTCACGAGGTCGCCGGAGGGAAATTATCGAAGATACTTTTGCAATAGACGCCGATCTGCCTCGCTGTGGCAGAACTGGAGTTGTATCCGCACTCCGCGAGTCGACAATGGTTACCATAACCTCGAAGTAAGTTCCCGAAAATCTGCAGTAATAAGTCCGAAAATCTATAATACATAGCGTGAAAATCTATTGGTTACTGATAGAGTCTGAACATGGACGCATTCATACCACGACATTGCGAGGAGGAGATTCGTGCTGCGCTCGCCGACACGTCAGCGGTCATTATCCAAGGCGCCCGCCAGGTGGGCAAGAGCACATTGGCGCAAAGTGTCATGGGTTCAGAGGATCGCTACGTCACCCTTGATGACTCAGATACTCGATTCGCCGCCGAACAGGACCCGGGCTCCTTTGTTGAGTCCAATTCTCGAGCGTGTCTCGTCATCGATGAAATTCAACGCGTACCCTCCCTCATCCTGTCGATCAAGACGGCAATCGACCGGGATCGACGACCGGGGAAGTTCTTGATCACCGGGTCAGCGAACCTGCTCAAAGTCAAAGAAACGAGCGACAGCCTCGCTGGTCGAGCCGAGACGATCAACCTCTTTGGGCTTTCGCAGGCCGAACTAGAAGGAGTGAAGTCTACGTTCATTGACCGACTGATGGGCGGTGAAATTAGCGGGTTCGCCCAGTCCGATCTCACCAAGCGTGAGTACGTGGATCGGGCCTGTGCGGGTGGATACCCCGAGGCGCTGAAACGAGTGGGCAAGCGTCGTGAAAGATGGTTCGACGAATACGTTCGCTTGATTGTGCAACGTGACGCACTTGATCTATCGAACTTGAGAAAGTTGGGCGAGCTTCCAAAACTCTTCGCGCTACTAGCGGGACACAGCGCCGAACCGGTCAACAACACCACGTTGTCGCGCGGCACCAACATCTCGCAAGCTTCAATTCCCAGCTACCTAGAACTGCTGGAAACGATGTTCCTGATTCACCGGCTCCAGCCGTGGTCGACTTCACTCGCCAAACGCATTGGTCGAACACCAAAGCTCTACGTCGCCGATTCGGGAATTGAGGCACGACTACTCAACGCGACGCCGACGTCGCTCATGGACCTCAGGACCTACGCCAGAACGGGTCAGTTGATTGAGGGATTCGTCGCAGAGGAACTTCGCAAGATGATTCCGTTGTCTCAGTGCGAGCCCAAGCTCTACTACTACCGCGACTTGGAAAAGCGGGAGATCGATTTCGTGCTCGAGACCAGCGACGGTCGTATCGCTGCGGTTGAAGTCAAAGCGGCCCAGAGCGTGAACACAATGGATATCCGCTGGCTGCAGTATTTGCGAGAACTCCTCGGGACGCGCTTCGTAGGTGGAGTCCTGCTCTACGCGGGACAAGAAACACACTCACTCGGGGATCGAATTTGCAGTGCTCCAGTTTCTTCGTTATGGCGAACCGGCGGCAGTGTGAATTGAAATCAGTCTTGGAGGATGGACCCATTCGCAGTTGTCCTCGGTTGGCCAGTCGGCCTAGCAGATCTATGGTGCCCGATCTTTGGCACTAGCACTGGTGAGCTGCGCCACGCGCTGATATTACAGTCCCATAATCGCGCCGGCATCACGAACGTTAAGCCCATCTGTCTTGGTCAGTTGGATGGCGGCCGCGCGCTGACGACTTGATGATCTCCACCTTCGCAAACTCGTAGTTCTCTTTGACCTGGGCGTTGCTCTGGCGAGTTCCATCGGTCGCTGCAATGGACCAGTCGATGACCGGGCAACCCGAACAGCGAACCGTGGTACTCACTCTCCTTGACCTGAAGGCTTCGTGTCCTTAGTGCCCGTGGAGTGCCCGCGGCAACTAAAGACAAGTAAGGCGTCACCAGAAATACCTTTTGATCAGTCCTTTTACCTCTTGTCGTTACAAAGGACTACCACCCTTTCAAGGTGACGGCACGGGTTCGAATCCGGTTGGGGGTGCTCCGTTGGGGGTGCTCCTGTGATGTGTCAAGACATCCCGGACACTCGAACCTGTGCATCTTAGGTTTTGGGTGTCCGGATGATTGGTTGATAGTCCTTTTCCGGGTTCAGCACGATCTCGCCGACATTATCACTCAATAATCTTTGAGTTAATATTTCGTGAGTAAAAAGCCACAGCTATCGCTCCAGCCCTGGCGCAGCGCGGTGCGTCTCAGTCCGTTATCGTCGAACTATGGTCATTCGGCAAACAGATTCTTCGTCGAACCTGGACGAGTGTTGCGTGGTCGACGTTGGCGCGCCGGTTGCGCAGCTGCCCGATGACGTCGATCTGGCGATGATGGCGAAGGCCCTCGCTCACCCTGCGAGGTTGCGAATTCTTCGGGTACTTGACGCCCGTCAGGCCTGCGTCACCGGCGACGTTGTCGTCGAACTCGGGCTTGCCCAGTCCACGGTGTCCGAGCACTTACGGATCCTTCGCGAAGCAGGATTAATACAGGGCGAGATAGAGGGACCCCGGACCCGCTACTGCGTGAACGCATCCGGCCTCGCTGCCTTAAAGGCGGGCATCGCGGCCCTGTGAAGTCATCTCTCGTCGGTAGTTGACAAGACTTAGTCCATCGGCTATCGTCGATTAACGATTAGTAGTTCGACCAAGGGAGTTGTAGTGCAGATTGAAATCTTCGACCCTGCGATGTGCTGTTCGACCGGAGTGTGCGGTCCGAGCGTTGACCCCGCGCTGGCAAGGTTTGCCGCTGATCTCGACATGCTCGCGTCGTCCGGGGTGACCGTGCGTCGATTCAACCTCGGTCAAGAGCCACAGGCGTTTGCCCAGAACGAGCAAGTCCGCGAACTGCTGACGACGACGGGCGAATCTGCGCTTCCAATTATCTTCACTGACGGAGACTTACGCTCGGCCGGACGATTCCCAACTCGCGACGAGTTAGCTGAATGGACCAAGTCCCCAATCGCGACTCCTTCCGTCGAGTCAACTTCAGACGCAGACGCAGACGCAGTTGAGACGTCGTGCTGCTCGTCAAGTGAGGTTGGCTCAGCGGACGCAGTGGCTTGCTGCTCTGCCTCAGAGCCCCTGACGATGGGCAAGAAGACCAGCACCAGTACGTCGTGCTGTTGAGCGGCGATTGTCATGCTTCAAGAACTCCTCACTAGTCCCACTCGATTCATATTCTTCACCGGCAAGGGTGGTGTCGGCAAGACATCGCTTTCGTCGGCAACGGCGGTGGCCTTGGCCGGAAATGGGCGACGTGTTCTGCTCGTGTCGACCGACCCGGCATCGAACCTCGCCGAAGTGCTCGGCACCCCCATCGGACGCGCGCCTCATCAGGTTGACGGCGTTCCTCGACTCGACGCGCTCGACATCGACCCGAATGCCGCGGCCTCGGCGTACCGAGATCGCATCGTCGGCCCGATTCGTGGAGTACTGCCCGGCACCATCGTGAGCGGAATTGAAGAGCAGCTCTCGGGCGCGTGCACCGTGGAGATCGCGGCCTTTGACGAGTTCACCGCATTGTTGGCCGATCCGGAGGCCACCGCGCAGTACGACCACGTCGTCTTTGACACCGCGCCGACGGGTCATACCCTGCGACTGCTCGCGCTACCGGCGGCGTGGACCGGATTCCTCAACGCGAGTACCGCCGGCACCACGTGCATTGGACCGTTGTCCGGCCTCACCCAGGCGCAGGACCGGTACCGAATCGCCCTCGACGCGCTGGCCGACCCCGCCACGACGACCCTTGTTCTCGTGACGCGCCCTGACAGCGGGTCGATCAACGAGGCCGATCGTGCCCGGGCCGAGTTGGAGC
Organism: Acidimicrobiaceae bacterium; assembly: GCA_003138815.1. GTDB lineage: Bacteria > Actinomycetota > Acidimicrobiia > Acidimicrobiales > RAAP-2 > RAAP-2. The sequence continues at coordinate 30,715 of PLHD01000052.1, read as the reverse complement.
TGTTGGGCCTCACTAACCAGTACCTTTTGATCAACGGAGTCTTCACGGCCAAGAACCTTGAGGATGAGACCGCGCGGGCTCTGGAAGCCCGCCACCGCGAAGCACTAGAGAAGCTGCCCCGGTCATTGGCCGGGCTGCGACGCGAGATGCTTCCCCTGCTCTCCGGCGCTCCTATCGGCCCAAAGGCCCTACGTGATCTTCTCGAGGGACACGGCCCCGATGATGTTGCCATGGATGACTTTGACGCTGCGTCAACGTCACTGGCCGAGATCGCCGATTACGTTGCGAGAAGGGGTCACGGACTCGTCATGACCATGGGCAAGGGAGGCGTTGGCAAGACCACTATCGCCGCGGCCCTCGCCGTCGACCTAGCAGAGCGCGGACTTCCGGTCACGTTAACTACCACCGATCCCGCAGCCCATCTTCAAGACACCCTCGACGAGGGAGCGATTTGGCCTTCGAACCTTCTGGTCGAGCGAGTCGACCCCCACGTCGTGACCGCCGCGTACGTCGCCGACGTACTGGCGACAGCGGGAGCCGATCTCGACGAGGCTGGACGAGCGGTGCTCGAAGAGGATCTCCGATCTCCGTGCACCGAGGAGATTGCCGTCTTCAAGGCTTTTGCGGCAACTGTCGCCCGAGCGACTGACCGAATCGTCGTCCTTGACACTGCGCCAACCGGACACACCCTGCTACTCCTTGACGCTGCCGAGAGCTACAGCCGTGAGGTGAGTCGCCTTCAGGACCAAACCCCAAGTGACGTTTCGGAGTTACTGGGACGGTTGCGCGACCCCGATTTCACTTCTGTCATACTCGTCACCCTTCCAGAGCCGACCCCTGTCCATGAAGCGGCCGCTCTCCAAGGAGATCTGGACCGGGCAGGAATTCACCCCGCGGCATGGGTGGTCAACCAGAGTCTGTCGGCGACCGGCACGACCGACCCGACATTGGTAGCGCGCGCTAGGCACGAAGTTCGTTGGCTCCGGGAGATTCGTGACTACCATTCGCTGGTCGCGGTCGTCGCCTGGCAGCCGACGTCACCCACTGGGCCGCGCTCGCTGCAATCGCTCGTGGAGTCGACGCGCCAGGCCGTTGCACTAGTCCGGTAGCTGACTTTAAAGTCGTTAATAATAAAACCGAGTTTGACGCCACCGACCCTCTTGTCTTCGCCACGTTCCTTCCGGCGCTTTCAACCCTCGAAATACGTCAAGTCAAGACTTGACGACTCGAACAGGCCTCATATTTCTGCAACACCACAAGACAAGACCGACAGCAACAACACGGTTTCCTTTGAAACACAGGGAATTATCGAACAGTTCGACACGCAACAACCATCGGAAAGTTTCTCTTTGGATGGATCCGACGCGAACTAATCGATGGTCAGGCCAGTACCCGCGCCACCGACGATGTCGCTGAATCGGTAACCACGCTCCATCCTGCACGTCACAGTTTCGAGTCCTTCAACGCAGCGCTGAGGAAAAGGCTCAGTCGATCATCTCTCAGCGAGTGTCGAGGTATCCCACCAGATGGTGTTCAACTCTCTCATCGAGGATTCTGGTTGAGTGGCTAGGAATTCGCGGACTTCACCTTCTCGCGACGCCGGTAGGCAGAGTCGGATACGTATGAAATGGGCGGCCTGTTCGAGGTTCCGCTCCACGCGCATCGCACCGCTCCACTGCTCTCGGTGCACGTGGACACCGAGCTCTTCGAGCACGTCGACCAGGTCCGACGGAGTCGGTCCCTCGGGACGCTCGAGCTGCCAGAAGTGCCGCCACGCCTCGGACATTGACGCCAGAGGATGATGATCGGGCATCTCCAAGACCACGCGAACCCGCGCGTGATCGTCTAGCGCTCGAAGAAACGGGACTATGTCGCCTACGTTGTAGACGACGTGGTGCGCGGTCACAACGTCGGCGCCGGGTGTGGCGTCAGCCACGGCCGGCCAGAAGCCTTCGACTGTCTGACAGGTGACCCCGTGCTTCGCGGCGTTCGCCTGGAACATCGTCAGCATCTCGGCTTGGTGATCCACGCCGATCACGTGGGCTGCCGGAGGCGTCAGCGCAAAGGCGGCGATTCCGCCTCCGCAGCCGACGTCCAGCACGGTGCCACCCACGGGGACTGCTTCTCGCGCCCGATCATGCGACGGCGAGGACTCGATGACGTCAGGAATCTGGAAGAGCACCGGCGGGTGAATCCACGGACTCTCCTGCGCCGACGCCAGTACGTCGTCGGGCAGCGCCCAGGCGTCAAGTGACTGACGCCATCGGTCAGCCGCGGTGGTCACGGGTTCAGCGCCCCAGGAGCCGAGCGAAAAATCCCTCACCTGGACTCGAACTCGACGTTGACGCTGCCGAGTTCTGGCCGCACGTGCACCGCTGATTCTTTGGTATGCCGGCCAACGCCTGCTCGATATGGTTCCCGCATCCACGCCACGTCGGCTTTGAACACTTCCTACAAGTTGCTTGATGACACATCAGTTATTGCCTTTCTCTCTATTGTTGATGATTCGTGGCGTCAGCCGACGAGCTGGGGAGTCACGGCCGCGGGCGAGGAGTGCCACGTCTTGTAGCCGCCATCGAGGTTCACCGCTCGAAAGCCGAGTTCGTTCAGGAGCAGCGTCGCGACGTGGCCTCGCTGGCCAACCTGGCAGTTGACGACGGTCTCGACGTCGTCGAGTTCCCCGAACCTCTCGCGGAGTTGATCGACCGGGATGTTGAGCGCCCCGGGCAACGAACCACGAGCGAACTCCTTGGGTGTGCGCACGTCGACGAACTGGGCACCTCGGGCCCGGTAGTTGTCAACTTCACTCCACTGCACCGTTTCGACGAGCCCGGAGAGCAGGTTCTCGGCGATGTAGCCGAGCATGTTGACGGGGTCCTTCGCCGAGCCGAATGGCGGTGCGTAGGCGAGCTCCAGGTCCGCGAGTTCCGGGGCCGTCAGTCCGGCCCGAATGGCGGTAGCGAGCACGTCGATGCGCTTGTCGACACCCTCGGTGCCGACGCCCTGGGCACCGAGAATCGCTCCCGATGCCGGATCAACGAGCAGTTTGAGCGCCATAACCTTGGCCCCGGGGTAGTAACTCGCGTGCGACACCGGGTGCGTGTGGATGGCGAGGAATGCTCGGCCCTGCAACGCGAGTCGCTTCTCGTTCCAACCCGTCGTCGCGATTGTAAGGTCGAAAACCTTCACGATCGCGGTTCCGATCGTCGCACGGGGTCGCACGATGCGTCCGGCGATGTGATCCGCCACGATTCGTCCGTGGCGGTTGGCGAGGTTGGCGAGGGGAACCAGCGTGCCCGCTCCGTCGAGGGCGTCCTTCTTCTCGGCGGCGTCTCCAATCGCGTATATGTTCGACACACTGGTCCGGTTGAACTCGTCGACGGCGATGCCACCGCGCTCGCCGATGGAGAGTCCCGCTGCGCGGGCCAGGCTCGTATCGGGGCGAACCCCAATGGCGACGATCACCAGGTCCGCCGGAACGACCTCGCCAGAGGCCAGTCGCACGTCCCTCGACGTTATCGCCTCGACCGAATCGCCGAGATGCAGCGACACGCCGTGGCGCCGCAGTTCGTTCGCGACCGGCGCCGCCATCTCGGGGTCCAGGGGGGCCAGGACCTGCGCCGTCGCCTCGATAATGGTGGTGGCAATGCCGCGATGCCTCAGGTTCTCCGCGATCTCCACGCCGATGAACCCTCCCCCGATGACGACCGCATTTTCGGGTGACGTCTCCACGGCGCTCACCATCCGTTCCACGTCCTCGACGGTGCGAAGCGGCAGCGCTCCCTCTATGCCAGGAATCGGCGGTATGACGGCCGACGCCCCCGGGCTCAGGATCAGGTAGTCGTAGGAGAGTTCGTACGAGTCGCCCCTCACGAGGTTCTTGACCGACACGGTGCGGGTCGAGGAATCGATGGCTACGGCCTCGGTGTCGACGCGTACGTCGAGCCGGAACCGGGCGTGCAGTGACGCCGGAGTTTGGAGCAACAGCGACTCCTCATCCCCGATAACTCCACCCACGAAGTATGGAAGCCCGCAGTTGGCGTACGAGACGTGGCCGCTCCTTTCGAGCACAATGATGTCAGCGTCGTTGTCCAGGCGACGAAGCCTCGTCGCCGCCGACATGCCGCCGGCTACTCCTCCGATAATGACTACTTTCATATTTCTCCCTACGCCAAGCTCAAGAAGAGCTTCTGCAATTTTTCGGTCATTGGACCGCTTTCAATGTCGGGGTCAACGAGGCGCTCCTTGAGGCTCGCCGAGATCAGCGTGAACGCAGCGGTATTGATGGCCTTTCCCACGGCCGCCATCTGAATGACGATGTCCTCGCAGGAGCTTCCCTCTTCCAGCATGCGTACGACGCCACCCAACTGACCGTGGGCTCGCTTCAGCCGCTTCGTGATCGAGGCGATCTGGTCTTCGTCCTGAAGTGTGTGCGGTGCATCAAATAGAGTCACTGGCTTCCTTTCGCCGGAATCCTGCAGAGTGGTGAGTCGTACAACTGCTGATCGAGACCATTCACATACGACCTATCGACCCTTGAAGGGCTGACCCATCAGCGGGGCGAGAAGGCATACGTTTGCGACACCGGCGAACAGAGGAACCAAACCAATGACAGACAGAACCAACCATCCACCCCCCAGCGCGATCCCAATGCCGATCAGAATGGCTCCGGCTACGACGCGCGCCAGCCGCCCACTTCCCGATGACATGAACTTGACGAATTCCATTCGTGCTCCAATCTCAGCGGGCCTTTCGGCCCGCGCGCCGACTCATGATCGGTGGCTTTCGTCTAGTATATACCCCTAGGGGTATTACTGCAAACAGGTTGACAGTGCCCGAGGAGGAGTGCCAATGGCAACAGTTGAGATGACAGAGAAGAACTTCGAGGAGATCGTGACGTCCAATGACGTGGTCCTGATTGACTTCTGGGCGGCGTGGTGCGGACCTTGCCGATCATTCGCACCGATCTTTGAGAAGACGTCGGAAAACTATCCTGACGCCGTGTTCGGTAAGGTCGACACTGAAGCCCAGCAAGGTCTGGCGGCATCGTTCAATATCATGTCAATCCCGACCTTGATGATCATTCGCGAAAACGTGGTCGTCTTCAGTCAAGCCGGTGCGTTACCCGAGACGGCGCTCGTCGAGCTCGTCGAAAAGGTTCTGAGCCTCGATATGCAAGAGGTGCATCGCCAAGTACTCGCCCAGCAGAGTGCGAGCTCGTAAGCAACCGTCAGACCATTCCTCGGATAGGTGACACCCTAGGCTTCCCCATCCTTAGCCCTGAACGCCGGTCCGGGTGATTCGCGAAACCTGCACGTGCCCATCATCTTCCAGGCAACGCGTACGAGCGGCGGTCGTGCACGCGAGCCATCCATGCAGACGCAACGGTCACGACACTTCGCAGCTACCCTGAGTCAACCCGGCGAGCAGGTACGGCCTTGGAATCGTGGGTCGGCGTACCATCCAGACGACGGATCTGGGGTGAAGTCGCCGGACGTTGGATCCTGAAGGTAGGAAAACCGTGGCTCGCCGCCTACGGCGATCTGAGCGACAGCAACGAGGAGTCGCTGGATGTCCTCTTCAGTGGTATTGATGCCACAACTGGCGCGTACAGCTCCGGGGACGTGATGGCGATCACCTTTTCGAATGTCCGCACGGAACCGCGCAACTTGGTCTTCGCTGAGCCCCAACAAGCGCATTAGGTAGGGGTGTGCACAGAAGCATCCGTGGCGAACGCCAATTCCGAACTCGGCCGAAAGGCGTGCCGCCACGAGACCAAAAGGCACCCCCGCAACACTGAACGTCGCCACGGGCAGCGTGTCCGTCTCGAGGTCCGGTCCGAGAAGTCGCACACCGGCAATGCCCATAAGTCCGCTCCGCAATGCGCGCGACATGCTCCGGTCGTGCTCGATCATCGCTGGCCATCCGACTTCGGACAGCGCGTCAATCGCTGCGTGCAGAGCAACGGCGCCCACGACGTTTGGCGAGCCCGCCTCCTCGCGCTCCGGCGGATCGGTCCACACGACCTCGTCGAGATCGACCAGGTCCACGGCGCCTCCGCCGGCGAGAAAAGGGTCACCCTCGACGAAGGCGGCTCTCGGTCCTACGAGCACCCCCGCTCCGAATGGTGCATACATTTTGTGTCCGCTCCACGCGACGAAGTCCGCAGTGCTCGGAAGAGGACGGTGAGGTGCGAGTTGAGCACCGTCGACCACCACCTGGATTCCACGAGAATGAGCCGCCGCGATGATCTCATCGATTGGAGGTATCCAGCCGGTGATATTCGAAGCTCCGGTGACGCTAAGGAGCCGAGGAGTGGGCGATGCGTCCAGAGCCGCCTCAACATCGCTAACCGTGAACGTGCCGTCCAACCCGCACTCCACGTACCGGCACGTCGCCACACGAGACCACGGCAACAGGTTCGCGTGGTGTTCGACCACGGTGGTCGCGACGACATCATCGGCATTCAGCCTTAGGCGGTAGACGAGATGGTTGATGGCCTCGGTCGTGTTGCGACAGATGATCGCCACGTCATCGCGGCCCTCTCGCCCGGCGAAGCGTAGGGCGGCTTCCCGAGCATTCTCGTACTCGGTGGTCGCCACCTGGGATTTGTAGCCGGCCCCTCGGTGAACGCTCGAATACAACGGCAGGAAATCCTGAACGCGAGTCATCACCGAAGGAAGGACTCCGGTGGACGCTGCGGCATCCAGCCCCGCATAAGGACGCTCAACACCGTCAATGCAGGGCACCAGAGCCCCGTCGCCAACAAGTGCAAGGGGAAGTTTCACGGAAGCCACTTCGGCCTTCTCGATAGGCATTGTGCACAATCTCCATGCTCGGTGCCTACAAGTGCTCGATTGGATCCTACCGACCTTGATCGAGGAAATGGTAGGGCTACCTTTGGGGCGATGAGAGCCATCGGAACGCCTCCTGATCACCCTGAAGTTGAAGCCGCCGCCGCAAAACCGGATTGTCAGTCGCCTGGCTCGCGTGTCGGGCAATGGCTTTCTTCTGGCGTCCCCGATCAACAGGAATCAGGAAATCCACTTCCTCAACCGACCGACCGATGAACGGCGCGCCGAACTCGCCACGTAGCGTATCGGCGACGAATTCGGGCAAGGCCCACGCCAGCACCGGCAAGTCGATCTCCTTGCCAATCGCCAACGCGGCGTTGGTCGCCCGGCAATGATCAGCGTGTCCGGTGATGCCGCCCTCATCAAAAACCAGGAGGAGATCTGCCCGTACGCGTTCGCCCACTCGCTGGATGTGTCTGGCCAGCAGACCAAGTGGCTGATCGCTCAAACCACCGTCGGGAAAGTCGAGCAGTTCGACTTGATCGACGCCAAGTTCGACGGCGGCGTCAGCGAGTTCTCCAGCGCGGACGCGACCGAGCTCGGGAGTGTCCGCGCCAAGCGTTGAAGCTTCGCCGAGAGTAAAGCAAAGCACTGCCGTCGATGATCCCAAGTCGGCGAAAGTGGCCAACGTCGCGCCAAGCCCGAAGCTCTCGTCGTCTGGATGCGCGCACACGGCGAGAACCGAGACCGCCTTGGGAAGTCCGTCTTGCCTATATTCCCCGTGACTGTCATCCATATTGCACCTCGACTATGAACTCAGAAGGACATACTCTGAAAGAGTCCCCATTATAGCAGATACCCCAGGGGGTATAATGGAATGAATTCACCGATCACGCTAGTCCGCCACGTGAGGCCCAACCTTGAGGTTCCCTCGCTCCCCAGACGCAGTCCCAGGAGACCCCTGCGTCAGTCGAACGACTGAAGCCAACCCAACTGGGCTGGGGTGACCCTCGTCAGAATGATGAGCAGAGCAAGGGTGTCGAGATGCACGCCGGTGCACCATAGACAAACGTGACCAATGATCAGAATTTCGGCAGCCACGAGCCAAAGAACGAAGATCATGCCGACTACGGAAAGCGTGAGGCGAAAAATGGCGAGCCATCGCTCGGGGCGTCTCCACACCAGTGGCGAATTCAAAATGCTCATAACGGTGAAGTACCCAAGACCCAGTATCACGACAGGGATTCCAAGTGCATAGGACTCCGGTGACGTCGTAACCTTCGTGCAGCTAAGTTCGCCGGTTCCCGAACAAGCCAAGATGGTCGGCATCGTGAAATGGGCAATGGTCATATATGTCGACAGTCCCAAACCTGTCAGGCTCAGCAAGAACGTGGTCACGACGGCCCAACGCGCAGCTGGCGGTGTCGAAGTGGAAGTCTGCGCAACCAAAGTGGACACGTTAGAACCTGCGAGACCGGGGTACAGCAGCCTGACCGATGGTCGGACCAAGGTGGGCTGGTCCACGCGAAGAATGGCTGAACGGCTCGATAGCGCATGCGCAACCATGGCTTGACCTTCGCCTTGCTCGCCGTGATGGAGCGTCCAAGCGCGTGAGACGTCCGAATTCAGATTCGCTATCTGCAAGCTCTCTACAGGTCATGATGGCTGGTCGGTCTTCACCCGGGCCACTAGCGGTGAGCTCTCGTCACCATCTTCAGCATCCGATAGTTGAATGCCGCGAATCGCATCACCTGGTACGGCGGGCTCCTGCGGGCTCGCAACGTTCTCGCCGTCGGTAGGGGTGCCTCGGCAATACTGCGCTCTGCGTCACTCAATTGATTCACACTTTCTCACTCTTGACGAGGGTGTCACCGCATCACTCGGGAATCAGGAACCAGCCGAAACGGGCCTTCGCCTTGTAGATGAACAAGTAATGCAACAGCAGCTTCGTCCAGTGCCCGCTGAGCCCAATCTCGCCCGAGGTCTGCTTCAGATCCCGACCGGATCCCGGGAAGCGCTGCCGGTCCGGGATGATCGGGTACATGGTTATCGCCGCCGCCGACCCCTTGCGCAGTCCGGTACCCGCGGAGGCGATACACGCGGCGCCCATCTTGGCCATGGAGGCCGTGCGAAGCGGTGCCTGGTCACCGTGACGAATGCGCCCCGCGATGGACTGCGCCACGATCCGACCCATGACGCCCGACGGCATCCCGGTGCGCGGCGGCGCGGGCGAGATGACGGTGCCGTTCGGGCTCTTCCTCGGCTCGGAGATGGCGTGCGGCGGCGCGAAGGCGATGCCGACACCGAAGACGTTGGCGTACAAGGGGCACTGGTAGGTCTTCGGCCAGTCCTCGGGACTCCACTGGTCGTAGGGCTTGGCCTCGTAGTCGGCGTCCACTCTCAAGAACCCGTTCGGGGCGAACAGGACGTCCGTGATGTCCGCGCCGTCTTTCGCGTAGGCCTTCATATCGACACCGCGGAAGGGAGGCAGGAGCATGGCGAAGTCGAAGGCCAGGGTGTGCTTGGATCCGTCGAGCTCTTCGTAGTAGATGACGCCCGGATCCACCTTCTCCACGTGGGCGCGCAGAATAGCCCGCACGCCGCGTTCGCGAAACAGCGACTCCGTCCACATCTTGCTGCTCGTCTCGAAGCCGTTCTGCGCGAAGGTCATCCCGCCCACGCCTAGGTCCCCGAGGTCGTACTCGTTCGAGAGGTAGACCACTTCGGCGAGGTCGCGCACGCCGCACTCTCTGAGTTCGTGCTCGACGTTGAAGGTGTACTCGAAGGCCGCTCCCTCGCACGTGCAGGTGCCGTGGCCGACACCGATTACCAGCGTCTTGCGTTCGCCCCGTTTGAGCGCCTCGATTATCTTCTCGAGTGCGGCCGCTGACTGCTCGGCGTGACCAGCGGTGCAGACCGACCACGAGTTGCCCTCGGGACCGAGACCTGGCGTCGCCTGGAAGTTCAGTTTTGGTCCGGTCGCCACGATGAGGTAGTCGTACTGGAGCTGCTCTTGCTCGCCGGCCCGACTGGGCTCGGTGTAGACGATGTCAACGAATCCCTTTCCATCAGACGAATCACCCTCGGGGTGGATGGCCACGGCCTTAGCCTGGCGAAACTCGATATGCTTGCGCTTGTAGATCGAGGCGAGAGGAAACGTCACTTGGTCCTTGGTCATCTTCCCCACGCCGACCCAGATATTCGAAGGTATCCAGTTCCAGTTGGAGTTGGGCGACACCACGACGATCTCGTGCTGTCGCTTCAACTGGCGCTGAAGATGAAGGGCCGCAGTATGACCGGAAATACCGGCGCCGAGAATCACTACACGAGCCATGAATACCTCCCTTTTGCATTACACGACACTGCGTCGTTGCTCGGCCCGGGTGTCCTCAGGTCGCGACTCTTAGTGAATAGCCCGCGCCGGCGCAGCCGACGCTCGGGCAACTCCCCATTACAAATAGTCCCTGTGAATCCACTGACGAATGTCACGATTCTCCGATCGCCCAACTCTTGCGGGACGGGCCCATCAACGGTGCGAACGCACCCACGTCCACCATATTGGCGACCAGTCGCACCAAACCGATGACTGTCACAATGCCTGCGCCGATGATTCCTACGACCACCAGGGCGATGCCCACCGCGGCGCACCAAAGCCGACCGGGACTCGATGACAGGAATTTGGCGAATTTCATATTCACTCCGGTTTGATGATCTCTGGCGGAACGCTAATCCAGACCTCGTTGGAACGACGCGAAGCCTCAACATCAGAGCATATACCCTTAGGGGTATAATGACATAGCGGTCAATGCCGACGAATCCGATGAGGTTAGCCATGGGTGGAGCTATATGACGGGCATTTCCCATCAAAGCCCGTATCAAGGCGAGATCTGCCTTGCGATACGACGACCGTTGCCGCCCCGAATTCGGGTTGCCTTCAGCCATTGGTCAACGGAGTACCAAAGTCACGCCGTAGCTGGCACAAGCATTCGACTATTCGAGTGGCGCTGACGTGACCTCATCTTCCATTGGCGACCAGTGGCAGACGCTTTCCCAAATCGTGGAGATTCGCTCCCAGTGGATCATCCTCGTGGCCGAGCGTCTCCGTGACAACGAGGGGCGAGAGTTCGAATACTGGCGCATTGAGAAGTCCAACTCGCTTCTGGTGGTCGTCGAGTACCGCGACTTACTCATCCTGCCTCAACCCACTTATCGTCCCGGCGTCGCCAGAGTGACCCGAGATCTCGCCGGCGGACGGTTCGACGGATCGTTGTCCAAACGCACCACTGCCCAGGAGATTCTTCGTCGCGAATTCCACCTCACTGGTGCCGTCAAGGCGAGTATCACTGGGCTCAACAAAACGGGTTGGGACATCGACAGCTCTACATCGAACCAGCAGCTCTACGCCGTGGTGGCTAACGTCGACGCCTCCACGGAAATTCCGAGCAGTCGAATCGGGACGTCATACCCAGCGACCGTTGTGGGGGGCCGGTCGTTGCGCGACGACCTAACGTGCCTCCAATGTCGGGCCGCCGTTGAGGCTTGGCTGGATCGTCGCACCTCCTAAGGCGCCAATCAAGGTCGAAGTTGGAGCCCGTCACCGAGCTTGCCGGACGTTCTAGCCAGGACTTTGCAATGAACCTCCGACGAGCGCCGTTCCTCTCCATCGTTGCTTCATCAAAGTGCTTCTGTTGCTTGAACTGCGCTCCGGAAACCGCGGAACGGTCAATAATCGGCCCAGGGCCGGTGTCGACCTGTTGAGTGACGTTGCCGTCCAGGTCGGTGGCGCGTTCAGCAGCGTGGCTTGGTGCTCGCCCGGGTGCGATGATCCGCAATCGACCAAGGGCGGCCACGAGCTCGCGCTCTCCGGGGAAGTTTCGCTGGATGCGAAGAGTGAAGGGTCGCCCGACTCTGACAATTCGCTCGGCCACGCGCAAGACCGTATAGCGCGGGAACCTGACTTCGGCACTCTCGCGTTACAAGACGCCGGCCCTTGCGGACCTCGACTTCACGCCGACCTCTACTCCGACGCTGCCGCGCAGTGAGATCGACCTAAGCATGGTCACTCCAAAGAGGTTGAACGTCTCCACGCCGGTCTCGGCGCTGTGCACCGAAATTGTTGTCAACGGCTATCGGGGCGGAATACGCCGACGGAGATTTTTCGGTGCTGCTGCTCGAACAGGCCCGTGGCGCTGGACCCCAGATGTATGTTGAAAATATAACGGTGGACGACGCACTGAGCGGAGGTAGGAAATGAGAGAAGGATTCGGCCCAACGATTATGACCCCCGGGCACATGGGGGTGGATTTCGAAACCCGTGTCGATTTTGATCGTCTGCGGAGTTACCGATTCGCCCGTGCCCAAGAGGCCCTCGAAGCGAGTGAGTTCGGGGCCCTGCTGCTCTTTGACTTCTACAACATTCGCTACGTCACCGGCACGTGGGTGGGCGGTGCGCTCGGTGACAAGATGACGCGATACTGTCTCTTGACACGTGACCATGATCCAATTGTCTGGGACTTCGGTTCCGCCGTTATTCACCACCAACTCTTTTCACCCTGGCTCGAACCCGAAAACTCTCGTGCGGGCATGCTGGGTCTGCGTGGAGCGATTGCTCCACAGGCCGGCCTCTTCGAGTCAGCAGTGAAAGAGATCGTCGGAATACTCGCAGAGCACGGTGTACTCGGCCAGCCAATTGGCATCGATATCGTCGAGCTGCCGTTCCTCTTCGAGATGCAGTCGCAGGGTGTGGAAGTTCGAGACGCCCAGCAGACGATGCTCGACGCGCGCCAGATAAAGTCGCCGGACGAAATCATGCTGCTCTCACAGGCCGCGGCAATGGTCGACGGTGTCTATCAGGACATCTTTGAAGCCCTCAAGCCCGGTGTTCGTGAGAACGAGATCGTCGCCCTCGCCAACAAGCGACTCTACGAGATGGGTTCCGACCAGGTCGAGGCAATTAACGCAATCTCGGGTGAGCGGTGCAACCCGCACCCGCACAACTTCACCGACCGAATTATCCGTCCCGGTGACCAGGCATTCTTTGACATCATCCATTCGTTCAATGGTTACCGAACGTGCTACTACCGGACCCTGGCCGTCGGCAGTTCGACCGCTCCACAGCGCGACGCCTACACCCAGGCACGCGAGTGGATGGATAAGGCCATCGATCTGGTCAGTCCCGGTACTGGCACCGACGTGATCGCCAAAGCCTGGCCCGCCGCAACTGACTTCGGATTCGCCAGCGAGATGGCGGCCTTCGGTCTGCAGTTCGGCCATGGCCTCGGCCTCGGACTGCACGAGCGTCCGGTGATCAGTCGCCTTAACAGTCTCACCAACCCGATTGAACTGAAGACCGGCATGGTCTTTGCTCTCGAGACATATTGCCCCGCTTCGGATGGCGTCTCCGCGGCCCGTATCGAAGAAGAAGTCGTTGTCACCGACGATGGCCCATCAATTCTTACGCGATTTCCCGCGCAAGAGTTAATGGTTGCCAACAAATACTGAGGGGGCAAGTACGACCACGACTACCACCATTGAGTCGGGTCCTTCGGACTTCGAGACGGAACTGAGCATGTACGGCGAGTAGGGCGGCGTTGCACAAGTTCGAACACACCAAGACCTCTTCTGGGGGCACTCCCCCAGGCGTGCGAGTCACGTCCCATATGGTCAAGGGATGGTCGGGGCGGGATTTGCTACCGCGTTGCAGAAGACGGACTGGACCATCGCGATGTAGCGTGGCCGCGCTTACTGGCGCGCGATGTGCCAAAGACCGCGGCACTGGCCGAACTCTTGGTCTGCGCACGTAGTTCCTCCGCGCCGCAGCTAAGGAAAAGGTTGGCCACGAGTCCCTTTCGATATCGAGAGCGGGCAGAACGTCTCGTTGGCTCGGCAAAAGAAGTGGGGGAGAAACCTCTACTCCATGTTCCTTGACCGCCCAGCACTACTCAGGCACCGTCTTCGCTGAGGTACGTGTCCGTGTGCATACGGTGAGACCAGGTCGAGGAACGTAGTATTGGAAACGTCCTTCCAGGCCCATTGAGCGTCGCTAGCAGGGCTCTAACTTGAGATCCCGGGTTCGATTTTCAGTGCCCGGGCCGCCAACCGCGACTTGGAGACGCCAGGAGCAGGGCACCAAACTCCTGTTATTCGTTAATGTTCAGTCAAACTCCTTGACTACCTTCCCTCTCTACTGTCGGTTGGTGTCGCACGGCACAAGTGGTGTGAATCGGGTTTGCCTCGGTGCATGAATACCCTCCGGGGTATATAGACTGCACGGATGACCTTTGCCAAAGCACCTCTGCTCACGCCCAACAACGACCTCATCAATGATCCTGAGCCAACGCCCGGGATACTCGGCAGGCTTGGCGCCTGGTCCGTCGCGCACAAGCGTCGCGTCTTTCTCACCTGGCTTCTCATCGTTGTGGTGTTAGGTATTTTTGCCCCCAATGTTGAAAAAGCATTGAGCGGTGCCGGCTGGCAGGCCGACGGATCGCAGTCCGTGGCGGTGAGGCAGTTGGCTCAAAAGGACTTTGGTGGCCAGGCCAGTTCGGCAATCGAAGTGGTGATCCAGTCGAGTTCCTCGCTCACGAGCCCTGCCGCAGTTTCCACAATTCACAACGTTGAGAAGATGCTGAAGGAGGATTCAGACATCAGTGAGGTTGTGACTCCGGTACCGGGCATTTCCATCAGCCGTAATGACAAGACTGCCATCGTGCTCGGCGGGGCTGGCGCTGACCCCAACACGATGGTTCGCGCGGCCGATGCGCTGAAGGCGCCTCTGGCTGCCCTGGGCTCCAAGGGAATCACCGTGACTGCGACCGGCGCGTCGGTGCTCTGGTCAGACTTCAACACGGCGAACCGCACGGCCATGATGAGGTCCGAGATGTTCTCCTGGCCAGTGACGTTGGCGATCCTGGTGCTCGCTTTTGGTTCGCTGGTCGCGGCGGGCCTTCCCCTGTTGCTCACCATGGCGGGCCTGTTGAGCGCCGCGGGAATGTTGGATCTGTTGACGAAGATCACCCCCATCTCAATTTGGGCCATGAACTTCGCCTTGATGTTCGCCTTGGCTTTGGGCATCGACTACGCGCTGTTCATAGTGGTGCGTTTTCGCGGTGCGCACTTCGGTCGAAACCGAGACGTCAGGCATTCGGTGTCCGAGACCATGGACTCAGCCGGTAAGGCCGTGCTCTTCTCAGGCGTTACCGTTCTTATTTCGCTCTCCAGCGTCATGGTTGTCCCTTCACCAGCGTTCCGGTCAATGGCTGGTGGCATCATGCTGGCCGTGGCGTTCGTGCTGGCGGCGTCGCTCACCTTGCTGCCCGCGGTATTAGGGCACCTGGGTGACCGAGTTGACTCGTGGTCCCTGCCATGGGTGCACGCTGGCGAGCACCGTTCAAAGCGCTTCGCCAAATGGGGTGAACTCTTGTGGCGGCGCCCGCTGATCTTCGGCGCGGCCGTATTGATCGCCCTCATCGCTCTGGCCATCCCGGTCCTTGGACTCAAGACTGCGATGCCATCGATCAAAGTCGTCCCACCTTCGGCATCGTCACGAATCGGCTACGAAGAAGTGCAGAAGGCCTTCGGCGCCGGCGCACCCGGCCAACTTCAGGTGATTGTGCGCGCGAGCGAAGTGACCGCCGCACAGACTGTCTTGAACCACGACAAGGGTCTGGCGGGTGTCACGCCAGTGCAGTACTCAAAGGATGGTTCGAACCTTGCAATGATGGGGGCCATCCCCAACGTTGACCCGTCGAGTCCGGTGCTCGGCACGACCATCCAACGTCTGCGCCTCGAGCTGCCCAAGGGGAGCCTCGTGGGAGGTGCGCCGGCGGAGAACTACGACCTCCAGGCGGCGCTGTCGTCCAAGACCCCCGTCGTGATTGGTCTCGTGCTGTTGCTCGGCTTCCTACTGCTCGTCATCGCACTCCGTGCGCTGCTCATTGCCGCGATCGGCGTCCTCACCAGCCTGCTCGCGACCGGAGGTGCGTTTGGCGTTGCTCGTCTCGTCTTTCAAAATGGCGATGGTCATGCACTCCTCGGCTTCGTGCCCCAAGGGTTCCTTGACGCGTGGGGTCCGGTATTCTTCTTTGCCATGATCTTCGCCATCTCCATGGACTACACGGTCTTTCTTCTCTCGAGTGCGAAAGAGCACTACGAACTCAGTGGTGACCCGAAGGACGCCATGGTCAATGGGATTGCCCATTCCGGTCGAGTCATCTTCTCGGCGGCGGCCGTGATGATTGCGGTGTTCTTCACCTTTGCGCTCTCGGGTCCCCTTCCCCCGAAGGAAATGGGAATCATCCTTGGTGTGGCGGTGTTCCTCGACGCATTCCTGGTGCGATTGGTGCTCGTACCGGTGCTCCTGCGCCTGACTGGTCGTGCCGCATGGTGGTTGCCCACCTGGCTCGACAGACTCCTGCCAAAAGTCAACTTCGCACACGGATGAGTCCCCGTGCCCTGGGAGATACCTAACATGAAGCAACCGGCGCCTCAATGAAGGAGAGGGAATGACTACGAAGAAGACCTCACACGTCCTACGAGACGAGGAGCAGTTGGCGGCAATAACCAAACGGATTAAGCGCGCTCACGGCCAGATGGGTGCCATAGTGCGGATGCTCGAAGAAGGACGTTCGTGCGAGGACATTGTCACGCAGATGGCGGCTGTTGGTAAAGCGGTGAACACAGCGGCCTTCACGCTCATTTCGGCCAGCCTCAAGGAATGCATCATTGACCCAGAAATCAACAGTGACGAAATAACTCAGAAATTGCAGAAACTCTTTCTTAGCCTGGCTTAACCGAGATGAAAAGAGGTGCTGCGAAGGAGAATCGGACGGATCAAGGGCCGGGAGCGACGTGGGATCAGCGCTACGCGTCGCTGGGATGGTCACGCGTACCGGACGTGAGTCTGGTCGAGAAAGTGGCCCCGTTGACTCCGGGTCGGGCGTTGGACCTCGGCTGCGGAACCGGGCGAAACAGCCTGTGGCTGGCCCGCCAGGGTTGGGAGGTGACGGGAGTTGACGCATCGAAAGTTGGGCTCCAGATGGCCACCGACCAAGCCGCTCGCGAGGGTCTGCGGTTCACCACCGAGCAGGTGAACCTCGCCTCCTACCAACCGGCTCCCGGGTACTACGACCTCGTAGTCATCGCCAATATCCACCCCGCTCCCGAACTGCGGGACGTCGTCTTCGATCGCGCCGGCGCGGCCGTGGCGACGGGCGGCCACCTTTACATCATCGGTCACCACGTCGACGCGCTCGGGCGATCCGGTCCGCCCTCGCGCGAGCGCCTCTTCGAGGAGTCACTCTTTCGTGACCGCTTCGACGGGTTCTCAATTGTAACGCTGGAGCGTCGCGAGACCACTTCCGACGACGGCGAGGCACCGGATGTTTCGATGCTGCTGTGGGCCGTAAAGAATAATCGAGAGGATGGAGTCGGACGGTGAACCCCCTCACCAGCACGGACCGTTCAACGCGCGAGCGTCGCGACCTCGCTCTCGCCGTCATTGCGGCCGCTCAGTTGATGGTCATGCTCGACTTGACAATCACCAACGTGGCCCTACCGTCGATTCAGCACAGCCTGCATTTCTCGACGACGAATCTGACGTGGGTCATCGATGCCTACGTGCTGGTCTTTGGTGGTTTGCTCTTACTGGGGGGGCGAGCGGGTGACATCCTGGGCCGACGTCGAATGTTCTTCGTCGGCATCACGCTGTTCGCGCTGGCCTCGCTCGCGGGTGGTCTCGCCACGACCCAGTTGTTGCTAGTGACGGCTCGTGCCGTTCAAGGCGTTGGCGCCGCCATCGCGTCACCCACGGCCCTCGCGCTGATTGCCGTCACATTCCCCGAGGGTTCGGCCAGAAACCGGGCAATGGCCGTCTACGCCAGCATGACGGCGGCCGGCGGCGCCCTGGGCCTCATCTTGGGTGGTGCCCTCGTCGAGTGGGCGTCGTGGCGATGGGTCTTCTTCGTCAACGTCCCGATCGGACTCCTGGTAATGACCGCGACGCCCTTCGTGCTACCGAAGGTCGACGGTCACGGTGGACGCCTTGATATCCCCGGTGCCATAACCGCCTCGAGCGGCGTGGCCTTTTTGGTCTACGGACTCGTCCACGCGCCGACGGCGGGGTGGACGGCTACCACGACACTCTTGTCCTTTGGTGCCGCGGCGTTGTTGCTGGCGGTGTTCGCGCTCATTGAGCAGCGCGTGTCCCAACCCCTGATTCCGCTGAGCTTCTTGCGCCACCGAAACCGTGCCGGTGGCTACGCCATCATGATGTTGATCGGTGCGTCGATGCTGTCACTGTTGTTCTTCTTGACTCAGTTCCTGCAAGAGGAGATGCACTACAGTTCGCTGCAAGCCGGTGTCTCGTATCTCCCGGTCCCGGTGATGGTCGCCTCAACCAGCATCTTCCTGTCTCACAGGATTAGGAGGTTCGGAGTACGGGTCTTTCTGACGACCGGGCCGCTGATGGTGGCGGTGGGCATCCTTTGGGCATCGTTTCTGACTCCAACCTCGTCGTATTGGCACGTCCTCGGACCGCTCGCCACCTTTGGCTTGGGCATGGGGCTCTCCATTGTCCCCCTCACGTTGAACGCCGTGTCGTCGGTGCGCAACCACGAGCAGGGCCTCGCTTCGTCGTTGTTAAACACGAGCCAGCAGATAGGCGGCTCCCTCGGACTGGCAGTCCTGGTGACCGTTGCGGCAACCGTGCGAAATCACCAACTCGCCACGTCCACCCACGCGACGTCGTCGATGTTGGTAAAGGCACAACTCGCCGCCACAGTGCAAGGTTTCCAAGCGGCCCTGCGAGTGGGCGCGCTGAGCTCGCTGATCGCCTTCTTGATAGCGCTGCTCGTCGTGCGAACTCCGCAATCGGTGGGGCAGCCGGAGAGTGTGCCCGGGGCCGTTCCCGTAGGCGAGGCGCCCCTGGGGTGGGACTCGTAGCGCCAGCACCGCGGCGTCACTGGCGTGGGTACGACGGCCCGGCCACCCGTGGTGGCCTCGTGGCGAGGCCGCCTCTGTCCGCGACTGTGACGTCAATGAAGAAACGTCTACCCCGCGGTGAAGTTAGCGGCAACGAGACCGCGCGCGAACCCTTCATTCACAATCAAGTACGCCGAACTCCTCGGATCCGTCGTGGCGAGATCCACTCGTCTCGGCGATGCGTGGGACGTCACTGCGAACCCAAACGCCGCGAGAGCGGACCACCCGACTTCGGTTCGCCAAAATACTGATCTCCGGCGTCACCTGGAGTCGGGCATGGTCACAGCTAGTCGCACGACTCCGACCCGCCAGGCTATTGGCGGCCTACGAAGGCGGGCAGAGTTGTTGCGCCTCGCGGAACGCGATGCCGGTTGGTCGTACGGCGACCGGTATGGCGTTGAAGTGCCGACACCTGGCCCACGCCCACTCGATGAACCACCCCTCATGCGGGCCTCCGCCAACGGAGAAGAGATCCTGGAGCGCGAAATCACTTCTCCAACGTCGAGTACCATGCGCGTGAATTCAATTCGATGGGTGACGATGCATGAAAGCCTTTCAGGACTATTACCCGGAACATCTCTCGCACTGCTACGGCTGCGGCAACCTGAACGAACATGGCTACGGAATCAGAACGTTCTGGGACGGCGACGAGAGTGTGACTCGCTTCTTGCCCCAGCCCTTTCACACGGCGGTTCCGGGCCTTGTCTACGGCGGGCTGTTGGCCTCGCTGATCGATTGCCACAGTACGGGCACCGCCGCCGCCGCGATGTACCGCGACGAGAGGCGCGAGATGGACAGCTTCCCGTCGTTTCGCTTCGTCACGGGGTCGTTGCAGGTTCGCTATCTTATGCCGACGCCGCTCGGCCCGGAACTAGTGATTCGCGGGCGGGTGGAAGAGATCCGCGGGCGTAAGGTGACGATCGCTTCAACCGTGTTGGCTGATGGCGTGTTGACCGTGCGTGGTGAGGTGGTCGCCGTTCGGATGCCCGATGACTTCGGTACCTGACGGCCGTCAGCGGCCCAAGGCACTGACCCGCGCCGGCATGCCGAGTCCGCGGCAAACTACCAGCTTCTCAGCGTTCAACCGGGAATCCTACTATCGAGCCCCACTCGGTCCATGAGCCGTCGTAGACCCGCACATGGTCCCTCCCGAGCAGGCGGGTGAGCACGAACCAACCGAGAGAAGCGCGGTGACCCAGCCGGCAGGAGGTCACCACCTCCTGCCCGTTTGCCATGCCGATCGCGGCGAACTCCGCCCACAAGTCGTCGGGCGCCTTGAACGTTCCGTCATCCTTCAGGAGCCGCTCGATCGGTAGGTTGCGGGCGCCCGGAATGTGGCCGCGTCGTTCGGCGCCGTGGTCGAAAGGCGCGCTGAGCGGTGCCACCCGCTCGCCGGAGTACTCTTCGCCAGAGCGCAGATCGATGAGCACCAGACTTGGATTATTGAGACCGGCCAGTACGTCGTCACGCCCGATCCGGCATGATGCATCGACCGGTCCGGGCGCAACTGAGCGAGGTTCGACGACCGGCAGATCAGTGGTCATCGACTTCCCGTGGTTCGCCCACGTGACACGGCCTCCATCGAGAACGGTGGACTGTGCCTCAAACCCAGTCATGGCCAACACCCAGTACGCGTAGGTGGCGAACTGCACCGGATCACCCACCAAGACCAGCATCGTGTCTTCACCCACGCCCAGCGAACCCAGCCGCTCAGCCATCACCTCCGAGGTAGGAAACT
Organism: Acidimicrobiaceae bacterium; assembly: GCA_003138815.1. Taxonomy (GTDB): domain Bacteria; phylum Actinomycetota; class Acidimicrobiia; order Acidimicrobiales; family RAAP-2; genus RAAP-2. Next base: position 10,204 of record PLHD01000052.1, on the reverse strand, counting down.
CTCGGTTGAGCTCGTGCCAGAGCAGGTCCTTCCAGTGGACGTAACGAGCACCGGGGATGTGGCCCGTGAAGTAGGCAGCCTTCTCAGGTTCGTAAAAGGACACTTCCAGGACCACGATTTCAGGATCATCGAGTCGGGCGAGGAGCGACTCGGGCGAGATCAGTGGACCAATCATCTGAGTCGTAGTGCCGGCTCGGACGTGTTCGACTCAAGAACAGCGGGGACGACCGTCGGCGCGGCGGTGCCCTCAGCGGCGCTGGCCTTCCGCTCGCCATCGCCTCGAACACAAGCGGCGAATTCATCGAATTCGTCAACCGGCATGTCCCGCTGATCGACGGCAAGCAGTTCGCTCATTCCCCCGACGGTGAGCCTGTGGAATGTTCGCACATGAAGTCGATGCCCATGCGGAAAGTCAAGAATCTTCACCTCGTAGCCCCCCATCGTGGGCTCTCCAATGTGGTGTCGGGCACGGCATACTCAACCGGCACGGGGGTGTCGCTATCTGCCGTCGCGCAATTGGAGAATGTGTCTTGGACCGGCGCCAAGGGAATGACTGAGTTGGCGGCGTGTGAAAGCGGCTTGACACCCCAACGAGATTCGTTCCCCGTGCCGCCACCTTGAAAGCGTTGCATTTAACTCCTACGTGACCCAAGTAAACGTTGAGTTGTTGCTTTGACACAATTTGCCACAATTTGCCGCCCTTCGCTGTCTCCCACTGTCGCAAATCGACGTAACGGTCAAATTCACACCACCATGAGACTTGGCAAATTGCCAGGCGCGTCTAGTTGATCAGAACTCGTCAGACAGGGTCGGAGGAGGTTTGTAGATTGTCGAACCGAGACCGAGAAGGTGCTGGTTCGTATCAGAGTCCCGCCGAGTAAGTGCCGCCGGAAATCGCTGGCAACTAGGAACTTCAGAGATCGGACTCTCGCACGACCAGCCGTGGCCCATGCCCAGCGCTCAGGCGATACACGAGATCCCTATCTTCTTGAACAGAATCTTGGCGAATCCGGACCATGGCCACGCAAGGGGGCATGCCTCTGCTCCACGGGTGCCCGACTCCGTACCTCAAGTCTCAGGTCGTTGGTAGAGCCATCGGATTCGGCATCGGTGGGCCAATCCGAGAGAGTGTATTGCGATCCAAGTGAAGAGAAGGCTGGTCGGAGCCAGGAATTATGAGTTTGGTTTCCTCCTCATAGGACCATGTCCCGTCCCTATTCATTGACACGTTCATTCGAAAGCTAACCGTTTTGAACGCCCGGTCCAAGAATGAGTTAGAAAGAATCCCATAGACCGAGGAACCGATGACGGCTCGCACCTCGAACTCGGTGTCGATGGGTCCAGCGTGTCCCGAAGCGAGCAGTACCTGCCCGCGAGGGATGGTCAATGAGAAGGTGACCGAGTTGGCAGCCGGCTCCCAAAGCCAGTAGCCAACCTGATCGTGGAACGTTTCAATCTCGCCCGGCTTGACGATGTGCGTGTGATAGCGGAGTCCGTAGAAGAGCTGCGGACCGTTGGTTTGACGGTCGATCGGCTGCAACTCGTAGCGCTCGACGAACACGTTACTTTCTAGCCCTCGACTTGAGGGTGCTGATCGAACCCCTTCAATCCTTCCCATACTCCGGCCATCGGTCCCAGTGGTCCGAGATTGCCAAGCGTGTCGACGTCGCCGAAAGGCTCGGTGTAGAGGTCATCCCCATACGGGTCGGCGTAACGGTTTGCCTTGGGCGAGACAACGTCGTTGGTGCTCATAAGTCAACACCTACTTCACCGCCGAAGGGACACGTCGAGTCATGTCTTGCGGTCAATTTGATCGTTGTTGTTCTCAAACTTCGCATCCGAGTCGTGCCCGATCTGTCCGCCTCTACTCGCTCTACCTAACTTCCAATAATCGGTGGCGCGGGGTAAGCGTGCGTACCCCTGGCACTGCAACAGGCCCGGTGGAAGCGTTCGTGGCGACGCTTCGCGATCTCAGTCACATCCCAATCAGCGAAGCCCCTCGTAGACTTGCGTCATGCAAATGGGCTGCGCTGGATGCGAGTGCGTTGTCGATCGGGGCTTCGCATCGACGTGTGCGGCGACCCTGACTGCTGCTGTCATCACTTACCTGTGCGCAAAGCGATTGGCCGCGCCATTGCCGAGGGCAGCGATTCACCTTCGTAGGTGCACGGACCGATCCAAGCGTTCGACAAAGAACTTATGAGAGTCCGAGCAATGCCCGTGGGCCTGTCTCGCTTCTGAGGATCGGGGGCCAGCACCAACTGTCATGACTATCTCCTCTGCAGTCCCGCGAGCGCTTCAAGTACCAGTAACGCCGCCAGGCGGACCGTGCGCTGATCGTGGCTGTCACGATCCACGTCAATCTCGGTAATGTCAATGGCGCCCACTCTGGGATCAGACGTGATGGCGCTAACAAAACGTCGCATCTCGTCGGCGCTGAGACCACCGGGCGCGGCCGCGTGACACCCCGGCGCCACCGAGAGGTCAGCGGCGTTCATATCAATAGCCACGTAGACCCGACGCCCCCCGTCCCCGGCGATCTCCATGGCGCGCGCCGCCGCGTCCTCGATTGGCTGGCGGCGTAGTGCATCACGAGTGATCACCGTGATGCCGGCTTCATGCGCACGACGGGCGTAGTACTCCGAGTTTGAGAAGTCAGCCAGACCTACCTGCACGATGCGATTTCCATCCACCCCGGCCTCGAGGAGTTGGCGAACCTGCGAACAGTTGGTCTGGCCGTCGCGCAGATCGTAGTGCGCATCGAGCGTTACCAGGCCGTAACTCGACAACTCCCCACCACCGATGGCCCGCAGAGCATGCCACGTCACAGCGTTGTCACCACCGAGGATGATCCGAAGTGCGAGGTCGCGGTCGAAGTGAGCCACGGCTCTCATAATGCGCTGTGAACCATCCTCGCCATCAGGGTCCTCGACATCGCCGTAGTCGACGATGCTCAACGTGTCACCAAGATCGACCTGGTCACTGCAGGACCAGGTCGAGTAGCGCGCCAATACAGTGCGAATCGCCGCTGGCGTACTGAGCGGTGAGCTCGGCGCCACCGATGTCGCGTGCGTACTGATCCCGAGGAGACCAACGTTGCGCCGGTCGCGTTGCGGTGTCGCCTGCAGTAGCGAGGTGGCCAACGGTAGGTGAAGATCGTCCAGCACTCCCATGCTGATCATCATATGCACGCGCCAGGTGTCACGCCCCCCTTGCTGATCTGCCGCCGTTACTTGGATCTCGACCGACGTTGATGATGCCGCTCGAGTTTGGTTAGCATCCCTTCAATGGCGTCTTGGCCGGTCTTCGTCGTCGCCGGCGCAGTGATTGGCTTGCTGATCGGTCTGTTCGGCGTCGGGGCTCTTCGATCGCCACGCCGCTACTTGCGGTACTCGGTCTTCCGGGATTATTGGCAGTAGCAACTCCACTTTCCGCCACGATTCCATCTGCTCTCGTCGCTGCCATCAGTTACTTGCGAGAAGGGGGAGGCGCCACCTCGCGCCGCCGGTTGGACCATGCTCGGCGCCACGCCCGCAACGATTGCCGGCGCGCTGCTCTCCCCGCCGATCGGCGGCTCGAAGCTGCTGATCGCCTCGGGGTTCGTGCTCACGATTGTTGGCGTTCGTGTCCTCAGGCCCATTGCCGAAACGCTGCAGGCTTCGGGGACGATGCGGCGCAAGAACCGCATTCTCCTGGTCACTGGCTCGGCCGGCGTTGGGCTCTTCTCGGGCTCCTCGCCAACGGCGGAGGCTTCCTTCTGGTCCCGATGTACTTGCGCCTTTTCGGCCTCGACATGCGCGATGCAGCCGGAACGAGCCTTCTAGCCATCGCCGTACTAAGCATTCCAATTCTTGTAGTCCGCGCTGCGCTCGGCCACATCAACTGGACCGTGGCTGGGGCATTCTCGCTCGGCGCTGTTCCGACCAGTTTCTTAGGCGGCCGGCTCGCCCAGCGAGTTGCCAGTAGCGGATTACGGAAGACATTCGGATGGTTCCTCGTGGGATCAGGGCTGGCCTTCGTTCTCTACCGCGTCCTCGGGGCGTAGGGGCGGCAACCGCGAAGGGCTTGTCCCTGCGCCATTGAGAAGTTGACCTGTCCCTGCACGCCAGGCCAGGTTGAAGTGGGTCTGGTCATCGCCTTCATCTGCGGATCCGAAGGCTGGCGATTCGAATCCGTACAGGTCGGAAGATATACTCCCAGGGGGTATAAAGAAACGTAGGAGTGTCCAATGCCCCCTGGCTACAGCGATGACAAAGAAACAGTTCTTAAACGCCTGCGCCGAATCGAAGGTCAGGTTCGTGGCCTGCAGCGCATGGTCGAAGACGACCGTTACTGCATCGACATCCTCGAGCAGATTTCGGCCTCGACACGGGCTCTGCAGGCCGTCGCGTTACTGCTTCTCGACGATCATTTAGGTCACTGTGTCTCCAACGCCGTGAAGGAAGGTGGTGAAGAGGCAGCCCTGAAGCTTCAGGAGGCGTCAACTGCCATTGCCCGTCTCGTGAGATCGTGAGCACGACCTTGATGTTCGCCACCGCATCGTGGGTGGACACAATCGGTCGAAGTCTGCGAGAAGGCTTCTTCATGTTCTGGGAGACCTTGTGGCCACTGGTTCTCGGCTTCAGCCTCTCAGGAGCAGTCCAGGCCTTCGTGAGCAGAGATTCCATGCAGCGCAAGCTCGGTAATCACGGTCCGAAGGCGGTCGCTCGAGCTTCGGGCTATGGCATGGTTTCCTCGTCCTGTTCCTACGCCGCGTCGGCAATGGCGAAGTCACTCTTCGTAAAGGGTGCCGATTTCGTGGCCGCCATGGTCTTCATGTTCGCCTCCACCAACCTGGTGCTCGAACTCGGCATCGTTCTCATCGTTCTCATGGGATGGCAGTTCGCCGCGAGCGAATTCGTCGGCGGTGCGATCATGATCATGTTGCTCACCACATTCGGCGGCCTGTGGCTCCGTGGTCGCCTGGTGGTTCGGGCTCGAGAGCGCCTTGACACCATCTCGAATGACGGTGACCGGTCGCACGACAAGGTCGACGCCGAGGAGGTCCTCCAAGGTCGACCCTGGTCGGAGAAACTCCGCTCCAAGGGCGGCTGGGCCAACGCGGCGACCTACACCATGGCCGACCTGACCATGCTTCGACGAGAGCTCCTCGTCGGCTACACGATTGCGGGATTCCTCGCGGTTGAGGTGCCGGTGCACGTGTGGAACGTGGTCTTCCTGCACGGCCATGGACTCGGGACGAGTATCGAAAACGTTGTCGTAGGCCCGTTTATCGCGATTATCAGCTTCGTGTGCTCAATCGGCAACGTGCCGCTCGCGGCCGCGCTCTGGCACGGCGGGATCTCCTTCGGCGGCGTCGTGTCGTTCATCTTCGCCGACCTGATCACCTTCCCCCTGCTGCTGATCTATCGCCGTTACTACGGAACCGGATTGACGTTAAGGATGCTCGCGGTCTTCTGGGGCGTGATGGCGTTGGCGGGACTCGTCACGGAGGGGATCTTTACCGTTTCCGGTATCGTGCCGACAACGCGCCCGGCACAGATCGCCCCCGCACACTTCGAGTGGAACTACACGACGTACCTGAACATCGTGTTCATCGGCCTTTTCGCCGTTCTCTATTGGACCTATCGCAACCGTGAGCGGCTCGGTGGCGGGAGCGGCTACGCCCTGGATCCCGTTTGTGGGATGCAAGTCGAGACAGCCAATGCTCCCGCGTCGACGATGCACCAAGGACACCGCGTCTACTTCTGTTCCGACCACTGCCGGTTCAAGTTTGAGTCTGAACCGACCCGGTTCGCCAAGAGGGCCGTCAGCGCCGGTGTTCACGACCACGGCGAGGGGACGATGGACAACTACTCCAGCGACGGTGATGTGGCCAACCCCGCTGACGTGTCACGCCAGATCGACCCGGTGTGCGGCATGACCGTCGACCCGGCGACTGCAGCGGCGACGAGGACTCACGATGGCGTCGACTACTTCTTCTGCAACCCGGGCTGTGCGGACAAGTTCGAAGCAAATCCTAAGTTCTACCTCCGTGATGGAGCCCAGAATTCCCAGTCCACTCCGGCCATCGACGACTAATCCCGCCCCACTGGCGTCATCGTGTCGCTCGCCGTGTCTTTACGACTGGCTACGACTCACTTTGCTCGCAGCGGGCGTCGTTGAACCGGGTGCTGGTGGACGTAAGAGAAGCCCCCGGCCGGTAGCGTGCGATGTTCGTACGACAACGACTAGCCAAGCGCCGAGCAGGGCCACGTAGCCAATGGCGCTCGCCCAGCGGAAGGCGGGCAGTCCCGTCTGCACTGCAAGTCGGATGGTTCCGGTCACGGTGACGCCAACGGGGAATGTGAAGCTCCACCACGTGAGCGAGAAGGGCATCTTCTTTCGCATGGTTCGTATGGTGAGCGATGCGGCGAGTACCGCCCAAAGCATGGCGAAGCCCCATACCGGAACGCCAAAGAGAATCGCGAAGATGCTCATGCCGACGGCGAGTTGTGAGGAGACGGCTAAGTGTGCTTGCGCTCCCAGTATCCCCGCGGCAGTAATTGACTGACCCAGGGGGCCAAGAACAATCCAGAGGGTTGGTACCCGGCCGCTGTTCGATGAACCGAAGTGCGCGAGACGTGACCAGATCAGCGTGATAATGATGAGGGCGGCGATGAGACTCATGCCAAACATTGCGTAGCAGCCGTAGAGCAGTGTGGACCGGCCACTTTGCGATGCAACGTACGGGATCAAGAGCGCGCCCGTTGACGCCGAGACCATGGGTGGCACGATGGGCATGAGCCAGCCACCGAATGCTGCGTCGGGGCGAACTTCAATCTCGGTGAAGAGACGGTAAGGAATAAGTGTCGCGGTGATAAGCCCCGTAATGGTACCCAGGGTCCACAGAACCCAGTCGAGGTCCACGGCCACACGAAGTCCGAGAAACGAGTGCGCGACCAAGAGCGCGCCGGCGCCCACCGTCATGAACGCCATGGGCGGTGCGCCGTAGAACTGGGACATCTGGACGTCGTGGCCGTAACTTCGAGCAGTCTGCGGGGAACGCAGCCAGTGAATGGCCGTGGCGATCAGCAGTCCGACGAGTAGTGCCGCCGCGAGCAGCCACACGACCAGGCAGAAGTCCTTCAGCCCGGAAACGTCGAAGGGAAGGATGGCGCCGGCATTGGCGACAATGCCCGTGCCCATTACTGAGGCGTACCAGTTAGGTCCCAAGTACCTCGAGGTCGACCGGCCCGGCTCTGGCGATGAGAGGACCTCCGCTGCGACGTGTTCTCTACTCATGGCTCTCCTCTGCTGAGATGGACCCCGCCCGATTGGCCGTATCTCCCATGAGTTCTATCTTGAGTCAACTGACCCGGCGGGAGAAGACCGAATCTGTTGATACCGGTATAACCTTTCCTTATGCCACTCGTCGAACCGGTCCCCGACATTCGCTCGCTCGATCTTCTGCACAGCGTCGCCGAGTCAGGTTCCATACGCCAGGCTGCGCTACGACACTCCATCAGCCAACCGGCGGCAAGCATGCGCCTACGTTCGCTGGAACGAGCCCTGGGCCTCCAACTTCTGGACCGATCTCACGGCCGGGCCCAACTCACCCCGGCCGGAATCGCGGTGGTCCAGTGGAGCGAGGGGGTGCTCGAACCAATGGTGGAGCTCCTGTTGGGAACACGTGCCCTCAGGTCGGACGGAAAGACCCACCTGAGGGTCGTTGCCAGCATGACCGTGGCCGAGTACTTGGTTCCGGGATGGCTCAATCGCCTTCGAGCTTCTGACCCGACCGTCATCGTGTCGCTGCAGATGGGCAATTCGCAACACGTCATTGAAGTAATGCTGCGCGGTGACGCCGAATTGGGGTTCGTTGAAGGCCCACATGCTCCCGTCGAGTTGGCTTCGCGAGTGGTGCAGTCCGACGATCTAGTGGTGGTGGTCGCACCTTCGGATCGGTGGGCACGTCGCAGGAAGCCCCTCACTGCGCCCGAGCTCTCGGCGACGCCGCTCGTTTTGCGCGAAGCCGGATCGGGAACTCGCGAAGTCCTCGAGACTTCAATGCTTTCACTTGACCTCTCGGTGACACCGCTGGTGGAACTCGGTTCTACAACGGCCATTAAGGCTGCCGTGGCATCGGGCGCCGGCGCAGGGGTCCTGAGCCGCCTCGCCGTTGAGACCGATGTCCAAGACGGACGCCTTGTCGTCGTGGCGACCGAGGGCTTCTCCCTCGCACGCTCGATCCGAATCGTGTGGTCGAAGGAACGACCGCTCTCCTCGTCGGCGAAACACCTGCTGCGACTGATCGAAGACTCCACCGGCCCCCGCCATCCGGAGCGCCCCTGACCACTCGGTAGGCGCGACTGACGAGGTAGCCCGACCCAACAGCTCTCCCATGCCTACTGCAACATCTCGAAGTTCATGTATCGCCAGGTTCAACGGGCCGCGGCAGCGTAAAGTGAATCGTGACCACGTCTGACCAGTAAAACACCACGATGATTCTTACATCGTCGGTGCATGCCTCTGACACCTCAGGCCGGTCGTCCACTCCAACCACGTGACCCACCAGAAGCTTGAGGAGAATTCGCCTCTTCCTCCGCCAACTTCAACATCGAGGACGCCGGCACCAGGGAATATCCTCTCAATGTGGTCGAGTTCCTCATAGGATCCGAGATTTGAGATTGCTTCGTCGCCTACTGCGCTCCTTTCACATATGTACTCATCCTCTTCCATCAGCGAGCTCAGAGGGTCATGATGTCGAGGCGCTCCGTAGCGACCGTGGTCAATGCTGGCACGGCCCTTCGTGGAAATGCCGAACGACTGACCCGCCCGAGTAACTTCTTAGTACCTCGTTAATCCAGCTCTTTGACCAACGTGGACGCTTGCAACCCTCTTCCTCTGATGACAGACTGCGGCAGTGAAGGTGGTGACGTGACCGGTTGCATTCGTGTGGGTGTCGACGGCCCGAGGGCTCGCGCTTGGCCTTACGTTGGGCACTAAATGAGGCCGTCACGCGCTCGGCGCGACTCCAGGCAGTCGCCGTCTTCAAACGGCCTTTCGACTTCAAAGAGTCACTCTACCTGGCCATCGATGAAGAGAGGCTTGCCGGCGTCGCCAAGGATCAACTGGCGCAAGCCTTGGCAGACGTTACTCGCGACAAATTTCCAGTAGAGATCGAGTCGCTCGTCATCGAGGGCGATCCCGCGCAGGTACTTTGCGCGCACTCTGGCGACGTCGACCTCCTCGTCATCGGATCACGCGGCCACGGGACATTCGCCGAGTTGCTCCTAGGATCGGTCAGCAGCAAGTGCGCACACCGCAGTCGCTGTCCCGTAGTGATCGTTCCCCACCATACACAGAGCGGCCGAGAACGAGGTACCAACCCGACTGACCGGATTCTGGTTGGAGTCGACGGATCCGATGGGTCCCGTCGAGCACTCCGTTGGGCGCTGGGAGAGGCTTCCGCCCGTAACGTCGGGGTCGATGCAGCTTGCGTTTGGCGCGCAACCCATGACGACGACATGAGCCTCGAACTCAGATTTCCCCACTTCCAACGAGATCGCGCCGAAGGCCTTGAGCGTACGAAATTCAACCTTGAAGCGACGATCTCTGAATTAGCCAGTGAGGGGCCCACTGTCGAAATCGTTCCGCACCTCTTGGAGGGAGATCCGGGCGAAACGCTCTGCGAGCAATCTACTGGCACCAGCTTGCTCGCAGTCGGGTCTCGAGGCCATGGCCGTTTCACCGAACTCCCACTGGGTTCGGTGAGCAGCAAGTGCGCGCACCACAGCCACTGTCCCGTGGTGATCGTGCCAAGCTAAGAACACGAGATCGATAATCGGCGGGCCTTTTACACTAGGCCGGCTTACGAGATAACGATCCAGGCAGATGAAATCGACGTGGCGATTCTGTGACGTGCTGCGGATTCGCATTTATCGTACATGTATTCCCGAAGTAGATGAACCCGAGCAGATCGTGAGCCGTATGAGTATCCACACTCTTGTTAGAGTTCGCCCTGCACGCGCCATCCGACGGAATAGTGTTCGCTGTCGAGTACGCCGTGACAGGTCGCGTTAGCGATTGGAGGGCGACGCCGTATGGCTGCGCCCGTGAAGAACTCGGCGGCCGGATCGCCAAGGTGCTGGTACCTCGACTCTGCCGAGATGTCTACGTGTTCCCAATATGGCATAAATCGAATCTCCCACCCTCAATGGTG
>PLHD01000018.1 GCA_003138815.1 Acidimicrobiaceae bacterium | reverse complement strand
CGGCGAGTTGATCGGTGAAAGTTGTTGACGGCACCGGCGTTGCCGACGCCGACGTGGGCAGGTTCTGCGTGATCGTTCCAACCTTAAGAGTGAAGACGAACGTGCCCCTGTCGCCACTGGCATCGCTCATCGTGCCTCGCACCACGTACGAGCCCGGGGCCAGCGTGCCGCTCGTCGTGATCAGGCCCGTGGGCGAGACGACCACGGCCGGGGCGCCCGAGGTCTGCACGTAGGTCACCACGCCGCTGCTGCCGGTAACGGCGAGTTGATCGGTGAAAGTGACTGCAGTGGCCACTGATACCGACGCCGACGTTGGAGGGTTCTGCTTGATGGAGCCGACGGCGAGGCTGAAGGCGAAGGTCCCGGTATCGCCGTTCGCACTGGTCGTTCCGGTGGCGGTATAGGTGCCGGCCGCCAGGGGGCCACTGGTCGTCAGCAGACCAGTACTCGAGACGTTCAGGTTCGGCGAACCAGTGCTCTGCGCGTACGCCACCTTGGCGCTCTCGCGCGCGACGGCGAGTTGATTGGTGAACGTGCCCGACAAGGCCACCGACACCGACGAAGATGTCGGACTACTCAGCAGCGGACACTGGTAGCCGCCGTCGAGCCCATTGGACGGATACTGAATCATGGCCACCCGACCACCCGTGAATGATCCGGTTGCGGACGCGCACGCAGCCTGCGCGGTCGCCAGCGTGGCGTAGCCGGTCATCCATGCCTTGGTCGAGGCGAAGGACGATCCGGTGACCCCCATGAGGCCTATCCACTGTGACATCGTCGAGTACACGCCAACTGACGTGACGCCAGCGCTCGCGAAGTAGGCGAGTTCGCCCTGCAGTACCGCGTCGTCATTCGCAAACGCTGCGCTCGTTGGCCCGGTGGTCGTGCGGATCGTTTCCCAGGCATTGCCGGATTCGACATCGAGCCACCAACGCGCATGGGGCGCAGCCATCGACGGCGACGGCGCGCCAATCTGCGATTCGGCGACCACCGCGTTGTGGAACGATCCACGCGCCGCATTCCAGCCGTAGTCATAGGAACACGCGACCGAGTTCGCCCCGAAGCACACCTGCGGGGTCTGCTGAAGAGTTGGCCAGTTGGCGTTATTGAGCGGTCCGGGATTGTCAACGTTGGCGTAGAACTCGGGGCTCGCAGTGAGAGTATGGGTGGCCCACCGGAGTTCTCTCGCGAGACACGGGTTCACGGAGAACGGATGTCCGTCGTTCACGCCGACGATGCCAAACCCGGCGGATACGGGGAGGTTGCTGGCGCACTGGGGGAAGCTGATGTCATAGCCCAGCGACGCCGGGGGTGTCACCGAGTTCGCCGCAGCGAGGTCGGAATTGACAATGACACCCGTCAACGCGAACATCGATGCGAGAAGCACTTTCATCGAAGGATTGGACACGTTTGAAAACTTTAGGTCAGCGAATCTCCCACGTCGCCGGTTTTTCAAAGACTCACCAATTTCTAAAGCAGTTCAACGTCCATCACTCACCACACCGGCGCTCAGACCACAGTAAAACGTTGAATCGTAGCCCTCCGGGTGGAGAGTTCGGCTGAGAGCGTCATCGTGACCACAAATGAGCGATTGCCCTGAGGTTCCTGCGCGTCGCCGACATTTGAGATGGTTCGCTGTCGCGAGCCATTCAGCGCACCGACGTCGACGAATTCATGCTCTCGACTCGCACCCATTCCTACGAAGCACGCGTCCGTTCGTTCTCCCTCATCGCTACGGCATGGGGACTGGGCGGACCCGTCATCGCAAGCTGAGGACGCCAGTTCGATTCTGGTCGCCCGCTCCAACAGTCCTGTACCCCATGAGGGGACCACGCTTATGGGAATGTGGTCTGGGTTTGGGTCAGTTAGGGGTGCCAAATGAAATCCCTCACGTCATCATGAAAGTTGAACCTGTGCAGGTCATCGGAAGCCCTCATCCTTGGGTTGGTAGTGCCGTTCAAGGTCGATTCTCGTCTCACCGATGAACTCACCGTCTTCGGTCGCGAAGGTCACGACGTCATCGATTATGTAGAGATGGATCGATTGGACCCGGTAAGCCCAGCCGACGTTGAGGTGTCGAAGCCGGCCCAAGTAGCGCAACGTCGCGTGACCACGCACGTCGACCGTGTCGGTGCGGATCCTCCAGTGGGGCTGGCGAATAGACGTGTAGGGCTTCGCTTTGGCACGCGCATTATGGGCGACACTCGGCGTGCACCGATTGACCCTGCGGCGCGGTCGCACCTCGTTGCACTAGCGAACGACGTCGTCCAAGACCCCTCGGAGTTCGCCGAGCATCATCGCGGGCCGTTTCGCCAAGAAGACCTTCAGCGTGCGATGCCAACGCTCTACTCTTCCGCAGATCTGGAGATGGTAGGGGGCGAGTGCTTATAGAGAATGCGGGCTGCGATGAGATCGCTCTCGAAGCCCTGCGTCCGCCGCGCGAATTCGCGTTGTAGACCGCCCCGTTGTCAGTGAGCACCGACGCGGGAGCGCCAAATTAGGTGCGGCTCTTGCCAAAGAGCCGTCGCACGTTCTCCATCGTCACCGTGGGGTAGAGGTGAGCAGCCAGCACCAGGCGCGAGTGATCATCGAGAAAGGTGAGGATCTCGACCCCGGTGCCGTCATCTAGAGGTTCAGTGGGCGGCTACCGGCACCTCGCTCGCCTCACTCGCTCGGGGCGCGCCCGAGCGCAAGATCATCGCCGTCGCCAGAGCGCCGCCGAGAAAGATGAAGGCCGAGACGTTAAACGCGGTGGTGTAACTATGCACCGCGGCGATGTTCCTGTTGAGCGTCGTCGCCGCTTTGCCCACCATGAACGTCGTCGCGGCACTGGCGGCCAAGGTGTTGAGTAACGCCGTGCCCACCGAGCCACCAACCTGCTGGGTGGTGTTCACCATGGCCGAGGCCACGCCCGCGTCGTGGGGTTCAACGCCCAGCGTCGCGGTGTTCATGGCCGGAGCGAAGATGAAGCCAACGCCGAGTCCAATCATGATGAGCGGCAAGAGCACCCCGCCCAGGTAGGTCGAATGAATGGTCAGGTGGCTCAACCAGAACAGACCAGCGGCCGACATCGCCATGCCCGTCGGGATGAGCGGACGAGGTCCGACCCGTGGCAAGAAGACGACGTTCGAGAGCTGGGCGGTGATGGTGAGCGAGACGATCATGGGCAAGAATGCGACGCCCGTTCTCACCGCGGAAAAGCCCAGTGTCGTCTGGAGGTAGTAGGTCAGGAAGAGGAACATGCCGAACATGCCCAGTCCCGCGACCAGCATCGACAACAGTGAGCCGCCGCGGTTGCGGTCAGCCAGTACCCGTAGCGGCAACACCGGATACTTCGCCGTGGACTGAACGCGAAAGAAGTAGGAAAGCAGAATCGCCGCAAGCGCGAAGCTACCGAGCGTGTAGTGGTTGCTCCACGAGGTCGTCTCCACGTGCGAGAAGCCGTACACCAGAGCGAAGAGACCCGTGGTCACACTCAGCACCCCCCTCACGTCGAGCGGATCGTGGTCCACGCCATGGTCACGCTTCAGCAGCACCATCGCGCCCGCAATACCGACGGCGGCGAAGAACAAGTTCACCAGCAACGTCCAGCGCCACGAGGCGTAGCTCGTGAGCACGCCACCGAGGATGAGTCCTATGGCCCCGCCCGCGCCCGCGACGGCGCCGTAGATGCCAAAGGCCTTGCCACGCTCGGAGGGGTCGGTGAAGGTCGTCGTGAGCAGCGCCAAGACCGCGGGGGCCAATAAGGCGCCAAAGACGCCCTGAATGGTGCGTGCGGTCACGAGCATGGTGAAGTTCTGTGCGGCCGCTCCAAGGGCCGACGCGCCGGCGAAGCCCGCGAGACCGATGATGAGCGCATTCCTTCGACCGATATAGTCAGAGATTCGTCCGCCCAACAACAGCAGGCTGCCGAAGGCCAGCGAATACGCCGTCACGATCCACTGACGGTCGGCGTTCGAGAAACCCAACGCGTGCTGGGCCGTCGGCAAGGCGATGTTGACGATCGTGCCGTCGAGAATCACCATGAGCTGAGAAATGGCCAACACGGCGAGAATCCACCAGCGGCGCCGGTGCGCCCTCTGGGCATCGGTCTCGGAGATAATGACGAGGGGCCCTGTCTGTTCGTATTCTGCGACGCTCACTGTATCTTCTCCTCGAACAATAACCGGAGTTAATAACTCCACTTAAACCACTATAGCCATATGTGGAGAGAATCGTTCCACTTATCTCCGTCGTCCAGTACAATGGTTCCAGGAGCGAAACGTGAGCACTCAGACTGAATTCTTTGACCGACCACTACGCGCCGACGCCGAGCGCAACCGCGCCAAGATTCTGGCCGCCGCGGCCATCGTCTTCGCCAACCAGGGCCTCCAGGCCACCCTGGACGAAGTGGCCGCCGCGGCCGGCGTTGGCGTGGGCACCGTCTATCGCCGCTTCCCCGATAAGGACTGCTTGATCGGCGCACTCTTTGAGAACGGCGTGGACGAGATCGCCAACCTGGCCAGCAGCGCGAATTCCATGGAGAATTCCTGGGACGCTCTCGTGTGGTTCCTCGAAGAAGCCCTGCAGCGCCAGTGCGCGAGCCGGGGGCTGCGTGAGGTCGTGGCGGGTTCCTCTCACACCGAGGCCCGCCTCGATCAGGCTAAGTGCCGAATCGCTCCCGCGGTTGAACTGCTTGTCGAGCGCGCCCAGCGCGACGGCTACGTGCGCGACGACCTCGTGACCACTGACCTCTTGATTATCGAGATGATGATCAGCTTTCTAGGTAACAAGACCAGTTCCGTGGCCCCGGACCTGTGGCGCCGCTACCTGAGCATCATCCTCGATGGCCTTGTCGTTTCGCGCACCGCGCCCAGTGTCCTCCACGAACTGCCCGACGAAATGCTGATGGGTGACGCCTTTCGCTCCGCGGATCGTCACGCCCGCCACCACGACTAGATCACCAAGTTCGCCCCACGGACTTGATTCGGGGAGTTAGCGACGAAGCAGTGGACTCCCAACCCACTTTCACGCAGACGGCAATCACACCGGCGAGGATCTGAATCGCGACGGGTCTGTTGGTCACAAGATCGTCTGGGAAATTGACTACTCGTCACCCAGTCGCAGCTCAAATGCGTCGGAACAATTCCTGGCCTTAGCGCCCATGAAGCCCCCCTAAGAAGTGTCCCCTATGTCCTGGAGTCAGACATCGCCGCCCGCTCCAGGCTTGCCCTTGTTCCAGCGATTGGCAGAGTCGTCGCAAGCATGACGTTCTACGTAGCTCTATTCAGCGAGTGCCCCACGCAGGGCCATGGCTGCCGAGTCCGGGGTGACACGGTCAATCACGACGTCGCTACAGGCGACCCACGTCGCCGCTTCACGGAGAGCTCGCGCAATCTGGCTCACCGCTCCCTTGTGGAGGACCACGACGTGACGAGCGTGAAGGGTCTCACCCGTGCGTTTGGGGTCGACCAGCCCAACGATTCGCTCACCCGAGAGCACGGGCATGGCAAAGTAGCCCACCACGCGTTTGTGGGCAGGCACGTACGCCTCGAGCCGGTAGACGACGTGGAACAGTCGCTCGAGCCGCGCGCGGTCCCAGAGCAGCGAGTCGAACGGTGACAGCAACGCGGTTCGATTGCGCAGGCCGGACTGAAGACCCGTCTCGGCACCAGGAGCCAGGTACGCCTGATCCCGCCATCCTTCGACACGGACGGGCCGTAGTGACGTCGTCTCGATCACGCTGCGAACCGCACTAGTTCCGATGCCGTGGTACGCCGCAAGGTCCGCCACCGTCGCGATCCCCATGGCGCAGCCGGCCGATTCGACCAGTTCGCGTGCGCAGGCCTCGTCGTCGAGCTCCAACGAACTCAGCGACGAAGGGATGGCCCTTTCGGCGAGGTCGTAGACGCGCTCGAAGCCCCGCCTCGAACGGCAGACCACCTCTCCCGTATCGAGCAGCCACTCGGCGGCGATCTTCGTCTCGGACCAGTCCCACCACGTGGAGCCCCTCTTGGCGCCACCAAGCTCACGGGCCGTCAGTGGCCCCTGGTCACGAAGGCAATCACGGACGTAGCCGCAGCTGAGATCGCGGTCCTCGAGCTCGTGCCAGCGGTACCCGCGAGCCGCCCGGGCCCGGCGCTTGGCGCCGAACGCCGGCCACAGGTCCAGGGGCACGACGCACGCCGCGTGCGACCAGTACTCGAACGTGTCATTGGCCGGCCCCCAAAAGGCCTTGTCGATCGTCGCCCTCGGAACCGGGCCAATTCGAGAGAACGTCACGAGTTCGTGCGATCGAGCCAGCACCGAGATCGTGTCCAGTTGGACGCCCCCGAGGAGGCGCACCAGCGCGGACGGGCCACCGGCGGGGCGCCGGCCTCGCATGGCCTGTGCACGAAGTGCGATTCGGGTTGCCTCGCGACCCGACATCTGGTCTGCGTTGGCCTTGACGCGCGAGGAGGACTGCACGGACCGATGGTACCGCCCACCAATTCAGGTCCGACAACCCGCCAGACGATGCAGGGGCGTGATTCGCGTCGAGCCCCGCATCTGCGGGCGCGACGTTCTACCGGACAAAGGGATTGAAGATCGAGCGGGCGACAAGGAGCGATGCGATACCCTTCGAAGACCTTCAGCACACCGCGTAGGTCGAGGTGTCAGGGGTTCCGAGCGAGTCGGTCGCGCGCTTGACGCTCGTCGTTGGCGTAAGTCAGTTTCGCCGTACTTTCACGTTGCCCGATGCGGCACGAACCCGCAGGCGATGTGGACTCTCCTCGGCGCCCGAAGCGACAAAGAGGATACTGCTCAGGTACATCGATCGTCCAACGCTGGCCAGACCAAGAAAGCGGACGAACTCCCCTCGGTGATACTGGGACTGATGCAGGCGCTCCAGCAACGAGCGCTCGGCATCCACCGTCGCCGCCGGCCGGCGCTGTTCACGGCCGTCTTCTCTTCTCAAGGTCGCAGTGCTGTCTCACTTGGGCCGTCGGCCGCAACCGGATTCCCGGGCCAGTGCCGACGAGTGATGGCGGAGTCGCTCTTGGCTCCGCAGCCCTCCAATGCTCGTTGGACGAACACTGGAACCCGTTCATCGCCATCTGGATCCGGTCAGCCAGCCGATTGGTCGCTATGGGCAGGCCCACTTCTTCTGGGCCGTGCCGTGCCTAGTCATGATCATCCGAAGATTGGTCGTTCACGACGGCTCGTTACTCGGCGCGCTGGATCGTCAGTCCAGCAGCTTCTACGATTCCTTGACCTGATCCGACGCGTGGAGCTTCGCCAGGTAATCGTTCCACGCCTGAAGTTGCGGGTCGTCAGACTGCTGCTCCACTACCGGCGGCGACGTGTCATCGTGCTCCGCGCGCGCTTCACGCAACATCTTTCGCCACATGTAGACGGCGTAGACGCCAAGGACGGGCCATTCGACGACGTACGCCCACGACAGCGTATTGCCGTCCAGAGCACGGGTGACCTCGATGATGAAGGCCGAGATGCAGATAAGTTCGGCGAGGAAGAGGCCCAGATGGATCCTGAATGTTTCAGCTCCCCTGGCACTCACAACAACGACTTTATTCGCTAGGAGCGAGGCGCGTTCCACTGACAGCGCCACGCCCCGACGATGACTGCGCACCACGACCTGATGAGATGGCCAGTTCTCGAGACGGCCGAGGAATCGCCAACCTTCGCCTGGCAATGTCGCGTCGGTCGCCGTGGTCGCCGTGGTCGCCAGGG
>PLHD01000003.1 GCA_003138815.1 Acidimicrobiaceae bacterium | reverse complement strand
TACGTTGCGAACTATTTGAAGGTGCATCGGCGCCACACGAACGGCGCGACCTCCCGTGCGGCCGTGGGCATCGCTGGTCTGCGACGTGGTTCGCACGCCATCACAATGACGAGGTGGTCCTCGCGCCGTCAGACAAGGCACCGGGCTCGGTGCGGCGAGCCCAGGGGCCGCGGACGGGCTTCGTCGTGACGTCGAGAGTGGCGCGGTGCCTCTGCTGGGACTTTGTGCCCTAGGAGACGTCCAACGACCCAGCGCTACCTTGGCCAGTAGCTGTCTTTCCTGCGTAGACAGGACCCGTCAAGGAGTGTGCATGGACTGCTCGAACCAACCAGCTTCTGCTCAGGCCGCGCCGGAGCGCTCGTCGCGGCCGTGCGCTGAACGGCGCCTCGAATATCGCGGATCATGATGCTGCGTCAACCAGGTGTCGTCACGGAACTGCCACCGCGAGACGCTCGTCTGTGGTGGGTTCGCGTCCTGTCGCTGGCGACGTTGATCGCCACGTTCGCTCTCATCGTTCTGGGCAGCGCAGTGCGCGTGACCAATTCCGGGATGGGATGCAAGGGCTGGCCGCTGTGCTCGGGAGACGTCGGTCCAATCTCAAGTTTCCATCCCCTGATGGAGCAGTCTCACCGATTCCTCGCCTCCCTCGTGACCATACTCATCATCGCGCTGGCGATCGCTGTGCTGCGAGCTGGTGGCGCGGCGCGTCACGTTCGCGGCCCGGCGATGGTCTCGGTCGGGGTGATCGTGGTGCAGATAGTGCTTGGTGCAATCACGGTGCTCGCCAACAACGCTCCGGTCACCGTGGCGCTACACCTCCTGGTCGCCACGCTGTTCCTCGGCGTCGTGACGGTGACCGCAGTGACGTCGTTCATTGCGTCGGATCGTTCGTGGTCGCTGCTGCACGGACCGGGACGGCGGGCGTGGGCCGCGGTCGTGGCGCTCTACCTCGTCTTTATCTCGGGCTCGATCGTCGTCAACGGCGGAGCCCAGGCGGCGTGCAAGTCGTGGCCGGCGTGCTTCTCGAGTCCGGCGGCGATGGGGCTCGTGGCGATCCAGCTGGTGCACCGCTCGATGGTCCTCGTCGGCTCGGTGCTCGTGGTGGCATTCCTGGTCTCGCTGCTTCGCTCCAGGAGCGCCGACGCCGTCGAGCGCACGTTCGCGATTGGCGGGCTGGCACTGCTCGCCGCGCAGATTATCGTGGGGGCCTTGAGCGCCATCGAGAGCTCGCACACGGAGTTCGCCGACGTGCACCTCGCCTTCGCCGCCGCCCTCTGGGGTGTCGTCGTCGCGGTCTTCGTCATGTCGGCGCGGGGGCGTCAGGCTCGAGCGGACGCCGTGCCGGGTGGCTCGTCAGGCGGGTCTGAAACGAGTCACGCAGTGGCCTGAACCGCTCGAGCTCGCCGGAGCCGCAACGAGTTCCGATCGACCCTCTCCGGCCAAGACTCGTCTCGGCGCCTCCTGCAGTCTGCCTAAGGTCCGTTTCGTCATGGCGTTCATTCAGCCCTGGAGAATCGCCGGATGCTTGATTCATGCGTATGGTGTCTACACGACGTCAAGGCGGATCGGGGGATTTGCCATGTCGCCGAGCGTTGCCACTGAACTGCGGTAGGCCAAGGCTCAGTTTGGGTGCGTTTAGCGCGACGGCGAGCGGTGGGGATAGGTGATAGGGACGTCTGAAACGTCCGCATCTCGCCAAATTCACGCTGATGACTTGGCCCGAGAGGCAGTTCCTGAAAACCAAACTGCTGCGCACCGAAGCTGATGAGACTAATTGCCAATTACGAGATGGCGGAGACGAGCTGCCGACAATGCATTCGGCAAGTATCCGTCCAATCCGACGAAATGAAGCCGCTCTTAATCTCCCGTGCTCTGCAGATGATGGAATCTTCAGCCTTTGATTTCCGAACCACCAAATATCACTGACCTGTCTAAATCGTTGATGTCTGTGAGGCCCACGCACCCTAGGGCCACCACCAACTCCTCTCGCAGAAGTTCAAAGACCTGGTCTACGCCGACGGGACCTCTAGCGGCTAAGCCATAGATAGCGGGCCGTCCTATTAGACATGCATTGGCTCCGAGGGCGAGACATTTGACGACGTCAGAGCCTCGACGGATGCCGCTATCCATGAAAACCTCCAGATGGCCGTCGGCGGCTGCGACGACTTCGGGTAATGAAGCAATGGTCGAGGGCTGCGCATCGAACTGGCGCCCGCCGTGGTTAGACACGATCACGGCGTCTGCACCGCTTCTCACCGCTTGGCGGGTGTCGTCGGCAGTCATAACTCCTTTAACCACAATCTTTCCCGACCACCGGCTTCGCAGTTCCTCAACGTCTGCCCACGTTGATCCGGGGTTGTCATTTTCATGCATGAATGGCCCCATCTCATTCAACCGCATTGGACGACCGTCAATTTGATAGTTACCGTAAGTAATCTTGCGGCCCAGTGCAAAACGAGTCAGCCAGGCTGGCTTTGTCGCCGCATCGAGCATGTCGCGTAAGGGTGGTCGTGCTCGATAGTCAAATCTGTGGTGGAGGTCACGCTCGCGCTTGCTTGACACGCCCACGTCACCCGCGACGACGAGAACGTTAACCCCAGCGGCGGCGGCTCGGTCTACGTGCCCTCTAGTGATTCCCTTATCTTTCCAGAAAGCTATTTGAGCCCACGTCGAATGCGGCGCCACTTTTGCAACCTCTTCAAGAGGAGTGCCAGACCACGCACTGTGAATGAAGATAGTGCCGGCTCGCACTGCTGCTCGCGCCAAAGCTAGGTCAGCCTCTGGATGAAAGAGCGTTAGCGCCCCCATCGGTGAAATCATGATCGGTAATGCGACGCGTTGCCCTAGGACGTCGGTCTCCAAGTGCGACTGACTTACGTCCTGTAGAACACGTTGGCGCAACCGCAAGTGCTCAAGATCAGCGGCGTTGTCGCGCAACGTTACCTCATCGAGCGCTGCGCCATCCAAGTAGTCAAAGACCATCCGAGGCAACCGACGCTTGGCGATCTTTCGCATGTCGGCCACATTGACAATACACTCAGCCATCACTTTTCTCCTCTTCATAAGGGTCTTGATTTAATGTTCTAAAGAAACCACCAACAGTCTCTGTTGGGTTCCGGGGGACGAGCTTGCTCCCGGGCTCAATTGCATCCTCGTGCGTGCACGGCCGACCCATAAACTAAAGAACGCTTGCGAGGAAGGACTTGGTTCTGACGTTTTGCGGAGAGGTCAGAATGTCTATCGGCCGGCCGGACTCGACGATTACCCCCCCGTCCATGAAGACGAGGCTGTCTCCAACCTCGCGTGCGAATCCCACTTCATGGGTTACGACTACCATCGTCATTCCGTCCTTTGCCAGGCCTCGCATAACGTTAAGAACTTCTCCGACCATTTCCGGATCCAGAGCCGATGTTGGTTCGTCAAAGAGCATCAAGGATGGTTGCATCGCGAGGGCACGCGCAATCGCAATCCTTTGCTGTTGGCCACCAGAAAGCTCCGCTGGATATGAACTCCCGCGATCCCTAAGGCCGACGCGTTCGAGTAGTGCGTGAGCCCGCTCGATTGCGTCTGAACGGCTCTCCCTTTTGACTGTGATAGGCCCTACGGTGATGTTTTGAAGAGCCGTCAAGTGGGGGAACAAATTGAAGTTCTGAAACACCATTCCGATGCCCGCACGGGCACGCGCTGTTTCGCTCTCTCGCATTTCATAAAGCCGGCCATCACGTTCTCGGTAACCAACCAAGTGACCGTTAACAAAGAGTTCACCTCCATCAACATTCTCTAAGTGATTGATGCACCGGAGAAACGTTGTCTTCCCGGAGCCTGATGGCCCAATAATGCATAAGACCTCGCCCTCGCGCACCTCAAGGTCAATACCACGCAAAACCTCCGATGATCCAAATCGTTTGCGGACCTGAATGGCTTCAACAACGGCGTTGTTGGTCATTGTGAAACACACCGCTGATTAAGCACTGGCTAATCCGCCTGGCACGTCAGCCGTTATTTCGGACCCTCGTTGGCGCCGCTTTGGACTCGACGATCGATACCCTTTCCCAAGTTTTCGCTCCACGAAATGTTGCCCGACCGAAAGCACCGTTGTCAGCACCAAATACCAAAGACTGGCGACGATTAACAGGGGAATGGTCTGATAGGTGCGTGAATAAATGATCTCCGCCGAATAGAGAAGCTCCGCAATGGCTAACACGCTGACCAGCGAAGTGTTCTTAAGCATTGAAATTATTTCGTTTCCAGTGGGCGGCACAATTATCCTCATCGCCTGCGGGAGTACGACCTTCCGAAGTGTCTGGCTCTGAGTCATCCCGAGAGATTGGGCCGCTTCCACCTGCCCCTTATTAACCGACAGCATTCCCGCTCGCACGATCTCCGCCATGTACGCAGCCTCATTCAAACCAAGACCAAGGATCGCCGCAGTTAGCGGCGCGACGAGGGAGTTTGCAGAGCCTGTAATAAATTGCGCACCGAACGGTATTCCAATACCAACTTTCGGGAAAATAGCTGCCAAGTTATACCAGAAGATCAACTGCACCAGTAATGGAGTACCCCTGAAGAACCAGATATAGCCGCCACTAGCTCCAGCCAGGATCGGATTTGCGGACGTGCGTATAACAGCTAGGAAAATTCCAAAAACTATGCCGATAGCCATCGCAATCACTGTGAGTTCAATGGTTAGAACGACACCACTGAGAATTTCACTGCTAAAGAGATATTGGCCAACGACTCCGAATTGAAAGCCTTTCTCGGTCAACAGCGCGTTAGTAGCCATGGCGACACCAACAAGAACAACCGCCGCCATTATCCAGCGCTCCCAGTGCCTAACTGGCACCACCTTCTTTGCCTCTGAGTCGGATTGCATAACGATCGTTCTATGGAATCTGCCGTGTCACCTTGCCTTTTGCAAAAGGGCTAGCCATTGTCGTTAACCTTCGCAGTCGTAATCGCTACGGACGAGAGCCCCCAGTGCGCCAAAACTGCTTTGTATTGGGAACTTTGCAGGATTGCTGTCATTGCCGTGTGAATCGCCTTCTCCAGGCCGAGTGTCTTACCCATACCTACTGCAACGGGGCCAAAATTACGATTCGTTTGAATCCGAATCGCAGAATTCTGCGCAGCGGCGTAGTCCAAGACAGGCGAGTCTTCATAGACCGCCTCAATGCGTCCCGCAGCAAGAGCAAGGATGGGTGAACTCTCATCGGGATAGAGCTTCAAATTGATCGCGGGCTTGCCAGCCTTAGCGCACGCCTTTTGGTAGGCCGGCAGGACTTGGGTGACCTGGTACGAGCCAGCCATCGCTCCAACAGTGACCCCGCACAGCTTGTTCATGTTGACGTGATCGGGATTGCCCTTAACAACGCCGAGAGCATCACCCGTTTGGGCGTAGTCCACGAAGTCGAGTAGTAGTTCCCGTGAGGTTTCGGGCGCCATCTCGGAAACCGTGATTTGATAGCGGCCAGCAGATATGCCTGGAATAATCTCCGTAAAACTCGTGACCGTCCAGATTGGCTTGAGGCCAAGGGCTTGGGCCAGGAGTTCAGCGATACTGGGATCCATTCCTATCAAGGTCTTGGTCCCGGCTGCGTAGTAACTACCCGGAGGTTGATTGGTCACCATAGCAATATCAATCACGCCACTCTTTTCGATGGCCTTAGGGAGTTCCTTGACCGCGGCGGCCACTCGTGGAAAGGACGGCGCTTTATAGACGGAGCTAGCCCCCGCCGTAGATGAGCCAGCGGCCACGAACAAGGAGGACAACATCCCGAAAGTCAGAGCGACCGCAAGCGGCTTGAGAGTTACTTGCCTGATAAGTTCCGCGAAATAGTGCTTTGACGAACGATGCCCATTGAACAAGGCACCGACGTGTGGCTCTACTCGTACATGCGCATACTTCATGAGACGGTCTCCCTCGTTTGATTTGAAAGCGGCAATCCCGACATGCTAAACACTGAAAGTGTGTATGTCAATTACTTTCTAGAAACTCTTTCCCCATCGCGGAGGTCTCATCACTACATTCTCATTGGGTAATTACCAGTAAATATATGCACTCTACGCCGAGAAGGAGCGCTGATGGACCGCTCCTCCCGAAATTACCCACCTTTATTGCTCGGCGGCACGCCCTTTATGGCATTGATTTTAGAATGTATGGCGTGTAATATGGTTTTTTTGATGAAGATCCGAGGAATCGGGTTGCCGAAGTCAGTTGAAATCTAAGTCGCAGCGGGATTGATTATTTTATATTTATTTCAGTTGCGGCCTGATCAACTTTCGAGCGATTGCAGTTTTGGTGCTCAATCCGGATTTGGAGTCGACGAGTAGTGCGTCTAGTGAGCGAGAGGTTGACATGCAAGTGAAGCGGTTGCCGGATGCAGCGACTTCCTGTGGAGAATTGGCCAGCCCAATTACAGACGAATACCGCACTGAGGCAAATAGTTCGGTGGCAGGCGCAGTTTGGAAACTGCAGTGACAAGAACTCCAGATCTAGATCAAGAAGGACGAGTGCTCACTGCCCAAGAGACGGCAATAATGCACATTCGGAACAAGATTGCCTACGGAGAGTTCCGTCCCGATGACCGCATTCGCCAGGAACTAGTAGCTGCAGAACTCAATTTGAGCATTGTCCCCGTTCGAGAGGCACTTAAGATGCTAGAGGCTGAAGGTCTCGTAATTTATCGGCCCCACCACGGGTACCAGGTCGCAAGGCTGAATCTAAAAGAGTTCGCCGAGGTGAACAGCATCCGAGGGCTCCTCGAGGGCGAAGCAATTGCGCGAGCAATTCCCAGACTAACTGAAGAAGACTTCCAAAAGCTCTACGAGGCAATCCAAGATTGCAAAGTTTCCGCTTCGAACAACGACATCGTTGCGCTTTGCGACGCGAACCATCGCTTCCATTTCACTCTGTTCGAGGCCGCTGATATGCCTCGCCTTACTAACTTCATCCGAATGCTCTGGCAGATAACAGACCCTTACCGGTTCTTGTACTACGCGGATCCTGCTCATCGTCACCAGATCAATGATGAACACGATGCAATCATGCAAGCTGCCCGCAGTGGCGATGTCCGGTTGACGAGCCTTCTGGTCGACGAACATCGAATCAACGGCATCACGAGTCTTCGTCGGATGCTTACCGACTGGGTTCGCCCAACGGAATGAAACGCCCGGTACGCGACCCATTTGTTTGACCGCGAACTGTCAATGACCGCCAACTGATGTCGGAACTCCATTTAAAAAGATAATAAGGAGAAAGAGAATGGCAAGACTAGAGGGACGAACGGGCTCGGCGCCGAAGCCTGACGCGCCGTATTCGCAAGCGGTCAGGATTGGCTCAACCATCGCGGTCGCGGGTCAGGTTGGCCTTGACCCAAAAACGGGTCAACTCGCTGGGCGAGACGTTGGTGCGCAGACTGTCCAGGCTTTCAAGAACGTCGAAGCCGTCTTAGCGGCTAGCGGTGCCTCACTTGACGACGTCATCCGGGTTGACGTCTATCTTTCCACGTTGTCGGACTTCGAGGCTATGAACGAACAGTACGTCCACGTATTCTCAACGCCCTATCCAACACGTACCACCGTCGGTGTCGAGCTTCCAGAAGGATTGAAGGTAGAAATTACTGCTCTCGCCGTGCAAAGTTGATTCCAACACCGTGATAAACCTTCACTAACTTAGACGAGAATAGTCCGAAGGGAAGGACTGCTGTCGATTCATTGGGACTAACGCTGGTTTCAGTGTTCATCATCAATCTCTTCCTAGGTTGGAGCCTCATCGGTTGGGTGGTTGCTCTAGCAATGGCCGTAAAGACGAAACTGAAGTGGGACTCGTGGTGGTGGAGTCGCCCTCGTCGTCGTAGACCAACTGCATCAGTTCCTTCAGCGACCTTGCCGG
>PLHD01000008.1:3732-8033 GCA_003138815.1 Acidimicrobiaceae bacterium | reverse complement strand
GGCGCGTACCCGTTCCTCGCCGAGAGTGGCCTCGGCAGTCAGGGCATCTTGATCGGCCAGGACGCGTGGAGCGGCGCGGGCTTCGTCTACGACCCGTGGGTGCTCTACCAGTTGGGGATTCTGACCAACCCGAACTGCCTGCTCGCCGGCGTGGTCGGGCGGGGCAAGTCCACTCTCGCCAAGGCCATCGCGACACGTTCCATTGCCTTCGGGCGAAAGTGCTACGTGCCCGGTGACCCCAAGGGGGAGTGGACGGCGGTGAGTCGCAGTGTGGGAGGCCAAGCCATCGAGCTGGGTGGCGGGACTCAGGCACGCCTCAACCCTCTCGATGAGGGCCCAAGGCCCGAGTACCTGATAAGTCAGGACGAGGTGCGCGAACCAGTCACCGACACAGCGTGGTGCGAGCTGGTGCAACAGCGCCGCCGCGATCTGTTGCGCTCGATCACCGAAGCGGCACTCGGCCGGCCAATGGCGCCGGTCGAGTCGACCGCGCTCTACGCGGCCCTCGACGAGGCGGTGCGCACGAACAGCGTGCCGGTCCTTCCCCACGTGGTGTCGGCGATGTTTGACCCGCCCGGTGACGTGATCGGGTCCAGTCGCGCGCAGTTGCTCGACGACGGACGCGAGGTGGCGCACGCGGTCAACCGGCTGGTCGGCGGCGACCTCGGCGGGCTGTTCGACGGGCCCTCGACGGTGCGCTTCGATCCGGATCTGCCCATGGTGAGCCTCGACCTGAGTCGCATTGCGGGATCGGACGCGAAGATCGGCTTGGTCATGACGTGCGCGAGTTCGTGGATGGAGGCGGCCTTGCAAGATCCCTCGGGCGGACAGCGCTGGGTCATCTACGACGAGGCGTGGCGGGTGCTCAAGCAGCCCGCGCTGCTCGCGCGCATGCAGAGCCAGTGGAAGCTCAGCCGGGCCCTCGGGATCGCGAACCTGATGGTGATCCACCGCCTCAGCGACCTCGACGCCGTGGGCGACGCCAACTCCGAGGCGCGCAATCTCGCGCTCGGACTGCTGGCGGACTGCTCGACCAAGATCATCTACGCCCAAGAGAGAGGCGAGGACGCCAAGACCGGCGCGGCGCTCGGACTGTCCTCGACCGAGACTGACCAGCTCTCCAGCCTGGCCCGCGGCGAAGGGCTCTGGCGCATCGGCGAACGTTCTTTTGTTGTACGCCATATCTGCACGCCGGGCGAACTGGCCCTGTTCAATACAAATCAAAGGATGACACAAATCCCCAGTGAGTTCAGGAATGCTGAAGCCTCTAACAGCGCGAACTTGGGGGTGCACGAATGACCGCGCAACGCGACAGCACCGACCTGTACCTCAGTCTGATTTTTAGTGCCATCATCCTCTTCTTGTTCCTCGCCGCGGGCGGCCTGTTCTCGGCGTTCCTGTCCGGTCACGGCTTCCCGATGCACAACGCCAGGGGAGCGGTCACGGCCTTCGCGCACGCCGGCGATCCATCGTTCGCGTGGAAGGTGCCGGTCGGTCCCGCGTGGTTGTACTGGACGATGACGTCGATGGTCGTGACCGGTGGCATCGTGGGCGCCGTATTCGCAGTCCAGTTCGTGAAGCACGAGGGACGCCGGAAGGCCGATGACCCGACGCAGCTGCTCGGCCTCGCCGATCGTCACGACGTCATCGCGGCGGCCGGGGCCAAGCACCTGCTCGCCCGGGGCCCAGTCCTGCGGCCCTCGACCGTGAAGCCGGTACCGAACGATCTCGGGTTCTTTCTGGGGACGAGTCGCCGCNNTACAACCTGGTCATCCCCTTCATCCTCGATGCGCCGGGTGCGGTGGTCACCACCAGCACCCGGCCGGACAACCTGGCCGCCACGATGACCGCACGCGCGAAGCGCGGTCCGGTGGCCGTTTTTGATCCGCAGGGCCTCGCGAAAGGGGTCACGGGAGCGTTGCGCTGGTCACCCATCAGGGGCTGTGAGTCCCCTCATACGGCGATGCTCAGGGCGAACGCCCTGTGCGCGGGCGCCGGCGCCGGAATCACCGACGGAGGATTCTGGATCCAGCAGACCAACACGGTGGTGCGATGCCTGCTGCAGGCGGCCGCCCTCGACGGGCGCACGGCCGTTGATCTCTACCGCTGGAGTCTGTCGGCGCCGGCGGCCAGTCAAGCGGTCAGCGTGTTAGCCGAGTCACCCGGCGCCGCCCCACTGTGGTCACAGGCCCTCGATGCGGTCATTACCGCGGATCAGCGCCAGCGCGACAGCGTGTGGTCGATCGTGAGCACGGTCTTTGGACCACTGGCCGATCCCCGAGTGGTGACCCAACTCACGCCAGCCTCGGGCGAGGAGTTTCACCCCGCGCAGTTCCTGCGCGATTGCGGGACGCTCTACCTGTTGGGCACGGCCTCCGGGGCCTCGGCCACCGCGAACTTTGTGTCGGCCCTGATCGAAGACGTGGTGGAGACCGCGCGCCGGCTGGCCGGCGCGTCAGTGGGCGCGCGGATGGACCCGCCGCTCGCCCTCATCTTGGACGAGGCGGCGANNCGCTGGGGTCACGACAGCGCCCAAGCGATCTGGGACTCGGCCATCGCCAAGGTGATCCTCGGCGGATCGAGCAACGCCAGTGACCTGCGCGACATCGCCCAGCTCATTGGCGAACGCGACGTTCAGGAGGTGTCGATCTCGCACCAGTCCGGCGGAGGCCGCAACATCAGCGAGTCCACGCGCCAGCGTGGGATTCTCGACCCCAGCATGATCCGTTCNNATCAAGGTCGGCCACGGCCTGCTGATGCTGCGCGCGGCCGCGCCGATCATGCTGACGTTGAAGCCCTGGACTGCGCGCGCCGACGCGGCCGAGCTGCGAAGGGATCGGGCCGCCGTAGAAGAGACGCTGCGCCTCGGCGCGGCGACGAACGGGGGTGTCCATGCCTAGGCCCGGAAGAGGCTTCGCATGGTCCGGCGAGCGCGTCACCGGCTCCGTCGTCGCACAGGTCTGCGATGCGACGACGAGAGAGCCAGCCACTCAGCGCAATGGAGAAAGCGGGTGAGCATGAGCAACATCGACCTCCAAGAGCGCCAGCGCAGACTGCGCCAGGTAATGGGACACGGCGCACCGGCCGCCGACGACGTGACCGCTCCAGTTCACTGGCCCTCGCTCAGTCCACTGGAAGCCGAGCGCGCGTGGCCGGAGCTGCGCGCGTGGGTAACCGCGCTGCGCGAACGCTACGAGGACCTCGACTACCACGTGATCCCGGCGTGCTGGTACGAGCACCCGGCCCACGTCGCCGCCCTGCAGGCCTTGAAGGATCACGAGAGGGTCGCCTACGACAAGACGGCGCCCGGATCGTCGGGCACGGACTGGCACCGCGCGTACCGCGACATGGTGATCCTGCTGCGCACGTTCACGGGTCACCTCCAGTGCACGACGGCTGCGCACCAGCCGAGCCGTCCGGTCCCGGGAACCGACGAGGCGGCGTGGGAGAAGTTCGTGGCGGACGACATCGCAGGGCGACGTCGCCAGGCGACCGCCGTCGCGTTGGGCCAATCAGAGCAGTGAGCCCTTCCGGGCTAGAGAGAAGGAGACGGGCATGACCGTAGCGACCACATGGACAGTGCACCACCGGTGCGGACACGATCAGGACCATAACTTGTCGAAGAAGCCGCCGTCAGAGCGCACGGGTCTGGCGCATTGGCTGGGCCAGCGCGACTGCTCCGCGTGCTGGCGCGCCGGGCGCGGCGAAAACCAGGCCAGGGAAGAGTGGCTCGCCGAGCAGCGCTCTAAGGAAGCGACGGAGATTGACGTCTGGGAGCGCCGGACGCAAATGCCCGAGCTCGTGGGGACAGAGAAGGCGGTCGCCTGGGCGGCGCGCGTGCGCTACACGCTGATGGGCGAGGCCTACGACTGGCGCGTCGATCGAGAGTGGTCCGACGAAGAGTTCGACGTACGACTCGAATCGCCGGCGCGCGAGCGTGTCAGCGCCTCGTGGTGGATCGATCAGCGCGATAGCGCCCCCGAGGACCTCGAAGAGCTGTTGACCGACGGCGCGTCCACGGGCGACGCGAGGTTCGCACCTGATGACGGCGAATCGGCATCCCAGGAGGTGTCGACGTGAGGGCCCCGTCCAGTGACCGTTTCGTGCGCCACTGCGCAGAGAGCGCAGCGCTGGCGCCAGCGGGCGCGTTGGCCCGTATCGGCCAGCGCGAAGACTCGTTCTCCCCGTGTGAAGAGCTGCCAGGGTCCGACGGGGGAGGAAACGGAGTAACTGATGAGTGAGATTGTCACCCTGGCCGTGGACGGCAAGGAGCGCGAATACCGCGTCCTGGTCGTCAACGG
>PLHD01000008.1:0-3677 GCA_003138815.1 Acidimicrobiaceae bacterium | reverse complement strand
GATGCGAGCCTGATCGGCGCCGACCTGCGAGGGGCGACCTACGACAAGCGGACGGTTCGCGGTGCCTTCATAAGCGACGAGCTGACGCCGGAGTACTTGCGCATGCTGGGCATTCCTGCGCTGGCCGATTTGGCGGGAGCGGAGGATTCGCAGTCGCGGTCTGGTCAGGCTGCCGAGCTGGAGGAGCAGATCGCCTTGCTCGAGGCGAAAGCCGCAGCAGCCGACGAGTGGAACGACAGATTGGCAAAGCAAAAAGGCGAAGCCGAGAGAGGGCTAATCGCGCTCGATCAGAACGGTCTCCTGGCTGATGCTCCGTCGGCGTACGTCTCAGCACCGATCACCCAACCCAACGAACCACGAGGAGGTCGCATGCGCGACTATTCAGGACTGCTCGAAGGACTCAGCGCCGGCATCGCTGACCTCACGACCAGCGAGAAGTGGACGCAGTACCTCGACGTGCAGAGCAAGTTCTATCGCTACAGCCCCAACAACGTCATGTTGATCCTGCTGCAGAATCCTTACGCCACCCGAGTGGCCGGCTACCGAGCCTGGCAGGCGCTGGACCACCAGGTCATGGCCAAGGAGTCGGCCCTACGGATCCTCGCCCCGATGACCTACAAGAGGGACAACGCGCCCGAGGGTGAAAAGGCCCGAGAGATTCGCGGCTTCAAGTTGGTGCCGGTGTTCGACATCAGCCAGACCGAGGGGCCGGACCTGCCCGACATCGTGAGCAAGCTTGAGGGACTCGCGCCCGAGGGGGTGTTCGCCAAGCTCACCGAGTTCGCGGAAGGTATTGGCTTTCGCGTCGAGCGACCGCAGTCGTTGGAGAGCGGGGCGAACGGCGACACCTCCCACTCAGAGGGGCGAATCCGAGTGGTGAGCACCAACTCCGAGGCCCAACAGGCGAAGACCTTGGCCCACGAGATCGGTCATGCTCTCCTGCACGATCCCGTAGCTGAAGCGACCAAGGACCTGGAGCGGGGGCTCAAGGAGCTCGAAGCCGAGTCCACGGCCTACGTCATCTGTACGGCGCTCGGCATGGATACGAGCGACTACTCCTTCGGGTACGTGGCGGGCTGGGCCGGTGGTGCCCCTGAAGCCACACAGGGCATCAAGGCATCGACGGGGCGGATCCAGAAGGCCGCCACGGCGGTGTTGAAAGCCTTCGAGGTGGAAGAACCTGTAGTCGAAGCTACGAACGATGTCAGCATAGAAATGGCCGCTGAGCGCTCGGCTGACGTGGACGCAATGCTCCGCACGGGCGAGCGCCGGACGGAAGATCTGGTCGAGCTTGAGCGCATCCAGGAGTTCGCCGACGCGTCCGACGGACACGTCCAAGTGGTTACGGTCGATCTCTCACCGCGCGACACCTCGATGAGTAACTACCGGCCACTCTCGGCGCGGGAACTCGACGTCATGGGTTCTCCTGCCGATGTGTCGCTCGAACTCGGTATTTGAAAGGCAATAGATGACCAATCCAATCTCACTGGTCGTCACCTACGACCCAACGCTAGAGAAGTTCTCCGTCGACGCGGACGCCACGGCGTTGCTGTTTCCCGACGGGCTGTACTTCGATGACGACACGCAGTATTGGTCGGACCAGCCCCTTGCCATAGAAGACGTAATGGACCGGCTGACTGTTCAGCTGAGTGTCCCATCAGCATCCACTGCTCTTCGAGGTGAGGATTCGGTCTCGATCTCGACGAAGTTCATTGAACTCGCGCTGAACATCCTTGATCCCGATTTGAAGTGGGACGCGGAAGAGACGCTGGAGGTAAGCGACGCAGCAGGCAGATTCCTTAGGAAGTATCCGATCACCGAATGGGAAATTGAGGGTGCATTTGGGCTAGCCGTTGAGTTCGTTCACGATTGGGCAACGGGCGAATACTCCAATTCCGCTCCCACCAATGGACCAGCATCTGTCTTCACACCGAGCAGCGATCACGACCTCGATGTCCTTGACCTCGTCATTGATGAAGGTCCCACTTTCGAATGAGACACGTTTCCGCTATCTACCGAAAGGAGTTGCAATGACAATCAACGAGCCAGTTGAGTTCATCGACCTCGTAAAACAGTCCGAGCGGGCTCATGCCCTAACTGCCGTGCCCGCGACGATCGGTCTTGCCGAGACTGCATTGATTCTTGGCATCGCCAAGAGCACCGCGTGGACGATGTACTCGCAGGGTACTTTTCCGTTGCCAGTGATCAGGATAGGGACACGCATTCGTGTCGTGAAGGTCCATATCCAACAGTTCTTGGAGACCGGAGAGCCCGTCACCTTTGAGTCGGCCACCGCTTCTCCTGTCGCATTCGAGCCAGCGGCCCGAGAGTCAAACGCTGGTTGAACCGCGGCCCATCTTCTTGACGGGCTTGATTGTTTTCGCGACCTTCTTAGCCTTGACGGCCGCCGCGGGTTTGTCTATGGGGGGCGATTCTCTCTCTGTCCGTATGTTGCCCATCACCGCAGCGGCGTCCTGGTCGCTCGCCTCGACGAAGTGCGTGTAGACCGACAACGTAGTTGACGGGTTCGCGTGCCCCAGTCGACCGGCGACTGTGCGCACCGGTATGCCCGCGGTCATCATTCGAGTCGCGGCGAAGTGGCGCAAATCGTGCAGACGCATGTTGTCAAAACCGAGAGCGTCTCGCACTGCTTGGAACTGCTTGGTGATGGTCCCTGGGGTCATCGGAATGAGGCAGTCTGGCTCACGGGAGAACACGTACGCATTGGCCACGATCTTCATGCCAACCAGTTTCGCCCGATTTGTGACGATGGCTTTCTGTGCCTCGAATACCGCGAGCGTGTCGGGGTCGAGCGAGATACGACGTTCTGCGTGGGTCTTAGTGCTCTTCTCTCTGATCCCGCCCGGCACTTCGGCAATCGAGCGCTCGATGGTGAGGGTCATGCGCTTCGGATCAAGGTTGCTCCAACGAAGCGCGCACATCTCTCCTCGGCGCGCACCGGTCGATGCGGCGATGTGCAAGAAGTGGCCCAGTTCGGGGTTCTGCCGCCGTGTGTAATTGAGCAACTCATCAACCTGAGCCGCATTAGGCGGCGAGAGTTTGGGCTTGGTCATCCGAGGCGGGGTGACGTTGGCAGCGGGGTTGGTCGCTATCCAACCCAAGATGACGGCCTGACGGAACGCCCGTCTAATGATGGCGTTGATTTGGCGCACCGTTGTGGGCGACAGTCCGATCTGATTGACGAGTCCTCGATAGAGCTGATCCAGGTCGTCGGTGGTGATCTTATTGACCGGGCGATCTCCGATGGCCGGGAAGATCCTCACCTTCAGTTTGTTCCGATAACCACGAAGAGTCGTCGGGCTTAGATCGTCTTCGACGAGGTCAAGCCACTTGTTGGCGAGTTGCTCGAAGGTCGCCGACGTGCCGTCGTAACGACCGGACTGGGCCTCGGCAACCAGGGCATTGAGCCTCTGGCGAGCTTGGGTCTTACTGCCGCGAACCGTCTTACTCAACTGGCGATTCCTGCCGGTGACTGGATCGCGGCCGGCCATGAACCTGACCTCCCAGACGCCAGGCTCTTTTTCTCGCAGGGTTCCGCTCACGGATCACATGCTATGCAACTTTCGGAAAAGTTAGGGTTTATTTAGGGATGCCATTGGGATTGGAGTCCTAAATCGCTCCATAACCCTTTGTTTTACTGGTGGGCCGCCCGGGTC
>PLHD01000058.1 GCA_003138815.1 Acidimicrobiaceae bacterium | reverse complement strand
GGCGTCTTTACCGCGCCCCATCACCAACCGAGTTTGCCGAAGGGGGTTCTACCAATGATTCCCCCGGAGGGTCGCACCTGCGTAGGATTTGGCAACGGGAGGGAGGGTCTGTGGCGTTGAGTATGCGAGAGGCGATTGCGGCGGTGTCGGCACCCGGTCAGCCCTTTGAGCTGACCGAGGGCGTGCTGAACGGGGTCGATTACCGGGTTTTCAAGAACTGTCCGCCGACGCTGCGCCAGTTCTTCGAGTCGGCGCGGGGCCTCGAAGAGACCTTCTTGGTGTACGAGGGCGAGGAGTGGTCCTTCGACGAGGTGATGCAGGAGGTCGACGCCCTCGCCTACGCGCTGGTGCACCACTACGGCATCGAGGTGGGCGACCGCGTGGGAATCGCCATGCGCAACATGCCCGAGTGGATCGTCTCCTTCGCCGCCATCGTGTCGGTCGGGGCGATCTCGGTCTCGTTGAACGCGTGGTGGACCGAGGAGGAGCTCGACTACGCCATCAGCGACTCGGGCCTCTCGCTGCTCATCGCCGACCCCGAGCGCATCCGACGCGCCCAGGAGATCTGCGTGCAAGGCGACGTGCGGATCCTGGGCGCGCGCCTCGACGAACTGCAGCCCCTGCGACCCGAAGTGGAGTCCTGGACCACGGTCGTGACGCGGGGCAACGCCATGCCCGACGTCGAGATTGGACCCGACCACGACGCGACGATCCTCTACACCTCGGGCACCACCGGCTCTCCCAAGGGCGCCGTCTCCACGCACGGCGCGATCTGCCAGACCATCATGGCCTTCTC
Source organism: Acidimicrobiaceae bacterium (assembly GCA_003138815.1). Classification (GTDB taxonomy): domain Bacteria; phylum Actinomycetota; class Acidimicrobiia; order Acidimicrobiales; family RAAP-2; genus RAAP-2. The sequence goes on along the minus strand of PLHD01000058.1, from coordinate 13,076 downwards.
GGCCGGCGCCGTCATCAACAGCTCGGGCCGGTCCGCCGACGAGTCGAGCATTGGGCTGGCGCCCTGCTTCATCCTGATTGTCCCGCTTTTCCACGTCACGGGATGCATCCCGGTGATGATGTCGTGCTTCTCGTGGCACTTCAAGCTCGTGATGATGTATCGCTGGGAGGCCGAGCGCGCGCTGGACCTGATCGAGCGCCACAAGGTGACCGCGTTCGTGGGCGTGCCGACCCAGTCGTGGGACCTGATCGAGTGCCCGAACTTCTCCAAGTACGACACGAGCTCGCTGGCCTCCGTGGGCGGGGGCGGCGCCCCGGCCCCGCCGACGCTCGTCGAGCGCGTGGAGAGGTCGTTCTCCCGCGGGCGCCCCTCGCTCGCCTACGGCATGACCGAGACCAACGCGTACGGCCCCGGGAACTTCGGCGACGACTACGTCCATCATCCGACGTCCACCGGCCGCGCGCCGACCATCGTGATGGACGTCGAGATTCGCGACAGCCAGGGCCGCGCGCTCGGCGCCGACGAGCACGGCGAGATCTGGCTGAAGTCGCCGACCCTCATCCGCGGCTACTGGCGCCGGGACGAGGACACGGCGTCGACCATCGTCGACGGGTGGATGCGCACGGGCGACCTCGGACGCATCGATGACGAGGGGTTCTTGTACGTCGAGGACCGGCTGAAGGACATGATCCTGCGCGCCGGTGAGAACGTCTACTCGGCCGAGGTGGAGGCGGCGATCTACGAGCTGGCGGCCGTGTACGAGGCGGCCGTGTTCGGGATACCCGACGAGCGCCTGGGCGAGGAGGTGGCCTGCGTGGTGATGCTCAAGCAGGGCATGAGCTTGAGCGCTGACGAGCTGCGCGCGCACCTCGAGAAGCGCCTGGCGAACTTCAAGGTGCCCACGCGCGTGGTCTTCACCGACGAGCCGTTGCCGCGCAACGCCGCCGGGAAGTTCCTGAAGCGCCAGATGAACCAGCTCTACTTCTCCTGAGCCGACCCGATCGCGGCCATTGCGTACTCGGCCACGTTCAGCGAATCGAGGCCGGAGAGCTCGAACCAGGCGGCGTGGTCAGTGGTGCCGTGCACCTCGTCGCTGAGTTCCCCGCCCGCGAGCTCGACGGTGAAGATGATGCGCACGGTGTGGATCCTGTCGCCGTTGTCGCGCCGGCGTAGGTCGCTGGTGACCCCGAGCAGTTGCGGGTCGCGCACGCGCAGGCCGGTCTCTTCGAAGAACTCGCGCACCAGGGTGTCCTCGGGCGCCTCGCCGAATTCGATGCCGCCGCCGGGAAGCCACCAGAGCGGAGGCGAATGGCGGGGATTGCTCGAACGTACCAGTGCGACACGACCCTCGTCCAGCAAGACTCCGTAGGCCCGGACGCTGGTGTGCTGCTTACTCATGTGGTGGTTTCCGTCCTAGTTGTATCGGTTTCTGAGTCGCGCGAAGGCCGGCGCTCGCCAGGAAGGTCCGTCGGCAGCCCTCGCCACAGAAATAATAGGTCGTTCCATCGGCCCCCCGGGCACTCAGGGCGTCGGTCGAGCTCACCTGCATGGAGCAGACCGGGTCGATCTGGTCGAGGACCGCGACGCCGTCACCGGGCGACCGCGCCTGGTCGCGGTCGAATCGCTCGGCGCAGCGCAGCGAGCAGAAGTAGACGTCTCGGCCCTCGTGCTGGCGTACCGCGACCGGGGCGGACAGGTCGACGGTCATTCCGCAGATCGGGTCGCGCGCGATGTTCTTGGCGCGCCGCGCCGCCAGCCACAGGGTCACCAGCACCAGCGTGGCGGCGATGTTGAGGCCCAGCATCGAGGCCCGCGCGACCGTCGCCGGCGACGTCACGCCGAGCTTGCGACGCAGGCCGTCGCGCGGCAAGAAGCTCTGGACGAGCCCCGACAGCGTGAAGCCGAACACGAGGGCCACCAGGTCATCCAGACCATGGCGGCGCTCTCCTTCAGTCCCGAGGCGGTCCAGTGCAGCACCTGATTCGCCGTCGCGAACATCGGCTACCGGGTCGTTGGGAAACCGAGGTCAATCTGGGACTCCGAAGGCTGGGGCCATCGGGTGGTGATCACCTTGGCGCGGGTGTAGAAGGCGAATCCCTCGGGACCGTAGATATGGGAGTGGCCGAAGAGCGAGTTCTTCCATCCGCCGAACGAGTACGAGGAGATCGGCACCGGGATGGGCACGTTGATGCCGATCATGCCCACGGTGACCTCGCGCGAGAAGAGGCGCGCAGCGTTCCCGTCTCGGGTGAAGATGGCCACGCCGTTGCCGTAGGGGTTCTCGTTGACCATCGCCACGGCCTCGGCGTAGGTGCTGACGCGGGCCACTCCCAGGACCGGCCCGAAGATCTCGTCGTCGTAGGACCTCACGCCCGGGCGCACGCCGTCGAGCAGGCACGGACCCACGAAGAACCCGGGGCGCGACGCCAGGTCGGTGCCGTCGCGCACCACCGACACGCCGTCGGCGGGTGCCGAGGCCACGTAGTCCACGATCCGGTCGCGGTGCTCCTTGGTGATGACCGGCCCGAAGTCGTTGGCGGGGTCGTTGCCCGGCCCGACGTTCAGCTTGTCCAGCCGCTCGACAATCTTGGCGATGAGCGGATCGGCGACGTCGCCCACCGCCACCACGACGCTGATCGCCATGCAGCGCTCCCCAGCCGAACCGAATCCGGCGTTGATCGCGGCGTCGGCGGCGATATCGAGGTCGGCGTCGGGCAGCACCACCATGTGGTTCTTGGCGCCGCCGAGCGCCTGGACCCTCTTGCCGCTCTGGGTGCCCGTCTGGTAGACGTGACGCGCGACCGGGGTCGAGCCCACGAAGCTCACCGCGTCGATGCCGGGGTGCTCGAGCAGCTGGTTGACCGTGACGGCGTTGCCCTGCAGCACGGTGAAGACCCCGTCGGGCAACCCCGCCTGCGTGAGCAGTTCGCCCACCCGGACCGAGACCGAAGGGTCGCGTTCGGAGGGCTTGAGTATGACGACGTTCCCGCTCGCGAGCGCGCTCGCGGCCATCCAGAGCGGGACCATGACGGGGAAGTTGAACGGCGTGATGGCCGCCACCACGCCCACGGGCTCACGCAACGAGTGGACGTCCACACCGCCGGCGACCTGGCTGGAGAATCCGCCCTTCAGGTGCTCGGTGAGCCCGCAGGCGTACTCCACGTTCTCCAGTCCGCGCGCGAGCTCGCCGTGCGCGTCGGCGATGGTCTTGCCGTGCTCGGCGGTGATGATCGAGGCGAGCTCGTCGGCGTGCGCGACCAGGAGATGACGGAACGTGAAGAGGATCGCGGTGCGCTGGGACAGCGACGAGTCGCGCCACGTCAGCGAGGCGCTGCGCGCGATGGCGACCACCTGGTCGACCAGGCCGGCGTCGGCCACCGGAGCCGTGGCGGTCACCTGGCCCGTCGACGGATCGAAGACCGGAGTCTCGCCCTCCCCACTCAATCGTTGGCCGTTGATGAAATGGGGGACTGTCAGCATTTGATCCTCTTTCTCACCAACGAATCTACCGGGTGGTGCCGGGACGACCGTTTAGGGTTGAACCATGAGCACAATCGACGAGCCTCGTGCCCTGCGCAACGCGGCCGGCGTGGAACCCCTCGGTCCGGGCCGCTACGCGGTGGACCTTTCGGCGTACTACACGGCGGCCGACCACCCCAACGGTGGCTACCTGCAGTGCGTGCTGGGCAACGGGGCCCTGGCGGCCGCCAGCGATCAGGGCGCGCACCACCTGCACGTGACGGCGATCACCACGAACTTCATCGGCGCACCGGCCCTGGGACCGGCCGAACTTCACACCGAGGTGCGACGGGTGGGTCGCGGTGTCTCGTTCGTGCACGTCACCCTCGTCCAGGACGCCCAGGTCACCACCGAGTCGCTGGTGACGTTGGGGATTCTCCACGAAGACTCCGAGGCCCGCTACATGGACGCGTCGGCGCCCGAGCTCGCGCCGGTCGACGAATGCGGCGAGTCGCTCGACAGCGAAGAGGTCAACATCAGACGCGTCGTGGACCTGCGACTCGATCCCTCGAGCGCGCGCTGGTGGGACGGCGAGCTCTCCGAGCGCGGCGAGGTGCGGGGCTGGATGAGGCTCAATGACGGCGACGGCTCGTGGAGCGCGTGGAGCCTGCTCTTCGCGAGCGACGCGATCCCCCCGGCGACGTTTCCGCTCGGCTCGTCGGGCTGGGTGCCGACCTTGCAGCTCACCACGTACGTGCGGCGCATCCCCACGAGCGAGTGGCTGCGCTTTCGCCAGTGGTGCGTCGTCATCGCGGACGGGATTGTCGACGAGCGCTGCGAGCTCTTCGACGACCGCGGCGAGCTCGTGGCCTCGGCGAGCCAGATCGCCATGGTGCGTTTTCCCGGCGGCCACTGATACCAGATGACGAGCGGCCCACGCGTCAATGACGACGGGTCGCTGTTCATCCGCGCGCGCCTCGTCATACCGTCCGACGAGGTGGACCTTCGCGTGACCACCTCCGGCGGTCCCGGCGGCCAGCACGCCAACCGGTCGCTCACCCGCGTCGTCGCCTCGTTCCACGTCTCGACCTCGCGAGTGCTCAGCGACGCCGACCGGGCACTGCTCCTCGAGAAGGCGGGCACGGTCGTGCGCTCGAGCGCGAGCAGGTTCCGTTCCCAGGGGATGAACCGTTCGGCGGCGCTCGAGCAGCTGGCCGCGCGAATCGCCACGGCACTGACCCGCCCGACGCCGCGGCGCGCGACGAAGCCCACTCGCTCGTCGAAGGTCCGTCGGGTCGATGACAAGAAGGCCCGCGGCCGCGTGAAGGAGCGCCGCCGCCGGCCCGAGGACGACTAGCGCTGGGCCTCGAGGTGGCGGGTGATCGCGGCGAGCGCCGAATGGATGGTGCCGTTCAGTCCGGTGTCGGTGTCCTCGTGCGGCCCCCGCAGGGGCGTCAGCGAGGCGTAGCCGGCGACGAGCAGGGCGCCGTCGTCATCGGCCTCCTCGTCGCTGACGTCGCCGAGCTGGGGGGTCGCCGCGCCCAGGCGCAGCGGCAGCTCGCCCTCGTCGGCGAGCGGTTCGCCGCCGGCCTTGGGGCCGGCGGCCTTGACGATGCCGGCCGTGGAGATGCGTCCGCGACGCACGCCCTTCAGCTCGCAGGCCGGTAGGTTCGGCACGTTGAGATTGAGCAGCGTCCTCGAGGGGGCGTTCATGAGCTCCTGGAGCACCTCGATGGCCACGGCGCCGGCGGTGTCGTAGTGGACGTTCTCGCCCCACTGCACCGAGACCGCCAGACCCGAGAGTCCGAGCTGGGCGCCGGTGAGGATCGCCCCCACCGTGCCCGAGTGCAGGACGCTGCGCCCGACGTTGGCGCCGGCGTTGATTCCCGAGAGGATGACGTCGGGCTGGAAGTTGAAGCTGCCGATCGCCCCGAGAATGGCGCACAGCGCCGGTGGCGCCTCGAGCGCGTAGGTGACGATCGACTCCGCGCCGGCGATCTTGTGGCGGCGGTACGTCACCGTCGGGTGGTCGAAGACGTCACCCACGGCCGAGGACATGCCCGAATAGTTGGTGTGGGGGGCGACGACCATCGCCTCGCGGACCTCGCCGTCGGGACACTTCTCGATCCACCTGGCCACGTTGCGGGCCAGGACGGCAATACCGGGGGCGAGGACGCCGTCGTCGTTCGTGATGAGGATACGCATTGAACCTACGATAACTGTCGTAAGTTACAAGACAGTGAATAGAAGGAAAACCTAGCGATGCTCCCATCAGGTGAACAGATTGCAATTGCACACGGTGACCAGCGCGCCGTCATCGCCGAAGTGGGCGCGACGCTGCGCACCTTCGTCAAGGGCGGCGTCAGCGTCTGCGAGGGATTCGCGGGCGAGGAAGTGCCCACCGGAGCGCGTGGACAGGTCCTCTACCCTTGGCCGAACCGGCTCGGCGGCGGCATGTGGTCGTTCTCCGAGCGCACGGCGCACCCGACCGTCGAGGATGTCGAGCATTCGACCGCCATCCACGGCCTCGTGCGTTGGCGGCCGTTCCGCATCGATACGGTGAACCAGAACCGGTGCGTGCTGAGCCTGCTGCTGCACCCGTGCCCGGACTTCCCGTTCCTCAGCGAGATCAGCGTCGCCTACCACCTCGGCTCGCTCGGTCTCACCGTCACCACCACGGTGACCAACCGTGACGAGGTGCTGATCCCCTTTGGGGTGGGGTTCCATCCGTACCTGGCGGTGACGACACCGACCATCGAGGGAGCCGAGCTCGAGGTGCCCGCCAGGGCGTACGTCGCGCTCAACGAGCGTCAGCTGCCGATCGGCGAGATCCTGCCGGTTGCCGGCAACGCGCTGGACTTCACGCACCGCAAGTCCATCAGCGGCCACGAGCTCGACGTGACCTACACCGAGCTGATCCGTGATGACTCGGGGCTGTCGACCGTGGTGCTGGTCGACAGCAACGGGGGCGAGGTGGAGCTCAGCATGGATCGGAACTTCCCGTACGTGCAGGTGTACACCGGCGACAAGCTCGAGCGGGGCCGCCGGCGCACGTCGATCGCGGTGGAGCCGATGACCTGTCCGCCCGACGCGCTGCGCAGTGGCAAGGACGTGGTCGTGCTCGAACCCGGACAGCACTGGGCCGGTTCGTGGCGCATGAGGCGCCGCTCGCCATGACAGCCCGCGTCGTTCTCGTCACCGGTTCGACCAGCGGCATCGGCGAGGCGACCGCGCTGCGCTTCGCCGCCGGTGGCGACACCGTGATCTTCAATTCGGCGCGCAGCGTCGGGGCCGGCGAGCACCTCGCCTCCCAGACCGAGGGCTCGCACTACATCCAGGCCGACATCTCACGCGGCGAGGACTGCACGCGGCTGATCGGCGAGGTTCTCGAGCGCTGCGGCCGCCTCGACGTGCTGGTCAACAACGCCGGGACCACCAGGGCGATTCCCCACCAGGACCTCGCTGCGGCGACGGTCGAGGTCTGGCGCGAGATCTTCGAGGTGAACGTCTTTGGGACCTGGAGCCTCTCGGTCGCGGCCATGGACGCCCTGCGCGCGTCGCGTGGCGCGATCGTGAACGTCTCGTCGATCGCGGGCGTGCGTCCGACTGGCTCGTCGATCCCGTACGCGGCGTCTAAGGCCGCCCTCAATCACCTGACCGCGCTGATGGCCAAGGTGGTCGGCCCCGAGGTCCGGGTGAACGCCGTCGCGCCCGGCCTGGTGGACACGCCCTGGACCGAGGACTGGGACGCGATCCGCGGTTTCGTCACGGCGGTGGCGCCGCTGAAGCGCAGCGGCACGCCCGCCGACGTCGCCGACGTGATCGTGTCGCTGGCCTCGACGCCGTACGTCACGGGTCAAGTCGTGATCGTCGACGGTGGCCTTACGCTCGCAATGTGAACGGCTTCGCCGGCGGGACGGCGACGCGGAGCGCCGCGCACAGCACGGCGGTCACCGGCCTCAGCACCAGGCGGTTCAACCCGGGATTCACGCTCACGCCGAGCATGTCGCGCGCCCACGGGGTCATGAGCGTGAAGGAGCTGTTCATCAGCAGCCAGTAGGCGACGCGCTGCTGGGCGCCACGGGCCACGCCGTGGGCGACGAAGTCGCGCGCGGTCGTGGCTGCGGGGCAGAGGCGCAGCTCGGGGCGGAAGGACTCGAGGGTGGCCCGCAGCTCGGCCACCGAGGTGGGTGGGTTCTCGGCGCCGAGGTCGCGCGCGAGCTGGGCCATCTCCTTGACGTAGGCGTCGGCCTGGGCGCCGGTGATCGCGAGGGCGCCGAAGTGCTGGTAGCCGCCCAGGAACATGGACACCTCGCACGCGTGGACCCACGCGAGCAGGTGGGGGTCGTTGGCGTAGTAGGGCTGGCCGTCATCGGCGATGCCCCGAACGCTCTGGTGAACGGCGAGGACCCTCTCGATGTCGGCGTAGGCGGCCGCCTTGGTCCCGTAGGTGGTGTGGCCGATGAAGTTGGCCGTCTGCAGCAGGCGCCCGAACGGGTCGGCCTGGTAGCGCGAGTGCTGGGCCACGCCGGCCATGGCGTGGGGGTGGAGCATCTGGAAGAAGAGCGAGCCGAGGCCGCCGACGAGCATTGACGAGAGGTCGCCGTGCACGATGCGGGCCACGCCGTCGACGGGGAAGTAGGTGAGGGCTGGGTCGTTGCAGGGCGGCGGCGGTTCGCGATTGAGGCCCACCGCGTTGCGGATCGAGCGGTTGGCACGCCGCCGCAGGCGCGCGGGAGCGCCCGTGACCCATTCGATGGTGCTCACCGCGCTCTCCTCATGACGCTTCCACTGTACGACGCCGGGCTTCCCTTACGACCGGCAGTCTGCGACACTGGAGTGGTGGGAGCCGTCAAGCCGTTGCAAAGGACCGAGTCCGACACCGAGGTCATCACCGGCGACGCGGTCGAGACCAGGCGGCCGTGGAACGTCGTGGTGTGGAACGACCCAGTGACGCCCATGTCGGTCGTGGTGGTGATATTCCGCAAGATCTTCGGCTACTCCAACAACAAGTGCACTCAGCTCATGATGACCGTCCACCACGAGGGCCGCTGCATCGTCTGGTCGGGCGAGCGCGGCCGTGCCCAGACCTACTGCGTGAAGCTCCAGGTCGCCGGTCTGCAGAGCACGATCGAGCAGGAGCAGTAGTGGTCGGACGCCAGCGGATATTCGTGCGGCGGCGCGACGGGCGCATCGAGGTGCGCCTCAACGATGTCGGCCGCTCGGTGGCGCGCGAGGCCTTCGGTCACGTGGTCGCCGCGGAGCGCGACCCCAACCACGAATGGCACGTCATCCTCAACGCCCCCATCGACCCGAGCAACGACCAGGACGACCCGGTGGCCACCCTGAACCGCGAACACGACACGTCGACCAACGCCGAGCTGGCGGTGATGACATTGAACGACCAGTTCCTCAACGACGCCGAGGCCTGGGCCTGGCTCTGTACGCTGCAGGTGGCGCTTCGCTCCACGGCAATCGCCAACGGCCTGCTGAGCGATGAGAAACTGGCCGCGTGCGGGCCCGAACTGCTCGACTACGTGCGCACGCTCCAGGCGTTCCTCTTCGAGTTGGCCGACTGCTTCTAATGGGCGCTCGGTGGTCGCTGATCGGCACCGTACGCGTCGAGCGCCTCGCTTTCGAGGCGATACGCCGTCCATTCGTCCAGGGCGGTCGCTCCGATTGATTCGTAGAACTCGATGGAAGGTGTGTTCCAGTCGAGGACCGACCACTGCAGACGCCGGTAGCCGCGCTCGGCGCAGATGCCGGCGAGCTCCTTCATCAGGGCGGTGCCGAGTCCGAGACCGCGAAACGACTCGCGGACGTAGAGGTCCTCGAGGTAGATGCCGGTGTTGCCGAGCCAGGTGGAGAAGTTGAGGAACCACAGCGCCAGGCCCACGACCTGGCCGTCGACCTCGGCGAGGTGGCAGTAGACGACGGGAACGTCTCCGAAGAGTGCCGCGGCGAGGTCTTCGTCGCTGGCCACCGCTTCGTGGGCGGCACGCTCGTAGGCAGCCAGCTCCCTGATGAGATCGCCGATGGCGCCGACGTCGTCGATGGTCGCCTGACGAATGCTCACGCTACGACCGTAGTTCGGCCCAACGCGACGACGAAGGGCGTCGGGGCTGATTGGGAAGCTCGACGGGGCGAGGCCTAACTTGGAGAGGTTCCGCAGCTTCAATTCCTCGTAGACCGGAGAGCCCCATGACGGATGCCAGTGCTTTCGACGTCAACTCGACGACGGATGAGTCCGGCCCTCAGCGGTTCTGGGCTGAGTGGCGAGACGCGGTCGAGCCGCGCACCGTGGCGCTGATCGTCGGGGTGCTCCTGCTGCAGTTCGGCTTCATCCTCTCCTACGTCGGCGCCTTCCACGCACCCAAGCCCCACGAGATCCCCGTCGCGGTGGTGGCGCCCGGTGCCTACGCGGCCAAGGTCTCCGGTGAACTCAACGCGCTGGCCACCTCGCCGCTGAAGGCCCGCGTCGTCGGCTCGCTGGGCGAAGCCGAGAGGGAGATCCGGTCCGACCAGGTCTCCGCCGCCTTCGCGGTCGCCACCGGCTCGACCACCGATCGGCTCCTGGTGACGTCGGCGGGTGGTGCCTCGGTGGTCAGCGCCGTGACCAGCGTGATCAGCCGGGTCGACGCCGCCCAGCACCGTAGCGTGGCCGTGATCGATCTGGTGCCCGCTCAGCGGGGCGACCAAGGTGGTCTCGCCGGTTTCTACCTCGTCATCGGCTGGATCGTCGGCGGCTACCTCGTGGCTTCGCTGCTCGGCGTGGCCCGTGGCTCGCGGCCCGCCAACGCGCGCCGGGCCGTCTTCCGGCTCGGGGCCGTCGTCCCCTACGCCCTCCTGTCGGGACTCGGGGGAGCGCTGGTGGGCGACCAGCTCCTCGGAGCGCTCACCGGCCACTTCGTGGCGCTGTGGCTGCTCGGTGCCCTGCTCGTGGCGTCTTCCGCGGCGGTGACCATGGCTTTCCAGGTCCTCTTCGGGGTGTTCGGAATCGGCATCACCGTCCTGCTCTTCGTCATTCTCGGCAACCCGTCCGCGGGCGGCGCCTTCCAGCCCACCGTGCTTCCTGCGTTCTGGCGCTACCTGTCAGGCGTGCTGCCCAACGGTGCGGGAACCGACTCGGTGCGCCGGATCGTGTACTTTCACGCCGATGGCATCGGACTGCACCTGTTCGTGATCAGCCTCTACGTGGTCGTGGGGGCGATGGTCACGGTCGCGGCGACGCACGTCCACCACGGCCGCCGCACCCGCGTCGAGGGCGATCAGCAGACCGGCGTGGTCGCGCCGGCGCCGCGCGCGTAGGCTTCCGCCGCCGTTCGCCGATCACGGAGGCGCGTTGGGTCAGCGTCTATGGTTTGGGACACCTTCCGCGAATCCAAAGGCCGGCCAGTGCCACTCGACCCCAGTGCCCAGATCATTAACGACCTCGTCGTCAGCGCCCGGGCGGACCAGGCGGACGTGTTCGATGCCACGACGATGCGCGAGGGTTACGCCCTGCTCCTGGGCGCCGTGCAGCCGGCCGAGCTGCGCTGTGCGCGTCGTGACCTCGAGGTCGCCGGCCGAGCGGCCATCCTGCTGACTCCTCGCGTCGCGACGGACCGGTTGCTCGTCTGGTTCCACGGAGGCGGCTGGGTGATCGGATCGCCGGAGCTCTCGCTCTCCGAGACCGATGCGCTGGCCGTGGAAGGCGGCTGCCTCGTGCTCTCGCTCGACTACCGGTTGGCCCCGGAGCATCCCTTTCCCGCCGCCTACGACGACGCAGTCGCCGCGGTCCGCTGGGCCCAGGAGAACGCGGACCATCTGGGAATCGATCCACGACACATCGCGGTCGGCGGCGATTCGGCGGGAGGGAACCTCGCGGCCTCGGTGTCGGTGCACTTCGGCGACGCGCTGAGTGCTCAGCTTCTTGTCTATCCGGCCGTCGACCTGCAGCGTCACAGCCTCGCGGCCGAGCTCTACGCCGACGGGTACCTGCTGCACCGGGCCGGCATGGACTGGTTCAAGCAGCAGTACCTGGCCAACGACGACGCCGGCGACGTCAGGGCCAGCCCGATGCTGGCGAGCAACGAGGACCTGTCGCGGGTGCCTCCAGCCCATATCGTCGTTGCCGAGTTCGATCCGCTGCGCGACGACGGCTTCGACTACGCCGCGCGCCTCGCCGAGCTGGGGGTTCCGGTGACGACCGATTACCACGCCGACCAGATGCACGGCTTCTTCAGCTGCGGTCCCGTCATTCCCGGCGCTCAGCGGGCGACCGAACGAGCCGGGGCCTTTCTCAGCGCTCCGCGGTGATCCGAAAGGGGTTCGCGGTCGCCGGCCGGCGGTCGGCCGCGAGCGGATGAGCCATTGTCACGCAAGGGTGCCAGGGCCCTCTCGACTCGGGAAACTACACTGCGCCTCGAGCTCCAGGAATCGAACTGCGGCGCACCGGTGACCCGCGGCCCGTGTCGCGGCACCGACACGGGCCGGATGGCAGCCGACCCCGAGGGTCAGAGCTTGTACCCGATCGCGCGCAGCAGGTGTTTGCGATCAGCCTCGTCGCTCGCGGTCTCGATTCCCGCCGGCGGCATCCCATCGATGACGCCTATGACACCTCTCCCCAGATCGGTCTGGGCGACAAGAACCTCCACCGGATTCGCCGTCGCGCAGAATACGGTGCAGACCTCGGGGACCTGCTTGATCGCGTTCAGCACGTTGACCGGGTACCCGTCGCGAAGATAGATGATGAACACGTGGCCGGCGCCGATCGATTCGGCGTTCCTCGCCGCGAGCTCCACGAGGTCGTCGGCGTTGCCCGAACGTCGAATCAGGCACGGACCAGACGCCTCACAGAACGCGACCCCGAATTGAAGATTCGGACTGGCTCCGGCGAGGGCTTCGTGGAGGTCCTCGATGGTCTTTATGAAGTGGGATTGACCCACGATGACGTTGAGGCCTTCGGACATCTCAATTGGGACTGAACTCAATTCCATTCGTCGCTCCTTCTCTGCCTGTGTTCTGGACTGTAGTTGACCAACGTCGAAGGTCCTTCGTTGCGGCCCGCTCAGACACGACCAAGCTAGGTTCTGATTCTTCGTCGGCCTCGCCTCGATGGTAGGGGCGAACGTCCTTACCTTTGCTCGCAGGCCCTCGGGCGAAAGTGCCGCGCAACTGCACCGGGAGTGCTCGGAGCGCCGCTACGTTACGCCGACCTGGCCAGGCGCTTGGCTGTAGCCGTGCACCAGACGCATCGATCGTTGCTGAGGCGCAGCTCCGTCGCTGCCGATCCGTTGCAGGCGAGCGCTCGTCTGGTAACCCTTGGTGCGCCGGCCGGGACTTGAACCCGGAACCTGTTGATTAAGGGAAAGATTCAGATGGTTGGGGAGTCTCGAATTTGTTGCGCGTGTCCTTTGTTGCCAAGAAAGCGTGTTGTCGCTAGTCGGTGTGGTCACCTGGTGCTGTAGAAACATGAGGCCGACAATGAGGCCCGTTTGAAGTTTCGGTTTCGCAGACGCTGGGCTGTCGATTGACCAGCCTAATGCTTTCGTCCGTGCGATTCTCAGAGGGTTTGTGCTCGCCGGTCCCGGCACGATTCACCACGCAATTGGTCTGCGTGCGGGTTCACGTCGGGC
>PLHD01000011.1 GCA_003138815.1 Acidimicrobiaceae bacterium | reverse complement strand
CGCATTGTCGGCGATGGGCCACTCTTCAACCGGCCCAGTCTTCGACCAAGCCACCCGACCCATCGGGGCGAAAAACCGGAATCGAACCCAACGCGCGCACCATGAGCGCATCCTCGCCGAGCGAACTGCGCCAGACCGACGCCTCGGTGACCAGTGTTCCAATGACCACGATTTCCGCACCGATACTGCGCAGCAGACGCAAGGCGGCGCCGGTCGAGGCGCCCGTGGAGATCACGTCGTCGACGATGGCGACTCGTCTACCTGCAACGTCCTTGATCCGCGCACGGTCGAAGAGGAGCTGCTGTTCGGCGTCGGTGGTGATCGAACGCACCCGCTCCGTGACGGCGTCGGCCAGGTGGATCTTGTGGGTCTTGTGCAAGATGACGTACTGATCGAGTCCCAGGTGCCGGGTCACTTCAACCGCCACGGGAATGCCCATGGTCGCCACCGTTGCCACGATGTCCACGTCGTACGGGGCCAGCACCTCGGCCAATTCCTTACCGGCCTGGGACATGAATCTCACTCCCATGTCCACGGTGATCAGCAGAGCCAGGGCCAACTGGTCGCCCAGCGATACGACCGGGAGTTCGACCTTCTGAGTACCAATCTCTACCGAATAAGTGCGCTCGCCCACGCTGTTGGAGCATACTGAGCCAATGACTACGCCAAGGCCACCACTCGATACCTCCCTCGCCCGAAGGATGCTGACGAGCGCCTACGACGAGGCCGTGAAGGGTCTGAGCGAGGGCGGCATCCCTATCGGCGCCGCGCTCTTCAGCCGCGACGGTACCTTGCTCGGCGCCGGGCACAACCGGCGCGTCCAGGAGGACGACGCGTCGGTCCACGCCGAGACCGACGCCTTTCGAAAGGCCGGACGACGACGCGACTACCCCGACTGCGTGATGGTCACCACGCTCTCCCCGTGCTGGTACTGCTCGGGGCTCGTGCGCCAGTTCAACATCGGCGCGGTAGTGATCGGCGAGGCGACCAACTTCCACGGCGGTCATGACTGGCTTCGCGAACTGGGCGTGGAAATCATCGTCCTGGACGATCCCGGCTGCACTGAACTCCTCGGCACCTTCATCGACGACCACCCCGAGCTATGGCACGAGGACATCGGGCTGTAGTCAGCGAACCGGAGGCCCGAAGAGCCGGTCGCCGGCGTCGCCCAGGCCCGGGGTGATGTAGCCAACGTCATTGAGCTCGGCGTCCAGCGCCGCGGCGACGATGACGACGCCCGGGTGGCTCGAGAGCACGAAGTCGACGCCGGGCTGGGCGATGATCAGGCACAGCACGGTGATGTCGCGCGCGCCACGCGCAATCAGCATATCCAGCACGCACACGAGCGAGCCGCCGGTGGCGAGCATCGGGTCGCAGAGCACCACGTGGGCGCCCTCCAGGCTGTCCGGCAGCCCGTCGAGGTAGACCGTGGGCTGCAGCGTCTCCTCGTTGCGTCGAAGCCCGACCAGGCAAACCCGGTGGTGCGGCAGTACCTCCTGGACCGCCGGGCTCATCCCGAGACCCGCGCGAAGGATCGGCACGATCACGTACTCGGTCTCGACGCGCACCGCGGGAGCCCCCTTCACGACCGGCGTGTCCACGGTCGTAGCCGTGACCGGGGTGTCGCGAAACGCCTCGTAGGCTACGAACCTGGAGATCTCCCCGGCCAGTCGCAGGAAATCGGCGTTGGACGTCCGCACGTCTCTCAGCTGGCGGACCTTGTCCGCGACGATCGGGTGATTGATAACGAGTGGCGTGCTCACGTGGTCACACTAGGCCGTAGTTTTTACGCGCGCGAGCGCCCCGCGGTCGATCGTCGCACGACCCCGATTTCGACCCCACAACTAGAATTCGCAGATGGCCATTTCGTTCTCTCCCACCGGCACGCCCGGCGGGAACAGTGATTCGGCCAATCCGCTGGGCGGCGTGCGATCGAAGTACGAGGGTCCCCGCGTGCGCATCCTGCGCGACCAGAGCCTGCCGTGGTGGCGGCGAATACTCCCGGTCATCGCGTCGCACCGCCTCACCTTCCTGGTGGCCATCGTCCTCTCCTTCGTCAGCCTGATCCTCCAGACGCTCGTACCCAACATGCTGAACGGCGCCATCGAGAACGGGCTGGTGAAGCACTCGACCGCGCTGCACACCGACGTAGTGCACATCCTGATCGTCGGCCTCTTGACGGGCATCTCCGGCATCATCTCGCGCCAGTACCTCTACTACACCGCCTACAACGTCGAGGCCGACCTTCGTTCGCTCATCTACGAACACCTCACCTGGCTCTCGTTCAGCTTCTACGACCGGGTCCAGTCGGGTCAGCTGATCAGCCGCGCCAACAGCGACATCCGCAGCGTCCAGGCCTACTCCACGTTCGCACCGCTCATAGTCGTGCAGTGCCTGGGCGGGGTCCTGGCCTTCTGCTTCATGCTCTCGATCTCCTGGGTGCTGGCGTGCATCGCCCTCACCGTGATGCCGATCCTCTACTTCGTCGGCATCAAGATGCGCCGGGTGATGTTTCCGGTCTCGTGGATCATCCAGGCCCGGCTCGCCGACGTCGCGACGATCGTCGACGAGAACGTCAACGGCGTGCGCGTGGTGAAGTCGTTCGCCCAGGAGGAGGCCGAGGTGAACCGCCTCGCCGACTCCGCCGAGCGCGTCGCGTGGGCCTACATCAAGGACGCCCAGATTCGCGGCACGTGGTCGCCGTGGGTCC
This sequence comes from Acidimicrobiaceae bacterium, assembly GCA_003138815.1. GTDB lineage: Bacteria > Actinomycetota > Acidimicrobiia > Acidimicrobiales > RAAP-2 > RAAP-2. Next base: position 34,223 of record PLHD01000011.1, on the reverse strand, counting down.
AGAACCTCCCCCAGCTGGGCCTCGCCCTAGTGCTCTTCTTCGGCGGATGGATGGTCGTGCAGGGCACCCTCCCCGTCAGCGCCATCGTCACCTTCAACCTCTACCTGCTGATGCTCCAGGCACCCTTCATGATGCTGGGCCAGCTCGTCATGATGGGTCAGCGCGCCCGGGCCAGCGCCGAGCGGATCTTCGAGATCCTCGACGAGAACCCCGACATCGTCGAGCGGCCCGGAGCCTTCGACCTCGACGCGGTGCGCGGATCCATCGACTTCGACCACGTGCGCTTCGAGTACGCCAACGGCGCCGAGATCCTCGTCGACTTCGACGCTCACATCGAACCGGGCGAGACCGTGGCGATCGTCGGGCGCACCGGCTCGGGTAAGTCGACCGTGGCCCGGCTCCTGACCCGCTTTTACGACGTGAGCGACGGTGCCGTCAGCATCGATGGCCTCGACATCCGTGACGTGACGCTGGCGTCGCTTCGCGCCAACGTCGGCGTCGTGCTCGACGAGCCGTTCCTCTTCTCGATCTCGATCTTCGAGAACATTGCCTACGGCCGGCCCGACGCGACCTTCCAGGAGGTCCAGGCCGCCGCGCTGGCCGCGAACGCGGACGAGTTCATTGTGAAGCTCCCCGAGGGCTACGACACCGTGGTCGGCGAGCGCGGCTACACCCTCTCGGGCGGGCAACGCCAGCGCATCGCCATCGCCCGCACGCTTCTCGTGAACCCGCCGATCCTGATCCTCGACGACGCCACCAGCGCCATCGACGTGCACGTCGAAGCGGGAATCTACGAGGCCCTCGGGCGCCTGCTCGAGAAGCGCACGACCATCGTCATCGCGCACCGCATCTCCACGATCGCCCTCGCGTCGCGCGTGATCCTGCTCGACGACGGACGCGTCGTCGCCACCGGCAGCCATGAAGAGCTCCTCGCCACCTCCCCTCTGTACTCCCAGGTGCTCGCCCAAGCCACGACCGAGGACCAGTAGTGGCCTGGGGCGGCTTCGGCGGAGGCGGCGGCATGTTCGGCGGGCGCAGCTCGAGCACCGGCCTGCCCTTCGGCGGGATACCCAGCGAGCTCATGCCCGAGGCGACCAAGCTCCTCGCCAGCGAGCCGGCGCACGAGCCCTCCGCGATCACGTTCACGCAGCGCCCGAGCGCCAAGGAGAGCGAGAGGCTCACGCTGCCCCGGCTGCTGAAGGTCTACCCGGGCTACGTCGTCGCGGGCTCGTTCCTGGTGATCGTCATTAGCCTCATCATGCAGGTCGGCCCGCTGCTGACCGCGTACGCCATCAATGACGGCATGAAGGCCCGAAGCTCGCTCGCCATCGTCGCGGTCTGCGCGATCCTCTACCTCGGGTCCGCGCTCGTCGGCGCCCTCCTGCAGCGAACCCAGGTCAACGTCACGGGGATCTTGTCCTCGCGCGTGATGCACGACCTCCGCATCCGCGTCTTCACGCACTTCCAGCGTCTCAGCCTCGACTTCTTCACCGACGAGAAGGCCGGCGTTCTCATGAGCCGGATGACGAGCGACATCGAGAACCTCCAGCAGCTCATCCAGGACGGCATCAGCTCCTTCGCCCTGCAGGGCCTCACCATGATCGTGATCACGGTCGTGCTCTTCTCGTTGAACGTGACGCTGGCGGCCTGGACGATCCTGCTCATCGTGCCGCTGCTGTTCGGCTTCTCGATCTGGTTCCACCACGCCTCCGAGAAGGGATACCTCCTCGTGCGCGACCGGATCGCCAACGTGCTCGCCGACCTCTCGGAGTCGCTGTACGGCATCCGGGTGGTCACGGCCCACAACCGCCAGCGGCGCAACATCCGCAACCACCGCCACGTCGTAGGCGCCTACCGCGACGCCAACCTCTACACCGGACGGGTGAACGCCATCTACGGGCCGGCGACCATCATGATCGGCATCCTCGGCCAGGGCCTCCTGCTCGGCATCGGCGGCCACATGTACCTCGAACACCAGCTGAGCCTCGGTTACCTGGCCGCCTTCTTCTTGTACCTGAACCGGTTCTTCTCGCCCATCCAGCTGCTGGTCCAGCAGTACAACTCCCTCCAGCAGGGCCGCGCCTCGGTCATCCGCCTCCGCGAGCTGCTCCAGACCCCGCCCACCGTCGACGAGGTCGAGAACGCCGCGACGCTGCCGACGATTCAGGGCCGCATCACCTTCGAGCACGTGAGCTTCGGCTACAAGCCCGATCGGCTGGTCCTGCACGACGTCAATCTCGAGATCGCGCCGGGAGAATCCGTGGCGTTCGTCGGCCCGACCGGCGCCGGTAAGTCAACCATGGCCAAGCTCGCCAACCGCTTCTACGACCCGACCGAGGGCCGTGTGCTGCTCGACGGCATCGATATCCGTTCCGTCACCTTGCGCTCGCTGCGCTCGCAGCTGGGCGTGGTGCCCCAGGAGGCCTTCCTCTTCGCCGGTTCGATCCGTACGAACCTGAGCTTCGGGCGCACCAACATCACCGACGAGGAGATCGAAGAGGCGATCGACGTGGTCGGGCTGCGCGAATTGATCGACCGGCTGCCCCGGGGCCTCGACACCATCGTCCACGAGCGCGGCCAGACCCTGGCCGCCGGCGAGCGCCAACTTCTGGCGCTCGCGAGGGCGTTCCTCGCCCGGCCGCGCGTGCTGATACTCGACGAGGCGACGTCATCGCTCGACCTGCGCAGCGAGACCGTGATCGAACGGGCGCTCGATCGCCTGCTCGAGGGCCGCTCGGCCATCCTCATCGCGCACCGGCTCACTACGGCCCAGCGAGCGGACCGAATCGTCGTGGTCGACAAGGGCGGCATCATCGAGATGGGGACCCCCGGCGAGTTGCTGGCCAACGGCGGGGCCTACACCAGGATGTACGACGCGTGGCTCGCCTCGGGCGGGCGCGACGTCACCCACATCGAAAGATAAGGCACTCGCACGTCGTCGGGCGGCCGTCGTGGGAGCGACCGAGCTTCCCGGTCCTGCGTCTGGTCGGGTCCTCGACGGCGGCTACGACTCCGTCAGCTCCTTCACGGCCTCGATGAGCGACGCCGAGGTCTGGCCGGCCACGGGGACCGGATGTACCTGCAGGTGCGTCACACCCGCGGACTTGAAGGCCGCGATGCGCTCGGCCACGTAGCTCCGGGGACCGCAGAGCGTGGTCAACTCGAGGAACTCCGCCGGAACGGCCGCCTCGGCCTCCTTCTTCTTGCCGTCGAGATAGAGGTCCTGGATGAGCGCCGCCTCCTCCTCGTAGCCGTAGCGGATGGCCAGCTCGTTGTAGAAGTTCTTGCCCTTGGCACCCATCCCGCCGACGTAGAGCGCCACCATCGAACGCTGCAGCTCGCGAAGCGCGGTGACGTCGTCGCCCTCGCCTATGGCGAGCAGTCCCCCGGCGGTGATCATCATCTCGCCGAGGTCCGACGAGCGCTTGGCCCGGCCGGCGGCGAGCGGCCCGCCCCAGACGTCGTTCGCACGTTCGGGGATGAAGAGGATGGGGATCCAGCCGTCGGCGATCTCCGCGGTCAACTCCACGTTCTTCTCGCCCAGCGACGCGATCCAGATCGGGATTTCGCTGCGCACGGGGTGCGCGATTATCTTGAGGGCCTTGCCGAGGCCGGTGCCCTGCTCGGGCGGCAACGGCAACGTGAAGTTATTACCGTGGTGGACGACCGGCGCCTCGCGCCTCCACACGTCGCGGCAGATCTCGACGATCTCGCGGGTGCGCCCGAGGGGGTTGGTGTAGGGAACCCCGTGGAACCCCTCGATCACCTGGGGGCCCGAGGCCCCCAGTCCCAGGTGGAAACGTCCGTCGGAAAGGGCGTCGATGCCCGCGGCGGTCATGGCGATCAGCGTGGGCGTGCGGGTGTAGATCGGCAGGATCGCCGCCCCGATCTCCACCTTCTCGGTGAGGGCAGCGAGGTAGCCCATCAGCGACGGGCTATCGAAGCCGTACGCCTCGGCCACCCAGACCAGGTCCAGCCCGGCCTTTTCCATTTCGGCCACCTCGCGCGCCGCCTGTTTGAAGCCTCCGGAGTACCCGAGCATCGTGGAAATCTTCATGGCGGCCTTTCACTTTTAGGGACCTTTGTCACAGTATCGGAACCGAAGCGACCGATGTATATTGGACGCCCCGGAAGTGCCCTACTCTGGTTAGAGGAAGCAACGTGGCTTTCACTCAAACCAAAGGCTGGTGACAACGTGGTCACGCGTCCAGAAGAATCTCTCGATCACGAGTTCAACCCGTGGCTTCATGTGAGTTCCCTGATCGAAAAAGCCGGGCACCTGCTCGGACTGAACGAGGGGATGATCAAGCGCATCATCACCCCCGAGCGCAGCCTCGAGGTCGCCGTGCCGGTACGCATGGACTCAGGGGACGTCGAGATGTTCACCGGGTGGCGCATCCAGCACGACACGTCGCGCGGACCGGGCAAGGGCGGCATCCGCTTCCACCCGAGCGTCAACGCCGACGAGATCGCCGCGCTCAGCGCCGACATGTCCATCAAGTGCGCCGTCGTGAATATCCCCTACGGCGGTGCCAAGGGAGGCGTTCGCGTCGACCCGACGGCTCTCTCGCGCCAAGAGCTCGAGCGACTCACCCGCCGCTACGCGTTCTCGATCGCCCCGGTGATCGGACCGGACCGCGACATCCCCGCTCCCGACATCAACACCGACACCCAGGTGATGAGTTGGATCATGGACACCGTGTCGATGCTGCGCGGCCACAACACCCCGGGCGTCGTGACCGGCAAGCCCCTCTCCATCGGCGGCACCACCGGGCACGCCGGCGCGACCTCGCTCGGCGTCACGATATGCATCAGCGCGATTCTTCAGCGCCTCGGACGCCTCGAGAACGAGCAGCACGTCGTCATCCAGGGATACGGAAAGGTCGGCGCGCCACTGGTGAAGCTCCTGAGCGACCGCGGCATGAAGGTAGTCGGCATCGCTGACGTCCGCGGGGCCATCCACGTGCCGGCCGGCATCAACCACATCACGCTGGCCGAGCACTACGCCGAGGCCGGAACCGTCGTCGGCTACCCCGGCAGCGACAACGTGCCCTCCGACATGCTGTTCACGATCAAAAGCGATATCGCGATTCCCGCCGCGCTCGGCGGCGTGATCACCGCCGAGATCGCCGAGACAATGGAAGCCTCGGTCATGGTCGAGGCGGCCAACGGCCCCACGACCGGCGAGGGCGCCGAGGTGCTGGCGAGCCGCAACATCCCGGTCGTGCCCGACGTGCTGGCCAACGCCGGCGGCGTCGTGGCGTCGTACTTCGAGTGGGCCCAGGACCTCCAGGGCTTCATGTGGGAGTCCGAGCTCTTCCAGCAGCGCCTCGAGAAGACCATGCACGAGTCCTTCGATCACATCTGGACCCGCCATAACCAGCTCGACGTGACGATGCGCGAAACCGCGATCGCGGTGGGCGTGGAGCGAATCGCCGAGGCGACCGAGATCCGCGGTCTCTTCCCCTGATCCTCCGTGCCGGAGAGGGCTCCGGCACACCCGGAGCCTTGAAATTCCAGCAGTTTTCCGGCGAAAGGCGAAAGACCACGTTCTGCGCCGATCAGCGTAGATACTGTACGGATGACAGCTGCTTCCGCCGACGCACGAACGCGGTCGAAGAGGCCGACCCAGGCCCGCTCGATCGCGACGTTCACCAGCATCCTCGACGCCGCGACTGAGATAGTCGTCGAGCTCGGCATACAGGGTCTGAACACCAACATCGTCGCGGAGCGGGCCCGGATCAACATCGGCACCGTGTACCACTACTTCCCCGACAAGACCGCGATCCTGCTCGAGTTGTTCCGCCTCGACCAGCAGCAGCGCGCCGTGTACCTCTACCAGAAGTACCGTGAACTGCCCACCGCGCCCGATCTCGGCAAGTGGGCGACCGAGACCTTCGCCCTCGCCCTGCGGCTGCGCACCGAACGTCCGGCGACCGCCCAGCTTCGCCGCGCGTACCGCTCGGTGCCCGAACTGGTCGAGTACGACGAGCAGGACACGGCGCAGTGGATCGAATTCCTCTCGCAGGTCCTGCGCGAGCGCTTCGGGGCGCTCAGCGAGGCCCGCGCCCGCCACGCTGCGAGTGTGATGATCGAAACGGCGTCGGCGATCTTCGACAGCCCCGACGCCGCCGGCCGCCAGGCCCAGGCCTTCCTCGCCGAGGCGGTGACGATGATCACCAGCTACCTGCGGACGCTGGAGCGTTCGTAACGCGAGAAGACGGCGTCGATGACGTGGATCACCGCCATGACTAGCAGCGTGATCCAGCCGTAGTTGAACAGGTATCCTCGACCGCTCGACAGCGAACTCGGCCACACGATGTTGAGCAGCATGATCTCCAGATACAGCATCCCGCCGACCGTGAGCGACAGGCCCCACTTGCCCAGGGTGACCGAGCCGTTCGGCGTCCAACCGCGCTGGCGGACGATGAACGCACCCCAGGACCGTGAGGAAGAACGAGAGGTAGACGCCCGACGTGGCGAAGGAGACCAGCGCGTTGAGGGCGTTGACGTTCGCCGAGTAGAAGAACCACACGATGTGGACGGGCTTCGACGGGTTCACGAGCACCCGCANNTGCTTGGCCGACACCTTCTTCAGGGAGTTGCTCATCGGTATCGCGCAGTCTCTGGCGAGCGCGAAGGACACCCGGGCGCCCTCTTGACACTGTTGTCAGTGCACGCAAGTTGCAGCCCAACGTGCATGCTCCTTGAGTGGCTGCACCACCATCTCCNNGAAGATGCCTCGTCGTAGGGTCAGAGCGCCCACGACGAGGCATCTTCTAGGTTTTGCCAGTTGCCAGTCCGAGGCGTCGCCCAGACCACCGGCTACGCCTAACTCTTCTCAATGCGGTGAGTGGCGATCCTGCGGTCTGGGCGGATGATGACCTCGTACAGTCCTCCGATTATCACAATGATCGCCATAACGAGCAAGGTGATCCATCCGTAATTGAAGAGCGCGCGACCGCTCGCCAGAGAGCTCGGCCAACAAATATTGACGAACATCACCAGCAAGTACACCATGCCAGCGACCGTGACGGGCACGCCCCACTTCCCAAGCGTGAAGGACCCGCTGGGCTTCCAGCCGCGCTGGCGGGCAATAAATGAGCCAAGGACCGTGAGGAAGAACGAGAGGTAGATCCCCGACACCCCGAACGACACCAGCGCGTACAGGGCGTTGACCTTGGCCGGGTAGTAGAACCAGAGGATGTGGATGGGCTTGGACGGGTTGACCAGAACCAGCAGCATGAAGAGGAACGGAACAATGACTCCTATCAGGACCGCGTTCGCTGGCGTCTTGAACCTCGGCGACACCTTCTTCACCCAGTTGCTCGCGGGCAGTGCGCCGTCACGAGCCAACGCGTAGGCGACGCGCGCTCCCGCTCCCTGAACCGCCGTGCCACAGCTGAAGAAGGCAACGACGACCATGACGAGGAAGAAGTCGGTGATGTAACTCGGCAACTGCGCGAGGATCACCGGAACGCCTCCCGAGACCACGCCCGCAATGCCCGCCTTCGGCGTAGCGAGCAGCAGACCCAGTACTAGGACGAACGAAGCTATCCCCCCGTACAGCAGGGCACTTCGCATGGCGCGCGGCACGCTACGGTGCGCGTTCACGGTCTCTTCTGAGATGTCACCGGCTGACTCGAAGCCGTAGAAGATGTATGCGTTGGCCAGCACGGCAACGAGCGCGGCTCCTAGCCACCAGTTGCCCCCCAAGTTGACGCCGAACGCATTTCGGGAGGCGACCTGTACGTGCTGGGTCGTAAAGAGAAAACCAAATCCCTGGTGGAATCCGTGAATCGCCAGAGCAAGAAATACGCCAAACGTGCCGATTGTTTCGACGTAAACGCCAAGATTTGCGACCCGGCCCATGATCTTCGCGCCCACCGCGTTCAGGGCTCCTGAGATGAGAAAGAACAGCGCCACGATCACGAAGATGGTGACGTGGTTGGACGGGTTGAGATCGGTCTTAAACCAGAGGTTTATCAGATCCACGATGTACAGCACCGCGCCCGAGTCAACAGAGGCGACGGTCGCCAATAGGGCGAAACCGTAGATCCAGCCCACGTACCAGCCGTAGCGCGGTCCGACGTTGTACTTGCCGTACTGATAGAGCGCGCCCGAGAGCGGGTACTCGCTCGCCAGCTCCCCAAAGACGAGCGCCACCAGCGTCATGCAACCAACGACGATGGGAATCGTCCAGATGTAGCGCGGTCCGCCCGTGCCAAGGCCCAACGTGTACAGTGAGTAGATTCCCACCATCGGGCTCAAGTAACTGAAGGCAACCGAGAAGTTGTCGAAGAATGACAGCACCCTCTTAAGCTCTTCACGGTAACCAAGCGCAACCATTCGTGCGTCTTCGCCATGACTGGCGTCGCTAACGTCACCAACATCGCTGCTAGTCATATTTCCTCCCGGTTAGGACCACCAATGAAGTCCGTTGAGAGGAACATACACGTTTGTGAGAGATATTGCAGGAATGTTCTACGGCGAGAACCGGCGCCACCGCCCTTGAGCAGACCTCAACAAACCGGGCACGGCAGCGTGGTGGGCCTGAGGTCGCACAACTCGAACCTCTCACCAGAATCCGGGGCCACTTGATTGGCTTGTCGCGACCTTATGGTGCAGTCCGCAATCGGCAGGCGAGTGTCTCGGATTGAGAGAGCACTGAGGTCCCCCTGCCAAAATGCCAATTACCGGACTACCCCATTCGCATTCCCCGGAGCGAGCCCAACCTCCGTTTCGGCGCGGCGCTCAAGCGGCGCTCGATATCCAGTGCGGTTGGCTCCTTCTACTTGAGGTTCGTCAATTTGGCTGAGAGTTCCCAGAGGCCGTTCGCGAGGTCTGGGTCGTTGGCCTGCCTGGTCCCTTTCGAAATCTCTTTGTCCTTGCAGTGCTCGTCGAACTTCCAGTCCTCTTGTGGCGTCGATGTGGCTAGCCGAACGAGCGTTTCGGCGCCCTTGGCTGGCCTTCTTTCGGAGGGTAGCACCGGGCGAGGTGCACCTCTCGGCGACGAGCAATTCACTCTTTCGCCAGCGCTAGCGGTCTCGCGAACCATCGCGAGGCCGGTCAATCCGATGGCTCACTATCCAAATGACGACGCCGGTTGCACCCGCTGCTATGAGTCCACCAAGAGGTCCACGAATGCCGGAAATGCCGACAAGAACGATTGCGATCACCCCGGCAATCAGCCCGACCAGCACACCCCACTTAAGACCTCTCGTCATCATCCTCCTAGGACCACTGAACGAATGATAAGGCTTGTCGTAAATGCACTTGGAAAACATCAGGGTGTCGTTGCTTGACAGTTCACCCGAACGTGGCAGATGTCGCCGCGTTGAGTTCACGCAACGCCCTACTGACCCCTCGCTGCGACACGGGCGAATGGTAGGTCCACTCGACGGCCGATGGTGGGTGAATCACGCCGGGTCTTGTGAAGACAGTGGTACGCCCCTGGAATCGCTCTTCGGGGCTGTCGTTCTGCTGGTCGGATTTCAGATCGTGCAAATGAAGGTCGGAGTCCAACTGGTGCATCGGGGATCTAGGCACACAACCCCCAGTTGGGGAGTCTGGTTCGCCTTCGCTTCATCGTTGGTGGGAATTCTCACCGGCACCTTCTGGCTAGGCACCTCCGGCGCAGGGCAGCTCTCTAAGGCGCTCTCCGCGTCGTCGGAGCGGGGTAAGGGTGGTGGAAGACGGACGGTTGGCCCTTCTCAAGCAAGTGTGTGCCTCAACTTCAACGAGCGGCCGCATATACACCAACAGCCACTCTCCGTAGCCGGGGTGATTCGCGATCAGTGATGCCATACAATTCTATTAGAGCGAGTCTGAGACCCGACCGACTGACCGACCCGCCGGCCTGGAGGATTGCAGTGCAATCTCGGCTCTCGACACGTGGTACACGCCGCTTTCCAACTGGGCCGTCACTACTTGGAGAACACATTCCTTGACGGGGCCGGGCTGAACGTACCCTTGGCCAGTCCACGGCGTGGGTCGAGCCACCTCGCGGTAAGGCCAACCTCAACCTCTGCGGATGTGCGAACCTGGTCTTGTGCTGCCAACCGAACCGACCCGTGAAGAACTTGAGGCGATGGTGCACGACCTACGCGAGGAAGTGGCCCGGCTCAAAGAAGAGATCCGCCGCCTGCGCCGAGAGAGCTTCGAGGTCCCCCCGCACTACCTGTAGCGAGCTACGGCGCGGGCGGGCACGTCAGCGTGTTTCGGGTGGCGAGCACCTGTGCGGCGGCGTCCACGAGCGTTGATCGCGCCAGCGCGCCGTGGACCACCGCGCTCACGATGGACCGCGAGATGTCCTTCGCGAAGGTCTCGGACGCCGCAGGGGTACCCGCGGACCCGGCCAGGATGAGGTCGGCACCCGCGGCGAGCGCCTTGACGGCCGCCTGGGCAGCGGACAGGTGCCGGGCGCTGATCGCGCCCGCGCTCAGCGAGTCAGTGACGAGCAGGCCCTTGAAGCCGAGATTCTGGCGCAACTCCAGGATGACGACCGGCGAGAGACCGGCCGGCAGCGTCGTGAGACCCGGCACCGACGCGTTCGACAGCATCAGCGCGGGGACTCCCACGGCGATGGCCCTCTCGAAGGGCACGAGCGCGGTCCCTTTCAGCACCGACCACGGTTTGGTGGTGGCGGGACCGTAATCGGTGTTGCGCGACGCGCCGCCAAGTCCGGGAAAGTGCTTCACCACCACCGTCACCTTGGCCTCGATGAGCCCTTCCATAAAGGCCGTGCCGTCGGTCGCCACGAGCGAGGGCGATCCCCCGAACGAGCGAAATCCGTCGGGGTCGGCCTCGCCCGGCTCGACGCTGCGTCCGTCGACGTCGAGCACCGGTGCGAGGTCCATGTTGACGCCCGCCGCCTTGAGGGCCTTGCCTGCCCGCAGTCCGGTCGCGGTGATCTGGGCGGCGGTCATGGTCTTTCCCATGGTCTGGGCCCAAGGGAACGAGCCGACGACGTTGGTGAGGCGCTCGACGCCACCACCCTCCTCGTCGGTCATGATCAGCATCGGGTACTTGTCGGGAGTCAGGGTCTGAAGGTGCGCCACGATGCCGGCCATGCCCGCCGGAGCCGACGTCCCGAACAAGATGATTCCGCCGAAACCGGCCTGGGCCGCGGGAGCCATCGCTGCGAGGTCGAGGGCATTCACCGAAACGACCACGGTCTGATTCGCCAGGGGCACCAGCGACCACTTCGTGACAATCTTGGTGGCGCACGCCAGGTTGGACGCCTGCGTCGCGGCCGTCGTCGTCGTGGTCGTGGTCGCCTCCACGGTGGAGGTCGTGGTCGCGGTCGTGGTCGTAGTGCTCCCGAGCACGGTGAGTGCTATCACGGCCGCCGCAACCACCGATCCGGTAATCACGTATCGGGCGCGTCGCATGCTCCAAGGCTACGGCGCCCCTGGAGGCGCCACTGGCCACTACGCTGAATTGGTTCTCCAACGAAAGTGAGGATTCATGGCCCAGTTGATGCCAGCCGCATTCGTCGGCCACGGCAGCCCCATGAACGCGATTGAGCACAACCGCTACACCGACGCGTGGGCCACCTTCGGCACCTCGATGCCGGCTCCCAAGGCAGTGCTGGTCGTCTCGGCGCATTGGTACGTGAATATCACCGCCGTCACCGCGATGCACGTGCCGCGGACAATCCACGACTTCTACGGCTTCCCCCAGGAACTCTTCGACGTGCAGTACCCGGCCCACGGCGATCCGCACGTCGCAGAGCGGATCGTCGATCTCGTGCGGCCCACCTACGTCGGACTCGACGAGGACAGCTGGGGCATCGACCACGGCACGTGGTCGGTGCTGGTGCACATGTTCCCCAAGGCGGACGTGCCGGTGCTGCAGCTCTCGATCAACGCGGAACTCCCCTTCGAGTACCACTTCAACCTGGGCGTGCAACTGCACGCCCTGCGCGAGGAGGGGATCCTCATCCTGGGCAGCGGCAACGTGGTGCACAACCTGCGCCTCATCGACTGGAACTCACCGGGCCAGGGCGCGGACTGGGCGCAGCGATTCGACACCGACGTTCGAGCTCTCATGACGAGCGACGCCTCAGAGCTAGGAAAGGCCAACACGCACGACGACTTCCGCATGGCCGTGCCGACGCCCGACCACTTCTTGCCCCTCGCTTACGTCGCCGGGCTCGCGGCGGCCGCCAATACCCCGACGCGCACCCTGGTCGACGGCTACGAGATGGGATCGCTCTCGATGACCGCCTACGAGCTCCCGGCGGCCTGAGCTACTTGCGCCGAGCTGCGCGCTGGGCGCGACGAAGCGAAATCGCCAGCGCGCTGATTGCGAGCAGTGGCAGCACGATCATCGCGGCGGTGTTGAAGTGGCCAACGACGCTCAGCAGTGTCACGACGCCGATGATGACCAGGGCCGCCACGAAGAGTTCGGGCGTGTCGCCAACGAGGAGGTCCCAACAGAACCTTCCAAATCCCTTCACCAAGCGCAGAGCAAGCGCGGGGGGCGACTGATTCATGCGGCGACCTCGGCGCTCACTTGAGGATTCTCTCGCCTCACCACCAACACCAGTAGCCAGGTCACGACCGCGTAGATTCCAACGAACGCTGCGAGCATGACGTCGCCTCCGGGCCACTTCACCTTCAGGCCCTCACCGGTCCAGAAGGTCCCGTACGTCACGAGCAGCACGCCGACGCTCATCTTCATTGCGTTCTCGGGCACCTTGGAGAGCTGCTTGGCGACCACGACGCCCACGACACCCACCAGCACCACTGCGGCGGCGGCCGCGACGGCGGCCAGCCCCAGCCGGTGAGCCGAGCTGCCCAAGGTGAGCACCAGGATGACGACCTCGAGTCCCTCGAGGAACACGCCCTTGAACGCTACGACGAAGGCCACGCGGTCAAGGTTCACGCTCGCGTCCAGCGCCTTCAACTCGGCAACCTTCTCACGGTAGATCGCGTCCTCGTCGTGCAGGGCCTTGAGTCCGCTCGCGCGCAGGATCGCCTTGCGCAGCCACTGCATGCCGAATATCAGCAGCACCGCGCCCACGATGAGGCGCAGTTCGTTGAGCGGCACGCGCACCAGCGCCGGTCCGAAGGACGCGACCAACGCGGCCAGGACGACGATCGCGACGGCGCTGCCCTGCAGGGCCGCGCGCCATCCGCGCGTGTGGCCGACCGCCAGCACGATGGTGAGCGCCTCGACCATCTCGACGCAGGAGGCCAGGAAGACAGCTCCGACGAGTACGACGACCCCGGAGGGCACGCTGCTGGCGAAGAACATTCCTGCTTACCTCTCGCTGACTCAGGACAATGTGAATGCCGACAACCGACCTTACGTCTAGCGGTCCCGGCGCCGCAGCTCGTCCTCGAGGGCCGCCGGGTCGAGGCCGCGGCTGCGCAGCAGCAACAGCATGTGGAACCAGAGGTCGGCGGCCTCGCTGAGGACCCGGCCGTCGTCCTCGCTCAGCGCCGCGACCACGAGTTCCACCGCTTCCTCGCCGACCTTCCTCGACAGGAGCGCCGGGCCCTCGCGCAGCATCGAAGCGACGTAGGACTTCGCAGCACCCTCCTTCTCGCGCTGGAGTATCTTTCGCCAGAGCCAGGGAGTGAAGCACGAGGTGGAGCCGTCGTGGCACGTCGGACCGTCGGCGCTCGCGCGAACGAGCACCGCATCCTCGTCGCAGTCCAGGAGCACCTCGACGGCCCGCAGGGTGTTGCCCGACGTCTCGCCCTTCTGCCAGAGCTTCTGGCGCGAGCGCGAGAAGAAGTGCACGAGACCGGTCGACCGGGTGAGGCTCAGCGCCTCCTCGTCCATCCACCCCAGCATCAAGACGCGCCCGGTCTGGTCGTCCTGGATAATCGCGGCACGGAGTTCCTCGCTCATACCCGCTCCTTCATTGGTCGTAGTCGTATCCCGAGGCTCTCGATCTCGCGGCGAAGCCCCGCCAGGCCCGCGGGATTCTCGTGGACGATCGACGCGATCAGTGCCGCGTCGGCGACGCGAAGCGCGTCCGCGACGTGCTGGGCCGACCCCGCACCGCCTGAAGCGATGACCGGGATCGAGATGGCGCTGCGCACCGAAACCGTTAGCTCGAGGTCGAATCCGGTTCGCTGCCCGTCCCGACGGATTGACGTGAGCAGAATCTCACCGGCGCCACGAGCCGCGGCCTCGACGGCCCACGGGACTATCTCGATCGTGGTGGCGACGCGCCCGCCGTGGCTGTGGACCACGCCGTCGCCGGCGTCGATGGCCACGACCACCGCCTGGCTCCCGAATCGGTCGGCGATGGCGGTGATCAGCGACGGGTCGGCCAGGGCCGCCGAATTGAGCGAGACCCGGTCGGCACCGGACTCGATGATCCGCGACGCGTCATCGACGCTGCGCACGCCACCGCCGACGGTGAAGGGTATTTCGAGGACGTCGGCCACCTTGGCCACCACCGAGGTCATGGTGCTCGCGTCGTCGGGCGTGGCGGCGATGTCGAGGAAGACGAGCTCGTCGGCGCCGCCGTCGCTGTAGAACGCGGCCAGCTCGACGGGGTCGCCCACGTCGCGCAGCCCTACGAAGCTCACGCCCTTGACGACGCGACCGTGGGCGACGTCGAGGCAGGGAATCAGGCGAGGCAGAGGCATCGCTCGAGAAAGTTGAGGCCGGCGGCACCGCTCTTCTCGGGGTGGAACTGCACCCCGAGGAACGAGCCGTGCTGGAGCGCGGCCGAGATTCCCTCCGACGTCGCGACGGTGTCGGGCGAGTCGGCGAAGAACGAGTGGGCGAAGTAGTAGGCGTCGCCCCAGGGGTCCACCATCGCCCAGCCCAGGCGCGGCACGCGGCCCACCTCGAGGCGCTTCACGCGACCCGCGAGCAGGCCGAGGCCCGTGACGCCGCCGTCTTCCTCGCTGGCCGCGAGAGCGAGCTGCATTCCCAGGCAGATACCGAGGATCGGCCGTCCCTCTTCGAATCGGCCGCGCAGCGCGTCGTCCACCCCCGTCTCGCGCAGGTGCTCCATGGCGCTGCGGGCTGAACCCACCCCCGGCAGCACGACGAACTTGGCGGCGAGCACTGCCTCGGGATCGCTGCTCACCTCGCTCGAGGCTCCGAGGTGCGCCAAGGCCGCGCGCACCGACCGGGTGTTGCCGGCCCCGTAGTCGACGACCACGACGTCGCTCACAGCGACCCCTTCGTCGAGCGGATCAGGGAGCCGTCTCGGCTCATGGCCTGGGCGAGGGCGCGCCCGACCGCCTTGAACGATGCCTCGGCGACGTGATGGGCGTTCTCGCCGGTGGCGGTGACGTGCAGGGTGATCCGCGCGGTCTGGGCGAGCGACTCGAAGGCGTGCGCGGCCATGCCGGGATCAGGTGATATCGAGATATTGGCGGTGGCGCGGCCCGACAGGTCCACGACGGCGTAGGCCAGGGCCTCGTCCATCGGCACCCGCGCCTCGCCGTAGCGGGTGAGCCCGCGACGGTCGCCCAGGGCCTGGTCGAGCGCCTCGCCGAAGGTCCGCATCATGTCCTCGACCGTGTGGTGGTCGCCCGTTTCGAGGTCGCCCACCCCCTCGAGCCGCAGGTCCATGCCTCCGTGGAACGCCAGCTGCTGGAGCATGTGGTCGTAGAAGCCCAGGCCCGTGTTCACGTAGACCCGGCCTTCGCCCGGCACCCGAAGGCGCACGCGCAGCAGCGTCTCGGCGGTGGCGCGCCGGTGGCGGATGGTCTGGCCCGAAGGCGCGGCGCCGAGCAGCACCGATCGCAGGGCGTCGAGCAGGAGGTCGTCGTCGAGCTCGTCGCGCACGCTGATGCGCAGCCCGCCGGGATAGGCGCGCATCACCATCCCGTAGGGCAGGAGCTTCTCGACGAGGTCCTGGGGGGCGTCCATCGGGATGAAGAGGAAGTTCGTGAACGACGGGATTGGCGCGAGACCGAGGGCCTTCAACTCGCCGGTCATCCGCTCGCGCTCGGCCACCTGGGCCGAGACGTCGGGCTCGATGTCCATCGCCGCCAGGGCCAGCGCCGCCGACAGTGACGACACCGATAGAGGGGCCTGGCGCGAGGTGATGACGTCGATCAACTCCGGAGTCGCGATGGCGTAGCCCACGCGCGCGCCCGCCAGGCCGTAGGCCTTGGAAAAGGTCCGCAGGACTATCGCGCCGTCGTCCACTCGGACGAGCGCGTCGATCCCCGCGTAGTCGGCGTAGGCCTCGTCGATGATCAGCTGCCCCGGCACGTCGGGGACCTCGACCATCTCCCCGGTGGGATTGTTCGGACGGCACACGAACACGACGTCGGCCTTGGCGGGGTCGTCGATCATCGTCGCTCCGGCCATCAGGGCCGCGTAGCGGTACATCGAGTACGTGAAAGACGGCACCGTGGCGACCGTGGCGCCCTCGGCGAAGATGCGCGTCAGCAGGACGATGAACTCGTCGCTCCCCGCGCCGATCGCGACCTGGTCCAGGCCGACACCGTGACGACCGGCAATGGCCCGACGCAGGGACTCGTAGCGGCCGCGGTCGTACTCGTTGACGTCGGCGAGCGCCCTCGCCAGCGCGGCCGGTCGGGCGCTCGCCGGGGGCGTCGGGGGCACGTTGCCGTCGAAGCGGATGATGGCGCGAGGGTCGAGTCCCACCTTGGCGGCGATGGCCTCGGTCGAAGGGGGCCACTGGTAGGCGTCGAGCGCGACGGGCCTAGTCACGGCGGGCCGTCGCCTGGTGCGCGGGCATTCCCTCGAGCTGCGCGAGGGCCTCGATGGTCGGGGCGAGCCTCTCGAGCCCCTCTTTGGTCACGCGCTGGACGGTCACGGTCTTCATGAAGGTCTCGAGCCCGAGTCCTCCCGTCGACTTGGCCCATCCGCCGGTCGGCAGCACGTGGTTGCCCCCGGTGGCGTAGTCGCCCGCCGGCACCGGCGAGTACCGTCCCACGAAGACGGCGCCAGCGTTGCGGATACGTCCCGCAAGCGACTCGGCGCGTTCGCCCAGCAGCGCCACGTGCTCGGCGCAGTAGCCCTCGACCTCGGCGAGCGCCGCCTCCAGGTCGTCGCCGACGCGCACCACGAAGCCCCGCGAGTCCGGGCCGTGCTCCATCTGCGCCGCGATCTCCTGGCGGATCAGCTCCTCGTCCACGCCGTCGTCGGCCACGACGACGATCTCGCTGGGCCCCGCCGGCAGGTCAATGGCCACGTCGCGGCTGACCAGCAGCTTGGCCGTGTTCACCGCGGCGCCTCCGGGGCCGACGATCTTGTCCACGGGCGCGATCGACTCGGTACCGTAGGCCATGGCGGCGATCGCCTGGGCGCCGCCCACGGCCCATACTTCGTCGATGCCGAGCAGCGCGGCCGCGGCCGCAACCGCGGCCGAGCCCTCGGGCGGCGTGCAGACGACGATGCGCTCCACCCCGGCCACTTGGGCGGGGACACAGCCCATGATGAGCGACGAGACGAGGCCCTTGGGCACGTAGACGCCTACCGACCGAAGCGGCGTCCAGCGGCGCTCGAGAGTGACGCCGGGTGAGACCTCGATCATGATGTCGTGCGGACGCTGGGCCTCGTGCCACGTTCGAACCGACTGCGCGGCGTCGAGCACCGCGGCCGTCGGGATGTCACCGTAGGCGACGGCCCGCTCGGGCTTGGGCGATTTCGTGGCGTCGAGGCGCTCGGACCACTCGGCGACGGCCTGGTCGCCCCGCTCTCGCACGTCGCGGATGATGTTCTCGATTGCAACTGAGGTGGTGGTCTTCACCGGCGTGCTCATGGCACCATCCGTTCAATAGGCAGCGTGAGGATCGAGGTCGCGCCGCAGGCCTCCAACTTAGGCAGCAGCGACCAGATGTCGGCGGCGGGCACCAAGGCGTGCACGGCCACGACCCCCGGGGTCGCCAGGTCCATCACCGTCGGTGAGCCCTTCGTTGGCAGCAGCGCCGTCACCTCGCCGAGCCGGTCCTTGGCGACGTTGCACAGCAGGTACCGATTGGCGCGCGCGTTGATGACGGATCCGAGCAGCGTCGTCAGCGTTCGCCGGGCCACGTGGTCGGTCGATCCCTTCCGTCCGATCAGCACGGCTTCTGACTCGAACAGCACACCGATGGAGCGCAGCCCGTTCGTGCGCAGCGTGCTGCCGGTCGATACCAGGTCGATGATCGCGTCGGCCAGCCCGAGCCGGGGCGAGATCTCAACCGACCCGGTGACCTCCACGATCTCGGCCTCGATGCCCCGATTAGCCAGCAACTGGGCGACGGTGCGCGGGTGCGCCGTCGCGATGCGCCGGCCCTGGAGGTCATCAATGGCCGTCGCGCTGTCCTCGATGGAGACGGCCGCCTGCAGCGAGCAGGTTCCGTAGCCCAGGCGCAGCAGCACCTCCACGTCGCTGTCGCGCTCCGAGACGAGGTCGAGGCCCGTGATGCCGCAGTCCACGACACCGTCCTGGACGTACTCGGGCACGTCGTCGGCGCGCACGAACAGCAGATCGATGTCGGCGTTGCGGCAGTGCGCCTGCAGGACCCGCTCGCCCGGCTCCTGGGGCGCGACGCCGCTCGCCTCGAGCAGAAGCCACGACGGCTCGCGCAGACGACCCTTGGAGGGCAGTGCCATGGTGAGTCGCCGGTTCACGACCGGGCCTGCTTCAGCACTTGGCGGTAGCCGCCCTCGCCGTGGTGCAGCCACTGGGCCACCCGGGTCACCGTGGCCGTCGAGGCGCCGGTGCGCCGCGAGATCTCCTGGTAGGCCAGTCCCTCGTCCACGAGCCTCGCCACCTGCAGGCGCTGGCCGATGGCGTCGAGCTCGTTGACGGTGCAGACGTCGTGCAAGAACGCCGCCACCGACTCGGGGTCACGCAGCCGCACGAAGGCGTCGACCAACTCGTCGAAGCGGGCCACCGTCTCGAGCTTGGTCTCGGCCGGATTCACTTTGCCAGATGTCATAATGACATGCTAACATGCTACTACGCTGCTATGCAACTTATCCCCGCCATCGACCTCCTGGGCGACTTCGCCGTGCGCCTCGAACAGGGCGACTACGACCGCGTCCTCTTCCGCCAGCCCATCGAGGAGTTCATGGCCCGCATCGTCGCCACCTCGCCGGAACTGATCCACCTCGTCGACCTCGAGGGTGCGCGCGACGGCGCGCTGCGCACCGACGTCGTGCGCCGGTGCGCCGAAGTGGCGGCCAGCTGCGCGCTGCAGGTATCGGGCGGTATCCGTACCGTCGACGCCGCGCGCTCGGCCCTGGAGGCCGGCGCGTCGCGGGTGCTGGTTGGCACGGCGGTGTGGAGCGACCCCGGCGCGCTGGACGAGTTCGCGTCGGCCCTGGGCGAACGACTGGTGGTCGCCATCGACGTTCGTGACGGGATGCTCGCGGTGAGGGGCTGGCTCGCCTCGAGCGGCCTCAGCGTCGCCGACGCCCTCGAGCGCTGCGCGGCCGCGGGGGTCAGGCGCCTGCACGTGACCGCAATCGAACGCGACGGCACCATGCGAGGACCCGACCTCGCTCTCTACCAACAGGTCTGCGCCAGCGGCATCGCGGTGGTGGCCGCCGGCGGCGTTCGAGACGACGCCGACGTCGAGGCGCTCGCCCGCGTCGGTTGCGAGGGCGCGGTGATGGGAGTTGGCTACCTGGCACGCCTGGGTCTCGCGCTCGACCCCGGCGAATAGTGGTGCGGACCCTGCGGGCGACTCAGATCCGCTCGGGCACCATCTCGATGGCACCGCACGGGCACTCCTTGACGCAGATGCCGCAGCCCTTGCAGAAGTCGTAGTCGAACTCGTAGCGCTTCGAGCCGCCCAGCTTGATCACCGCATTGTCCGGGCACACCCCGAAGCAGTTGTCGCACTCGAAGCAGTTGCCACACGAGAGGCACCGGCGGGCCTCGAAGAGGGCGTTCTCCTCGGTCAGGCCCCCGACGACCTCGTCGAAGTTGCTCTGGCGACGCACCCGCTCGAGCTCGGGCCGCACCGTGCGCTCGGCATCCGAGTAGTACCAGGTGTTGAGGCGCTCGAAGGTGGCGAGCTCGTGGCGTTCGACGATCGGCGGCGTGCGGCCCAGGACGAAGGCGTCGATGCCGTGCGCGGCCTTCTTGCCGTGTCCGATGGCCACGGTCGCGGTGCGGTCAGCCGGCACCGCGTCGCCGCCCGCGAAGATCCCGCTCGCGCCCGCCATCATCGACGGCTGGACCTCGACCACGCCGTTGTTCACCACGACGTCGCCGGCCTGATCCAGGAGCGAGAGATCGGTGTTCTGGCCCAGCGCGAGCACGAGCGCGTCGGCGTCCAGCTCCTCGAACTCTCCCGTGGGCTCGGGGAAGCCTTCGGCGTTGAGGCGCATCTTCTCCAGGATGAGACGGTCCCCTTCGAAGCGGTTCACCGTCGAGAGCCAGCGCATGGTGACTCCCTCCCCGAGCGCCTGGCCGAACTCCTCGCCGTTGGCGGGCATGTGCTCTTGGTTGCGGCGATAGACGATGACGGCTTCGGTGGCCCCGAGACGGCGCGCCGTGCGTGCCGCGTCCAGGGCGGTGTCACCGCCGCCGTAGACCACGACCCGGCGTCCGAGCATCGGCGCGTCACCGTCGGCGACCTGGTGCAGGAAGTTGACCGCGTCGAGCACCCGCGTCGAGTCGCCGGCGGGAATGTTGACCCGGTGTCCCAACTGGGCGCCCACGGCTAGGAAGACGGCGTCGAAGCCCCCGTCGGTGCGTTCGCGGTCGATATTGACGACGTTGTGTTCCAGCTGGACCTCCACGCCCATGGCAATGATCCGCGCGATCTCGGCGTCGAGCACCGGTCGGGGGAGGCGATAGGCGGGGATGCCGTAGCGCATCATTCCACCCAGCTTCTGGGCCGAGTCCACCAGGCGGACCTGGTGGCCGAGCAGGCGCAGGTGGTACGTGGTGCTGAGACCGGCGGGCCCGGCACCGACGACGAGGATCCGCTTGCCGGTATCCGCACCGGCGGACGGCAACTTCCAGCCGTTCTCGATGGCGAGGTCGCCGAGGAAGCGCTCGACCGCGTTGATGCCGACCGCCTCGTCGACCTGGACGCGGTTGCACGCGGTCTCGCACGGATGGAAGCAGATCCGGCCCATGATGGCGGGCAGCGGGTTCTCCTCCACGAGCTTCCTCCAGGCGGCTTCGTAGTTGCCCGACTCGGCCTCGTAGAGCCACCCCTGGATGTTCTCGCCCGCGGGGCAGGCGTTGTTGCATGGCGGGAGGCGGTCCACGTAGACCGGGCGCTCGACTCGCCACGAGCCCGTGTGGTTCGCGCGGCTCGAGCCGACGTCCAATGTGATTGCGAAGGGGGTTTCCGTCATGCCGTCACTTCCCTGGTCGCACCGACGGTTTCGTCGGTGATGAGCCCGTATCGTTCGATGTTCCTGTCGGCGATCGCCTGGATGCGCGCGATGACCTCAGTGCGAGGCTTCTTGCCGAACAGGTGCGCGTAGCGCCGCTGGATCGAGAGGTACTCCTCGACGGGAGTTCGCCGGCGGATGTGCGAGACCGACGTGACCTTGCCGTACTCCGCCTCGAAGACGGGGAAGAGGCCGGTCTCCTTGGCGAGCCGGGCGATGTGGATCGTGTCGTCGGACGCCGATCCCCATCCGAGCGGGCACGGGACGAGGATGTGGAGGTAGCGGGCGCCGCGGAACTGCATCGCGCGCTCCACCTTCGCCTCGAGGTCGTGCAGGTCGGCCACCGTGGCGGTGGCGACGTAGGCGATGTCGTGGGCCATCGCGAGACGCGGGAGGTCCTTGCCCTGTCCGAAGGCGTTGCCGGGCTCAGGTCCGACGGCGTCGGTGGTGGCGGTGCGCGCGGCCGGCGGCGTGGCGGCCGAGCGTTGCACGCCGGTGTTCATGTAGCCCTCGTTGTCGTAGCAGATGAAGAGCACGTCGTCGTTGCGCTCGAACATCCCCGACAGGCATCCGAAACCGATGTCCACCGTTCCGCCGTCGCCGGCCTGGGCGACGACGCGGACCTCAGGCTTGCCCTTGACCCTCATCGCGGCCGAGACGCCGGTCGCCACGGCCGGCGCGTTGCCGAACAGCGAGTGCAGCCAGGCGATGCGCCACGAGGTCTCGGGATAGGGCGTGGAGAACACCTCGAGGCATCCCGTGGCGTTCACCGCCACCATCTGGCCGTTGGTGGCGCGCATCGCCGCGTCGAGGGCGTAGCGGGCGCCCAGCGCCTCACCGCAGCCCTGGCACGCCCGGTGGCCGCTGTCGATCGAGTTGGCCCGATTGAGGTCTGACTGGACGGTCCGGTCGCCGTCCTCGAGCAGGCGATTGCCGACCGCGAAGCTGCCGACCTGGTAAAAGCGAACCGGTCGCGTTGTCATGACTTCTCCTTCGCTCCGACGCGACGTGGCGCCTTGAGATCGCGCAGGATGTTCTCGGCCGACGGCCCCGAGCGCCTCGTCGCCATCATCCGCTCCCGCTCGCGCTCCACGACGCCGTGATCGAGGTCAAGGAACGTCAGCGCCTCGAGTTGGCCACGAGCCGCGGTGGCGAAGAGATCCTCGAGCGCGAGGCGCGTGATCGAGCGCCCGCCGAGCCCGGCCACGACGCTGCGAAGCGTGCAGTCCGTGCCATGCAGCGCCAGGGAGAGGTCGGTCGCGAGGACGCCTCCGAAGCCGATGCTGAAGGCCTTCTCGATCACGACGACCTGGCGTGCGCCGCAGAGGACGTCGCGCACCGCCTGGAAGGGGAAGGGGCGAAAGGACGTGATGCCGACGACGCCGATGCGCTCGCCGGCCTCGCGACGGATGTCGACCGCGTCCTTGATGGTGCCGAGCACCGATCCGAGCGCGACGACGATCGTCTCGGCGTCATCGGTCCGGTAGGTGCTCAGCAGGCCGCCGCTGCGGCGGCCGGTGGCCTCCTCGAAGGCCGCGGCGATGACCGGAATCCGGTCGAGGGCGTCGAGCTGGCGCAGGTGGGCCAGGTAGCGGACCTCTTCGAACGCCTCGGGTCCGACCATGGCGCCGATCGACACCGGACTGTCAGGGTCGAGGACCTGGCGCGGCTCGTAGGGCGGAAGGAACGCATCGACCGTGGACTGGTCGAGCATGTCGACGCCTTCGACGGCGTGGGTGAGGATGAAGCCGTCCATGCACACCATCACGGGCACCGAGAGCTCCTCAGCGAGACGAAAGGCCTGGACGTGCAGGTCGGCCGCCTCCTGGTTGGTCTCGGCGAAGAGCTGGATCCACCCCGCGTCGCGCACGGCCATCGCGTCGCTGTGGTCGTTCCAGATGTTGATCGGAGCTCCGATCGCCCGGTTCGCGAGGGTCATGACGATGGGCAGGCCGAGGCCGGCGGCGTTGTAGACGGCCTCCATCATGAAGAGCAGGCCCTGACTCGAGGTGGCGGTGTAGGCCCGGGCCCCGGCCGCGGACGCTCCGATCGCGACGGACATCGCCGCGAACTCGGACTCCACGTTGATGAACTCGCACGGAGCCAGCTCGCCGGACTTCACCATCACACCGACGGCCTCGATGATGTGCGTCTGGGGCGAGATCGGATAGGCGCACACGACTTCAGGGCGACACAGCGCCACGGTCTCGGCCACGGCCCGGGAGCCCTCAATTTGTCGCAGCATCGGCCGTCTCCTCTTCCTGCATGACGATCTTGTAGGCCTCCGCCGCCGCGGCGGCGTTACGCTCGCCGACCACGCCAAGGAAGCGCTCGCGGATCGCGGTGTCGATCGCGCCGATGGTGACCTGGTGGGTCAACGCGGCGAATCCACCCAGCAGGGCGGCGTTGGGCAAGGGGCGACCGACGTGCTCGAGGGCCAGCTCGGTGGCCGGACAGGTGAGCAGGTGGTCGTGGTGGAACTGGTTGAACAGGTCGCCGATACCGAGCTCATCGAAGCTGCGCGACGTGTTGACCAGGACGTAGCCATCGGGAGCGAGGCCCGAGAAGAGGTCGACCTGGTTGATCAGCGTGACGTCTTGGATGATGACGCAGTCCGGCACCATCACGGGCTCTCGGGTCCGAATCTCGCGGTCGTCGATGCGGCAGTACGAGACCACCGGAGCCCCGGTGCGCTCGGACCCGAAGCTCGGGAACGCCTGGGCGTGGCGCCCCTCGGCGAAGGCGGCCACCGAGAGCATCTCCGCGGCCGTCACGACCCCTTGGCCCCCGCGCCCGTGGATACGAACTTGGAACATTCTCTCTCGCCTTCTACTGGCCAACGGCCGCGCCGACGCTGTCGTGCGCGGGGACGTCGATACCCCGTAAACGTGCCTCGAAGCGGCGATTCTCGCGAAACTGACTCATCAATCGACCGTACCCCATTTCGACAGAAAATCTAAAGAGAAAGCCGTTACCAAAGACCCATTCACATCCGACGTGAGGGGACCTTCGGAGGGCCCCATCACCCCGAAACAATGCCTTGGAGCACCCGAGCACCAAGTAGGGACCAAAGTCACAGTTCGATCGATTGGTCGGCACGGTCTAGCAAATCAATGACTTTAAGCCCAGGTAAGGGCGGAAAATGCCAATTGAGGAGCGATTACAGTGACTTTTAGGTTCCATTCGTCGGACATACCCTTCGGGTGGAACCGTGTCGAAGGAGGACGCGGCGTGGAGCCCACGAACGAGCAGGACCCAAACTATTACCACCAGGTCGTGGACTGCCAATGGGCATGTCCGGCCCATACGAATGTCCCCGGTTATATACGTCTTATCGCTCAAAGCCGCTTCGACGACGCCTACATGCTCAATCGCGAGTCCAACGTGTTCCCCGGCGTCCTCGGCCGCACCTGCGACCGGCCCTGCGAGCCGGCCTGCCGGCGCGACCGCGTCGACGGGAGCCCAGTAGCCATCTGTCGACTGAAGCGCGTCGCCGCCGACCTCAGGGGCGACATCAGCGAGCGCCTGCCCATCATCCCGGCCGAGAAGAACGGCAGGCGAATCGCCTGCATCGGCGCGGGCCCCTCGGGGCTCACTGTCGCCAACGACCTCATGCCGCTCGGCTACAAGGTCGTCATGTTCGAGCAGTTCGCCAAGGCCGGCGGACTGATGCGATCGAACATCCCCGAGTTCCGCCTCCCGTCCAAGGTGCTCGACGACGAGACCCAGGTCATCTTGGACATGGGCGTCGAGATTCGCTACGAGACGCCGATCACGAGCCTGCACGCCCTGCTCAAAGAGGGCTTCGACGCCATCTTCGTCGGCGTGGGCGCGCCCCGCGGCAAGGAGCTCGACATCCCCGGACGCCACGACGAGAACGATACCCACATCCACATCGGGATCGATTGGCTCGAATCGGTGGCCTTCGGCCACGCGAAGGAGATCGGCAAGCGCGTGCTCATCATCGGAGTCGGCAACACCGCGATGGATTGCTGTCGTTCGTCGCTGCGACTCGGCGGCACCGACATCAAGGTCATGGCGCGTCGTCCCCGCGAGTTCTTCAAGGCCTCGCCCTGGGAGCTCGAGGACGCCGAGGAGGAAACCGTCCAGATCATTGTCAACCACGCGCCCAAGCGCTTCGTGATCGAGGACGGCCAGCTGGTCGGCATGGAGTTCGACGTCCTGGAGTGGGACGAGAACGCCGTGAACTCGACGGTCCTCGACACGGTCATCGTCCCCTGCGACGACGTGATCCTCGCCATTGGCCAGGAGAACGCGTTCACCTGGATCGAACGGGACCTCGGGATGGAGTTCGGCAAATGGGACATGCCCGTGGTCGACGCGGTCACCCTGCAGTCGACCCTGCCGCGGGTCTTCTTCGGCGGCGACGCTGCGTTCGGACCGAAGAACATCATCTGGGCGGTCGCCCACGGCCACCAGGCCGCCATCTCGATCCACAGCCTCTGCGAAGGCGTGCCGCTGCACGATCGTCCGCCCATGGGCATGAACCTCGCGAGCCAGAAGATGGGCATGACCGAGTGGAGCTACCACAACGACTACAACCCGTCATCGCGCCAGCAGATGACCCACGTCGAGCTCACCAAGCGCTTCGCGTCGCTCGACCTCGAGGTCGAGCTCGGCTTCAGTGCCGAGCAGACCGCCCGCGAGGTGCAGCGCTGCCTCAACTGCGACGTGCAGACCGCATTCAAGGACAAGCTGTGCATCGAGTGCGACGCGTGCATCGACATCTGTCCCGTGCGCTGCTTGACCATCACCACCAACGGTGAGGAAGCAGACCTGCGCAGCCGGCTGTCGGCGCCGTCGGACAACCTCGCCCAATCGCTCTTCGTCTCGGCACCGCTCCCCCAGACCGGCCGTGTGATGGTGAAGGACGAGAACGTCTGCGTCCACTGCGGGCTCTGCGCCCAGCGCTGCCCGACCGCGGCGTGGGACATGGAGCTCTTCGACCTGATTGTCCCCTACGCCGCCAGCGCGAACTTCATACCGATCCCGGTGCGTTCGAGCGGCTCAACCGATTCGCGAGTGAGGAACTAGACCATGACGATTGACAACGCCCCGCGCACCGCCACCCAGGTGAACGACTTCTCGGTCAAGCTCGCCAACGTCAACGGGACGGGTTCGGCCAGCGCCAACAGCCTCTTGATGCAGGCGATCTTCCGGATGGGTATCCCCGTCTCGGGGAAGAACCTCTTCCCGTCGAACATCCAGGGGCTGCCGACCTGGTACGAGATCCGCGTCAACAAGTCCGGCTACACGGCCCGGGCGCTCGACTACGACCTGATGGTCGCCATGAACTCCCAGACCTACGCCGAGGACATCAACGACGTTCGCCATGGCGGCTACGTCCTCTACGACTCGTCGTGGCCGCTCGATCCCGAACTGCTTCGCGAGGACGTGACCTTCCTCGGAGTGCCGCTCGCACGCATGTGCCTCGACCACTTCAACGCCCCCCGGGAGCGAATCCTCATGAAGAACGTCGCCTACGCGGGCGTGGTGGTCGCTCTGATTGGAATCGACATCGACCTCGTGGCCAACCTGGTCTCGGAGACCTTCGCGCGCAACGAGAAGCTGGGGGCCTCGAACCAGATGGCGCTGCGCCTGGGATACGACTACGCCAAGGAGAACTTCGACTGCCCCCTCGGTTTCCACGTCGAACCAATGGACGCCACCAAGGGCTCGATCCTCATCGACGGCAATACCGCCATCGCCCTGGGATGCCTCTACGCCGGGGCCACGGTCTCCGGCTGGTACCCGATCACCCCCGCCACCGCCGTGATGGACAACTTCAGCCGCCTCTGCGCGAGGTATCGCCGCGAAGCCGTTCCGGGCCCCACGCCCGATTCGGAGGTCACCTACAAGAACAACTACCTGATCCTCCAGGCCGAGGACGAGATCGCCGCGATCGGCATGGTGCTCGGCGCGTCCTGGAGCGGGGCGCGCTCGTTCACCTCGACCTCGGGTCCGGGGATCTCACTGATGAGCGAGCTGCTCGGCTTCGCCTACTACACCGAGATTCCCGCCGTGATCATCGACGTCCAGCGCACCGGACCCTCCACCGGCATGCCGACGCGGACCCAGCAGGCCGACCTGCTGCTGTGCGCCTACGCGTCGCACGGCGATACCAAGCACCTGCTGCTCTTCCCCGCCAACCCCGCGGAGTGCTTCGAGTTCGCGGTGGCCTCCTTCGATCTCGCCGAACGCTTCCAGACGCCGGTATTCCTGCTCTCGGACCTCGACATCGGGATGAACGACTGGGTCGTTCCCGAACTCACCTGGGACGATAACTTCGTGCCAGACCGGGGCCGCGTGCTCGACGACAGCGATCTCGCGGGCATGGCCGAGTTCTTCCGCTACGCCAACGCCGACGAGGATTTCGTGACAGCGCGAACCCTGCCGGGCTCGGACTCCAAGGGCGCGTACTTCATCAGAGGCTCGGGCCACGACAAGTACGGTCACTACACCGAGAGCCCGGTGCAGTACAAGGAGGTCGTCGACCGCCTCAAGGCCAAGCACGCCGCCGCCGCACAGCACATCCCCGCCCCGATCGTCGAGCGACGCCCGGGTGCAAAGGTCGGCGTCATCACGCTCGGCAGCTGCGACCTGGCCGTTCGCGAGGCCCTCGACATCCTCGCCGAGGCCGGCGTCGCCGTCGACTACATGAGGGTCCGAGGATTCCCGTTCGTGGCCGACGTGCGAGGCTTCGTCGAAGAGCACGAGTACTGCTTCGTCGTCGAGGAGAACCGCGACGCCCAACTGCGATCATTGATCACCATGGAGACCGGAGCACCGATCGAGAAGATGCTGCCGATCCTCGCCTACGGCGGATTCCCGCTGAGTGCGAAGCAGGTTATCGACGGTATTGTCACTGAACTGGAGAACAAACGATGACGTCAATTACCAAGCCACTGATCCCCCTCGCCCCGCTCGCGAAGAACGACCTGGGCCTGACCATCCGTGACTACGAGGGCGCGATGTCGACCCTCTGTGCGGGATGCGGCCACGACTCGGTCACCGCCGCCATTGTCTACAGCTTCTGGGAGCTCTCGACGCCGCCGCACATGATCGCCAAGCTCAGCGGCATCGGATGCTCCTCGAAGACCCCCACGTACTTCGTCCGCGGCGCGCACGGGTTCAACTCGGCGCACGGACGCATGGTCACCATCGCCACCGGCGCCAACGCCGCCAACCGCGAGCTCACCTACATCGGGATCTCCGGGGACGGCGACTCGCTCTCCATCGGGCTCGGCCACCTCGCCCACGCCATCCGGCGGAACGTGAAGATGGTCTACGTCATCGAGAACAACGGCGTCTACGGGCTCACCAAGGGCCAGCTCTCGGCGTCGGCCGACATCGGTACCCGGGCCAAGCGGGGCGAGCCCAACGAGATCGCCCCGATCGACCCGATCATGCTGGGCCTCGCCATGGGCGCCACGTTCCTCGCCCGCAGCTTCTCGGGCGACAAGGAGCAGCTCGTGCCGATCCTGAAGGCCGCGGTCGCCCACAACGGCCTCGCGCTGATCGACGTGATCTCGCCCTGCGTGACCTTCAACGACCACGAGGGCTCGACCAAGAGCTACCGCTTCATGCGCGAGCACGAGGTCAAGGAGGTCCAGACCGACTTCGTTCCCCTGCGCACCGAGATCCACGGCCGGATCCCCAGCGACGGCACCACCGAGATCACGATGCACGACGGCAGCGTTGTGCGCTTCGGTTCGGTGCCCGAGGGCTACGACCCGAGCGACCGACAGAAGGTCGAGGAGTACATCCGCGACCGTCATTCCCGCGGCGAGATCGTCACGGGGCTGCTCTACGTCGACGAGTCGGCCAAGGACGTCCACGAGTTGAACCACACGCCCGCCGAGGGGCTCAACAAGGTCCCCTACTCGAAGCTCTGCCCGGGCGCGGCGGAACTGGCGAGCATGCAGGCGAGCTTCCGCTAATACCTCGGACCCGCTGGCACGGGGCAGTTCCGTGGAACGAAGAGCCATGTCCCGGTCCGGTCCGGTCCGGTCCGTCCCGTGCCGAGATTTGGTGGCGTGTGCGACAATCGTCTCCATGAAAGAAAACGCCTGGAAGAGCCATTGGCACAAGCACCCCGGAGTGCGCGCCGGCAACGAGCTGTCGCTCGGCGAGCGGTCCGCCGATCGGATGCGCAACATGATGGGGTCCTGGCCCTTCGTCTTCATGTTCTTCGCCGTGATGATCGTGTGGGCGCTGACCAACACGCTGCTCATCCAGCACATCCTGCACCACAAGGCGTTCGACCCCTACCCGTACATCCTGCTCAACCTCTTCCTCTCGATGCTGGCGGGCATCCAGGCGGCGGCCCTGCTCATCGCCGCCAAGCGAGCCGACTCGATCTCGTCCGAGGTGGCGCTGCACACCGCCAACAACACCGACGACATCAAGACGCTGATCCAGGAGAACACCGAGCTCACCTCCCAGGTGAAGAGGAACACCGACCTGCTCGAGGAGATCCACCTGCACGTGACCAACATCGGCAAGAAGGTGGGCGCCGACGTGGGCCGCTTCGCGCCGGGTGAGGAGCCGCCAGCGCCGGCCAGCGCGTAGCGGCCGCCCCGGGCGACGGCTGGTCGCCAGGTCTCTCCGCTTCGGCCCTAGCTGGGTGCGACGTACCCCCAGAGCGCCGCAGAACCGCCTTCGCCGTCGGCCCGGTACTCGTCGTTGGCGAGTTCGACCACGCTGAAGCCCGTGCGGTCGCCGTCACCGTTGATCGCGTCGGGTCCCCGGCTGCCCCCGCTGTAGCTGACGACGACGGCGACGTGCTGGGCGACCAGCTGGGAAACGTTCAGCCCGTACACGGCGACGTCGCCGGGAAGCGGCGTGTAGCCCGAACCCGCGGCGTGCCACGTTCCGTTCGCCACTCCCCACTCGTAGAAGCTGGCCGACGACGAGTTCAGGTCTCCGCTGATGTACTGGTAGGTGACCGCGACGCCCGCCATCTTCCAGGCCCAGGCCGCGAAGTCGGCGCACCACTGCTCGGCGCGGTTCGCATTGGCGCAGTCGTTGGCGCCAGAGACCCAGTAGGCGCTGTACTTGTTGCAGTAGGTGGCGGACGGACTGGTCCGGTAGCCGACCTGCCCCTCGGCGATGGCGACGATTCGACCCCGCAGCGGCGAGATTGCGGCAGCATTGGCGATGTCGAGCTTCGCGACGGCCGCAGCTGAATGTCCGTCGAGCTCGGAGAGCCACCGGGTCGCCGCGGGGCGCACCAGCACCACGACCCCCGCGACCACGACCACGGCAACGACGAGCCGCAGGCGTCGGCGCAGCCGGCGTCGGCGGTGATGTCGCCGGCTGGCCCGTTGGCTGATTGGACTCTCCGCCTTCGACATGGCTGGCCGGACCGCTAGCGGGCCGACATCGTGATGAAGTCGCGCGCGTAGGCGACCTGGAAGAAACGTGCCGGGCCCTGGACCATCGTCGCGAGGAGGTCCTTGCCGTTGGCCGGAGTCGCCGGAGCGCTGGGCGTCGCGGGAGCGTAGGTCGCGAATACGGGCCAGAGCGGGTTCATGTCCAGGGTCATGGCTCGAACCGCGCCGGCGCGGACCAGCAGCTTGGCCAGGTCCACGATGTTCATCGGACCCGACACGTAGACGAGCGCACCGTCCTGGGTCACGCCGAGTCCGGAGCGCGGCGTGTTCGCCACGCCGTTGAGTGCGACGCCCCAGGTCGAGGTGTCGCTCGTCCGCAGCCCGGACACGGGCTGGCCGTTCTCGACCAGCAAGGTGAGGTTCTGACGCACCGCGACCACGTCGGGGCTCATCGTGACGTCCCGTCCCCACTGCCCGACCGTGGCCGAGCCGTTCTTGTAGATGACGAGCGACGCGGCGC
This sequence comes from Acidimicrobiaceae bacterium, assembly GCA_003138815.1. Lineage (GTDB taxonomy): Bacteria > Actinomycetota > Acidimicrobiia > Acidimicrobiales > RAAP-2 > RAAP-2. The sequence continues at coordinate 3,041 of PLHD01000011.1, read as the reverse complement.
CCACGCGCAGCGGCGCGACGAGATGGCCCTCACTTAGATAACCGCCATTCGAGTCCTTCAAGAGGAATCCACCACTGAACGCCGCGACCAGCGTTCTTGACGCCGCGGGGGATATTGGCGCCGTGAATTTCCAGTTCAATCCGCCCGGACTGAGGCTACCCGAGTAGAGCGTGGCACGCAGGAGCTTGGTGTCCATCCAGGCGACACCGGCGACCACCGACGGGTCGTCGGGCAGCCGCAACGTCGTCGTGTACGCGGCCGACACGCCGTCCACGAGGCGCCCGGCCGGTTGCCACTGTCCCTCCCCTGCCACTCGGGCGGTCGGGAAGGCCCCCAACGTCGCTGGCGCTGGCAGCGCGGCGAGGGTGCTGGCCCTCTTGGCGCCCGACGACGCCTGCGAAGGTCGGTAGTTCGCGCCAACGGCGCGCACGGCACCGGGAGGCTCAAGGGCCGTCACGAGCGCCACGGCCGCCAGCGAAGCGATGACCATCGTCACTGCGACGCGCGGCCCCACCGACCTGCGTGCCCTGGCGTGCCTCATGATCCGCCGCGCCCCACGGGTCCGGGCACGAAGAGGCGTTCATCAGGCATCAGGGGTGACTCGAGCGACCACGCGGGACGACCGGGGCAACGCTCCCGTCCGGGAAATCGTCGTCGGTCCGGGGCATCCCTGTCTCGCGATTCATCTTCGCCAAGTTAGTTTTCGACCCTGTATACACCATTGGGTTGAGATAAAAAGGAATTAATAATTATCCGTCCGAGGCCAAGTACGTCCTTGGTCCTTGGTGGTGACGATGAGGAGTCCTCGAACAGCGATCCGACGAGCAGGTGGACTTGCTCGCTACTGGAAGGCTTCTCCAGGCAAGTTGGTGAACACCTTCGGTCCGGTGTCGTGACGCCGAACCCCACGGACCCGCGTCCTCGAGCGATCGCTCAACCCTCCACCACCGGCGCCAGCTCCACGAACGCTCGGCCGCGAACACCCCCGGGGCCAATCGCAGCTTGTAACCCGCGGGGCAGGAGGGAGAGAGTCCAGCGACCTTCTTCACCCCTGCACCCTGCCCGTACGGGATGGTCTGGCACGACGACGCGGCCTGCGGGATAAGGGCGATGAGGTTCGGTATCGAGCAGACGATGGTGCACATCGCACCACTCGTGAACGTCAAGCCCCACAACTCGTAGAGATCAGTGCCCATCATCATCATCATCATCGCCACCATCGACCCCGGGGTGGCGTTGGCGCCGACCGCGACCAGGTTGTTCAGGGTGTAGTTGACGAGGTAGACGTTCCCTAGGCCGTCCGGGGCCACCTGGCCAGGCCTGCCAGTTTCGGTGGCGCCACGGGCGGGCGATTCGTAACGGAATCACGATATCCCTTGGTGAGCCGGCCTTTCGAGAACTCGCCACTCCGATCGCGATCAGGTCGGTCCGCAACTGACCAACGTGTTCGAGGCAGCGATCGCCGGACCATCGCCCCCGTGGAACATCAGGGCGACCGACGGGTTCACGTCCCCGTAGGCATCCAGTCCGCTCACCGGGACCGCTCCCCCGAGGGCGATCTGCAGGAAGCGAATTGAGGCGTGGGTGACGACGTCGAATGCGGGGATGTCCACGCCGTCGAACGGCGGGAGATGGTGGGCGGTGCGCAACTCGAGGAACCACTTGCTGGCCTGGTGCACTGCACGGTAGAGCTGGACCCCGTAGCGGGCGAGATTGCACCCGTCCTCGGCACTCTGGATCAGCAGCAACGACGGGTCCGGCGCGAGCGGGCCGTACGGATCGACCCCGTCCACCTGCCCGGACATGACGATCGTGGCGCGGAAGTCAAGACCGGCGCGGAGCTGCTGGTAGCTCCGGCCATAGGGATCCTTCCCACGGGCGTAGGAGAGCATCGCCACCACGGTCGCCCCGTCAGAGTGGCCCGCCAGCGCGAGTTCCGACGAGCGAATGAGCCCGAGCACGACCGGGCAGCCCGCGGACGCGGCGGACGAGTCATTCAGTATCTGACGCGTCACGAAGGTCAGGTCGGCGGGCTCGTTCCGGAGGTCGTCTTCGGTGTTCGCGCCGTGCTGCGCCGCGACGCCGGACCTGTCCTCGTCGGGGAAGAGCGGGGCCGCGACCACGAAACCCGCCTTGACCCACGCGTCGAGGAGCGGTGCGTAGGTATCGGGAGTCACGTCGTAGCCGTGGGCGAACACGATCATGGGGAAGCCTCCACTACTCGTGGCGGGCTTGGCTCCGGGCGATTCCGCGACGCCGGCGGCACCAAAGTGCGTCGGATAGCGGATTTCGGTGACGAGCGTTCGGGTTCTCGACAGTACGGACGGCGGCGTCGTGTCGAAATTCGGAGTGCTCCGAGTCGGGTCGACGAACGTGCATCTGGCAATGCCCACTGAGTACCCGACCGAGGGAGCAACGTGACTCGTCGAAGTTCCACCGGCGATTTCGTTCTGGCCGACCAGGAGCTGAGTGCACGTCACCGCGACCAGGACCAGTACCCGGAGATGGAATCTCGACGCGCGCCTGATGCTACTCACCGCCGACCAGTTTCGTCGGCGGCCCGTCGTGGCCCCTGCGCTGCGCTCCGGGGGGAGGTGCTCGTCCCGGCACGGCCTTCCGGGCGCCGAGCGCTCTTGCCCGACTCGATATCCCGTGCGCCACGCGCCATCCCGAGCCAGAGAGAGATTGTGTTTGTCCTGGCGTGCGATGAGGGGACATGATCCGAATGTAATCCCCGGTCACCTCCTTGGAGACGCCCCGGCGGTCGGCCTGGAAGAAACTTGGTGCGTTCCAAGGTCACCGTGAAGGCCGTCAGGTCGCACGTTGAGCGTCGATGCTCTTCGTCCTCAGCCATGTCGTTGTCGGATGTTGCGCCTGGAGCTCACCGTGTCGGGGCCGTGCGGAGGTGTCCGAACGGTGGTCCAGGCGTTTGACCGCGACAGGGGCCACGCCGGCAGGAGGCCGTACGAGCGAGACGGGCATGCTCCCCTTCGAAAGGGTGTCTTACCTGGTGGCGGGGAAAGATTTGAACTTGCGACCTT
>PLHD01000020.1 GCA_003138815.1 Acidimicrobiaceae bacterium | reverse complement strand
CACTAGATCGAGGTGAAGGCGCTCGTGAGGATCAGCACGCCGAGCGTCATCATGACGCACGCTCCGGTGGTGCGCATCGCCACCAGTCGGCTCGGCGCTCCCGACAGCCACTCACGCGCCGTTCCGGCGATGAAACCCCACGTCCCGTCGCTGCAGAAGGCCATGGCGCTGAAGATGCACCCGAAGATCAGCAGCTGCACGGTCACGTTGCCCTTCGACCGGTCCACGAAGTGCGGGAACACCGCCGCGAAGAACACCAGCGACTTCGGGTTCAAGATACCGACGGTGAAACCTTGCCGGATCACCTGGATCCTCGACGGACGCACCTGCTCACGCTGGGTCATGGCGTGGGCGTGGGCGTGGCGATGGCGCATTGCGTCAAATCCCAGCCACAGCAGATAACAGCCACCCGCGAATTGGAGCGTGATCGAGAAGGCCTTGGAGTGCGCGAGCAGCGGGCCCAGCCCCACGGCGACGACCACGGAGAGCAGAAGCGTGCCGATACTGTTGCCGAGCACCGTGAGGACCGCCACGGCCCTCCCCCACGCGACTCCTCGAGCGAGCGTGAACAGGACACTCGGCCCGGGAACCATGATGATGACGATCGAGGCCAGGAAGAACGCGGCGAGGTGGCTGGCGCTAATCACGGTCGAACCTTCGTACGATTCGGTCAGTCACGCTAAGGCTGGCACCGATGCTGAAGCCGATCGTGGAGGCAAAGAACGCGGTCCCAACGCCCACGGTGCCGCCCATCAACCAGCCGGCTGCGAGCACCATGATCTCGAGAGTCAATCGCACGTAGACGACGCTGACCCCGAACCGTCGGTGGAGACTGGTCATCAGGCCGTCTCGCGGCCCCGGGCCCAGCCCCGTCGTGAGGTACAGGGCGCTGCCTACGCCGATCACGCCAACGCCGACGACGACGTACGTCGCCTTGACGGCGGGACTCGACGGAGCCGACATGACGTACGTGGTGAGATCGAGCACGTAGGCGATGACTACCAAGTTCGCGATCGTGCCAATACCGGGACGCTCGCGAAGCGGGAACCAGACCAAGAGCACCACGCAGCTGATGACTGCGGTCGACCAGCCGAGAGAAACATGGACGTGGCGCGAGACACCTTGGGCGAAGACGGTCCATGGCGTCGCGCCCCACCGAGACTGGACCAAGAGACCCTCTCCGAAGCCGAAGAGCGTCAGCCCCACCAGCAAAGGGAGGACCATCCGGGGACGCAACGCCCAGGTGCTGGTCGCCCGCCAAGGCGTCGTGGGAATCCTGTGGCCGAGTTTCATGGTTCAAGAACGCTAACGCCACCGGTGAAGCCGCGCGTCGGGGCGACGCCATCGAGGCCCCGAAAGTCGTGCAGTCCGCCCATTCTGGATAGGGGTATCCGTCTCATTGCAGTCAATCCTCTCCGGCGCCAGTCGTGCGCAGGCATGATGCATGTCACCAACTCATTCACCGGCGGTGAAGAGCTGCTCCGCCACCCGCTGCCACACCATCAACAGGGAACGGAAACGGGGATAGGCAGGAGCGAGGGGGGAACCGTGGTGCACGCATTCATCATTCTTGTGATCGCCGCCACTCTGTAGTGGGCCGTTTCGCCGGAGCCGTGACCAGACAACGAGACGAAGATTACGTAGTGCCCCTCCTGCTCAGCAGCCTTCCTTAGAATCGAGGCCGTCGCCGCCGTGGTGTGGTCGGCGCGCATCATCAGCTGAGCGCCGTTGGTCGTCTGGACGGCGAGTTCGTCGACCACGCGGGTGTTGTTGAAGCCGCGGCAGTACCCCACGAGCACCGATGCCTGGGATGCGAAGAACTTCTTCACGGTGGCGGCCGACTTCTCAATGAGAGTGGTGTAGCCGGCCTCGGCGGCGGCGGTGTGCGAGACGTTGAAGCCCGGCTTGAAGAACGTGGCCTCTTCGAGCTGCTTGTCGCTGGCCAAGTTGGCCGCGGTGAGTCCCGCCTTCAGTGTCTTGGTCGGCGCGTCGATAGACAAGTCGCCGATCTGGTGAGAGTCGGTCATGGAGTAGAGGCGGGTGACGATGTCCTTCGCCTGGGCGACCGTGGGCGTCGAGGTGACGTCCGGCCACATCTTGGCGAGTTGGGCTGGAGCTGCGTAGAGCCCCGCTTCTGACTGGCAGAACGTGGCCAAGGCCAAACTCTTGGAAAGCGATGCACTGGCCGCTCCGGCCAACTGGGGTGCCAGTGCACCGAGGAACACGACCAGGGCTGCCAAACGTACGACTCTGTACACACTCACCCCTCATTGGCAACCGCAGACTTCTACCGTATCCGGAGACGGCACCGACGGCCAGAAGGGCTGCAGCGTGCCGACAAGGTTCGCTGATCTGCTGCTCTCGACGGCTGGTGCGTCAACGTTCGTGTCCTGGGTGCAAGGTGCCGGGTGACGGCTCGATCCGCAAGTTCGAAAATGTCCACGTAGCTCGGCGCGAGAAACTCACCGCACGATTGGCGCAGGCGAGTATCTACTGCACTGAGACGGATACCCCCTCTTCTGGACAGTCCCCCTTGCACGCTCTCGAAGGCTGGGCACCGGCTCGTCTCAGTGAAAACATCTATGTTTTCCGGATTCCCGGCCAGTTCAATGCAAATAACGTCTGCCATACTGCTCTATTCATCCCGCTTCTTCTGTTGTTCACCGGGAAACTGGTTTCGTGTCGTCAGATTCATTATCGTGCTCATTGAGGGTTCCTAATCAGCAAATCTTAAGATTATGGCTATATGATTTGATTCACGGCGAAGTCAATTTCTGCTTCCGTCGCTCAGGCCGTCGGTCTGGCCAACAGTTGGAAGGAAGACCATGGGTCTGCCCGGAATGGTCATCAGTGGGATGTCGGTCGTTGTCGGGGCCATCATGTATTGGGCCATCACGGCTCAGAGCTCCGCGACGGTGCAGAGCCACGGATTCCGCCTGTCCACCGTCGGGGTGATCTTGATGATCGCCGGCGTGATCGGATTCGTAACGTCACTATTGATATTCGTGTCGTCGCGTCGCTCGCCTGCGACACCCAGCCGCACTCTGGACCGCGAGACCACCGATCAGGCGGGACACACGACTTCGCTCCACGAGCGTCAGCGCTGACGCAGGTTTGCTGTCCTGGGGCTCTTCGCATCAGGTCCACGCCGACGAACTGCCGCGGCCGGGCGTCGCACCCCGAGCCACCAACGCGGTCCGCGCAACCGTCATCAATGCAGGTCAGATTCGCGCGGCGGTCTTGATGACTACTGCTGGCATCTTTCCTCTCATCATCGGGCTCCTGACCAAGATCTCCTTCGTCTGGTCACTCGGTGTGGTTGTTGTCGTGATCGCGTTGGTGCTCTGGTCCTTCGGGGCCATCGGCCACGCAGTCAGAGGTCCAAGGCACTACCTCTAGCCGGGCCTTCCTCTCAACTCAAAGGCGGCATCGGCGACCCCACCACCGGTGCCCACGAAGGCCCCTCCGAGAGACGTCGTCCGGACCCAGTTCGACTCCCGGGCCAACACCACCAGCGGCTCGCGCGGCGTCACGGGCGAGAAGCATCGTCGCGCCCCCTCGAAGGCAGCAGCGCCAGCACGACCACGGACGCGCAAGCGGCTATCACGGCGCCAACCGAGACGGCGAATACCATTCCGTTGATGAATGACTGACGTGCCGAACGGGCGAGCTCGGCGCCGAGCGCCCCGCCTAAATGGCTCGCCACCCCGAGCGCTCCGCCGAGTGACCCGACGGTCACGTGGGCAATGGGTGGCGGAACCGTGAAGTGATCCAACAAGGCGCGCATGTCGACCTGGTACCGGGTATTGAGCAGGCTGCCGAGCACCGCCACCCCGAGCGCGCTGCCTATCTGGAGCGCGGTGCTGTTGGTCGCCGAACCGACGCCGGCCAGGTCGACCGAGACCGATCCCATGACCGATTCGGTGCACGGTGCTACTGCGAGACCGGTGCCAATGCCCAGGAGGAAGAACGCCGGCAGGACGCTCGAGTACGTGGAGTTCATGGTCACCGTCGAGAGCAGCGCGAAGCCGGCGGTGACGAGCACCATCCCTGCGAACACCACGATCTTGGTGCCGAGGTAGCGCACGAAGAAGCTCGAGAGCGCGGCCACGACCAGCAGGACGGCGGCGATCGGCGCGATGCGCAGGCCGGTTTGAAACGCGGTGTAACCGAGGCAGAACTGGAGATACTGCGTGATGAGGAACAGCCCACCCGACAGCGCGAAGAGCACGAGACCCAGACCCGCCATGGCCACCGAGAACCGGCGCGAGCGGAAGAAGGACAACTCGAGCAGCGGATGACTGGTGTGGTGCTCCCACGCCAGGAAGCCGACGATGACGAGACCCGCGCCGGCGATAGCTCCAACGATCGTCGCCGAGCCCCAGCCGCGGGTGGGAGCCTCGATGATGCCCCACAGCAGCAGGGCGATGCCGAGCAGCGAGCAGCCGGCCCCCACCACGTCGGGACGCTTGGCGGCGGCATTTCTCGAATCGGGGACCAGCCACAGACCGGCGGCGCACGCGATGACGGCAATGGGCACGTTGATGAGAAAGACAGATCCCCACCAGTAGTGCGTGAGCAGCCATCCACCCACCACGGGCCCAATGGCGAGACCAAGTCCGCTCGTGCCCGACCACAATCCGATGGCGCGCGAGCGATCCTCCGCCTCGGTGAAGACGTTGGTGAGGATCGACAGCGTGGAAGGCATGATGGCCGCGGCGCCGATACCCATGAAGGCCCGCGCCGCGATGAGCTGATCCGGGCTCGACGAGAACGCCGACGTCGCCGAGCCGGCGGCGAAGACAAGCAAGCCGCCCAGGAACACCCACTTGCGCCCCAGATGATCGCCGAGCGACCCGGCGATCAGCAGCAAGCCGGCCAGGACGATGATGTACGAGTCGACGATCCACTGCAATTGGCTCGAGCTCGCGTGCAGGGTCGTCACGATCGTCGGCAGGGCCACGTTCAAGATCGTGCCGTCGAGATTGATGATGAGCAGGGTCAGACAGAGCACACCGAGCACGGACCAGCGACGGCCTGACGACGGACCTCCGTCACCCTCGCCTGCCCCTTGGCGGGCGCGTGAGATCGCCGGACGGACCGATGGGGCGCGCATCAGGCCGTCGTCCGCTCGTCGCGACGCACCTGGCGATAGCGCTCAAAGTGATTCATTCGCGCCCCCCACGAACGGTGCAGGCCAATGAAAGCCAGCCTGTACTGGCCAAAGTAGTGCGATCAGCACCTTCGGTCCGTAGGGTAGAAGGTCACAGGTATCGGTGAGAACCCTCCCGCGGGACCGCCTTTCGAAGGACGCGCCGCCGCCGCGCCAAAGACGCTCCGTCCGGCACCCAACGCGGCGACGGCGCTCGGTAGTGTGGCTACCGTGAAACGCACGGCCTTCGGCGTGTTGGTCGCCGTGACCTACGCCTGGTGGGCAACGGGGATCGCCCCGTTCACGGCGCTCTCCTACGTGCTGGTCGCCGTACCCGTGACCGCCCTAGTGGCGTCCTACGCGGCGATGGGCGCTCTTTCACCACACCGAGGCGACATCGGACACCACTACCGTCGCTGTGCAGGTGACGCGTCGCTCAAGAACGTTGCCGCCTGGCTGGCGGTGCTCGTCGGGGCCGCGGCGCTCGAAACGGCCGGACTCGCGCTCGGGGGGCGCTCACGCAGCGTGCCGACGCTCAGCACGACGGTGGACCACCTGCTCGTGACCCACGTAGGACGATGGTTGCTGTTCGTGGCGTGGCTCTGGGTCGGCGCGACGGCCCTCCTTCGCCTCGGGCATCGCCCGCGTGACGAGGAGTCCTGAGATGCTCGCGACGATCGGCTGGACTGCGCTGCTGGGCGCCGGTGTGCTTATCGAGGTGCTGAGCCGGCTGCGCCTAACGCGCACTCCTTCGCTGGTGCGCGCCAGCGCGTTGCTGGCCACGTCACTCCCGGGTCGCGTGATTCTCATCCTCCTCTGGGCCTTCGTAGGGCTGCACCTGTTCGCGCGCTACACGATTCCGGGCGGTTGATCACTCAGTCGGCGCCGGAGTTTCCCTCGACGAGCGCTACGTAGACGTCGCACAGATTCCAGCCGGTGTGGCCCCCGACGAGCAGCTGACCAACTGCCTCGAGCGCCCGATGGCTGTCGTGATCCCTCAGTATCTGCTCCCAGTCGATCCCCACGCGCTCGGCACGCTCCTTGGTCGACTCGTCCACCCACGCCCCGGAGACTCCCGCGAGGAAATCTCGACCGTCCGACGCTCGCGCGACGAAGGCACTCATCCGTCCCAGATTCGCCAGCGGATCGGCCATTAACCACGCGAACTCCTGACAGCGTCCGCCCGATCCCGAACCCCGCACCTGAACGGTGACCTCGCCGACACCGAGCACGCACAGCGGCTCCCGACGATCCGACGCGCTTCGGATGACCTCCATCCACCGATCGCACACCGCACGCACGTCACCGTGCACGTCGCTGCCCATTTCCACGACGCGGTAGCCACGACGCCGCGCCTCGCCGCGCGCGTGTTCCATGAGCATTGCGGGCTCGGCCACGACAGCGTTCTCGTGCACGGTGGCGATCGGCGCCGCCATGGCCACGCTGCGACGACTGGCGGCGCGCAGCAGTCTGTCCCTCAGACCTACGTCGCCGAGGTTCAGTTTCGCCACCAACTTCGCCGCCTCCCCGGCATCAGGAGAGAAGTCGTAGGTCAGTCCCGACGCCACCCATTCGGCACCCGATAAGACGTTGTCGACCATGATCAAGCTGCGCGACTCCTCGGTGCGGACGCATCGAAGGATCCGACCGCCGGCAATCTGGGACGTCGCCGCACGGACCTTGTTGAGGGTCGTGATGTCGACACCCGACGCCAACGCCGCGTCCCAGACGAGCGCCAGGTCCACCAGGTCCAAGGGCGGCTCGGGCAGGGCGCACAGGCTCGAGGCTCCACCCGAAATGAGGAACAAGGTGCATCGCGCGCCCGACGCGATGTCGAGGAATGCGCGCAGGCTCCGCCCGGCGTTCAGACTGCCCACACCAGGTACCGGATGGTCGCCCACGACGACGGGCCCGGCTCGAGGCTCCCTCTCGGCGCTCTCGCGGTCGCAGATGACCAGGGCCCTCAGCACACGTGTGCCGAGCGCCAGGTCGGTGACGTCGGACATCTCCCTCGCGGCCTTGCCGATGGCCACGACGTCGACGCCAAAGTCGGCGTCGAGCATCCGGGCATTGGTCAGACGCTCCGTGATGAGTCGGCGCAGGTCCAACTCGGCCAGCCACTGCTGGCTGATCGCCTTGGCGTCAGTGACGAGATCGGAGACCATGGGCACCTTCCATCGTTGACAGCACTCACTGCCGACGACAGAAGTCTGACCGAAAGCGCACCCGGAGCGGCGACGGACGCTCCTCGAAGGCCGAAACTGCGCGGCCGTCGCCGGTCCCGTCGCCGAAGACGCCGTCGGCGGGCGCCGCGGCCCGAACCGGTCTAGCATCGCACCGACCGGTCGCTGCCAGTATCGACCGTCATGGTCGCCTATTGACCAGGAGAGAATCCTTGAGCACGCGTAGTGAGATCCAGTTCTCGGATGACCGCGCCGAGGTGATCAGGGCCATCGAGTCGATCCAGTCCGGACGAGGTTGGTGCAACGTGGTGCCGGAGGTGGTGGGCGAGGTACCCGACGTCGCGATGAACAGCTTCGGACTCTGGTTGAACAAGGGCGTCACCGTCGCAACGTTCGTGACCTACGCGCCACGCCAGGACGTGGCCCAGCCCTCCACCATCGGCGTGCTGCACACGAGGGGCCGTCTGGGCAGCGAGAAGGTCTCGTCGCTGCTGGGTGACGCGCACTTCAAGGTGAGCCAGGACCACAATCAGCGGGGGCTACTGCTCGAGGTCCCGACCGATGCCCCAGCGGCACAGGTGCTGGACGTGATGTGCTCGCTGACTCGGGCTCTGTGCGACTACGACCAGACCGGGCGCTGGCGCATGGACCTCTTCGTTCGCTGACATCGTCACCCACTCGAGGTCGAGCGGTCGACGAACGCGCGAGGCCCAGCGATGAGGCGGCCGAGGCGGACGTCCGGAAGCCTGCTCGACGACGTTGGCCGTTCCGCACGCGAGGACCTCCTGAAACGTCCCGGCCGGCTCCCTCAAGTCGTGGCGCATCGCCAGCGTGGCGTTCGCACCAACTGCTCGGTCCGCGCCTAGGGTGACCAAGCCTTCCCGCGACCTTCCTCCATCAATCTGGTGAGGCGACGCTGACAGACCTACCCACTTCTCGTCGGAATTCTCCCTTCGGCATACTTGAACCTGGTCGATGGAGCCCTTCGACGACTGGCCAGGATGCGGCGGTTGAGTTCCAGGTAGTGCTCGGACCACAAGATTTGCACGACGATTGGAGTTGAAGTAACCGCTCCCAGCTTGTGTTTTGGACGGTGAATGGGTCCAATGTCCGCCGCATCGGACGTGACGGAGCATTGGCGACAGTACTTAGTAAGGTGCTGTCTACGAAGATCTGTACAAAACTCTAAGAGGGGACTTTCAAGATGAAACGATTCGTGTCGAGTATTGCCGCAGTGGCGTTGTTGTTGGGTGGCGTGGCGTTGGGTGGCGTGGCCACTGCCGCAGCCGCGGCGGCACCCACCATAACCATCACTCCCAACACGGGACTGATCAACGGCCAAAAGGTCGTCATCACCGGATCTGGATTCACGCCGGGAGCGTCATTGGCCGCGGTTGAGTGCATCATCACGGCGACCAATACGACCGGCTGTTCCATCAGTTCACCAGTTCTAATAACGATAAACGCTGACGGAACCTTGCCGTCAACCAACTTCTACGTGCAAACGGGAACGATTGGCAACGGGACATGTGGCACTTCGTCGGCTGACGCGATGTGCGCGATCGCCGTCGGAACGACCACCGGCACCGTGGAAGCCGATGGGCCAATCACCTTCGTGTCGGGCCCATCACTGACGGTGACTCCCAGCACGGGACTGACGAACAGCCAAAAGGTCGTCCTCACGGGATCTGGATTCACGCCGGGAGCGTCATTGGCCGCGGTTCAGTGCATCGCCGCGGCGACCAGTGCGGCCGGCTGCACCACTTCACCGGTTCTGATCACGGCGAACGCTGACGGGACCTTGCCGTCCACGTCATTCACGGTCGTCACCGGCGCCGTCGGTACCGGAACATGCGGCACTTCGACGGCTGACGCAAAGTGCGCGATCGCCGTCGCTACGACCACCGGCACGCCAGAAGCCAATGCGTCCATCACCTTCGCGGTGGCGTCGGCGACCGCACCGTCACTTACGGTGACTCCCAGCACGGGACTGAAGAACGGGCAGGCCGTGGCAGTAACGGGCGCCGGATTCACTCCCAGCGATTCGGTCTACATCATCGAGTGCCTCACTACTGCCACCAGCTCCGCGGGCTGCAACGTCGCGGGCGCCACGCCCGCCAAGGTGAACGCCGACGGCACCTTGCCGTCCACGTCATTCACGGTCGCCACCGGCGCCGTGGGTACCGGAACATGCGGCACCTCGACCTCCAACTTGAGCAGTTGCGCGATCACGGTCGCAAACGCGACCGGCGGTGATGCGGGCGCCGCGCCAATCACCTTTGCGTCCCTAACCGTAGCGAGGTCATTCGTGGTCAAGCCGCAGACGAGACTGAGGAACGGTGAACTGGTGAAGGTATCGGGTGTTGGCTTTACCGCAAACGATCACGTCTACATCGTCGAGTGCCTCGCCGGTGCGACCAGCGCGGCGAAGTGCGACCTTAAGACCTTGAAGGCCGCCACCATCAGCGCCACTGGCGTGCTTCGTGCGACGAACTTCAAGGTAGTCACCGGCAAGATCGGAACCGGAAAGTGCGGCACGAAGAAGTCGAACCTGAACAGCTGCGCCATCAGTGTCGCCAACGCGTCCAAGGGTGACTCCAAGGCAACTCGAATCACGTTCGCGATGCCGAAGAAGTAGTCGACTGAGCCAACGATCGATTGCCAATAGCCATTTCGCAGTGGCCGATGCCCGCACCAGTGATGGTGAGGGCATCGGCCACTGCGAAATGAGCCGTTCGATTCGAACAATGGACCGAACGGCTTGACCTTGTTCGCCAGACACGGGCAAGCGGCTTTCCTGCGAGCCGTCGTGTTGGTCACGTACCGCATTTCAAGAGCGACCGGTGATGCCTGGACGAGCGAAGCGTGGCGGCGTCGACGGTCGTGGCTCCTCGATCCACTTGCCGACGTCGGTGCGAGCACGCTTCTTCGCGGGCCACACGCGTCGGCAGTGGAGTTCGTTCTCCAAGGCGACGACGAACGACCCGGCCATCGCGTTGTCCCGGCACACGTCGGCGCAGCCCCTCGAGCGGGCCAGTCCCTTGTCCTTGGCCAGCGTGGCAATCCGTTCCGAGGCGACTTGCGTGCCCCTCTCGTTGTGAAAGATGGTCTGCTCGGACAACTCGCCACGTAGCTTGACCGGCATTCGAAGGACGTCTTCCACGAGGTCGGCGCCAGAACTTCTAGGGGGCCTTGACCTTCGGGGGAACCATCGAAGTTAACATCGGTGCCTGTGCCCAGGCCACCTCGTCAGTTTCGACCTCTCATGATCGTGGGCTGCACGTCCTCGGCTGGCAAGAGCCTGGTGGTTACGGCGCTGTGCCGTTGGTTCGAGCGTCAAGGCGTGGACGTGGCGCCGTTCAAAGCGCAGAATATGTCCAACAACGCTCGAGTGGTCCAGGGCGGCGAAATAGGACTCGCGCAGTGGCTGCAGTCGCTCGCTGCGAGGAAGGAGCCGACGACTGAGATGAACCCGGTCCTCTTGAAGCCCGAGGCCGATACTCGCAGTCAGGTTGTTGTCAACGGTCAAGTGCGGCACGATCTGACGGCAATGGCGTGGCAGGATCGCGGCGATTCCCTCTGGGCTCCGATGCACGAGGCATTTGATTCATTAGTGAAGAAGCACGAGCTGATTGTGATCGAGGGTGCCGGCAGTCCCGCAGAGATCAATCTTCAAGACCTTGTCAACAACCGGATGATGGAACATGCGGATGCATCAGCACTCCTGGTTGCGGACATCGACAGGGGTGGTGCTTTCGCCCATCTGTACGGAACCTGGTCGCTGGTCCCCGAGTCAACACGTTCCCGAATGGGCGCTTACATGTTGAACAAGTTCCGCGGTGACGCCGCGCTGCTAGAGCCAGGTCCTTCCATGTTGCATGAAATGACCGGCATGCAACTTGCGGGCGTGCTGCCAATGCTTCGCCACTGCCTCCCGGATGAAGAAGGGGCAACCATAAGAGAAACGCCGTACCAAGGCAATGCCGTGGTGGGAATTGTTCGCTATCCGTTCTCGTCAAACCTGGACGAGTTCCATTTGCTGCCGTACGCCACGAAAGTGCGCTGGGTAAGTGAAGCGTCGGATGTGGTTGGCTGCGATCTCGTCATTCTTCCTGGTTCAAAGCACGTTGCTGCCGACCTAGCGTGGCTGCGTTCCCGGGGACTGGACGACGCTCTCTCAAGGAGAGCCGCCGATGGGGGGCGCATCATTGGCATTTGCGGCGGTTGCATGATGCTGGGAGAAGAAGTACTTGACGACGAAGGGGTTGAAGGTGCGACCTCTGGACTTGGGCTACTGCCCATGAAGACGATCATTGATCCGGTGAAGATCACAAGGTGCAGTGAGATTCAGATTCCGAAACTCCCCGGGGGTTTCAGTGAGCTGAGCGGAATTGCAACCTCAGGCTACGAAATCCGCAATGGTCGAGTTATCGACGAAGGGTGCAGACTCGGCCCACAATTCTGGGGAAGAGATTCAATCGTCGCTACCACTGTCCACGGATTGCTAGAAGACCCGACAGTCCTGGAGGCACTCTTTGGGACGCGACCGGACTTGATCCTTGACCAGACGTTTGATGAACTAGCTGACGCGATCGAAGAGAATCTCGACACTGGACTCTTGTGGGAGATGGTGAGCAGCCGAATCTAGAGGCCTTCGACTCCGTTGCGCCACTGCTTTGTCATAGTTCGGAGGCGCTATTCTCGCGAAGCTACCTTTGTACAAACTCCTTGAGTGCAATGAGGAAACGCTTCGTCGTAGTCGCCTGAACAGAACGGGCTATTGGACCTGAAAGCTGGACCACCGGACTGGCTGGACTTGAAAACGCAGTGACTTCAAACTTGATCAGTCCATCCGGTGACGCACGGACGACGAATGACTCTTCCCCTCGTTCTGGATGACCAGGCAGCGTGCCGTACGCAAAGCCAAACTGGTCGTCGTCGTCAACGACTTGGATGATCCGGCACGGGGCCACAATCGCCAGAAACGGCAATTCGAGGACCACTATCATCGACTCCCCAGCGGCAAGTCGCTGGCACTCGGGAAAGACCCTGGTTCGTCTCGTACGATGCGCTTGCCATGTCCGGAGCCCGATCACCGACCGTTTGAAGACGCCATCCCCGGTCCCGAGGTCGATCTCATAGTGGTCGTGTCGATACCCAGGTGGAAGCCCACCCGAGAGAGTCGCCCCGATCTCGTTGTAGGTGGGTTCGAGAAACGCGAGAGATCGGAAGAAATCATTCATGGAGCGGGAGTCTGCACGTCGAGTCAGTCTCATCCGGTCACGCCCGCCTTCTCGATCACAACTTGCAAGCGGGCGTTCCACCCGGCAGTCGGTGTCGAAAGCGCACAACGGCTCCATATCCAATGGGCGCGATCCAAGACACTGGCGGCACGAGGATCAGCCGACCCAAGAGCGCCCACGTCCCCCCTGCCCTCATCAGGGCCCTGCCGACGGCACGAGATCCTCCCTCTTCGAGATCACCATCGATCCACCAAGCTGACCGCTCAAGGTCCTCGAGAGCCAGTTGCGAATTCTCAATTACCTTGAGATCGACGAGCTGCCAGGCAACGGCCCGAGCACCACTGTTGGCGGACCACCGCTTGGCGATCCAATTGGCCGACGTCGTGCAGAACCGGCAGTCACCGTCGTAGATGAGCATGCCACCTTTGTCGTTCACGAGACAAAACTAATGGCACCGGCACCCAAGGCACGTCTGGATGACGCCATTTCCGTAGCGCCAGGAATCAAGTGAGCAAGTGTCGGGAAATCTTCACCCTGGATCCGACCCGGGACTACCGGGCGAGCGGAAGAAGTAGTCTCTGAGGGTTCAAACGTCCCAGCAATACTGAGACATCACATTCGTGGGCGCTGGGGGACTCGAACCCTCGACCTCAGCCGTGTGAAGGCTGCGCTCTAACCAACTGAGCTAAGCGCCCTAATCCCTAATGTTACCGCGTCGGTTGAACGCGCCCGTTTCGCGCGCGCAGTAGCCTTCTCCTGTGCCAGAAAACCTCGATTCATCCTCTGACAGAGGGTCGCGCTTCTCGCGGCGACCCCGCAGGGCATCGGCGGTGCCGCGCGAAGTGGTCATGAGCATAGACAGCCTGGAGCGCGGAATCGGATTCGTCGCGGGTGCCCTCGCCATGGTCCTGGCTCTGATCATCAGCCCCCGGCTCTTCAAGAACACCACCATCACCACGACTTCGAGCCTCCTGAAGAACAAGACCTGTGCCGCGACGTACCACCTCGTCAGCGGGCATTGCGAGAAGGCGCTCGTCACCCACTGGTCGTACTGGCTCCCCCAGTTCCTCGAGATAGTGATCCTGGGCCTCGCCGTCATCTACTTCACGTGGCGGCGCAAGCGTGCCGGCGTGGCCGTGAGCACGCTCCTTATCGGCCTGGCATTCGGCACGGTCGGCCTGCCATTCCTGCTCGTGGGAGGCTGGCTCATCGTTCGCGCCTTCCGTCTCCAGAAGTACGGCGACGCCACGTTCAGCGGCTCATCGAGAATCGCCCGAGAGACGGCCAAGGCCAAGAAAGAGGGCCGTTCGCCCGCTGCGGCAAAAGCGCGGTCCAATTCGTCGTCCAAGGGGGCCGCCGCGCCCTCGCTTCCCACGCCGTCGAAGCGCTATACGCCGAAAAAACAGCAGCGTCGTCGATAGAGCATGACGCAGCTCGGCCTGGACTACTCAACGAAGTGGGGGCGCGGGTACACGGCGCGATTCGTCCGCAATCTCTACCACGCTCTGTTCCTCGTGCCGTACACGCGCTACCTCTCGACGCTCGACGTGCGGGGCATCGAGAACATCTCGGGACGCGGCCCGTTCATCTTCGTGGCCAATCACACCAGCAACCTCGACACGCCCTTGGTGTTGAGTGCGCTACCCGCCCATATGCGAAAGCGCACGGTCGTGGCCGCGGCCATGGACAACTTCTTCATGGATGCGCGCACGGCGTTTCGCACCGTGCTGGTCTTCAACGCGATCCCCATCGACCGCCACAAGATCAACCGGCGAAGTTCGCAGCAGGCCCTCGAGCTCGTCGAGGACCACTGGAACCTTCTCATCTACCCAGAGGGTGGGCGCAGCCCCGACGGCCAACTCCACGAGTTCAAGGGGGGCGCCGCGTACCTGGCCGAGCGGGCCAAGACCGCCGTCATCCCCACCTACATCCACGACTCCGGCCTCCTGCAGGGTCCCAAGTACGCCAAGGCTCCCCAGTTCGTGGACTCCCCCCGCCGGCGTCGCCACCACGCGAGCGTCGCGTTCGGTCCGGCGCTGCGCTGCGAGGAGGGCGAGAACATCCGTCGGTTCAACGCCCGCATCCAAGGGGCGGTGGTCCAGCTCGGACGCGAAGTGAGCGGCGATCCGACCTACGACGTCACGCGCGCGAGCGAGGACTGAGCACCGCGCAGCGTTGCGCGTAGAGAAGGTCCGCCGCGCCGTGCAGCGGCTCCAGCGTCCGTCCGAGCACAGAGCTCAGCACCTCATCGCAGAACCACGGATTCATGGCCAACACCGGTCCGTGCGCGTACGTCGCCCAGATCGATCCGGTGCGAAACCCGTCGACCGCGCCGTCGTTGCCCCGGCCATGGACCATCTTGCCCAGCGGCGGGACTCCCGCGCCGAGGGTCGTTCGCCCGCCGTGATTCTCGAAGCCCACGAGCAAGCGCCCGTCGACGTCAACCGCCATCTCGCCCACAGATCGGGTTGTCCCCCGGCGGGTGACGACATCGACCACGCCGAGTCCCGCGTACTCGTCGTCGCCCTCGACGCAGAACGAGTGGCCGAGCAACTGCAGGCCCGCGCACACCGCGACCACGTGCACGCCGTCGCCGATGCGCTCGGCGAACGAGGATCGAGCCAGCAGGTCGCAGGCCAGCCGCTGCGGTCCGTCCTCGCCCCCGCCGAGAAGGTAGATGTCAGCGTCGGGAAGCGGGTCGTGCAGCCCGACCGACACCAGCTCGCACTCCGTGCCTCGGCGTCGGGCGCGCTGCGCGAGCACCAGCCCGTTGCCTGCGTCGCCGTAGGTGCCCAGGAGTTCGGGAAAGAGCACGACGACCCTCAGCACGCCGTCGTCCTCGCCATCCATTCGCTGAAGGCCGTGTAATTCGCGAGCATCTCCACGGGAGCCGCCGACACCGGCAGCGACGTCACGTCATCGACGATCTCGTAGTCGACGTCGGCGTAATCGAGGCGAGTCGCGAGGTCCAGGCGACGCTCCCCCAGGCACCAGACCCGATGCCCGCGAAGGCGCTCGAACGCCACGTCGTAGAGCCACGACGGATCACGACCGTCGGCGATCTGCGCGTTGATCGCGACCCACACGTCCGAGTCGCCCTGGTCGACCGTCGACAGCAGGGCGTCGAAACCGGCGGGATTCTTCGCCAGCAGGAGACGCAGTGTGTGCCGGCCCCACCGACGCAGGGTGAAGCGACCGGCGACGCCGCTCAGCGTGTTCATCCGGGCGACTGCGCCACCGAGGCCCACACCCAGCTCCGCCAGCGCGGTCGCGGCGAGCGCGGCGTTGCCGCGATTGAAGTCGCCGGGTATTGACAGGTCCAGCTCGGCCTGTTCGCTGCCGACGTGCAGCACGCCGTCGAGCGTGGCGGCCAACGTCGACGGCTTCGCGAAGCCGCACGAGCAGTGCCAGTCGTTGTCGCTGTGCTCGAGTGGCAAGGTACAGCGCGGGCACGAGCGCGCGTCGGCCATCCAGCTGGTCGCCACGTCGCACCAGCGCACGTTCGAGCTCGCCGTCGCCGCGTACGCCACCAGCGGGTCGTTGGCGTTGGCGACCACGACCAGCTGAGCATTCTCGGGAGCCGCCAGGCACTGATGCCACCGCTCGGCCATCTGGCGCACCTCGCTGGCCCGGTCCAGCTGATCTCGCGAGAGGTTGAGCAGCACGACCACCCGTGGGCTGGTGGCCCGCACGACGTTGGCCAGCCACGCTTCGTCGGCCTCGAGGACCACACGCTCGCTCGTCGACCCCACCAGCGCGGCCACGTGACCGGGCGGCATGTTGGAGCCGGTGACGTTGGTGGCGACGTCGCCGCCCCAGCCCGCGGCGCACAGCGCCGTCGTCGTGGTCTTGCCGTTGGTGCCGCTCACCAGGACGATGGTTCTTCCCCGGGCCAGCTTGGCCAGCAGGTCGGGGTCGATCCACAGGCCGACGCGCCCTCCGGCGACCGTCCCGGCTCCCCGCCCGGTGGCCCTGGACATCCAGTTGACGCCACGCACAGCCATAACCGCAAGATCTTCGCGAAACGAATGGCCCTTGCTCACGCTCTTCACGCTAACAGCGAGTGTTCTCTTTCCTCCTCCGATGAGCTCCGAGCGTTGCAACACCCTGCAGGTGCCGTCAGCAGCGGATTCGCGGTGCTTCGACGAAGTGAATCCTGCACCGCGAAGCACGCGGGAAGAGCCGTTCGCCACCCGCACAAGCCTCCAAAGAGGTAGGGCCCTGGGACGGAACCGCCCGGTGTCGGTCCGAGTGGCCAGCATCCGGACGGCGAGCAAGTCCCGGCTGTTCTGTCGGCAAAGGCGAACCGGTGTGTCCAAATAGGACACACCGGTTCAACCCCGAAAACACAAAAGGGCCAACCGGGGGGAGGTTGGCCCTTTTGCAAAACCAGTGCTTCACCCTCAGGGGGGCTTCGGGTAAAGCAGGCTGATACCAGTATGGCCGCTCGCTCGGTATCAATCAAGCCGATAATAGTGATATCTGCCATCTGTATACTAGATGCATGGAGATTCGTCAGCTTGAGGCCGTCGTGGGCATCGCCGAGCACGGCACCTTCTCCAATGCGGCTGTGGCCCTGGGCACGGTCCAGTCCAACATCTCGGCCAGGATCGCTCGCCTGGAGCGCGAGCTGGGCACCGAGCTCATCGACCGGGCCAGCGGATCGCTGACCGAATCCGGCGAGATCGTCGCCAGCCGCGCCCGGCGGATCCTGAGCGAGCTGAGCGCCATCTCATCGGACGTCTCGGAACTCAATGCCGATATCCACGGGAAGGTCTCGCTCGGGATGATCGGAACGGCCGGCCGGTGGATAGTGCCCCTGCTGCTCGCGGCCCAGCGCACCGCCTACCCCCACATCGCGCTACGCATCACCGAGGGGACGAACTCGACCATCGAGCCCCAGCTAGTGAACGGCCAGCTCGACCTGGCGGTGCTCGCCTGGCCCGTGCTCGCCCCCGAGCTCGCCGAGGTTGACCTCTTCAGCGAGGACCTCGTGGTCATCGTCGACAAGCGCCACGAGATCGCGCGCACGAGTGGTTCGATCTCGCTGAGCGATCTCTCCGCCTACGAACTGCTGCTGCCCCTGACCGGCACGCCGATCCGCCGCGAGATCGACGAAGCCTGCCGCGTGCAGGGAGTGAAGCTGCGGGCCCTGATCGAGCTGGACGGCATCCGCACCATCGCGTCGATGACCTTCGACGGCTACGGGCCGTCGATCCTGCCCGCCACGATGCTCTCGCGCCACCTGCGCGACAGCTTCGCCGCGGTGCACATCGAGAACCTCGCGAAGCGGCGCGTCAGCCTGGTGGTTCGCCGATTCGGCTTCCCCGCCGCCCCGGTGCGCGCGGTCCACGCCCTCTTGCTGGACGTCGTGAAGAACGCCACGGACGTGCCCGACGGGGTCTACATCCCGGGCGCCCCAGTTCTGCAATAGTCAAGGGGTGCCACCTGCCAAGTCACCCGCCGAGGTCGCCGCGCTCATCGTGCGTCGCGACCCGACGTTCAAGTCGGTCGTGGGCCGGGCGGGCCCGCCGCCGCGGTGGCGCAGCGCCCGGGTGGACGATCGCTTCAGCGCGCTCGTGCGCTCGATCACCTTCCAGCTGCTGGCCACCAAGGCCGCCGACACGATCCACCGGCGAGTGCGCGACCTGTGCGACCAGAGCGTCACCACCGAGTCGATCATGCGCGTCGGAGTCGACCAGCTACGCGGCGCCGGCCTGTCGCGCACCAAGGCCGAGGCCATGGTCGATCTGGCGGACCAGGCCAGTGACCGCAGGGTTCAACTGAGCCGCCACGGCCGCATGAGCGACGACGACGTCATCCGTGACGTCACCGCCGTGCGCGGCATCGGACCGTGGACGGCCCACATGTACCTGCTCGGCACGCTCGCGCGCACCGACGTGTGGCCGGTCGGCGACTTCGGCGTGCGTAACGGATGGTCCATCGTCCACGGACTCGACGAGACCATCAGCGAGGCTGACCTGCGCGGGGCCGGCGAGAAGTTCGAGGGCGTCCGATCGTCGGTGGCGTGGTACTGCTGGCAGGCCGTTCACCTCGATCGCCAGGCGAACTAGCCTCGGTTTCATGCCGTTTCTCACACTTGCCGACTTCGAACGCGACGCCTTGGGAACGCTCACCACCTACGCCACGATCCCCTGCGTCTCACCCTCGTACGACGCCCAGTGGGCCGAGAACGGTCACATCGATGACGCGGTGGAGCTGCTCGCGTCCTGGGCGAGGGCGCGCCGGATCGCCAGCTTCGACGTCGCCGTTCATCGTCTCGAGGGCCGCACGCCCGTGCTGGTCGTCACCGTCGACGCCACCGGACCACGCTCGGGCACCGCGCTGCTCTACGGGCACCTGGACAAGCAGCCGCCCCTGGGGGACTGGTCGGCGGGCCTCGCCCCGTTCGCCCCGGTGCGCCGAGGCGACCGGGTCTACGCCCGAGGCGTGGCCGACGACGGCTACTCGACGTTCTCCGCCCTGCTGGCCGTGGAGGCAATGGAGGCCAACGGCGTTCCCCACAGCCGCTGCGTGATCCTGATCGAGGCCAGTGAGGAGAGCGGCAGCACCGACCTCGAGGCCTACCTCGACCTGCTGGACGACCATCTCGGCCAGGTCGAGCTAATGGTCTGCCTGGATTCGGGGGCGCTCACCTACGACCGGCTGTGGGTGACCACTTCGCTGCGCGGCGTGGTCAACGTCGAGCTCACCGTCAGGGTGCTCCGTCAGGGCCAGCACAGCGGTTTGGCGAGCGGCGTCGTCCCCTCGTCGTTTCGCATCCTGCGCCAGCTCCTCGACCGCGTCGAGGATTCGGCGACCGGCGACGTGCTGCTCGAGGAGTTCCACGCCGAGGTTCCCGAGGAGCACGCCGAGGCCGCGAGGAAGGTGGCCGACGAGTTCGGCGACATCATCGCGCGCGAGATGCCGACCATCGGCACCCTCGAGCTCATGGGCTCATCGGCCCAAGAGCGCATCCTGCGTCGCACGTGGTACCCCGCCCTCTCCATCGTCGGCATCGGTGGTGTCCCCGATCCTTCGAACGCCGGCAACGTGCTGCGCCCGTCGACCACGGCGGTGCTCTCCTTCCGGCTCCCACCCAACGTCGACGCCCAGCGCGCCGGCGACGCCGTCATGGCCGCGCTGAGCGCCGACGTTCCCTCCTCCGCCGAGGTAAGCGTCTCGCTGCACGCCGCCGACGGCTGGGTCATTCCGCCGCTCGCCCCCTGGCTCGCCCGGGCACTCGACGAGGCTTCCCACGACGCCTTCGGCCGCGCCCCGGGTTTCGTCGGCGAAGGAGGGTCCATCCCCTTCCTCGCGTCCCTGGCCAAGCGATACCCCGGGGTGCAGTTCGTCGCGACCGGCGTCCTCGGGCCCCAGTCCAACGCCCACGGCATCGACGAGATGCTGGACCTACCGACCGCGGTCGGAGTGACCAACGCGGTCATTACGGTGTTGGGTGCGTACGCAGGCCAGGTAGAGGAGTAGTGATGCCCCAAAAAGTCGATCTATGGGTGGACCCCGTCTGTCCCTGGGCATGGATCACCTCACGCTGGCTGCTCGAAGCCGCCAAGGTGCGGGACCTGAACGTCCAGTTCCACGTCATGAGCCTCGCGGTGCTCAACGAGGGCCGAGACATGTCCGAGGAGTACCTCGAGCTCCTGGCGAGAACCTGGGGTCCGGTGCGCGTGCTGATCGCCGCCCAGCAGCGCCACGGCGACCAGGTGGTCGAGCCGCTCTACTCGGCCATGGGCGAGCGCTACCACGTCGCGGGCGAGAAGGATCCCGACGCCCTGCTCGTGGACTCGCTGCGCGACGCCGGCCTTGAAGAGGACCTCGCCAAGGCCGCCTACGTCACCGACTACGACGACGCCCTGCGCGCGAGCCACTTCGAGGGCATGAACCCGGTCGGATTCGATGTCGGCACGCCGGTCATCCACGTCGGCGACATCGCGTTCTTCGGCCCCGTGGTCACGCCCGCACCGAAGGGCGAGGCCGCCGGCACCCTGTTCGACGGCGTGCTGGCCGTGGCGAGCACGCCGGGCTTTTACGAGCTGAAGCGCACCCGCAGCGAAGAACCGTCGTTCCAGTGACCGAGAAGATCCTCCCCAACCAGTTCCCCGTCTACGTCACCGGCTCGCCGGACGCTCCGCTCGCCGTCATCGTCATCCAGGAGGCCTTCGGGGTCAACGACCACATCCGCAGCGTCGCGGACCGCTTCGCGGACTCGGGCTACTTCGCCGTGGCTCCGGAGCTCTTCCACCGCGCCGGCTCGCCCGAGGTCCCCTACGACGACTTTCCGTCGGCGATGAAGTACCTCGGCGGCCTGGACCGTGAAGGCCTCACCAACGACCTCAACGCCACCACCGATTTCCTGGCGACCATGGGCTACCACGCGCCCAACGTCGCCGTCGTGGGCTACTGCATGGGCGGTGCGGTGTCGTTCTACGCCGCAACCCTGGGAACCGTCGGCGCGGCCGTGAGCTTCTACGGCGGCGGCGTCGAGACGGGGCGCTTCGGCCTGCCGTCGCTGCTCGAACTGGCGCCCTCGCTGAAGTGCCCGTGGCTCGGCCTCTACGGCGACCTCGACAGTGGCATCCCCGTCGAGCAGGTAGAGGCCCTTCGCCGAGCGACGGCGCCGCTCGCGGTGACCACGGAGGTCGTTCGCTACGCCGACGCCGGGCACGGCTTCAACTGCGACGCGCGACCAGCCGCCTTCAACGAGGAGGCGTCCCTCGACGCCACGCGCCGGACGCTCGAATTCTTCGAGGCCCACCTCGTCGCGAAGTAGCTAGCCCTTCGGGACGTCCTTCCAGGCCACGTCCTTGTCGAGGCGCGGCTCGCCGGGCAGTCCGAGCACGCGCTCACCGATGATGTTGCGCATCACCTCGCTGGTGCCCCCCTCGATTGAGTTGCCGCGCATGCGGATGAAGGCCTTGCGCATGTCACCGCCGGTCATGGCCGACTCGGTCGGGCGCACCTGCGGGTAGTTCGAACCGTAGAGCATCCCTTCGGCGCCCAGCAGGTCGACGCAGAGCTCGCTGGTGCGCTGGTTCTCCTCGGCGAAGGCCAACTTCGCCACCGATCCCTCCGGGCCCGGCGTCCCGGCCCGGCGCAGGTCGTTCGCGCGCCAATTGGTGAGGCGGCTGACCTCGTTGCGCACCCACGACTGCATGAGGTCGCTGCGCACCGCCATCGCGTGAGGGTCGCTGCGACCCCGCCAGCGCTGGTTCCATATCTTGAGCGCCTCGCCGATGAGACCTGAGCCGCGCGGCGGCACGGTGCCCCCGATGGAGACCCGCTCGTTCATCAGCGTCGTGATCGACACGCCCCAACCCTCGCCCACGCCACCGAGGCGCTGGGAGTCGGGAACGCGGACCTCGTCAAAGAAGCACTCGTTGAACTCGGCCTCGCCGGTCGCCTGGTAGAGCGGACGAACGTCGACCCCCGGCGCGTGCATGTCCACGAGGAAGGCGGTGATCCCCTTGTGCTTGGGCACGTCGGGATTGGTGCGCGCGATCAAGAGGCCGAAGGCCGACTCGTGGGCCAGCGTCGTCCAGACCTTCTGGCCCGTCACGAGCCACTCGTCGCCGTCGCGATCGGCCCGAGTGGCGAGCGACGCGACGTCCGAACCGGCGCCCGGCTCGGAGAAGAGCTGGCACCAGATCTCCTCGCCGGTGAACAGCGGGCGCAGGAACCGCTTCTTCTGCTCCTCGGTGCCGTGGACCACGATGGTGGGCGCGACCATCCCGTAACCAATGACGTTGCGACCCGCGGCGGAGGGAGCCCCGGCCCGGGCCATCCGGCGCAGCACGTGCAGCTGCTCGGCGGGGCTCGCCGCCAGCCCGCCCTCGCCCACGGGGAAGTTGGCCCACGCGAGGCCGCGGTCGAACTGCGCGCCGAGGAAGGTGACCGGATCGGTGCTCGCGGGCGGGAAGGCGCCGACCAGGTCGTCGATCAGTCCATCGATTTCTGCTTCGCTCGTCGCCACGTTCTCTCCTTCGCCGCAATACCGGTTCCCGACGAATACTAGGCAGAACGACCGCGGGCGGCGGTGCACGTCGCCGGCCGCATTAGAACGGAGGGATGAAGACTCCCCGTATCCTGGCAACGTCGGGCGGCTACGTCGCCGGGCCCGTGCAGCAGTCCGTACGGCTGGGATCCATGCTGCTCGACGCCCTGGCGATGACCGGCAAGGTCCGCCCGCGGGTCTGCCTGGTGTTCAGCGCCGGAGGTGACCCCGGGGACCACTACGCCGTGTCCTACGAGGCGTTCAACGCCGCCGGCTGCGACGTCACCGAACTCAGGCTCTTCCCCCAGCCCTCGGCTGTCCCCGAGGAGCGTCTCTGCGGCAGCGATCTCGTCTGGGTCGGCGGAGGATCGGTCGCCAACCTGTTGGCCCTTTGGCGCCTGCACCAGGTCGACGACGCGATGCGCGCGGCGTGGGAGCGCGGCGTCATCCTCGGTGGCGTCTCGGCGGGCAGCATCTGCTGGCACGTCGGCGGCACGACCGACTCGTTCGGGCCGACGCTGCGCCCGATCACCAACGGCCTCGCCCTTCTGCCCTACGCCAATGGCGTCCACTACGACTCCGAGGAGCAGCGTCGTCCGCTGCTGCACGACCTGGTGCTGCGCGGGGTCCTGCCGCCGATCGCCTACGCGACCGACGACCGCACGGGGATCTGGTACGAAGGGACCGAGGCCACGGCCGTGGTCGCCGACACGGAGGTCTCCGCGACCCTCGGGCCCGCCGCCTACAAGGTCGAGCTCATTGACGGCGACGTCGTCGAGACGCGCTACGGCGTGGGCGAGCGCTTCGCCTAGCTGGCCACTGGGTCGGGCAGCGACTGGCGCACGGCGCTGCTTCGACGGTTGAGCTCGCCCGCCCGTTCGAGCGCCTCGCTCGAACCGCAGGTCGCCAGCCAGTTGGCGAGCAGCAAGTAGCCGTCCTGGGTCATGACCGACTCGGGGTGGAACTGAACGCCTTCGAGCGGTGCGTCGCGGTGGCGCATGCCCATGATGAGCCCGCCGCAGTGCGCCGTCACCTCGAAGACGGCCGGCAGCGTCGACGGATCGACGACCAGCGAGTGGTACCGGCCGGCTATGAGCGGCCGGGGGGCGCCGGCGAAGACCCCGGCGCCCTCGTGCTCCACGAGGCTCGAACGTCCGTGCACGAGCTCGGGCGCCGGGACGATCCGCGCCCCGAAAGCCTCCCCGAGCGCCTGATGGCCGAGGCAGACCCCGAGCATGGGCAGCGAATGCTCGAAGCAGTAGGTGATGATCTCGATGCAGTTGCCAGCGTTGCGCGGGTAGCCCGGGCCCGGCGATACGAGGACCCCGTCCAGGTCCATTCTCGAGACGTCGGCGACGTCGACGCGGTCGTTGCGCTCGACGCGCACACTCGCGCCGAGTTCGCTCAAGTACTGCACGAGGTTGTAGACGAACGAGTCGTAGTTGTCGATCACCAGAATCGAGGGTCCTTGCGCCATGCCAGCATCCTACGGTTTCGGGTGCCAGTCACTAACATCTCGACATGGCCGACACTGACCTGACCGACTTCCTGCGCCTCGCGAGCGAGCACTTCAACGTCATTCCGCTGCACGTCACCCTGCAGCTGGACCGCGAGACGCCGGTCTCGCTCTTTCAGCGCTTCAGCGGCGGTCGAGCCATCTTCCTGCTGGAGAGCGCGGCCCTGGGCGAGGAGACCGGCCGGTACTCGTTCATCGGACTCGATCGCCTGTGGCGCGTGACCACCGACGGCCACGCGACGGTCGTCGAGGGGACCAGTCGCCCTCCCGACGATCCGGGGCCGCTCGAGACGGTTCGCTCCCTGCTGGGCCGGTACCGCACCTACCTGCCCGCGGACCTGCCGGACTTCTTCGGTGGCGCGGTCGGCTTCGTCACCTACGACTACGTGCGCCGTCTCGAGCGGCTCCCGCGCCGGCGCGAGCCGGGAATGTGGCCCGACATCGACTTTTCCTTCCCCGGCGCGGTCCTGATCTGCGACCACCTTCGCCACTCCACCACCGTGGTCGTGAACGCGATCATCGCCCCCGGTGACGACCCGAGCTCGGTCTTTCTGCGCGCCTCGAGTCAGCTCGACGAGATCGTCGAGGTCCTGATCTCGCCTCCCCCGGCGACCGACATGGAGACCGAACGACTCGTGGCCACCGCCCCCAGCGCCCGCACCACCATCGACATCCGGGCCGCGGCGGCCGAACTGTCCAATTTCTCGCGCGACCAGTACTGCGCGGTCGTGGAGCGCGCCAAGCGGTACATCTTCGCCGGCGACATCTTCCAGGTCGTGCCCAGCCAGCAGTTCAGCCGGCCGACGTCGGTCAATCCCCTCACGCTCTACCGGGTGCTGCGCTCGCTCAACCCTTCGCCCTACATGTACTTCCTCGACACGGGAGCGACCCAGATCGTCGGGGCCTCGCCCGAGATGCTCGTGCGCGTCCACGACGGCCTGGTCAGCACCCGGCCGATCGCCGGGACGCGTCCGCGCGGAGCGACCGAGTCCGAGGACCTCGCCCTCGAGGAGGAGATCCTGCACGACGAGAAGGAGGTCGCCGAGCACGTGATGCTCGTCGATCTCGGACGCAACGACGTGGGACGCGTCGCGTCGCCCGGCACGGTGCGCGTCGAGCGCCTCGCGCACGTCGAGCGGTTCTCGCACCTGATGCACCTCGTCTCCCAGGTGAGCGGGCGACTCGCCGAAGGGCTCGACGCCTTCGACGCCTTCGACGCGCTCTTTCCCGCCGGCACCCTGACCGGAGCCCCCAAGGTCCGGGCCATGGAGCTCATCGATG
Organism: Acidimicrobiaceae bacterium; assembly: GCA_003138815.1. Taxonomy (GTDB): domain Bacteria; phylum Actinomycetota; class Acidimicrobiia; order Acidimicrobiales; family RAAP-2; genus RAAP-2. The sequence continues at coordinate 17,120 of PLHD01000020.1, read as the reverse complement.
AGTTCGAGCCCGTGCACCGGGGGCCCTACGGCGGCGCGGTCGGGTACTTCTCGCTCTCGGGAAACGCCGACTTCGCCATCACCATCCGGACGCTCTCGCTACGCGACGGCGTCGCCACCGTGCAGGCCGGCGGCGGGATCGTCGCGGACAGCCAGCCCGACTTCGAGTATCAAGAGTGCATCTCCAAGGCCTCGGCTCCGCTGCTGGCCCTCGAGATCGCGGACCCTCGGCGCCGCTAGGAGCCGGCAGATCGCCGGCGCCCGCGCGACGAGCACGCCGAGTTTCGCGGCCAGCGCACGTCCCGGCGCGGCGACGTGGACGACCATGCAGCCTCGTCGGTCCGACCAGGCGCCTCGCGCGCGAACGGCTGCGACGCCCGCGTGCTCGGCGCGAAGCGGCACGGTCGAACCGCCCGACGAGCGATAACTCCACTCTGACGTTCCAGACCGTCTGCAGTCCTAGACTTGAGTGTTGCCAGATGGAAACGTGCATCCAAATGACAGAGGTCAGGTGAACAACGTGGTTGAGACCAGTACTCAAAACGAGCGCCCCAATCCATGGCTCATTCAGGGCGGGATGGGTATCGCCATATCCGGTTGGCCGCTGGCTCGGGCCGTGGCGCGCGAAGGCCAGCTCGGAGTCGTCTCGGGGACGGCAATCGACAATGTCTTCGCACGCAGGCTGCAGGACAGCGGCGTCGACGAAGAGCTGCAAGAGGTGCTCGACCGCTTTCCCCTCCAGTCGGTCGTGAGCGACGCGCTGTCGCAGTTCGCCGCCAAGAAGCGCAGGCCTTCCGCGCCGTACCGAGTCGCTCCCATGCTCACCGCGCGCAGCGCGCAGCGCTCGCTCGACCTCCTCGTTCTCGCCTCGTACGTCGAAGTGGCGCTCGCCAAGCAGGGCCACGACGGGATCGTCGGCATCAACCTGCTCACCAAGGTGCAGATCCCCACGGCGCCCGCGCTCCTCGGCGCGATCCTCGCCGGGGTCGACTACGTGCTCATGGGGGCCGGCCTGCCCACGCACATCCCGGGTGTCATCGAGCAGCTGAGCCTCGGCCAGGAGGTCGAGATCACCCTCAGCGTCGTTGGAGACGTCGCCGCTGGCCAGACCCCCTCGCTCCGCTTCGACCCGGCGCCGTACCTGCCGACGAACTCCCTGCGCCGGCCGAAGTTCCTCGGCATCGTCTCAGGCCACGTGCTCGCCACCGCCCTCGCCAAGCGCAGCAACGGACCGGTGGACGGCTTCGTCGTCGAGCGTCCGTCCGCGGGGGGTCACAACGCTCCGCCTCGCGGACAGTTCACCCTGGACGTGAAGGGCGACCCGGAGTACGGTGACCGGGACCGCGTCGACTTCGACGTCATGCGTGGACTGAACGTTCCCTACTGGATCGGCGGCGGGATCGCCTCGGCCAGCGACGTGCAGGAGGCCTTCGACCTCGGTGCCACCGGGGTGCAGGTCGGGACCCTGTTCGCCTACTGCCGCGAATCGGGAATGGACCCCGACCTGCGCGAGAAGGTCCTCGACGCCGTGCGCAAGGGCCCGATCGAGGTGCGCACATCGATGCGGGCCTCCTCCACGGGATACCCCTTCAAGGTCGCCTCCATCGACGGCACGGTGTCGGACCCCGCCGTCTACGCCGAGAGGGAGCGCAAGTGCGACCTGGGTTACCTGCGCGAGGTGTACGTGAAGCCCAACGGCACCATTGGCTACCGATGCGCCGCCGAGCCGACCACCGCGTACATCAGGAAGGGCGGTCAGATCGAGGACACCGAAGGCGTGACCTGCCTCTGCAACGGCCTGATGTCGACCTGCGGGCTGGGCCAGGTCCGCGCCGGCGGTCACCAGGAGCCCCCCATCGTCACGAGCGGCGACCGCATCAACGAGGTCCGCAAGCTCCTCGCCGAGAAGGAGGACTTCGGGGCCGTCGACGTCATCGCGTACCTGAAGAAGGGCCTCGACGTGGACGCGGGCGCCCCGCCGAGCGCTTGAGCGGGGGCCCGGCGGACATCGACGGGCGTTCGAAACGACGGCTCCACGTTCTTGCGGCGCCGTCCCGAGGCACCGACTGGGTATGTTGGACGTCATGAAGCTCGATATCTACCGCAGCTGCTCGTGGAGCGAGAAGCGTGAGGTTCTCGACGCCTTCTGGCGCTCGGGTGACCACGCGTCGGCCAAGATCGATGAGGCGGCACTCCAGTACGGCCCCTTGGCGATACTCAGCCTGGTGATCGTGGTCTTGGAGCTCGCGCTCATCGTGGCCGTGACCCTCGGTCGTGGCTACGCGTGGGGCTGGCTCGCCGTCGCCTCCGAGGCGGTCGTCATCGCGTCGCTCTGGCGGTCGGTCGTTCGGTGGCGCGTGTTGAGATCCGCGTCCTCGGCGTCCCTCGTGCACGCGCCCGGGGACTGACTCAGCGCTCGCGGGGCTCGCGGCCCGAGGGGCTCGCGCGCCGTCGAAGCGCGGGCGCGGCCCCCGAATCGTGTCGCCGCTCCTGATTCGAGATCTCGAACTGAGCCGCGCGCCAGCTCTCCAGACGACGGCTGGTCAGCTCTCCCGAGGCGACCGCCGGCTCGACGGCGCAGCCTTCATCGCCCGAATGCTGGCAGTCCCTGAACCGGCACTTCTCGGCGAGCCGGGCGACGTCGGCGAAGGTCTCGTTCAGCCCCTCCTGGCCGACCATGAGGTCGAGCAGGCGGATCCCCGGGATGTCGAGCAGCACGCCGCCGCTCGAGAGCCGGTACAGCTTGCGGGTCGTCGTCGCGTGACGGCCCTCGCCGCTGCGGCTGACGCTTCGGGTGAACTCGACTGTTCCCTCGAGCGCGTTGAGCAGCGACGTCTTGCCGGCGCCGGAGGCGCCCAGCATCACCGCGGTGACTCCCTCGTGGAGCAGATCGCGCAGCTCTTCTATCCCCCGGCCGCTGTGCGAGCTCGTCGTGAACACGGCCACTCCCGGCACCGCCCGCCCCGTCTCGGCGAGCGCCGACACCTCGTTCACCGCGTCGTCGGCCTTGGTGAGCACCACCGCCGGAGGCGCCCCGCTGTCCCAGGCCATGATCGAGAGCCTCTCGAGCATCCGCAGGTTGATCTTGCGGTCGATCGGCAGCACGAGCAGCACGACGTCGACGTTGGCCGCCAACACCTGCACGTCGCCCGGGTTCGCGCCCGGACGGCGAAGAGCGGTGCGCCTGGGCGCCACGCTGACGATGTGGTCGTCGCGAACCGCGACCCAATCGCCGGCCACCGGACGCGGATCCAGTCCGGTCGCGAAGCTGCAGAGCGCGGTCGACTCGGCGCCGAAGGCGTCGCACCGGATGACCTCCGCGTTCGCCCCGTGGACGATGCTCACCCGGCCAGGCAGCGCGTTCGCGGAGAACTCGAGGCGGTCGTCGGCCGTCCAACCCAAGGTGAGCAGTACCCTCTTCACGCTCTGCTGATCGATGTTCATGTCACCTTGAACCTATAGCGATTCCTGCGCCGGGCGAACGCGCTCCAGTGGCGAGCAGGTCACCGTTCGCCGGTCGCCCCGTCCAGGGCCGCGTTCCCTGGCGGCCCCATCACTCCTGGTCAACGGGGTCCCGAGGCGACTCACGACGGTGCTCGTAGCCTCAACGGTCGCCGGCGGCGGGCCACCGCGCGCAAGCCGCCCGCCCGTCAAAAGACCGCCGGGTGGCTCTTCTTGGCCTTGACGACCCCGTAGCGGATCATCGAATCTGCCATCGATACCGTCATCTCACGCAGGCCACGGAACTCGATACCGAGCACGCGGCGGATCTTGCTGCTGTCGAGGTCCGCGGGCCGCCCGACGTCGGCCATGAGCAGGCGGGCCTGCTGGTCCCACAGCGCCACGATCCTCAGCACGGGCCGCGCCAGCCTGCGCGTCGGCACCTTGAAGCCTCGGGGCCCGAACTCCTCCTTCAAGATCAACGCCACCTCACGGATCGCGTGGCTCTCGATGCAACAGATGAACCTCTGGCCCGACGCCTCGGGCGAGACCATCGCGGCGACGTGGGCCGCGGCGACGTCGCGCACGTCGACCATGGGGAACCGCGCGTCGGGGATGGCCGGTATGGCGCGCTCCAAGATCTTCTTCACCAACTCCGCCGAGGTGCCCCACTGCCCGCAGAGCAGCGGCCCGAGCACCAAGCCCGGATTGATGGTGACGAGATCCATTGCGTTCGGCGCGCCGAGCGAAGCCATGAACTCCCACGCGGTCCGTTCGGCGATCGTCTTGGACTGCTCGTACGCTCCGATGTCGGGACCGTCGACGTCCGACCAGTCGTCCTCGGTGAAGACCCGATCGCGAGCGCGTCCGTAACAAACCGCCGCCATCGACGACGTCATCACCACCCGCTCGACGCCGCCCTCGTTCGCGGCGCGCAGCACCCTCACCGCTCCGTCGCGGGCGGGGATGATGAGATCCTGGGCGTTCTTGGGCGGAGCCGACGGGAGGGGACTCGCCACGTGCAGCACGAACCGGCAGCCGTCGACGGCGCCGCCCCAGTTCTCGTCGGAGGTGAGGTCCGCGGCCACCACCTCGAAGTCATCGCCGAGGCGCTCGCGGGCGTCGTACGAGAGGTGGGGACGAAGGACGCTCCCCACTTCAGGGGTCCGGCCAGCCGTCCGCGCCGTACCCCGAACGCGGTAGCCGGCATCCAGAAGCTGCACGATGCAGTGCTGAGCGATGAATCCCGTCGCCCCCGTCACCAGTACCTTGTCCGACATGCGCTCCCCCGTCGTGATGTTGCGGTCTCATTAAGACTATTGACCACGGCCTCCGCGCCGCTGATCCACGACGTTCGCACCGGTGCCGTGGTGCCACCGGTAGAACTGCGCTCGGACCAATGACGTAGACGACCACCCCTCAGTCGGAAATTCACGTGCCGGTGAATCAACCATGTCGAATCACGGTAGACATGGTTGGTACCTTTGTTTCAATTTCTATTGCGGGAAACTGCAGAAAGTCGGTGACAGTGCTCGTCAGACCATCGCGAATCGCAGCGCTCCTGACTCTGGCCATGGCCACCACTCTCGTCCCCTCAACCCTCATCACCGCAGGCTCCGAGGCCGCGGCCGCCTCGCGCACGACGACGACCACCTCGGTGCCCCAGCCCATCAAACTGCCGGCGGACGGCCACGCCAAGGTCCTGGTGGTGGGCGATTCGCTCGGCACCGACCTGGCGGGCGGGCTCGGGTGGCAGCTCAGCAAATCGAAGGGCGTCTCGTTGATCCAGAAGGGGAAGTCCTCGACGGGCCTGTCGAACTCCGGCTACTTCAACTGGCCCCGGCACCTGAAGGAGTACCTCACGCAGTACCACCCCCAGCTGCTCATCGTCTTCCTCGGTGGCAACGACGAGCAGGGCATCGAAGCGAACGGTCACCCTTACGCGTTCGACACGCCGGGCTGGCGCACCCAGTACGAGAAGGCCGTGGCCGCCATGATGAACGAAGCGGTCAACGCCGGCTGCGCGGTGCTGTGGGTCGGCATGCCGATCATGTACCCCAACGGGTACCGCCAGGGAATGCAGGTGATCAACTCCATGTTCGCGAACGTCGCCGAGACCAAGAAGCACGTCACCTTCCTTCCCACGTGGAAGTTCTTCGCGGGTCCGAACGGACAGTTTCGATTCAACGCATCGGTCGACGGCAAGGTTCAGTTGATCCGCGAGTCCGACGGGATCCACCCCACCGCCGTCGGACAGAACGTCCTCGCGACGTACATCGTCAAGGAGATGCACGTGCTCTACGGACTGCGCGTGGCGGCGGCGTACCCTGAGGTCTTCACCTGATCCTCGCCGTCGTCGCCCGAGCCGTGGCGCTCGCGACGGTCGACCAGGACCTCGACTCAGGAGGCGCCGTAGATGACCGTGACGGCGTACACCGCTGCCAGACAGACCACGAGCAGGCCAGCGGAGGCCCAGGGCCGGGCGTCAAGCCATCTGGAGTGGCGGATGGGATTTTCCAGTAAATGATAGGAAATCACGGCACATCCGAAGGCGGCGAGCACCTGCGCCAGCCGCGAAAGCGGCGCCATTGGTGTCGTGGCGTACTGCAGGGGCAGCATGAGCCACGCGTAGTGCCAGAGGTAGAAGGAATAGGAGACGTCACCCACGTAGGCCACTGGTCGCCACGACAGCCACGTCGCTGGCCCGCCGTGCGCCGACGCCTGGCCCGTCCACAGCAGCACCGCCGCGGCGCCGCAGGGCCACCAGGCGAGCGAGCCAGGATAGACGCTCATGTCGGTTAGCCAGAAGGCGCTGAGGACAATCGTCGCCAGCGCGGCGACAGCGAGCGCCGCGTTGAGGCGCGGGGTGCGCTGGGCCCACTTCGCCGGACCCAGCGTGAGCAGTCCTCCGAGGGCCAGCTCCCAGAATCGCGTGAACGGCGAGTAGTACGCCTCGGTGGCGTTGATGCCCGTGAGGTGAATCGACCACCACGACGAGACGACGATGGCGGCCGCGAGAACGACGGCGAGCACCACCGGGCGGCGGCGGGCGGCGAACAGCAATCCGATGGTGAACACGATCAGAGGAAAGACGATGTAGAACTGCTCCTCGACTCCGAGCGACCAGTACTGGGTCACGAGCGAGGGAGGCACACCCGGTATGAAGTAGCTGGAGCTGGTCTGGATGAAGCGCCAGTTGGCCCCGAAGAACTCGGCCCAGCGTACGTCGGTGAGCAGCGGCACCCCCGTGGGAGCACCGAGCCAGGCGTAGGCGGCGACGACGGTCGCGATGAGCACGACGGACGACGCCGGGACGATGCGTCGGATCCGACGAGAGTAGAACCCGCCCAGGTTCTTCCGGATCGAGACGTCCGGCTCACGGCGCAACAGTCCAGTAATGACGTAGCCACTGATGACGAAGAAGACGTCGACGCCAATGTAGCCTCCGCCGAGGTGGGGAACGCTGGCGTGCGCGAGGATGACGAGCAGGACGGCGAGCGCACGCAGCCCCTGGATGTCTGGTCGGAAATGCGAGGACGAACGCCTGAGCGCTACTTGTGGCTCGAGGGACTCGGCGTTCTGCATTTCTGACACATCTCAAACTAAACCCTCGCGAGTCTCTCTCGAGGGAATGACCCTTCCACCGGACGAAGGGGCGTCACGGAACCGCGCCGCCGCCCTCCGATGGCGACTCGGTCGGACCGCGGCGCATCTGGGGGTCGGACCCGTTACTTCGCCAGAACGATGCTTACGTGCTCAGAGACGTCCAAGAGCTCGACCAACGTCTGGCCCGGGGTGAGTGGGATGATGCGACCCGACTTGGACCGGTACACGATTGGCTTGCGCAAACTGCGCCGCGACCACGTCCCGGGCTGCACGGTCCGGCCGGTGAAGACCTCCATCGGCCCCGAACCCAAGAGCTGCGCCTGGGAGCCGATGACGCCGACCCCGCCCAGGTAGTGCACCTTCATCACGATCACGTTCTTGGGCGAGAGTCGCGTCCCGCCCGCCGTCACGTCTGGCGCGCCGAAGATCGACCGGTCCCACGAACGGGTCTTGGCGTTCCACGAGTACGAGGTGGCGAATCCCGCGGCGAAGCCCACGACGAATGAGCTCACCTTCGCTCCGGGCACCCGACTCGATCTCGATCGGTAACTGAAGAGGGGCGGCGGCGGCTCGGGCCTCCCGCCCTTCTTCATCAAGAGCGCGACGTTCGCGTAGAGGTTGTGCGGGGCTTCGCGCCGAAGGTCGCGAAACATCGCGCTGCCGGCGTTGGACTGCTGGAAGAGCTTGACCGGCGCGGTGGCGATGCTCCGCAGCGCGTACTGTGCTCCCCCTGAGAAGACGAAGAGGCCGCCGATCGGATAGACGATCTCGCGATCCGTTCGGCGAACCGAGCGCACCGGCCCGACCCTGACCGCCACGCGGGAGTTGAAGATCGCGGCCAGGCGGGTAATGCCACCCTCGACGATCTCCTCGTAGATGACGTCCGCCTTCTCGATGCCGTACTGCGGCATCGCCTCGGGCGTGTTGTCGATCTTGACGGTCACTGCAGATCGATGCCTCGTGAGATGGGTCGGGTCCGGGAGTCCCGTGAGGGGCGCCACCGCTACTCGCTTCGACGTCGTCGGCTTCGACGTCGTCGGCGTCGACGTGGTGGTCGTGCTCGCGAGGGCGCCCGAGACCGAGACCAGGCTCGGGACCATACCTATCACCATCAGCACCGCGAGGAAACGTTTCATAGAGGCAACTTACTGCGGCCGGCCACGTCGGCGGACCCAAACGGACGGGCGGTCGATGGACGACTGGGCCTGCGGCGCGGCGTGGCGACACGAGACAGTGACCGCGCAACGTCGCCCCCCGGGGACTCGGCGCCCCGGGGGGCGAGGTTCGGATCGATCAGCTCCAGGCGCCACCTGCGCGCATCTACCTCCGCCGAGCCGTGCGACCCTGGGACTGCAGCATGCAAAGCTGCACGTAGCGGGCGATGTCGCTCGGCGAAACGATGCCCACGAGACGATCGTTCTCATCGAGCACGAAGGCCCGACCATCGGGTGACGCCTGCATGCGCTGGAGAAGGTCCGGTATCGGCTCACCGGGCCTGCCCACCGGCAACTCGGAGACCGGACAGGCGATGTCCTTCAACCGCGTACCCTGGCGCTGGCTGGCGGGCACGTGGCGGACCCGGCCCATGGTCGTCAGGCCTTCGAGGCGTCCGTCGGGGCCGACCAGCGGGTAGGAGCTGAAGCGGTACCGGTGCAGCTGGTTGTCGACCAGATCAGCGACCGTTGTCTGCGAGTCGAACGTCGTCGGGTCGGGCGTCATGACGTCGCGAACATGGACGTTGGCCAGCGAGTTGCGCATCGCGACCTGGCTCTCCTCGGCCTGGGCCGCCATCAAAAGGAACCAGCCGAGGAACACGAACCAAAGTCCGAAGATTCCGACGGCGAGGAACTCAAGCACCCCCAGTACCACCAGCAAGTAGCCGAATGCCTGTCCCGCACGCGCGGCCGTCGTCGCGGCGCTCACCCGGTCGCCTCGGCGCTGCCACAGGTACGCGCGCAACACCCTTCCGCCGTCCAGCGGCGCCGCCGGAAGGATGTTGAAGACGCCCAGCAGGACGTTCATCCACGCGAGCCATCCGAGGGCGGAGACGATCACCGCTTGGGTGCCGCCGCCGCCATGATTGAACAACGACGCCAGGGCGCCGAAAAGCCCGGCCAGCACGAGGCTGGTCGCGGGTCCGACCACGGCGACCCGGAAGTCGGCACCGGGCGTCAGCGCCTCGCTCTCGAGCTCGGATACTCCGCCGAACAGCCAGAACGTGATGCGACGCACGCCGATGCCGTTTCGCTTGGCAATCACCGCGTGGGACACCTCGTGGGCGAGCAGCGAGGCGAAGAACAGGACCGAGGCGACGACCCCGACGACCCAGTAGACCGAGGTCGAGTCGTTGGGGTGATAGCCAGGCAGCACCAGGTCCGCGAGCTCCCAGCAGATGAGACAGAAGATCACCAGGATGCTCCAGTTCATGCCAATCGGGACTCCGTCGATCTTGCCGAGGCGAATATTCTGGTCCATGCTCACCACCTCCAAGGCGCCGCGGCATCAATCCGGGCCGGACGACCGTCCACCTCCAGCATCCAACCACGGGCCTCGACCGCAGTAGGGTCGAAATGCTCAAACTACAGGGCGCGACTCTTCTCGCCCGTCCTGATCCGCCGGACCGAGAATGTGTACCGTTAGGGTGACCACGACCAATGAGTTGCGTTCTCGCGCCGTCGCGCTCGGCGCGTGGCCGTTAAGGACCAGGAGGTGAGACCGTGGAGCAGCCCGCAGGCGTTCCCCCGATGCCCGGTACCGACCGCCGTGTGGCCCGGTCCGCTCGGCGGTCTCGGATAGACACCTCAGACCCCGCGCCGCGCCGCGCCGGGACCGGAGCGACCTGATGAAGTTCTCGCGTAAGGCGGTCTCGCAGTACCGCAACTCCCCCAACGACTTCGCCAAGAGCCTCTTCGCGCCCCTTCCCGCTCGTTACAACCTGCTCGCCGAGGTGCTCTCCTTCGGCCAGGACCGTCGCTGGCGCTCGGCCATGGTCGACCGCGTCGCCGGATCCGGCCCCCAACTGATCCTGGACGTCGCCTGCGGGCCGTGCGCGGTCACGAAGCGTCTCGCCAAGAAGACGGCGGCACGAATCGTCGGGCTCGACTTGAGCGAGGACATGCTTCGCGTCGGCCAGGCGAACATCGAATCGGCGGGACTCGGAGAGCGCGTCGGGCTGGTGCTCGGCCGCGGCGAGCAGCTTCCCTTCGCCGACGCGACCTTCGACGCGCTGACCTTTACCTATCTGCTGCGCTACGTGAAGGACCCCGCCGCGACGATGGCCGAACTCGCCCGCGTCGTCAAGCCGGGCGGGCCGATCGCCAGCCTTGAATTCGCGGTGCCCAAACGGTTCGGTTGGCGCGCGTCGTGGTGGCTCTACACGCGGGCCGTCCTTCCGGTCCTCGGCTACCTCACCGGCGGCAAGGCCTGGTGGAACGTCGGTCGGTTCCTCGGTCCCAGCATCTCGGTGCACTACCGGAGCTACCCCGTGCCGTGGACCGTCGAGGCGTGGCAGCGGGCGGGAATCGACCACGTCGAGTGCCGCACGATGAGCCTGGGCGGAGGTCTGGTGATGTCCGGCTACCGGTCCGGTTGAGAGTGGAAGACGCTCCGCGCACGCAGCCTCACGTCACCGGCCCGGCCTTCTACGCCCAGCCCGGGTTCTTGAACCGACCACGCCTTCGCGACTGGTGGACCGTCCTGCACCCGCCGTACACAATGCTCCATCTCTCCCTCGTGACGATCGGGGCGTGCCTGATGGGTCCGGTGAATGCGGTGCGCCTGGCGGTGACGCTGGTGGCCTTCTTTCTCGCCGTGGGCATCGGAGCCCACTGCCTGGACGAACTCCACGGACGACCGTTGGGGACCTCGATCCCGACGTGGCAGCTCATCCTCGCCTCGGGCGTCGGCGTCGGCGGTGCGGTGATCCTGGGGGTAGCCGGCATGTTCCTCGTCAGCCCCTACTTGGCCATCTTCATCTGCGTGGGCGTGTTGATCGCCGTTGGCTACAACCTCGAGCTGTTCAACGGACGACTCCACACCGACGCCGTCCTGGTCATCGGATGGGGCGCCTTCCCGATCCTCACGGCGTACTTCGCCCAACACGCCCGACTCAGCGTCGCGTCGCTGTTCGTCGCCGCCTTTGGCGCGTTGGTAACCCTCATGCAGCGCCAGCTCTCGACACCGGCCCGCCAACTTCGACGACGTACGGTGTCCGCGGAGGGTGTCATCGTCCACGCGGACGGATCGACCGAGCCGCTCAGCAAACTGACCATCCTCGCACCGCTGGAGGGCGCGCTGAAGACCCTCTGCTGGTGCGGAGTCACCCTCGCGCTGGCCCTCGTGCTGCTGCAGTTCCTTCGCCAGTGAAGCGCAGTATCGAAGCGACTCAGCACGGGCCACGAGACCGGAAGCCCGGTACACCTCGGTGGGGCTCGCGCCGCCTGACGCCTCGCACGTCCTGACGATGCGTTCGCGGCCGTTCGTCGAGTGCTCGCGCAGGACACGCGACGAGACCCTCCGCGGCTATTCTCGGTCTCATAAGCACGAGACGTGTACTTCGGCCGTTCCCGGAAGGCCGACGGGCACGCCCCCAATGAACGATCGATTCCGCCCAACTCCCGTATGGACACTGGCGGGCATCATCCTGGGGACGGCACTGGTCGTGGCCGGCTTCCCGCCAAGCGGAGGCGGGGCAGCCACGCCACCTGGCGACGTGAGCGCCTGGACCGTCTACCACGGTGGCGCGCTCGGCAGCGCTGATTCGACGGCTCTCGCGACGGTCGACACGTCCAAGAGGGCCTGGACGTCGCCGGAGCTGAGCGGCCAGCTGTACGGCGAACCGCTCGTCTTCTCCAGTGACGTGTACGTGGCCACCGAGAGCGACACCGTCTACGCGCTGAGCGCGACGACGGGAAGGGTGGTCTGGTCACGCCACCTCGGCGCCGCCGTCCCGTCATCGCTCCTGCCGTGCGGGAACATAGTGCCGATGGTGGGCGTCACCGGGACGCCCGTGATCGACCCTTCTCGCCACGAGATCTTCGTCGTCGCGGACGAACTGGAGGGGGGACGGCCGCAGCACCGGCTGGTGGGCCTCGACACCGTAACCGGCGCGCTCGAACTCAGTCGGGACGTCGATCCACCGGGAGCGGACCCGGCGGCGCTGCTGCAGCGCACGGGACTCACTCTCGACCACGGTCGCGTGGTCTTCGCCATGGGGGGCAACTACGGGGACTGCGCGACGTACCGCGGCCGGGTCGTCTCGGTCCCGCCGGCCGGTTCGAGCCATGAGTACTTCACCGTGGACGCCGCGGCCGGTGACAGCCAGGGAGCGATCTGGATGGGGGGTGCCGCTCCCGTCGTGGACGCCAAGGGCGACGTATGGGTCAGCGTCGGCAACGGCTCGGTGCACTCGGCGGGCCAGGCGTTCGACGACAGCGATTCGGTGCTCGAGCTCTCCGCGGCGCTGCACCTGATCCAGTACTTCGCCCCGACCTCGTGGCCCCAGAACAACGCGCAGGACCTGGACATGTCGACCGCCCCGGTGCTGCTCTCCGACGGCCAGGTCCTCCTGACCGGGAAGTCCCGGATCGTCTATCTCCTGAACGCCAGCCACCTGGGGGGCGTCGGCCCACCGCAGGCGAGCCTGGCCTCGGCGTGCGGCAACGACATCGACGGCGGGAGCGCCGTCGTGGGCCTGACCGTCTTCCTGCCGTGCCGCAGCGGCACCGTCGCTGTTCGCGTGACGAGGTCTCCCCCCACGCTCGATCTGCGGTGGCGCTCGCAGGTGGGGGGTGGGCCGCCGATCTACGCCGCGGGTCTGGTGTGGACCATCGGCTCCAACGGGACCTTGTACGCGCTGAACCCCTCTACGGGAGCGGTCGAGCACCAGGCCAACGTGGGCGTCTCGACCAACGACTTCCCCACGGCCAGCGTCGGCGATGGGCTGCTGCTCGCGCCTTCGACCAATCACGTTGTCGCCCTGCGCGGGACCGCGAAGAGCTAGGTCTCGCGGTGGTACGACTCGGCACCTCCGAGCGCTCTGCGAAGCCGTGTAACGCTGGTCCAACCGGTGCGAACCGGCCTTCGCACCGAGTGACTCCGATAGGTGTAGAAACCGTACGTGAAGCTGAAGCTTGACCTGCACGACATCTACAACCGGGGCGGGGACATCGACCGGGCACTTCGCGCGGTGATCGACGAGGCGATCGAGAAGAAGGTCCGACTGGTCGAGATCATCCCGGGTAAGGGAGGCGGCCAACTGAAGAAGCGCGTCCTGCGTTTCCTCGATCAGAAGGAAATTAAGGATCTCTACGATCGGGTAGAGAAGGACTCCCACAACTACGGCAGGGTGTTCGTCCACTTCCGCTATAAATAAGACAGCTTCGGCAAACTCTGTTGGTGATGGGGCGCGGTCAATGTGACACCTGGTGACGATACTGATCGGGTGAGCACCGCTGTTGTCGAACGCACGTTGACCTCGACGAAAAGCACTGTCACCCGGGCTTAGGCTTATGCGATCGACCCCACTCCTGAGCAGGCCAAACTCCTGCGCAGCCACATCGGCGGGTCACGCTTCGCCTACAACGCGCTGCTCGGTCTGGTGAAGGACAACTGGGACGAAAACCGTGCGAAGAAGGAGTCGGGCGTTGAGGTCGTCGAGGACGACTGGGTTGACACCGGGCACTTTGGCCTCAACAATCTCTGGTCCGAGCACCGTGACGAGCTGGCGCCCTGGTGGTCGGAGAACGGAGCCAGCACCTACAACGACGCCGCCCAGCGGCTCTCCAAAGCCGTCGCCAACTGGCGCAAGGGCCGAGCGAAGTTCCCCACGTTCAAGAAGCGGGGCCAGGGTGGCTCGGTTCGATTCACGAATCAGGCGGTGCGCCTCTCCGACTCGCACCACGTGCGCATCGCGCGTATCGGCGAGGTCAAGACCTACGAGTCGACCCGCAAGCTCTATCGCCACTTCAGTCGTGGCACCGGCAAGATTGTGGCCGCCACCGTGTCCGAGCGCGCCGGCAAGTGGCAGATCACCTTCACTGTCGAGCTCACTCGTCAAGTTCCCGTCACGCGAGCCCCCGAGAGGATCATCGGCGTGGACGTGGGCGTCACGACCCTCTACACCGGGGCCACCCCTGACGGCGAGCACGTTCTCGACGTCGCCAACCCACGCCACTTCGTGACCGCGGAGAAGAGGTTGGCCCACGCCCAGCGCATCGCCTCGCGGCGCCAGGGGCCTCGCCCCGGTGTGACGCCCTCCGAGCGCTGGAAGAAGGCCAACGGCCGGGTCCAGAAAATCCACACTGCTACTCGCAACGCCCGCAAGAACCTCATCCACGAGACCACGACTCGCCTGGCGAAGAACTACGACGTGATCGCGATCGAGGACCTCAACGTGGCGGGCATGGTGAAGAACCACTCTCTCGCCAAGCACATTTCCGACGCCGCCTAGGCCGAGTTCGCACGCCAGCTCGAGTACAAGACCAAGTGGTACGGATCGTCGGTCGTGAAAGTCGACCAGTTCTACCCATCATCGAAAACCTGCAGTCAATGCGGGACAGTCAAAGCCACGTTGTCCCTTGACGAACGGATGTACCACTGTGAGGCCTGCGGTCTCACGCTCGACCGCGACCACAACGCGGCCATCAACCTGGCCCGACAAGGCCTGCCGGGGACAGACTCCGGTACTGGACGTGGAGGGGAGGTAAGACCCGCGCAGCAGAAACTTGTTGCAACGGCACACCCCGACGAAGCGTCAACCGAACCGTCATCAGAAATCGACGGTGTAGGAGATGCTTCGGTTTAGAACTCGGGCGGGTGCGTATTCACCGCGCCCCATCACCAACAGAGTTTGCCGAAGGAGAAGTAAGACCTCCGGCTCCCGGCACCGAGTGCGAGGTGCTCGATTCAGCCACAGCGCTGAGTGAACGTCGCGGTGCCTGGCTGAAGGGCTTCGCCGGAATTGGGCGCGATCATCAGACACGACTCGTCAACGGCCACGAACTGGCTCGCAGGAATCTGCTTGAGCTGGTCAACGTCGGCGTAGGTCCAACGCGTGTCCGCCGTCCCCTGGAAGTACCAGTTACTGCCGTTGTCGGCCAAGATCAGGCCGTAGGTCTTCATCGTGGTCAGCACCGTCTGACAGAAGGTGCTGCAGCCCGAGGCGGGCAGCGAGAACGACGCGTTCAGCCGGAAGCGCGCGCCCATTGGCGGGCAGTTGGCGTCGTCCTGACCGGCTTCGTGACGCGCCGGCCAGAGGTAGGCGGTCTGAGTGCACTGGGCCGTGAATCGAATCGCGTGGTCCATGGCTCCCGAGGCGACCTCGTGGTAGTTGACCAGGCCCGGCAAGATCGGCAGACCCGCCGCGTCGGCCGAGGTGAATCCCGCTGGCCGTAAGGCGTTGGACCGGAGATTCCAGACCGCCCCCGAGCCTGCCGTCGAGCGTCCAGTGGCGCGGTAGTACGTGTCGTAGGTCTCGAACAGGGCGCACGCGGGCGAGGTGGCCGACTTGGCGGGATCGACCATCAAGGCGTGGCGATCTGACCCACCCTCGATCGGCGTGGCGGCGGTGAGCGGATAGGGACGGCGATCGCTCTGGGAGGCGTACAGGAGCTTTATGGACGTGAACTTGGTGCGCGCGGGAACGATGGCCCACGGGATACCGTAGGGCTTCTTGGGGTTGGACGAGGGCCCATAGTCGGGATGGAGGAAGGTCGTCGACGCGGCCGTCGAACTCAGCCACGTGGCACTATTGGCATTGACCGGAAGCGCGTTGATCGGCGTGTTCCAGACGTTGTCAGCGGGGAACGCCGGACACTTGGTACCCGGGAGAATCGTCCCGACCGGGTCGCCCTCGAGATGAGACTCAGCCTTGTGAGAGGACGCCAGAGCTCCGCCCGGCGCGACGACGAGGGCAGCGACGCACGTCGACGCCACGACGCCAGCGGCGACTCGCGCCCAATTCGTCCTACAGGTGGCCATTGGCCCCAACGTCAACGGAGTTCTCTATCACCACAATCTACCTTCGCCCTCCAACGAGCGTGAATCACCGACCACGCCGAGTGCCCGGGAAGGTGGACCGCGGTCAAGAGAGGTCCGGCCATCTGCGAGCGTTGGGGAGCCACTTGAACTCGTTAGTGTTGGTGTTGGTGTTGGTTCCTTGTGTGTCAGTGGCGCTGCCGCGATGCACGTGCAACTTGGATCAAGCCTGCGAGGAACCTTCAAGCCCGCCGCGCTACCCGGCGCGAGAGAAATGATGAAATGCACGAGAAGTCAGTGGCGAGCACCAGAGTTCGCGGACGGTCGCTGCCCGGCGCAACGGTCGTCATTGTCGTCATCCTGATCTCGGGTGGTCTGAAATTTCAAGCTTCCCTGACCTCCGCAGCCACTACGAACCCCCCCGCCGCGGGCGCAGGTGCCGACGCGTCCCTTTCGGCGTTCACAGCGTCATCGTCGGACAGGCTGAGCGTCGCAATCGGCTCGGGTGAAAGTGCCGTGTCGCACGATTCGACCTCGACGACGATATCTCCGACGACTTCGACAGTTCCCGCGACCACGTCGACGGTCGCACCGTCGTGTCAGAGGAACCTAGCGACGCAGATTGAAGTCCCGGCTCGAACGACGCAGCTCATCACCGTTGAGGTGCCCGGCTTTCACAGCACCGCCGCGACCTTGACGGCTTGGCAGCGCACGGATTCATGTTGGACGTTGGCACTAGGTCCGTTTCGCGCTGTCGTCGGTTACGCGGGCATCAGCACCCACAAACACGAGGGCGACGACTCGACCCCGGCCGGAATGTTCGGCTTCGAGTCGACCATGTACGGAAACGCAGCAAACCCCCGAGTGAAATACCGCTACCACCGGCTCGCCTGCGGGGACTGGTGGGACGAGGACTCCTCTTCACGCGACTACAACCTGTTCGAACACGTCGCCTGTGGCGTGGACCCGCCGTTCAACAACGGGGCGTCAGAGGCGCTATGGACCGAGACGCGGTCCTACTCCTCATTTGCCGCAATCGAGTACAACACGGCAGGTACGCCAGGACGCGGCTCAGCGATCTTCCTGCACGCCTACGGC
>PLHD01000057.1 GCA_003138815.1 Acidimicrobiaceae bacterium | reverse complement strand
TATGCAGAATTCTGCATAAGTCGTCTTATGTGGAACTCCCGTTTATGTAGAAAGTTTCGCAAAAGACCAGTAATTGGGCGGGGATCCGGCTGAAAATTCTGCATAATTCGGTGGCCTGGTCGAGACTTTTCTTTGGAACCAAACAAAGAAAGGACTACTCATGGTCGAACAAAGAAACGTACGGGTGACGGGCCCGCTGGCGCCTTACGCCCTTGGCTTTAAGGAGGCTCTGGCCAGACAAGGGTATAGATCATCGTGCGCGCATCTGGGTGTGATGTCACAAGCGAGCCGGTGGCTCTCCAGCCAAGAACTAGGCGCCGAAGACCTATCGATTTCTCATGTTGAGAAGTTCGCGACTTGGCGACGGACCGCGGGCTACGTCACCAACTTGTCAATACACAGGGTCACGTTGTTACTCGACTACTTGACCAGCGTCGGAGTCGTGACGCCCGTGGAACTGGTCACTGAGAAGACGCCATTGGAACTAGTGATGGCGCGCTACACGCGCTACCTCATTGGCGAGCGGGGTCTGTCGGCATCGAGTGTTCGTAACTACGTCGAGATGGCCCGCACTTTCCTGTCGTGGCTACCCGTCGAGGGTGAACTGGAGCTAGCGGGCTTGAACACCGCCGCGATCACTCGGTTCGTGCTGGCTGAATGTCAACGATGCAAGGTTTCCTCGGCGAAGGTGATGACCACGAGGCTCCGGTCGCTGCTGCGCTTCTTCTATCTGGAGGGTCTCACGCCGATAGCACTCGCTCCCGCCGTGCCCGCCGTGGCGAGTTGGCGTCAGTCTTCGCTACCCAAAGCACTCAATGCACGAGACGTGGCTCGCCTGCTGAAGAGCTGCGATCGTCGCAGGCCAACCGGACAGCGAGACTTCGCTGTCTTGATGCTCCTGTCGCGCCTCGGTCTACGCGCCGGTGAAGTAGCCGGCCTGCAACTGAGCGATATTGATTGGCGCCACGGTGGCTTGGTGATCCGAGGCAAGGGCAATCGTGAGGATCGGCTTCCGTTACCCGTTGACGTCGGCGAAGCCATCGTTGCGTGGCTGCAGCGGGGTCGACCAAGGTGCGAAAACCAGTTGGTGTTCACCAAGCTGTGCGGCCCACCTGGTGCGCTCACGAGAAATGGCATCTCGGCAATCGTCTATCGTGCCTGTGAACGGGCGGAACTGCCAGCGGTGGGTGCTCATTGCCTGCGCCACACCGCGGCGACGCAAATGCTGCAAGCGGGCGGAAGTCTCGCCGAGGTTGGCCAGGTCCTTCGTCATCGTTCCCCCGAGACCACATCGCTCTACGCGAAAGTCAATCGTCGGTCGCTGGTGGCCGTGGTGCGTTCGTGGCCGGGCCGCTCATGAGTAGCCTCCGTCGCTACGCCGAGGAGTATCTCACCATCCGGCGTGCGCTCGGCTTCAAACTAGTGGGAGAAGGTTACCTACTTGCTAGCTTCGTCACGTTCGTCGAGCAGAACGGTGTAGGTATCATCACGACCGAACTCACCGTGACCTGGACCAGGTTGGCAATAGACGCCGGCCCGGTCTATCTCGCTAAACGGATGCGAGCGGTTCGACCTTTCGCTCGCTATCTCCACACGATTGATCCAAAGAACGAAGTTCCACCCGTCGATCTGTTTCCGTGCCAGAAATATCGGCCAACTCCCCACATCTACACCGACGACGAGATTGTGGCGTTGATGAGTGCAGCCAGAGAACTCGCCCCACCACTCCGAGCGGCCACGCTCGAGACGATCATTGGGCTGTTGGCAGCGACGGGAATGCGTATTGGCGAGGCTTTAGCACTCGACTGCAGCGACGTTGACTGGGACGAGGGGTTGTTTACCGTGCGCAACTCCAAGTATGGGAAGTCTCGTGAGGTCTTGTTGCATCCGAGCACCGTCGAAGCGCTGAAGAGATACGCCAACCAAAGAGACCAACTCACGCGGCCGTGGGACCCAAGCTTCTTCGTCTGGATACGCGGGACTCGGCCCAAATACCGAAGAGTTCTGCAGGCATTTAGCGAACTGCGCAGCCGCGTCTTCGCAGAAGATACGTCGTGTCAGCCACGAATCCACGATTTGCGCCATACCTTTGCCGTCAACACACTGCTCAGTTGGTATCGCGACGGGGGTGACGTGGCCTCTCGCACGCCACTGCTATCCACGTACCTCGGTCACGTCGATCCGGCGGCCACCTACTGGTATCTGTCGGCGGTTCCGGAACTGCTCGGTCTAGCAGCCCAGCGACTAGAGCTGGTTCTTGAAGGACAGTCATGAGCACGTTTCCCCCCACGCTGGAGGCGTTCTTCACCGAGCGACTTATGAACCAGCGCCGCGCCAGCGTGCACACCGTGGGTGCATATCGAGACACCTTTCGTCTACTGCTCGCCTTCGTGCAACAGCGGACGGGGAAGGCTCCCAGTGCACTCGACTTTGGTGATCTGGATGCCTCGCTGATCGGAGCATTCCTGGATCACCTCGAACACGAGCGAGGTAACAGCGTGCGAACGCGAAACTCCCGACTGGCGGCTATTCACTCGCTCTATCGATTCGCTGCGTTGAGCCATCCTGAACACGCGGCTCTCATCCAACGGGTCTTGGCTATCCCGTCCAAACGAGGCATTCGAACTGACGTATCGTTTCTCGAACGAAGCGAAATCAACGCGCTGCTCGCAGCCCCTGACCAAACCCGTTGGATTGGTCGTCGTGATTACGCCCTCTTGGTGACCGCCGTCCAGACGGGTCTGCGAGTGTCAGAACTCACCGGGCTCTGTTGTGGGGACGTCACTCTGGGCAAGGGTGCCAACGTCCGGTGTCTCGGCAAAGGACGAAAGGCGCGTTGTACTCCGCTCAACCCCAGCACTGTCGCCGTGATACGGGTCTGGCTCGACGAGCGGGGAGGCGGGGCCCGAGACCCACTATTCCCAACCAGTGGGGGGCGACCACTCGGTCGCGATACCGTGGCGAAACTCGTGACAAAGTACGCGGACGTCGCTCGAAAATACTGTCCGTCACTCGAGAACAAAACGGTCTCACCGCACGTGCTTCGCCACACGACGGCCATGGCCCTACTGCACGGCGGTACTGATGTGACGGTCATCGCTATGTGGCTCGGTCACGAATCGATAGAGACCACTCAGATTTACATCCACGCCGATCTCTCAATCAAAGAACGAGCGCTGGCGCGCACCTCACCACTGGACACCACGCCGGGTCGCTACTTGGCACCCGACAGGCTTCTGGCTTTCCTCGAAGGGCTCTAATTATGTAGAATTTTCAGCCGGATCCCCGCCCAATTACTGGTCTTTTGCGAAACTTTCTACATAAACGGGAGTTCCACATAAGACGACTTATGCAGAATTCTGCATAAGTCATCGAACATCACGGAGAGGCGGGACGGACTGTGTAAGGATGGCATTGAAGAGGTGCCTTTCTATTTGGATGAATTGGTTGTGTGGAAACGCCAATTTTACCTGATAGAGGCACCTTTTTTACCCATGGTCAACCTGTCTGAACTCACTCCGGCGGTGGTTCCAGGCTAAGAGTAGCTGGCGAAGCGCGAAGTTCACCCCGCGTCAGCCGGGGTCGGGTGACGATTTCGGTGCTTTCTTACGGCGACGCCCCCACCAGGCTAAGGCTCCAGCGATGATTACCATGACCGCTGCGAGGGATGCTCCATCGAAGAGTTCGTTTGAGGTAGCTAGGTAAATAGGGACGATGCGACTCGCGGATGTCGATGTTGTAATCCACCCATTGCGCATGCCGTCCACGACAACGTGGATCGATCCGGATGGTCCAATCCATTGCGAGGAGTAGCCGGTTCCAAAAGTAACAATCCGACCGGGCGCAAAACCCATCGTGGGAGTTCCGACTAGCACCACTTTCGGCATGGACGAGAGCGACCTAGCAATGATTCCCGCATATTGCTCGATGGAAGACTGGCCGACGCGGGTTGAATCTGCATAAAGAAACAGTGTGATCTTTTTCGTCCCAGCGTCTGGGTGAACGATTGAGGTGTAACGGTGCCAACCAGGGCCAGTAGGCAGTGCAGGAAGAACTGCACAGCGACCAATTGGTTCTTCCCATACACAGAGACGAGGGGACGAACCTGTCAATGATCGTGCCCAAAGTCTCAAGAGAATCGGCCCCCCATTCCAGGACAAGTTTCTTGTCTCACAAGCACTATCGACCGTTGCCGTTAGTTCCAAGGCCGGTGCTCCTCCGGGCCCAGCATGAGCAATCGTCGTCGCGCGAAGAATCTCAGGTGGCGTAACCGGCAGGGCCTCATCGCAATTCTCTACCGAGCCCCAAGTACCTGCAGAGAAATCTCCATCACTGATGAGGGAGTGGCTAACCGGCAGTTGAATACGAACAATTTCCTGGTCCCCTGTCGTTTTCCCGTGGCCTAACACTTTTGCTCCCGAAGGAAGTTTGGAATCAATTGACTTGACAGAGTAGGTCCACCCAGATGGCACTGCGAGTTGCGTGGAAAGCGATGTCGGACTCAATTGCCAGCTGGCGACTGGAGGAAACTGGAAGAGCGCCATATGGCCGACTTGTGGCTTCGAAGTGACGAGGACAGTACGTTGCGGCACCAACGTCAGTTCGCCCAGGTCAGGCGTTGCCGTCTTGACTGTTGCGAAATTTGTTGAAGATTGGCGGTAGGACGCTCTGAGTTCGTATAAGGAGAGGGGACCATCGCGGCGGATGAACTTCATCTCAGGATCCTTCGCCAAACCGGCAGCAATCGCCGCGGGCGACACGATGGAGCGACCGGGAAAGTGAGCTTCGATGTCGCCGCGTACCAAGACAATTGGAGTCCCAATTGCAGTGAGGAGTCGACCGGCCTCGCTCCAGTCGTGATCGAGTAGTGCTGCTGCCTCAAGTTGCACCGCGTTTAGCAACTCGGCCGACGCGGTATCGTATCCCTGGCCGCTAGGCACCACGACGTGACGGCTCAGAAGGTTCATAATGAACCCGTCGTTTCCGTAATACCAGGTGTAGGGCATTTGGTAAAAGTCGTCAGGTGGTAGAACGAGAAGCGACCCGCTTGGCGACGATGAGGAATTCAGATAATTGGCGGTGCCGTTCCAATAGGTTGGGACTTTCACATGTGACGACGGGAAGCCTTGACGAGGACCAGGTACGACCGCTCCCGTCCAAAGGGGGAAGCTGCCAACCAGAGCAACAATGACCATCGCCACTGCAACCAGAGCAGAAGACGAGAGCCTCCATTCCCCCCGCTTTCCAAACAGCCTCCCGACCGCTACAAGCCGTATCGTCACGACCCTTTGGATCTGTTCCACGAGCAGACCACCAAGGAGAGCGAAACCTAGGGCCGCAACTATTAGGAATCGCCCCGGTTCCTGCAGCAGCCACCCGTAGGGAAGATGGTAGAGAGGGTCAAAGAGCAGGTTGCCGGGTGGCCGAGTCCCCGTGCTGAGAAAGATGACACCGAGCGCGCCTACGGCGAGAAATCCCCTCAAGCGCCATATCCCTTGACCAAGATTATTGGAGACACGCCGTAGGGCTAGGCCGCTAAATGCAATCAATGGGATCAAAGCAGGTATCAGATCCAACGGGAAGTGGCCGAAGTCTGCAGCGTAGGGGTAGTACTCCGAGAAACTCCACCCCCACGTTGTATTGAGCCACAGTCCATTAGTTAACGTCGATCTGGACTCAGTGAATGCCCAAGATGACAGCGCCGACAGATTGCCCGCCGCCACTGACGCTACAGCCAACTGAGCGGGAACGATCCAGTAGACGCAAGCAGCGACCAGAAGCGCACCAGCGATTAACACACCCCCTACGGCACGTCGAGCAGCGTCGCGTCCGAAACGAGTCCACACCAGTAACGGAGTAACGGCCGTGGTCAGGGCGAGCATGCCCACAAGAGGTGGATTGCTATAGACGAAGCCGACAAAAGGCGCGGCGACCACGAACGCCGCACAGATCTGCCAAAGCCGGATGCGGCCGCAGCCATAGGAGATCACTGCTGCAGCGAGCGCGGGAATGAGGACCATGACAGCCAGAAAGTTGTCGAAGATGCCAACCTGACTCATCGTCATCGGATTGAAGAAGTAAGCGAGAGCGACGACGGCGCCAGCCATCGGTGAGAATCTCAAGGAACGTGCCAGCGCGCCTGCAGCCATTAGAATTGCGGCGATCAGCATCGAAAACCAGATCCTCTGGGCAAGGGCACCCGACCCACCAAGAAGGTGTGTGACCCAATCCACTGCGGCCCACGGGAGTTGCCCCTGGTTATTCGTCGGAGCCCCAAGGGTACTCCCAGACCACCCGAATGTGGAGAACACTCTGCCAATCCACGCTGTTCCGATTGGCGGAGGGATGTCCCCGGCAGCGATCGCAGTGCCAGATCGAAACCAAGTCTGGGTAATCAACACACCAGCCAATCCAAGTCCGAGGATCGTCCACCTCCAGGCGGCTGCTCGAAGATCTTGAAAATGCTCGGAATTGATTACGGTTTGGGGGCTATGACTCAGCAGCATTAACGCCGCAGCGATAACCAGCCCAACGAATCCAGTGTCCGCAAGAACACTCTGCAACAACCCTTTTGGGAGTATCTCCGCAAACCCAACTCCCACGAGCCCGATTGATGCTGCGATCACCCGTATGGATAGTTGACGGAACCACGCCGGTGTTCTCCGATCAGGGTCCCCTGGAACTTTCGGAGACCCGATGAAACTAGGAATGTCTTCGACTGCAGACATTAGGAATTGGTGCGCCTGTGTTTGGTGCGCATTGAAGGTCGGTCGGGCAGCCGTAACGGGCGTCCGAAAAATGCCCAACCCATCGCCGGTGCCATCGCGGTGGCCTGGCCGACCTTCAACACCAGAAGACCCAACCCCAATGGCCGGGCCAACGCACGCGGTTGACGCAGCCACGGACGACGTGACATGCCAACTAAACCCTGCACCCCATGCTTCCTTATAAACAGAGCCACACCCGGTGCGTAATATGCCTTTTTTCGGCAGATATTGAAGTAGCGGACGTGGCCCTCCTCATGAATAATTCTTGCGTCGATGCGAACCCGCGGTCCGGCACCAGCAGTGCGCAGTCCGAGGTCCCAGTCCTCAGCTCCCGTCATCGCTTCATCGAACCCACCAACATTCTGGAACACGTCTCGAGGGAAGAAGCGCGGTGCTTCGATGGTGTCGCTCCCCTCATAGAAGGAGCGTTCATAGGCACTGACATCGGCCCAAAACCCCTCTCCTACCGTCCTCTCGGGAACCACAACACTCGTCGCACCAGCCTTGATGGCTGCCACAGCCTCGGCAATCACCGTAGGTGGGAGAACCATATCGGAATCGATGAATCCGACGATAGATGTCGATGTAGCCGCAGCTCCGGCATTTCGCTGCGCTGATCTTTCCGGGCCAATATGGAGTACGAGATCGGCCATCTCAATGGCAATACGAAGAGTGGCATCCGTCGAGCCATTATCCACCACCACGACGGTGCACGGAAATGTTTGGGCACGAACTGACTCAAGGCAGCCTCGAAGAGTAGCCTCCGAATTTCGAGTTGGGACGATGATTGCAACATCGGGAGTCACGTCAGCGGATCCCATACAAGCCCCTAGCGGAACCACCAGCCACCAGAACTTCCGGGGTGACTCTCTGTAAGTGATAAACGCCAGAACGACCTATTTGCACACGTCCTTCCAAACCCAGCATAAGTCAAACCTTAGTCAAGACTGTATGGCGAGGTCCATCGTCGTAAGCGATAGTCACGTCGATCGCTCTTCCGTTTGAAGCAGTCCTCTTCCTTCGCTTCTCTAACTAACGAGGTCGGCACTCTAAGACCACAATCAGCACCTCTGGTGAGTCGCCAGTGGGATCGATGCCGCCCGCAACGGTGCCATCACTCACCCTTGAATCGAGAGCGCCTGAGCGTTCTCCTCCGCAGCCTGTCGGTACACGTCGCACCATTGTCGGGCGACCACCGGCGAAGCCACAGTGGAATTTGCCCAGCCAATGCCCGCCGCACCTGCGCTTTCGATCAGCGCCGGCGTCTGACTGCACCATTCTCGAAGGACCGCCTCAAGTTCAGCCACGGCGCCTATGCCGACAAGACGGACTGGCGCCCCCGTCGCGACAAGGCTGCAAGCACCGTCATTGGCAGCTGACACCGTTTCCAAACCAAGGGCCATAGCCTCGACCATGGCTTGACCCCAACTCTCGGCCCTCGACATCGTTGCATAGACGTGCGCCGACGAGAGGACATTCATCAGGGCATCGCGCTCTAACCACCCGTGGAAGCGTACCGACTGGCCCCCTGGGAGTGCCCCGACCAATCGTCGCAGTGCAGGTAACTCTGGACCATCCCCGACCACGTCGAGCGCAACCGGAATACCGGCAGCCGCGAGATGGGCAACGGCCGTTACAACCTCATTGACCGCTTTCCGTTCGATGAGGTAACCAACAGTCACTACACGCACCGTGTCACTATCCACGTTTCGAAGCGGTAACTTGTCTGCCGCCATGCGTAGTGGGGGCGGAATCACCCGAATTCGCTCTGGCAAGACACCTCGGGCAATGAGCAGTCGCCTAGTCGGCTCGTCGATCGCTACCACGCGCTGGGCTGAGCACAACGTAGCGTCAGATAGGCGACTGACCGCCGTGGAAATCACCGGCCAAGCAATGCGGGCGATAGTTCGCGAGCCAACTTGTGCCAGCGTTCGCTGTGGCATGTCGGCCCGGACACTCGCTTCGTCCGAACCATAAAAGGCTAGTGGTGACTGGATCGGACCCACAACGAACGGCAGGTTGCGCCGGGCAGCCTGAAACGCCAGCACACTGTAGGTACGGCCCGGCATAAAAGGGAGGCCATGATGAACGAGATCCGTTCGGTCTAGGAGGCCCAAACGCCGGGTGGCAGTCGCAATGCGAAGCGGCAGTGCGGCCCCACCGATCTCCTCCGAGCGTCGGCGACCGATCGCGTAATGTTCGATATGATTGCATGTCAAGGCGTCGGCAGTCTCGGCCACACATGTGAAATACAACTCCGGACAAAGTTCAATCATTCCTGTGACGATGTCGTACATCCAGCCATTCTCTGACCCCACTATCGAAGAGAACCGCCGAGCGGCTGGCGCCAGCAGCACGCGAACCATCGGACCCCGACCTTGCTGGTCCTTCCCGCTCGCTTTAGCATCCATATTTCCGAGATTACTGCCCAATGACGGATTCGGAATTAGAAGTCGGCACGACAACGCCAATCGTGATCGATATCACAACTCCCATTTGGTGCTTCGGCTGATGGTTATCAGCTACACCTCAACGGCGCGGGCATCTCGCCGGAATGTAGATGAACATAAACGCGGAAGTGACGAGGTGTTCCTTGCTCGATTTTCGAAGAAGTGTTTGCTTGCGAACTAGCATGCGTGAGTGAGTCGAGTTAGCGTGATAGGTGCAGGCTATGTGGGTTTGACGACCGCGGTTTGTCTTGCCCACTTGGGCAATGAGGTTCGCTGCAGCGATGTCGATAACGATCGGGTTCACGGACTTTCGATGGGCTCTGTGCCAATTGTCGAGGACGGACTGGCGGAGTTGCTGAAGCAAGGCCTCGGCTCCGGCGCGCTCGCCTTCTCGACGGATAACGCGTGGGGCGTAGACAGCGCAGATTTCATCTTTCTCTGCGTGCCAACTCCGCAGGGTCCTAACGGCAGGTCCAACATTTCGATCATCGAACGGGTTGCTACAGAGATCGGCCCGCACTTGGCCCCCGACGCAATCGTCGTGAACAAATCAACGGTCCCGGTCGGCTCCACCCATATCGTCGAACGGGCATTAGGGCGCGAGGACGTTCAAGTGGTGTCGAATCCGGAGTTCCTCCGCGAGGGTTCAGCAGTGCAAGATTTCCTGCACCCGGATCGGATCGTGATTGGTGCCGATGACGAAGCATCGGCAATCCGTCTCTCCGCTCTCTATTTGCGACTCGGTGCCCCGGTACTTGTGACTGATCCCGCGACTGCCGAGACAATCAAGTACGCCTCCAACGCGTTTTTGGCCACCAAATTGAGTTTCATCAACGCCGTCGCTGCACTCTGCGAAGTTGTTGGTGCCGACGTGCGCCAGGTTGCGCTTGGTATGGGCTACGACCCGCGCGTCGGATCTTCCTTCCTGAAGCCGGGCCCTGGCTGGGGAGGCTCATGCTTCCCGAAAGACGTTGCTGCGCTGATCGGGATCGCAGAGGATGCCGGCTACGATTTCGCACTCTTGAAGGGTGTCGTGACTGTCAACGCAGGCCAGTATGAGCGAGTGGTGGCGAAGACCTTGCGGCTAGCAGGTGGTGAAGTCCGCGGTAAGCGAGTGGCTCTCTGGGGAGTGACCTTTAAAGCTCGCACCGACGACATTCGCGACTCACCGGCACTCGAGATTGCACGGCGTCTACGCGAACTCGGTGCAGTCGTCGTCGCCTACGACCCGACAGTCCACGGTCCCCTTGATGGCCTCGAAGTGGTCGGCGACCCCTACGCAGCGTGCGTTGATGTCGTGGCGCTCGTAATTGCAACAGAGTGGGACGAGTTCCGCTGGCTGGACTTCGAGAAGGTTGGTGGCCTCATGGAGCGCCGAGCGGTAGTGGACGCCCGAAACCTGCTCGACCCCGCCGCAATGCGCCGCGCGGGTTTCACCTACGAGGGCATCGGCATCGTTTAATGGCAATTCGCTGATGAGTCGCGTCGTCATAACTGGAGGAGCAGGCTTCGTCGGATCACATCTTTGCGAGGCATTGCTCGCCCGAGGTGACGAGGTCGTCTGTATCGATAATCTCTCATCCTCTGACGGGAGCAACCTAACAATTCTCGACGCATCACCTGGGTTCACCTTCGTACGAGGAGACGTCTCTGAAGACATTCTCGTGGAAGGCAGGGTCGACGTTGTGGCGCATCTGGCAAGCCCCGCATCTCCTCCTGAGTACATGCGCCTACCGCTTGAGACGCTCGCGGTTGGGAGCCGCGGCACCGAAGCCTGTCTTCACCTGGCGAAGCGCCATGACGCGCGATTCCTTCTTGCATCAACAAGCGAGATTTACGGAAACCCGCTGGTACATCCCCAGTCCGAGGCCTACTGGGGCAACGTGAGTTCCATAGGACCGCGCAGCGTCTACGACGAGGCTAAACGCTTTGGTGAAGCGCTCACGATGGCCTACTCTCGTTACGAGAGCGTCAATGTGGGCATCGTGCGAATCTTTAACACCTACGGTCCGCGCCTTCGACGAGGCGACGGACGCGTAGTTTCGAACTTTGTGTGTCAAGCGCTTTCTGGTGTGCCGCTTACGATCTATGGGGACGGCTTGCAGACAAGGAGTTTCTGCTACGTCGATGACCTGGTAACCGGGCTGCTGGCGATGATTGATCAGCGTGACTTCGTCGGCCCAGTGAACATCGGCAACCCTCAAGAGATCACCGTCGCCGAGCTCGCCCGGCGAGTACTAGACACGACCGGGTCCACGTCCGAGGTCGTATATTCTCCTGCTCCCGAGCAGGACCCTGCTCGGCGCCAGCCAGATATCACCCTCGCACGCGAAAGACTCGGATGGTCCCCCGCGGTGTCACTTGAGGATGGGCTTGAGCGCACGGTGAACTGGTTTCGAGAGCAGACGAGTCTGTTATAGCGCGGCACCAGCCGATGTGCCGCACCGAGATCATAATCACCCAGCGTGTCTTCGATAATGGAGAGTTCTCGCGCGGCTTCGTGTGCTGTCCTGCCTCCGTCAATGACGCTACGTCGGCAAGGGCACCGACCTCTCGGTCTACTCACAAGGCGACCTCGACGTGATCGGCCACCGGATCAACACAATGCCACGGAGAATCTTCCAGTGGGCGTCTGCTGAAGATCGCTACGATGCTGCTGTCGTTGCCCTGACCGCTTGAACTCGCCTGTCCATTCTTCAGCTACTACGCTGAAATCGACGTTCCATCAACCGATGGCGCCGCCAACATAAGAGCGGCATGATTCCCGGGACGGTTCACTCAAAGACTTACAACGAGTGCTTCAATGAAGCCGTCTTGCTAGTGTCGCTTAGGGTGGCGCACATGACGGATTCAACCCCATTACGAACTACCGGAGGAACGTTGAAGAGAATCACGCTATTCCTAATCCGCGTGGGTAGAGCCGCCTTCTACAACACCC
This sequence comes from Acidimicrobiaceae bacterium, assembly GCA_003138815.1. Classification (GTDB taxonomy): domain Bacteria; phylum Actinomycetota; class Acidimicrobiia; order Acidimicrobiales; family RAAP-2; genus RAAP-2. The sequence goes on along the minus strand of PLHD01000057.1, from coordinate 5,602 downwards.
CAATCCATCGGATTCCTCTGGTAACCAATATCTACGAAAGACTGTTTCACTTCGCGTTTAGTCGAGACGAACTCGTTCGAGTGTCTTGCCATGGAATGCAACTTGAGATTCCAGGCAAAGACATCACCATTCTTCCCAGTCTGCTCAATCAGACATATGAAGCTTACGAACTCGAGCTACTTGAGCAACTCCTTCTTCCGGGGACGACCTTCATTGACGTCGGAGCAAATATTGGCATCTACACGTCAATAGCCGCGCGGTTGATAGAACCCACAGGAATTGCCTATAGCTTCGAACCAGTTCCAGAAAACTTCGAAATCTTGAAAAGGAACTTGGTCAATAATCACTTGACAAACGTCGTGACAGAACAAGTGGCTATTGGCGACCGCATCGGCAGATCAGTCCTCTATCTGGATGACAATAGTATTGGTACCCATTCATTGCTGCGACACAGACCTTCGTATCGTCAGGATCAGGAAGTCGATGTTCCGATCACGACGCTGGATGCCTATTTCTCCAGTGAGATGCCAACTATTGTAGATCTTCTTAAGATTGACGTTGAGGGGTACGAACCGTTTGTCTTGGAGGGGGCGACCGCACTGTTACGCCGCACCAACACGATTCTGATTGAGTACAACCGTCTTGCGATTGAATCGACGTATGGAATTGTGCCATTTATTCAACTTCTTGCGGACTTCCCCTACCTTTATGGCATCAATGAGCGTTCGAAATCACTTTCGAGATTCTCGCAAAGTGATTTCTTCAGTGAGAGGTATCTGAACCTGCTCGTCAGCAAGACTGAGATGCGAACTGTCTTGGTGTGAGCAGCGAACGATTCGCTTTGTTCTAGACAGAATTCGTAGCCGCGGGAACCCGACCGTGCCCGTTTTCCTCGAATTCTGCATGTGGTGCAGATTTACATCGAGACCAGAGCGGTTGGCTGTGCATCTCTGGTTGGCCATGGGGCTGGCGCAGACTATCGAGGTACTTCAGATTCTGGGCGGATCGCAATCTAGCGGGGTGTGACGGTGACGAGTAGATCCCAGTTGGGCTTGCAGGCGTAGTGAACCGTCCCGGTAATCATGCCGCTGTTATGTCCGCGGCGCCATCGGTTGATGGAACGTCGCTCTTAGCGTAGTAGTTGGCCTCGAACTCCTCGGGTGGAATGTTCCCGAGATAGCTGTGCAGCCGCTCCGCGTTCAACGCCCGTCCTCGCGACGAGTTCTTGAACGGTCAGCAGTTCGACGGTCTCTTCGAGGCGAAGGTGCTCCTCGAGGACTGGCAGTCCCGCCTCCTGAGAAAGGCTTTTGCCTATGATGAGGATCCGTCTTGGGTGGAGCATATATTCCTGGTCAAATCGAAGAAGCCCTGGAAGAATTCGCTCGCCGGTTGAAGGATCGACCCCGCTGCAATGGAGGCATGTTTGCATGTGCTCCGAAACCTCACCGCTCTACCGAGTGAGACCAACAACGACATCTCAAACAAGCCATTCTCAGACAAGATTGCGGCCGTCAAGGCTGATGCGACAGCCTCAGCAACAAGACTTCAGTCTTGGTTGTCGGACACTGAGTATTCGCCAAGTCTCATTGACGACCGCACACATGAATTCGTTGTCAAGCTAGTGACTTTCTGGCTAGAACTTCGATCAAGACGCCTAACGCCGCAGTAAGTAAACGTCGTCTGACCTCTTCTAATCCCCGCTGGGAGGATAGAAACGACGACGACACCCAGTGTTTTTCCGCAATGATCACGTCTTTTCGTGAACTCTGCCAGGGCGTCAAGCCATCTCACCCACTCACCTACAGGAGTTTGAACCACAACCGCTGTGGGGTACCACGTGCAGCGAGAGGGCGGTCTGCCATCCTGTCGGCGCCCTGACGTGCCGTCTTCCACCTCGCGTGCGGCCGAGGGCTCGCCAATCCGTGCGCCAAAGCCGGAAGCAATTGCCATCGTGCGCGGACCCGTATAATTGAACAATGTCCGGTGGAGATGGCGGTAGCGATTCCGGGCGGCCGCCTACCGGTATCGCCAACGGGGACCGATTGATGTCGCTCGGCGAGGCGGTCGACCGCGGCGCCGGGGGCGGTGCGCACCGAAGACCACGCAGCCGTCGACGAACCTGGATCCGGCGCGGCGTCATCGCCGTCGGTCTGGTCGTGGTGCTGGTGGTCGCCGGTGTCGTGGCCGACTACTACTACCTCGGTTCGCTCGTCCACCACCAGGCGGTCCGCCACCTTCAGACGGGGGGTACCACGGAGAACATCCTGCTCATCGGCTCGACCGACCGATGCGCGCTCAAGGTACAGAACGCGGCGTACGGACTGTGCTCGCAGGGCGTGACCGGCATCAACAGCGACATCGACATGGTCATCCATCTCGATCCCGACACCGGCGCCGTGTCGCTGCTCTCGATTCCTCGCGACCTCTTCATCCCCAACGCCCGGAAAACCGGGGCCAACAAGATCGACGCCGCGCTCGTCGAGGGCCCNNATCCGGATGTACTTCCCGGTCCCGATCTTCGACGCCGAGTCGGGGCTCAACGTCCAATACCCCGGCTGCCGGCTGCTTGACGGCTACCACGCCCTGCAGGTGGTGAGGGCCCGTCACCTGCAGATCCAGCCGAATCCCTCCAACCACGACCACGCCACGTGGCCCCAGGAGGCGCTGTCGGACCTGGCGCGGATCCGCCGGACCCACGAGTTCCTGCGCGTGCTCGCCGCCAAGGTCGCGGCCCGCGGGCTCGGCAACCCCATCACGGATCAGAACCTCGCCACGGCGGTGCTGCCCGACCTCACCGTCGACAGCGGATTCAGCGAAGGTGAGATGGTCAACCTCACCAAGAAGTTCGCCCACACGAAGATCGCGAACGTGCCCCAGGTGACCTACCCGGTGCTCGAGGTCGAGACGGGCTCGTACCTCTACCAGGGCTACAAGTACGGCGACGTGGAGTTCCCGGTCCAGCCCACCGGACTCAATACCCTCAACCGGATCTTCGGCGTCGCGGCGGGCTTCAGTTCCTTCACTGGCAAGCGGCTCCCCTCTGCGTCGAGCTTCCCCCTCTCGGTCGAGAACGGTACCGGTGTCACCAACCAGGCCGCCCTCGTGGCCAGGCAGCTGACGGCGAAGGGATTCCGCGTCACCGCCACCGGCACCGCCACGCCCGTGGGTCCGGTGAGCGAAACGGTCGTCTGGTACGGCGGTCCCCCGCCGCCGGCCACCGGCAACTGGACGAGTCCCGCGCTCGCGGCCGCCCAGGCCGTGTTCGCCGAGCTCCAGGGCCCGGTGATCCTCGGCTACAACCCCAAGGAGGTCACCACGGGGGCGCTCGTCACGGTCCAGACCGGTACCGACCTCACCGTGAAGTCGGCGAAGTCCGCCGCCAAGACGAAGTCCGCCACCAAGACGGCGACGGGCGGCGCCAAGACGAAGTCCGCTGCCAAATCGACCTCGACGACGACTGTCTACGACCCGCCCGGGGTGGGCACCAACAACTCCTTCAGCGCTCCGAGCCCGACCAACCCGACCCTGGAGCCGTGGGATCCGCGAGCGTGCAATGCCGCCGGGACGGGTCCGGCTGGAGCGCCCGCGAAGAAGAAGTAGCTGCGAGCGGTTCACCTAGANNCTCGCGCTGCTCAGCGCAGCGGGACCTCGAGAGGCATCTGGACCCTCGCCACGACGACGTCGGCTCGCTTGCGCAGCGCGGCACTGAGTACCAGGTCGATCTGATTGTGCAGGAATCGGTAGCGGAGCCGACTCGGAATGACCATCGGGATGAGGACGACGATCTGACGATCGGCCTTCGACCGCTCCTGGTCGATGAACGCCACGATTGGATCGACGATCGACGAGAACTCCGTGTGCAGGATCTCGAGCGGTGGGCCGGGATTCCACTGCGACCACTCCCGCTGGAGCTCCTCGCTGTACCCGGGTTCCCCATCGGCTTGTTCGGTCGCCACCGAGACGGCGATGACCTCGGCGCTGAGCGACAGGGCCTCGGAGATGGCGAACCGGGTGAGCTCGGAGATGTTGCTCACGGGGACGATGACGAGCGTCTGCTTCGCGACGGGCTTCTGCGGAAGGCTGCCGATGCCAAGTTCCACCCCCGCTCGCTGGTAGTAGGCGCGGATCCGCAGAAACAGCAGGACGAAGAGCGGGACCGTGATGACCACGATCCAGGCGCCCTGCTCGAACTTCGAGATCAGGAACACCAGCGTGGCCAGCGCCGTCACCACTGCGCCGCCACCGTTCACCACGGCCCGATAGCGCCAGCGTTCCGGCCGCGTTCGCCACCAGTGCACCACGAGTCCGGTCTGGGACAAGGTGAAGCCGGTGAAGACGCCGATGGCGAACAGCGGGATCATCTCGTTGGTGTTGCCGCCGACCGCGACCAGCAGTGCGCCCGACAGGACCGCCAGGACCCAGATGCCGTTGTTGAAGACCTGCCGGTCGCCGCGCAGCCCGAACAGATGGGGCAGGTAGTTGTCGCGAGCGAGCAGGCTCGCCAGGATCGGCAGTCCGCCGAACGAGGTGTTCGCGGCGAGGGCGAGCACGACCGTAATCGTCAGTGAGACCACGTAGTACGCCCAGTGCCGTCCGACGGCCATGCCCATGATCTGGCTGAGGATCGTCTCGTTCGACCGAGGACCGACGTGCCACCTGCGGGCCAGGACCGCGAGTCCCAGCAGCATCGTGCCCAGTATGAAGCCCAGCATCATCTCGGTGCGCTTGGCGCGCTTGGCGCGGGGCTGGCGGAACAGCGGGACGCCGTTGGCGATCGCCTCGACACCCGTCAGGGCGCTGCAGCCGGCCGAGAACGCCTTGAGGATGAGCAGCACCGAGACGACCTGCAGACCGCGGGTCGTCGTGAGCAGCGAGCGACCCGGCTGGGCCTCGTGCAGGCCGAGCGGATGGAAGAGACCAACGACGATGATGGCCAGCAGACCCACGATGAAGAGCAGCGTCGGGAGCAGGAATGCCCGGGCGCTGGCCCCTAGTCCGCGCAGGTTGAGCAGCGTGATGACCGCGAGAATGGCGAGGCAGATCGGGACGGTGCCCGGGCTCAGGCTCGGGAACGCCGACGTGAGCGCCCCCACCCCCGCCGCTATCGAGACCGAGACCGTCAACGTGTAGTCCACGATCAGGGCGGCCCCGGCGACGAGGCTGGCGCTCGCTCCCAGGTTCGCTCGCGACACCGCGTAGGCGCCGCCGCCTCCCGGATAGGCGTCGATGACCTGGCGGTACGAGAAGACCAGGATCGCGAGGAGCACGACGATCGCCACGGTGATCGGCAGGATGAGATGCAGCGACTTCGCCCCGGCGAGGGCCAGCACGACGACGATCGCCTCGGGGCCGTACGCGACCGAGGTGAGCGCGTCGAGCGAGAGGGCCGAGAGTCCCTCGACCGGGGTGATCTCCTCCTGGGACATCTCGCTCGTGCGTAGGGGCCTGCCGATCAGCACGCGCCAGACGGACCTGTCCGAAGATTCCGTCGGATTGGATTCTGTCGCCACTACAGCATCGTAGTGAGGGCGTTCCGCGCACGGCGGCGGCGGTCCGCGCGCGCCGACACCTGCCTCTACCGGGTTATCTGGACCGAGGTCAG
>PLHD01000075.1:54213-55050 GCA_003138815.1 Acidimicrobiaceae bacterium | reverse complement strand
GGCGTCTCGCCGCCCCAGACGTAGGGAACGCCGATCTGGTGCTCGGCGAATTGCAGCGCGAGGTTGCCCTGGGCGGACCCCGCGACCTCGATGATCGCCGGAGGCGTGGCGGCGGCGATGGCCGACAGCACNNGTGCCGCCCACGGCCGTGGCGGCGACGACGGCCTGCTCCTCGCCGGCGATATCGCGAACCCTCGCGTCGGCGGCTCCCACCTGGATCTCGTAGTTGATGATCTCGACCCTCAGCTTGCGGGTCACCGCCGTGAGGGTNNGCCTGGGTCGCGTTCTCGTTGCGGACATTCTGGGCGAGCAGCGACTGCATGGCGTAGGTCTGCTGCTGGGCCCTTGATCGCTGCTGGGCGACCTTGGCGATCGTCTCGTCCAGGGACTTCTTCTGGGACTGGTACAGATTCCTGATCTGGGTGAGGTTGCCGAGAACCTGCTCCTCGTAGACGTTGCGGGCGTCGCTCTTGGTGACGTCCTGGTCGAACAGGGCCAGGATCTGGGCGTCGGCGGCGCCCAGGACGTAGGCCTTGACCACGGCGGACACCATCTTCTTTTCAGTGACCGCGATCACCACGCGCTTCTGGGCCTCCTGGGAGTCGAGGCGGACGATGTCGGTCTGATCGGTCTGGAGCATGGCCTTATCGGCGTCGTACTCGTTGGCCGTGGTCTCGCTGAACTGCTCCTGGTGCGAGAGCGTGGCCGACAGCTGCGCGATCTCGGCCTGGGTCTGGGCGATGGTCTGAGCCTGGGCGGCGGAGGGCACCAGCACCGTCGAAAACACCAAGGCGGCGGTCAAAGCTAGGAGCGGAGTTGATCGAGTCGTGCCCCGAC
>PLHD01000075.1:44749-54198 GCA_003138815.1 Acidimicrobiaceae bacterium | reverse complement strand
GGCGCTTAAACCGCCTCCAGTGAGGGTTCGAGTCCCTCCGCCCCTACGCGGTTCGTTGGCCGGTCCGATTCTTTAGTAGCGTGGCTCGCGTGGCTAAGAGTGCGTCGGGTAAATGGGTAAGCAGGGTCGGGGCGACCGGAGGCGGGAAAGCCTACAAGAAGACTCGGCCGGGTAACTACTACGGAGTACTGGCCATCATCGTGATCCTGGGACTCCTGGCGACCGTGCTGGCCCGCTACGACTATCAGCACCCCGCCAAGGCCGCCACGGGCGTCGCCCCGCGCGTGGGCACCACCTGGTACGCCGCGCTCTCGATCCAGGACTGCGGAAAGAACCTCCCGTTCCTCAACGCCGACCCCACCTACAAGGGCGGCTTCATCGTCGAGAAGTCCAACGTCATCCGGATCAGCCCCGTCTCGGCCGCTGACTCGGGCAACAACGCCACCGTTTCGCAGTTCGCCGCCGAGTTCCCGGGTCTGCTCGCGAGCTCGACCGAACTGGCGCTCCCCAACGCGACCGGCGTCACCGTCGCCAAGACCACCTACAAGAACGGCGAGATCTGTCCCGCGAATTCCAAGTACGCCGGCCAGAAGGGCCAGGTCTCCTACGCCTACTGGAAGTACGGCCAGACCAAGCCGACGATCACGACGAATCCCGCGTCCATCAAGTTCGCGGAGTACATGAGCGTGACCATGGCTTTCGATCCGGCGGGCGTCAAGCCCACTATCCCCGAAGCGGCGACCCTGGACGCGATGCAGGTCGCCGGTGCGGCGCCCGCGACGACGACGACGTTGCCGGTGACCACGACCACGGCGACGAAGTCCGCGTCGACCACGACAACCACGAAGAGCAAGGCCGCGACCACCACCACGGCTCCCAAGGGCTGAGCTTGAAGTCGATCATCCTGGTCGGCGGCGAGGGGACGCGCCTTCGTCCCTTGACCTACGAGACGCCCAAGCAGATGCTTCCCCTGGTGGGAGTGCCGATGATCGAATGCGTGCTCAAGTCGCTCGCGGTCCACGGCGTGACCAGCGCGGTGCTGTCGCTCGGTTACCTGCCCGACCGGTTCATCAGCGCCTACCCCGACAACGTGATCGCCGGGGTGAGGGTGACCTACGCCATTGAGCCCGAACCGCTCGACACCGCCGGGGCGATCCGCTTCGCCGCCCAGCACGCCGGCATCAACGAGACCTTCCTGGTGGTCAACGGCGACGTACTGACCGACCTCGACGTCACCGCGCTGCTGGGGTTCCACCGCGATCACGGCGCAGAGGCGACCATCGCGCTGCATCGCGTCGAGGACCCGTCGCTCTTCGGCGTCGTGTCGACCGCGCCCGACGGACGGGTGATCGCGTTCGTGGAGAAGCCGCCGCCGGGCGAGGCCCCGACGAACCTGATCAACGCCGGAACCTACGTCTTCGAGCCCAGCGTGATCGGACGAATCGCTCCCGGCGGACGCGTCAGCGTCGAGCGCGAGACCTTCCCGGCCCTGGCCGAGGCGGGCAAGCTCTTCGCCATGACCGACGACGCCTACTGGCTCGACACCGGCACCCCCGAGGCCTACCTGCGGGCCAACTTCGACATCCTGAACGACCGCGACGGCCGTGCGCGCCCCGAGGGCGCGGCGGCCGGCTCGTGGTGCCACCCCACGGCCACCATCGACGCCAGCGCCACGCTCGTCAACGCCGTCGTCGACGCCGGCTGCTGCGTCGGCGCGAACGTCGTGCTGGAGAACGTCGTGCTGATGCCCGGAGCCGTGATCGAGGAGGGTTCTCGCATCAGCTGGTCGATCATCGGCCCCGAAGCGGTCATCGGAAGCTTCTCCACGCTCGGCGCGATCTGCGTGGTCGGTGCCAAGCAGCACGTCACGCGCCAGTCGTCGTTGTCGGGCGACGTCCGTCTCGGCGGGGACTGACTAGCGAAAGAGGTCGTCGTTCGTCGAGCGCACGATGTCCCCGGCCACCGAGCCTTCACCGAAGTACGAGTCGTCCAGGCCCCGCAGGAGCGCGAACGGGGTGCCCTGCGCCTTGCCCAGCACCAGGTTGGCCGCCCCGGCGATCTCGTCGACGATGGCTACCTCGGTCGCTTCGAGCAGCCGACCGTTGGCGTCGGTGGTGCCGCGCAGGTCGAGGATCGGCTTCAGGCCGGCCGAGCCCAGCGCCACGTCGGTGACACCGTTGCGCCACGTTCGCCCGAAGGTGTCGGTCACGACCACGGCCACCTCGACGTCGCATCGCCGGCGCACCTCGCCGCGAAATCGCCTGGCGGAGCGGTCGGGGTCCTTGGGTAGCAGCACGGCCGTTCCTCGGTCCGTGTTCGAAAGGTCGATCCCGGCGTTGGCGTTGATGAAGCCGTGGGCGGTCTCGGTGATGCGCAGCGTGCCGCGCCGGCGAAGGACGCGGGTGGACTCGCGCTCGATCAGGGCCACCTTGTGCTCGTCGGTTCCGTCGAAGGCCACGACCTGGCCCTCGGACTTCGAGACGACCTTGCTGGTGACCACGATGAGGTCGTGGCGGGCGAGGGTCTCGCCGCAGGCGCCGAGCGCGTCGAGAAAGAGCGTGACGAGGTCGTCGCCTTCGCCGACCGCTCCGACGCCGCGCAGGGGAATCACGCGAAGCTCGTTCACGACAGCACCGCCTCGCCCAGGCGCCGCGCGTTCTCGGGGGACGACATGATGGTGGTGGTCACGTGCACGTTGATACCACGTTCGCGCACTGCGGTGGCCAGTTCGGCGTCGGCCTGGTCGATCACCAGCGTTCCGATGAGTCCGCGGTAGTAGTGCGCGACGCCCACGCACGAGACGTCGTGGCCGAGCTCGGCGAGCAGGCGGTCGGCGGGACCCTTCACGGCGGCGCCGGCGATGATGGGCGAGACGGCCACGACGTCGGCGTGGCGATCCTCGAGGATGGCCCGGATCCCCGGGACCTGGAGGATCGGCTCGATCGAGATGAGCGGATTCGAGGGGGCGATCACGATGCGCGAGCACGTGCGAAGCGCGTCGAGCACCTCGGGCGCCGCCACGGCGCGCTCGGCGCCGTCGAAGGAGATGGCGCTCACCTCGATGCCGTGGCGATGGCGCACGAAGTACTCCTGGAAGCTGAGCCGTCCCACCTCGGTGTCGAACATCGTCGCGACCTCGTCGTTCGTGACGGGCAGGAGCCGCACGGCGACGCCCCAGTGCTCGCACAGCTCACGCGCAACGTCGCTCTTGGTGGCGCCCTCGGCGAGGCGCTGGGTCCGGTACAGGTGGGTGGCCAGGTCCCGGTCGCCGAGACGGAACCACGCCTCTCCGCCGAGGTCCTCGAGCGCGTCCATCACGCGCCAGGACTCGCCGCGCAGCCCCCAGCTCAGCTTGTCGTTGTTGAGTCCCGCCAGCGTGTAGGTGATCGTATCGAGATCGGGACAGATGGTGAGCCCATGCAGGACCAGGTCGTCGCCGACGTTCACGACGGCGGTTATCTCGCTCGGCTCCATGACCATGCTCAGGGCGCCGAGCAGCCGCGCCGCGCCGACGCCACCACTGAGAACGGTTATCACTCTCGAAACCTTAGAGGGCTTGGGTAACATCGAGTGGTGAGCGATACCTCGTTGGTTGAAGGCTGGCCCGCCGGCTCGAGCGCCGTGGTCTTTCGCGTGAACGCGGGAATGGTCGAGCGCGTCGCCGAGGCCGGCGACCTCGGCGTCGAGCGCGAGTGGGCCTCGGTGTCCAAGATGGCCGTGTCCCTGGCCTTCGGCGTAGAGGTCGACTGGGGGCTGCACCGCTTTGACGAGCAGCTCGGTCCGCGCGGCGCGACGCTCGCGCACCTGCTCTCGCACTCCAGCGGGCTCGGCCTCGAGGAGGTCGACCCGGTGAGTGAGGTCGGGACCAAGCGCGTCTACTCGAACTACGCAGTCGACTACGCGGTCCAGGCGATCGTCGGGGAGAACGACCCGGCGAACTGGCTCGATGGTCGCGTCTTTCAATCCTTCGGGATGAGCACCACCCGTCTCGAGGGGCGCGCGTCGTCGGGCGTGGTCGGCTCGACCGAGGACCTGCTCAGGCTCGCCGTGGCGTGGCTGCGTCTGGACGGGCTGGCCAAGGACACGCGCGACCGCCTGATCACCCCGTTCCTTCCCCAGCTCAGCGGCGTTGTTCCGGGATTCGGGAGGTTCACTCCGTGTCCCTGGGGGCTCGGTCCCGAGGTCCGCGGCCAGAAGCAGCACTGGATGGGCGACTGGTCCGAGGCCAGCTTCGGCCACTTCGGCCAGAGCGGCGCCATGATGCTGCTCGACGCCGACGAGCAGATCGGGATCGTGGCGACCAGCACCGAGCCGTTCGGAGCGTGGGCGCACGAGCTGTGGCCCCGATGGACCAGTGCGATGCGCCGGCTGGCCATCGCCCGTGACTAGTCCGCGCAGGCTGCGGGTCGGACTGGACCTCGACGGTTCACTCGAGTCGCTCGGCAACTCCATGACGGACCTCGCCGACGCGCTCACCGAGATGGGCGAGTGCGACCTGGTGCGCTTCCGCACCCTTGGCTCGAAGGCGACGTCCAGCGAGATCCGCGTTCGACAGCGGGCACTGTGGGCACCGCTGTGGCGGCGCGGCCTCGGGCGTTCGCTCGATGGCCTGCTCCCGCCGGTCGACGTCGTGCACGTGGCCGGACTGGCGACGCCGCCGACCGGCAAGACGCCGCTCGTGATCTCGGTCGACGACCTGAGGGCGCTGCGCGAGGAAACGAACATCCACCAGCGTGTGGTCCAGCTGCGCCGGGCGGCCAGGCGCGGAGCCACGCTCGTGGCGTCGAGCCGCACCGCGAGCCACGAGGTCCAAGACGTCCTCGGCGTCCAGCGCAGCCAGGTCGTGGTCGTGCCGCCCGCCGTGCCGACCGTCGCGGCGACCGTCGGCGGCCGTGACCTCGTCATCAACGTCACCGGTCTCGTGGAGCTGTTCTTGTCGCTCGCCCCCGACATCGTGCGCTTCGCACAGTCGCGTGCGGCGCGCGTCGTGGTCCTGGCGAGCGCGTCCTCGCGCCAGCGGATCCGACAGGGCGGATTGGACGTCACGCTCCGCGCGCGCAGCGAGGCCCGCGAGGCGCTGGCCCAGGCCCGGGTGGTGATGCACCTCTCGGACGGCGCGCGCTTCCCCTCGTTCGCCATCGCAGCGCTCGCCGCGGGAGTGCCGACGATGGCGCGCTCGACCGCCATCAACCGCGAGCTGCTCGAGGGAGCCGCGCTGCTGGTGCACAGCGACGACGAGGCGCTGCACGCCCTGGACGACGTGTGGGACAACGGCGCGCGCCGCTCGATCATGATCGCCGCCGGACGCTCGCGGGCGATCGACTTCGCGCCGTCCACGGCAGCGCGGGCCTACACCACCCTCTACCGCGACCTCGTGCGAGGCTGGCCGCAGTGAAGCGCATCTTGACCTTGAGCGTCGACCAGCTCTACCGCCGTCAGCCCGGGGGGATCGGCACGTACGTGTGCGGGCTCGTCCAGGGACTGGCCGCGCTCGAACGGGCCGATCTGGAGGTCCTGGGGCTCGGCCCCAGCGGAGCGGTGCCCCCGGAGGCCAAGGCGCTGGCGCTGCGCCTGGTGAGCGCCCCCTTGCCGGTGGGACCGCTGACCCGGCTGTGGCCGGTCTGGCCGCTCGGGGTCGCGCGCACCTCGAACATCGTGCACGCCACGTCGATGGCCGGCCCCTTCGGCGGCGGCGCGCCCGGCTGCGTGCACTCGGTGGCCGTGCACGACCTGCTGTGGCGCGATGAGCCCAACGCCACGACCCGCGCGGGCGCGCGCTTCCACGAGGACCGGCTGAGGCTGCTGGCGCGTCGCGAGGAGATCCGCATCTTCACGACGTCGCCGGGGCTGCGCGAGCGACTGCTCGGCGAGGGCTTCGCCCCGTCGCGCCTGCGCTACGTTCGCCTCGGCGTTGACGACGCGGCGGCCGGTGCAGCCAGCGAAGGCGCCGTCCGGGACCTGCTCGCGCGCTACCAGGTCGTCGGGCCGTTCACGCTCTACGCGGGCACCCGCGAGCCGCGAAAGAACCTGGGCCGCCTGATCGCGGCCCACCGTGTGGCCCGTCACGACCACGCCGAACTGGGGCCGCTGGTGCTCTGCGGCCCCGCGGGCTGGGGCGGCGTCGACACCGAGGACGCGACGGTGCTCGGTCTCGTGGACCGGGACCTGTTGAAGGGCCTGTACCGCGACGCGACGGTCTTCGCCTACGTGGCGCGGGCCGAAGGGTGGGGACTGCCGCCGGTCGAGGCCCTGCACGCCGGCACGCGGGTCGTGGCGAGCTCGACGACGCCCAGCGTGGCCCAGAACCCCCAGGTGGTGATCGTCGATCCGCTCGACGTCTCGTCGATCGCCGACGGCCTCGCCGGCGCGCTCGAGCTGGACGCCGGCCCCGCGGGCGCGCAGCGCCGCCGCGACTCGGTGGCCGAACTCACGTGGGCCAACGCGGCCCGGGATCACCTGGAGGGTTGGCAGTGAAGGTGGCGCTCGACGTCTCGGCGGTGCCGGCCCACCTGGCCGGCGCGGGACGCTACATCGGCGAACTGGCCCGGCGCCTGCCGTCGCTCGACGTGGAGACCACCCTGGTGACGCGCCGCGACGACGCCGACCGCTGGAGGCAGTGGTCGCCGCACTCGAGCGTCGCGCCGATCGTGCCCGGCGCGCGGGCCGCGCGGCTGGTCTACGAAGCCTGGTCGCTTGGAACGAGCGCGCCCGCGCGCGCGGCCGACGTCTGGCACGCGCCGCACTACACCATGCCCCATCGCGGCTCGACGCCCACCGTGGTGACGATCCACGACCTGACGTTCTTCACGAATCCCGAGTGGCACGAACGCTCGAAGGTCGCATTCTTCCGAGGGGCGATCACGTACTCGGCGCGCCACGCCAAGGTGTTGATCAGCGTCAGCGACTTCACGGCCCGCCAGATCAACGAGTTCATCCCCGGGCACGCGCCCGTCGTCGTGGCCCCGCACGGTGTCGACCTGGCGCGCTTCAGCACCGAGGACTCCGACGACGACGCCCTCTTCGAGGCGAACGGTCTGGCGCTGGGGGTGCCCTACGTCTTCTTCCTCGGCACCATTGAGCCGCGCAAGGGGCTTGACGTGCTCCTGGCGGCCTTCGAGGACCTGTCGCGCGAGGACGGCGCCCTCGAACTGTGGCTGGCCGGCCAGGCGGGCTGGGGACTCAGGGACTTCGAAGAGCGTCTGGCGCGCCATCCGGCGTCGTCGCGCATCCGGCGCTTAGGTTTTGTTGATGAACAATTACTGCCCGCGCTGCTGCGCCGGTCGAGCGCGGTCGCGTACCCGTCGCGCGGCGAAGGCTTCGGACTGCCGGTCCTCGAGGCCCTGGCCTGCGGTGCGCTGGTGGTGACGACCGCGGACACCGTCATGGCCGAGGTCGCGGACGGCTGCGCCGACTTGGTGCGTGCGGGCGACCCGGCCGCCCTCGGCGAGGCGCTGCGCGCGATGTTGGCGTGCGACGAGCGCGAGCGCCAGCGGCGCTCGAGGCGTTCTCGCGAGCGCGCCGAGCTGTTCACGTGGGAGGCGTCCATGTCCAGGCACCTGGTGGCCTACGAACTCGCCAGAGGAGGCGGCTGAGCCATGCGCGTACTCGTAACCGGGGCCGACGGCTTCGTCGGCCGCCACCTCACCAGCCACCTGCGCGCGCGCGGCGACGACGTGGTGGGGGTCGACCGCGACTGCGACGTGACCGACCTGGCCCGGGTGCTCGACATGGTCCGAGAGGTCCAGCCCGACGCGATCTACCACCTGGCGGCGATGACCCACGTGGGAGAGTCGTGGGCCAGCCCCACCGAGTTCGTGCGCGTCAACGTGCTCGGAACCCGCAACGTGATGGAGGCAGCGCACCAGGCAGTGCCCGACGCCTCGGTGCTGTTCGTCAGCTCGGCCGACGTCTACGGCGTCGTCGATCCGAGCGAGCTGCCGCTGGACGAGACCCATCGGGCGGTGCCCGCGAACCCGTACTCCCAGAGCAAGCGCGAGGCCGAGATACTGGTCAAGAAGATGGCCCGCGAGTACGGCCAGCGGGCGCTCATCGTGCGGCCCTTCAACCACGTGGGTCCCGGGCAGTCGGTCAAGTTCGTGGTGCCGGCCCTCGTGGACCGGCTCCTCGACGCGAGCGAGAGCGGCGCGAAGGAGATTGCCGTCGGCGACCTCTCGGTGCGCCGCGACTTCAGCGACGTGCGCGACGTCGTGCGGGCCTACCGGCGCCTCGTCGAGCACGGCACGAGCTGCGAGATCTACAACGTCGCCTCGGGCATCGACGTCGCGCTCGCCGACATCGCCCTGGACCTGGTCTCGCGGATCGCGCCCGGCGTTCGCCTGGCGCCGGACCCTTCACTCTTGCGGCCCGTGGAGGTGCCGGTGATGCGCGGAAGCTTCGCGAAGATCCACGACGTCACGGGCTGGGAGCCGTCGATACCGCTCGCGACGTCGCTCAACGACGTGATCAGCGATCTGCGCTCGCGCCGGCACGAAGCCTAGAGTCCCGATGAGCTCGCCCGTGTTCCACTGGCGCGTCGGAACCTGCGCCGAGGGCCAACTAGCCTTGGGGAACTGATGGAATCTCGTGCTCCGGCCGTTGTTGCCGTCGTCGTTACCACCGGTCCGGGGCCTGGCCTCGAAGCCACCTTGGCTTCGCTGGTGGCTCAGGACTACGAGGAACTAAGCCTGCTCGTCGTGGCGAACGGGGAGACGGAACACGTTCCGGCACGGGTCGCCGTCGTTGCCCCCAACGCCTTCGTGCGGGCGCTGGACGAGAACAAGGGATTCGCCGCCGCCTGCAACGAGGCGGTGCTCATGGTCGAAGGGTCGGCGTTCTTCCTGTTCTGCCACGATGATGTGCGCCTGGAACCCGACGCCGTCCAGCAGATGGTGGAGTCGGCCTTTCGTACCAACGCCGGAATCGTGACGCCGAAGTACGTGGACTACGACGACCCCCTGGTGCTGCTGCACGTGGGCCAGACGTGCGACCAATTCGGCGTGGTCCAGGAGCGGGTGCAGGCCGGCGAGATCGACCACGGCCAGCAGGACCTCGAGCGCGACGTCTTCGTCGCGCCCGGCGGCGTGACACTGATCCGCAGCGACCTCTTCTCGACGCTGCGGGGCTTCGACCCGCTGATCCCGGCTCTCGGCGAGGATCTCGACATCTGCTGGCGCGCCCAGACCGCCGGCGCCCGGGTCGTGGTCGCGCCGTCGGCCAAGGTNNCACCGAGAGACCATCGCCACCGGCGAGCGGGCGGTCAGCGCCGTAGGCGCGCGGCGCGCGAGCCGCCAGGACCTGCAGCGCCGTCACCAGCTGCTGGTGGTCGCCACGGGCTGGGGTCGGCGCACGACCCTGCTGACCCTGCCGACGCTGGCGCTCATCGACGTGATGGAACTCGTCGTCGCACTCATCGGCGCCGACACCGACCGGGCCGGCGCGATCCTGGGCTC
>PLHD01000075.1:0-44715 GCA_003138815.1 Acidimicrobiaceae bacterium | reverse complement strand
CTGCTGCGCGAGGGGCTCGACCGCGCCCGGGGCATCCTGCCCATCTCCGAGGACGAGGTCGAGGTCGAAGAGACGGTCGGCGACGGGGTGGGATTCGCGGCCGCCTTCTCCGAGAGCGAGGAGTTCGACGAGATTCCCGAGAGCCCGGCCTTCGAGCTGCGCACCCGTCCCTCGCGTTTCCTGACGAGCTTCCGCGCGCAGGTCGGGGTCATCATCGGCGTCTCGGTGCTCTGGCTCATCGGTTCGCGCAACCTCGTCGAGATGCACCTGCCGCTGATCGGCCGGCTGGCGCCGCTCGACTCGTGGTGGACGATGTGGCGACACTTCTTCGCCTCATGGTCGCCCAACGGCATCGGCACGGGGACCCCGGGGATGCCCGGCTACGGCGTGCTCGCGTTCGTCGGCACGTTCGTCCTGGGGCGCATGGGGATACTGCCGCGCCTGGTGCTGATCGGCGCGGTGCCCCTCGGGGCGATCGCCGTCGCGCGACTCCTGCGGGGCCGCGTCTCGAACCGAGCCCGGGTCATCGCCTCGCTCTCCTACATGGCCTTGCCCCTCGGCCTCAACATGATCGGCGAGGGCCGCGTCGACGTGCTCGTGGTGGTGGCGGGCCTTCCGCTCATCGTGCGACGCCTCTTCGAGCTGCTCGCGGTCCCGGGCTTTCGCCTCGCCCCCTACCCCGAGCCCGTCTCCTTCGGGCGCCGGGGATGGCGCGCCACCGAGGCGGGCCAGCGAATGGTGCTCATCACGCTCGTCGCCCTGGTGAGCGCGATGGCGCCGGCGACGCTGGTCCTCGTGGCGCTGATCGTGCTGGGCGTCGTCGTGAGCCGCTTCTTCGAGGGCGATGAGGGCGCACCTTCGGCGAGGCCCTGGGCGCTGCTGGCAACGACGTTGCTGGGCGCCGCGGTCTTCCTGCTGCCGATGACCGTCGACTTCCTGTTGGCCGGGCGCCGCGCCCTGGGGCTGTTCGGACTGGCGGTCGGGCCGTGGTCGGCGCCGCCCTTCGCGGACCTGCTGCGCGGCGCCGACGGTAACTTCGGCGCCACGTGGCTCGGTTGGCTGCTGCCGGCGGCGGCACTGCTCGGACTGCTGGTCTGTCGCGGCGAGCGCCGGGTCGTGGCCACCAAGGCCGCCACGATTGCGACGCTCACCATCGTCGTGGCCACCCTCGACGCCCGGCACTGGATGGGTTCGTTCGCCCCCGACCTGAGCGTCCTGCTCGCGCTCTACGTCGTCATGATCGCCCTTCTCATCGGCCTGGGCGTGAGCGCCCTCGAGCACGACCTGCGCCAGGCCGGCTTCGGCTGGCGCCAGATGTTCGCGGGCCTCAGCGTCGCGGCGCTCGTGGTGGCGGCCCTGCCGTTCCTGGCGAGCTTCGGCAGCGGGCGCTTCGACCTTCCCCTCACCAGCGTGGCCGAATCGCTCGGCAACCTGGCACCGAGCAGCGCCGGCAGCTACCGGGTGCTCTGGCTCGGCGATCCGTCGATCCTGCCGATCGCGGGCTGGTCGGTGGCTCCCGGACTGGAGGCGGCCACGTCGACGAACGGGCTGCCCGTGGGAGCGACTCTCTTCGCGCCCCCCGACTCGGGCACCAGCGACCTCCTGCTCGCCGACGTCGAGCTGGCACTGCAGGGCAGGACGGTGCGCCTCGGCCAACTGCTGGCGCCGGCGGGGATCTCGACGATCGTGTTGATGAATGCGGCGGCGCCCGAGCTCTCGGGCGTGCAGTCGGTGCCGCTGCACCCGGTGCCCACCACGCTGACGGTGGCTCTCGGGCGCCAGACGGACCTCTCCCTGGAGCTTCGCACCTCGTCGGTCGAGGTCTACTCCAACGCGAGCTTCGACGGACTGGTCACCCAGTCGACGCCGAAGGGGACCACGCCGGTGGTCGGCGGCACGGCCGGCCCGGGCCCCGTGAGCGCCGGCTCGACCGTCGTGGCCGGGGTCGCCCCCGCGAGCGCCTTCGCGTTCGACGTCAACGGCACGCCCAGCCCGCGCACGACATCACTCGGCTGGGCGCCGACGTACCAGGTGGGCAGCTTCGCGACGACGCCGACCGGCCAGCTGGTGCTGCACCGGCTGCCGCTCAACGGACTGCTCGCCCTGGTGACCCTGTGCCTCTGGGCACTGGTGTGGCTGGGCTTCGGGTGGGTGCATCGTCTCGAGTGGCTCTTCACGCGCCGCGCCCGCAAGCCGTCCGCGGCGCGCCACGCCCGAAGGGACGGCCATGGCTGATCGTCGACGTCGCCCGCTGCTCGTTGTCCTGGCGGCCGCGCTGGTGGTCGTGGGCGTCGCGGCCTCGCACTTCAAGACCTCCAACCCCTCGACCCTGTCCAACGGTCTCAGCGCGAACGGCGTGGAGTCCGCCGCCCTCTACTGCACGGGCCTTTCGAGCGCGAGCGATGGCGTCGAGGGTCACGTGGTGTTCCTGAACACGTCGAACGGGCCGCGCACCGTGCTGGTCGACGTCGTCTCGGACACGCACCGCACCGCCACCGTCACGCTCCACCTCGCGGCTTACGCGAGCCAGTCCGTCTCGCCGGCGTCGCTGGTCAGCGGCAGCGGCTACGCGGTCGCGGCCGAGGCCGTCGGCGGCGACGTCGTGGGCGAGGAGGTCACGAGCGGCGGCGCGGACGAGGTGCCCTGCACCTCGTCGGGCGTCACCGGCTGGTACGGCGCCGGGTTCGACACCCTGGTCGGCTCGAGCGCCTCGCTGAGCATCTACAATCCGACGGCGACCCCCGCGGTGCTCGACGTGACGACCTTCTCGTCGAGCGGGTTCGGGGCCCCCGCGGGCTTCCGGGGCCTCTCGCTGGCGCCCCACACCCAGGTCGAGCTCAAGCTGGGTACCCAGATCGTCAACAGTTCCAACATCGGGGTCCACGTGAGCGTGCTTCGGGGTTCGCTCGTCGTCGTGGGGGTCCAGCGGTCGGGCGCCGTCGCGTCGCTGGTCCCCGGATCGACCTCGACGTCGCGCCACGTGTGGTTCCCGAGAGTGACCACCGTCGAGAATTCGGTGGCGCAGTTGCGCGTGGCCAATCCCGGGTCCCGCACGGCGACCGTCACCGTCCGGGTCGGCCTGGCGCCCTACCACGTGGCGCCCTTGACCCTGCACCTGGCGCCCTACAGCAGCGGCGAGGTCGTGATCACGCCGAATCCCGCGATCCCCGCCCACGGCTACGCCACGGTGCAGCTCACGTCGAGCGCTCCGGTCGTCACGTCGCTGGCCACCGGCACCGCCGGGACGATCGCCCTCTCGTCGCCGGGGACGCCCGACGACGAGTTCCTGATCTCGGACTTCGCCGGCCGGGGATTCAACGCGGCTACGGTGACCGACACCTCATCGCAGTCGGTCACCGTGACGTTCCACGTCGTGGGCGCCAACGGGGCGACGGGTTCAGCCCGCCTCGGCGGCGCCACGACCGAGAGCATCCTCGGGCTCTTCAGCGGCGTCACCTCGCTCAGCGGAAAGACACTGCTCATCACCTCGTCGAGGTCGGTGCTGCTGGTGACGACCACCCTGCCGAGCGACCCTCAAGGGGTGACGGTGGTGGCGCCCCTAGACGGCCGGTAGCGTCGGCGGCTGCCAGCCGGGAGCCGCGGGCACCGGCGCCGGCACGGGCGCGGGTGCGGAGGGCTTGGAGGCCTTGGCGCCCACGCCGCTCAGGGCGCTGACGGTCTTGGTACCCTCGGGCCAGACGGCTTCGCCGTTGGCCTCGTCGATCAGCTTGGCGGCGGTGTCACCGTCGATGGTCTCGTGCTCGAGCAGGGAACGCGTCAGGGCTTCGAGACCCCGGCGGTGCAGCGTCAGCACCTCGATGGCCCGTGACTCCTGCTCGCGCAGGATCCGCTCCACCTCGTCGTCGATGACCTTGGAGGTGTGGTCCGAGTAGTCGCGCGTGTGCATCAGGTCCTCGCCGAGGAAGACCTGGTTGTTCGATCCCCAGGCCATCGGGCCGATCTCCTTGGACATGCCCCACTCGCGCACCATNNGAGCCAGCTCGGTGTTGCGCTGCAGGTCGTCCGCCGCGCCGGTGGAGAGGTCACCGTACACCAGGAGCTCGGCAACGCGGCCACCCATGCGCATGCAAAGCGAGTCCTCGAGGTGGCCCCGCGACATGATGTGGCGGTCCTCCTCGGGCAGCGTCATCGTGACGCCCAGGGCCATGCCGCGCGGGATGATCGTGATCTTGTGGAGCGGATCGGTCTTCTCGAGGACGTAGGCGAGCAGCGCGTGGCCGCTCTCGTGGAAGGCAATGCGCTCGCGCTCGTCGTCCATCAGGACCATGGTGTCGCGCAGCTGGCCCATCAGCACGCGGTCGCGGGCCGTCTCGAAGTCCTCCATGCCGATGGTCTTGGAGTCGCGACGCACGGCGTGCAGCGCCGCTTCGTTGACGAGGTTGGCGAGGTCCGCCCCGCTCATCCCCGGGGTGCCGCGCGCGACCATGGAGAGGTCGACCGTCTCGTCGAGGGGTTTATCCTTCGAGTGGACCTGCAGGATCGGCAGGCGTTCGTCGAGGTCCGGCAGGGGAACGACGATCTGGCGGTCGAAGCGCCCCGGACGCAGTAGCGCCGGGTCGAGCACGTCGGGGCGGTTCGTGGCGGCGATGACGACCACACCCTCGGTGGGGTCGAAGCCGTCCATCTCGTTGAGCATCTGGTTCAGCGTCTGCTCGCGCTCGTCGTGACCGCCGCCGATGCCGGCGCCACGCTTGCGGCCGATGGAGTCGATCTCGTCGATGAAGACGATGGCGGGAGACTGCTTGCGCGCGGTGCTGAACAGGTCGCGCACGCGACTGGCACCCACTCCCACGAACATCTCCATGAAGTCCGAGCCCGAGACCGAGAAGAAGGGCACTCCCGCCTCGCCCGCGACGGCGCGCGCGAGCATCGTCTTGCCGGTGCCGGGCGGACCGACGAGCAGAATCCCCTTGGGGACCAGCGCCCCGATCGCGGTGTAGCGCCCGGGATACTTCAGGAACTCCACGACCTCGCTGATCTCCTGCTTGACCCCGAGGTACCCCGCGACGTCGGCGAAGGTGGTCTTGGGACGGTCCTCGTTGAACTGCTTGGCCTTCGACCTACCCACCGACATCATCCCGTTCATCTGCCCCCGGGCCTGGCGGCTCGCGAACATCATGAAGCCGACGAAGATCAGGATCCAGATGAGGTAGGGCAGGAACGTCGCCAGGAAGCTCGAGGGATTGGCGAAGGTGACTTCGACGTTGTTGCTCCTAAGAAGGTTGACCTCGCTGGCGATCGCCGGGACCGGGCCGTTGGCGGTGTAGTTCGTGCCGTTGGTCAACTGGCCAGTGATGATGCCGCTGGAGTTGCTGATGCTGGCCGAGACAACGCCCTGCTTGGTCGCGTCCTGCAGCAACTTGGAGTAGGCGATGGTCTTGACGGTCTTGCTGGAGAACAGCGACGGGATGACGAGGATCCCCAGGACGAACGCCACCAGCGCGATGGTGATGAAACGGCGGCGCGATTCGGGCGCCATCGGCTTGTTCGAACCCGGCATGAATCGCTTGAGGCCGGGCTTGTCGTCTTCTTGAATGCTCACGCCTACCAATCTAGAGGCGAACTGCGACAATGCGGCTGGGGGCTCGGCCAAAACCGACAACTTGTTAGCGTTGTGACTTGTGAGTCCACAATCCGACGAGGAATCCGCCGCGCGCCCTCGGGTGGGGGCGATCCTCCTCGGATGCCTCGTGGGCTTCCTCGCCGGCGAGATCCTGGCGTCCGCGCTGGTCACCATCGCCACGAACCTGACCCACTTTCCGGGCGGGTTCACGGCTCTGTCGGTCTCGAGCGCGCCGCCGTGGTGGTCCAACGCCCTCGGCCTGGTTGGGCTCTGGTGCGGCTTCGCGTCGGCCATCTACTTCGCCGCCGTACGTGGAAGGCTCGCCGCGCTCGCGCACCAGTGGAGGCCTCGGCCCGGCGACGCGATCTACGTGCTCGTCGGCGTGGGCTGCCAGTTCGGGGTCGACCTGATCTACTACCCCTTCCACTTCAAGAAGCTGAATGGCCCGGTGACGCACCTCTTCGGCGCGGCCCACGGGGCGACCTTCGTGCTGCTCGTGGTCATGACGACGTTCCTCGCCCCGGTGTTCGAGGAGTGGTTCTTCCGGGGGGTGATCTTCCGAACGCTCGACGAGGGGCTGGTCGGGGTCTCGCCGCGCGCGGCGACCGCGATCGCGGTGGCGGCCAGCGCCGTGCTCTTCGCGCTGGCCCACGGCGAGCCCCTCCAGTTCGCGGGCCTCGCGCTGTTCGGGGTCGTGCTCGCGCTCGTGATCCACCGCACGCGCCGGCTCGTCCCGAGCGTCATCACGCACGTCTCGTTCAACGCCGTGGCCATGGTGGGCCTCATCGTCCAGCGGTCTGGGCACTGATGCTCCGGCGCCTGCGTGGCTACTGGACTCCGCTGCGGCTGCTCGACGCTGCGGTGGTGTTCTGCGTCATCTACGTCACGATCTGGTCGCTGCACCCCTCGCTGCTGCTTTCCTCGACGACCATCACGGGAGGCGATACGGGCTCGCACCTGGCCCTGCCGGCGTACCTGCGCTCCAGCGGCGACATCTTCAACCTCACGCCGTGGTACCCCGGGTGGTTCGCGGGCATGCCCGCGTACACGTACTACTTCGTGCTCCCCGACGTCCTGGCCACCCTGGCCAGCTACCTCATCAACTTCGCCGTGGCCTTCAAGCTCGCGACCGTGCTCGGCTCGGTGCTGATGCCGATCACGGCCTACATGATGGCCAAGCTGTTCAAGGCGCCCCGCCCGATCCCCGCGGCGCTGGCGGTGGCGACGCTGCCGTTCCTCTTCGACGCGTCCTTCACCATCGACGGCGGGAACCTCTTTTCGACGATGGCGGGGGAGTACGCCTTCTCGCTCTCGCTCGCCATGGGTCTCTTGACGATCGGACTGTTTGCGCGCGGGGTGCGCACCGGACGCGGCTACTGGGCCGCGGCAATCTGTCTCAGCGTCACGCTCGCCGCGCACATCCTGCCGTGGTTCTTCACCATCGCGGCCGTTGGAGTGCTGGTCGTATTCGAGCTCCTCGCCCGGCGGGGAATCGGCGATCCCCGCGACCGTGGCATGGTGCGCGGGGACTACTCGCGTCCGCTGCGTTTCGCGATTGGGGCGGGCCTGCTCTCAGCGGGGCTGTCGATGTGGTGGCTGCTGCCCTTCGGCACGACCCAGAGCCTGACCAACTCAATGGGCTACACCAACGACCAGGGCTGGCACGCGAAGCTGGCGACCCTCGGCTGGTTCAACGCCTCGGGCGGGGCGGGAGGAGACCGCTGGGTCATCGTGCTGGCGGCCGTGGCGTTCGTGGCGGCCTTCTGGTTCCTCGACCGCCTCGGCATGGTGCTCGCCACCCTGATCGTGCTCCCGCTCGGCGCGTACTGGTTCGACCCCCAAAGCGTCATCTGGGATCAGCGTCTCGCGCCGTTTTGGTTCGTCACCATCCACCTGGCCGCCGGCTGGCTGTTCGGCTACCTCGCGTTCCGCTGGGTCGGGCGCCCCAGGCGCCCCGCCAGCCCCGACGAGTCCCTCGCTCGGTTCAGTGGCGCGGATACCGACGAGACGTCCCAGAGCCCGGAGGTGGCCGCCGAGCCGTGGGCCGGCGCGCAGCGGCTCGAGGATGACGAGGTGCGCGCCAACCGTCGAACGATCAGGGCCACCTTCGCCGTCGCGATCCTCGGACTTCTCTCGACCGTGCCGGGCCTCATCCCGGCCGCCGCGTCGACCCTGCACCTGGCCACCAGCGGCAACCAGGTGAGCGGCTGGGCGCGGTTCAACTAC
The DNA here is from genome assembly GCA_003138815.1 of Acidimicrobiaceae bacterium. GTDB lineage: Bacteria > Actinomycetota > Acidimicrobiia > Acidimicrobiales > RAAP-2 > RAAP-2. Next base: position 36,905 of record PLHD01000075.1, on the reverse strand, counting down.
TCGGGCTACCAGGCCCAGCCGGCGTGGCCCGAGTATCACGACATCATGACGACCATGGAGAGTGTCGCCCAGCGCTACGGGTGCGGACGAGCGATGTGGGAGTACAACGCCAACGAGCAGCGCTTCGGCACGCCCGAGGCGTTGATGCTGATGCCGTACTGGACGAACAACTGCGTGGACTCAATGGAGGGGCTCTTCTTCGAGTCCTCACCCACGACGCCCTACCACTTCCTCGACCAGGCCGAGCTCAGCATTGGTCCGAGCGACCCCCAGGTCGGCCTGCACTACGGGACGGTCAATGTCCCTCAGGGCGTCGAGCACCTCCAGATGCTCGGGGTGAAGTACTACATCGCCTATTCGCACCTGGCCGTGACCGAGGCGGAGTCCGATCCGCAGCTCCAGCTGGTCGCTTCGACCGAGAAGTGGCCGGCCCCCGGTGCGACGTGGCGGATATTCCTCATCAAGGACAGTCCGATCGTCGAGCCCCTGAGGGTGCTGCCCAACGTGGTGTCGGGCATCTCGTCACGAGTTGGCTGGCTAGACGCGAACGAGACGTGGTGGCTCGACCCGGACCTCTGGTCGGTCGTGGCGACCGACAACGGGCCGAGCTCGTGGCCGCGTTCGAGCAGCATCGAGCACATGAAGCGTTCGCCCGCGCTGCCCGAGGTCACCGTGAGCAACGTGGTGGTCGGGCTGCAGTCGATCTCCTTCCACGTGAGCCGGGTCGGGGTGCCGGTGCTCGTGAAGATCTCCTACTTCCCGCGCTGGCAGGCCAAGGGCGCCACGGGCCCGTACCGGGTGAGCCCCAACCTCATGGTCGTGGTGCCGACCTCGAAGGACGTCTCGATGGTCTACGGGAACTCACCGGCCAACGAGCTCGGCGATGACGTCTCCGGCGCGGCCATCCTGGCGGGTCTCGTCGTCCTCGGATTCGCCCTCAGAAGGCGCCTGAGGCTGCGCAAGTAGATTGGTCGGCAGTGGATACGACCGAGATCTTTAAGGCATACGATGTTCGAGGCACCTACCCCGACCAGATCGACGAGCGCCTGGCGCGCGCGGTCGGCTCGGCCTTCGCCACCTTCGCCGGCACTGCGCGCATCGTGGTCGCGCGCGACATGCGTCCGTCCGGCGAGGCCCTGTGCGAGGCCTTCAGCGACGGCGTGCGCGCCTGCGGCGTCGAGGTCACCGACCTGGGCCTCGCGTCCACCGATTTCCTCTACTTCGCCACCGGCCACCTCGACGCGCCCGGCGCCATGTTCACCGCCTCGCACAACCCCGCCCAGTACAACGGCATCAAGCTGTGCCTGGCCGGGGCCAAGCCGATCGGCGTCGAGTCCGGACTCGTCGAGATCGAAGCGATGACCAACACGTTCTACCTCCAGCCGGCCACGGGCGCGCCCGCCGCCAAGGCGACCATGGATCTCATGGACGAGTGGGTCGCGCACGTGCACTCCTTCGTCGACGTGAGCGTCCTGCGCAGGCTGAGGATCGTGGCCGACACGGCCAACGGCATGGGCGGCTTCATCGCGCCCAAGGTCTTCGCCGCGCTGCCCTTCGAGGTCGAGATCCTCTTCGAGGAGCTCGACGGCACGTTCCCCAACCATCCCGCCGACCCGCTCAACCCCGACAACCTGCGCGACCTCCAGGCCCGGGTCCTCGAAACCGGGGCGGACATCGGGCTCGCCTTCGACGGCGACGCCGACCGCGTGTTCCTGATCGACGAACGGGCCCAGCCGATCAGCGGCTCCACCACCACCGCCATGGTGGCGGCGGCGATGCTGGCGCGCAGTCCGGGCGCGACCGTCCTCTACAACGCGATCTGCTCGAAGTCGGTGCCCGAGGTCATCGCCGAGTGCGGCGGGGTGGGCGTGCGCACCCGGGTCGGCCACAGCTACATCAAGCAGACCATGGCCGAGACCGGCGCCGTCTTCGGCGGCGAGCATTCGGGCCACTACTACTACCGCGACAACTACCGCGCCGATTCGGGCATCATCACCGCCCTCATCGTGCTCGAGCTCATGAGCAACGCCTCGGTGCCGCTGTCGGCGCTGACCGCGCCCTTCGAGCGCTACGCGGACTCGGGCGAGATCAATACCAAGGTCGAGGACCCCGCGGCGACGGTGTCGTCGATCGCGGCCACCTTGAAGGCCCGTGGCGTCAGCGTCGACGAGCTCGACGGGCTGAGCGTGGACTACGGGACCTGGTGGTTCAACCTGCGCCCGTCCAACACCGAGCCGCTGCTGCGCCTCAACGTCGAGGCCGCCGACCCCGACGACTGCCGGCGAAGGGTCGCAGAAGTGCTCGACATGATCAAAGGAGCGTGACATGGCCCTCGATGACTTCCTCCTGGAGCTGCTCGAGGACCCGGTCGATCACGGGGCGCTGATCTACCTCGCCGAGCACAACATCCTCTACAACCCGCGCCTGCGCGTGGCCTACGAGGTTCGCGGCTCGATCCCCGTGCTGCTGCCCGACGAGGCGCGCGCCGTGAGCGACGAGGAGGACGTCTCCTACACCCAGGACCCGTCGGCGCGCATGACGGGTCCGCGCGAAGGCTCCTAGGCGAGCCGCTCGACGATCATGGCCATGCCCTGGCCGCCGCCGACGCACATCGTCTCCATGCCGAAGCGCTTGTCCTGGTCCTCGAGGGCGTTGAGCAGCGTCGTCATGATCCTCGCGCCGGTCATGCCGAAGGGATGACCGAGGGCGATGGCGCCGCCCTTCACGTTCAGCTTGTCCCAACTGATGCCGAGGTGCTTGGCGCTGGGGATGACCTGGGCCGCGAAGGCCTCGTTGATCTCGACGAGGTCGATGTCGTCGATCGTCATGCCCGCGCGCCTCAGCGCCTGGCGGCACGCCTCGATCGGGCCGAGCCCCATGATCTCGGGGTTGAGGGCGCTGACGCCGCTGGCAATGATGCGCGCCAGCGGCTTGATACCGAGCTCCCTGGCCCGCGTGTCGCTCATGACGATCACCGCCGCCGCCCCGTCGTTGAGCGGGCACGCATTGCCCGCCGTCACCGTGCCGCCCTCGCGGAACACCGGCGCGAGGGTCGAGAGCTTCTCGAGTGTGGTGCCGGCGCGCGGACCGTCGTCCTTGGTCATGACCGAGCCGTCGGGCAGGGTGACCGGGATGATCTCGCGCTCGAAGAACCCGTTGCCCTGGCTCTGGACCGCGAGCTCCTGGCTGCGCACCGCGAACTCGTCCATCTCGAGGCGCGAGACGTTCTCGTACTCGGCGACGTTCTCGGCCGTCTGGCCCATGGCGATGTAGACGTCGGCGAGACCCTGGGCGGGGGTCCAGGGCTCGGTCACCTTCTCCGAGCGGCTGAGCGTACGCGCCAGGGCCTCGCCGAAGAGGGGGTTGATGGCCTTGCCGACGTCGGACGCCCCCGAGGCGAAGCGAGAGACGGTCTCGACCCCGGCGGCGATGAAGACGTCACCCTCGCCGGCGCGAATCGCGTGCGCGGCCATGCGGATGGTCTGCAGCGACGACGAGCAGTAGCGGTTCACGGTCACCCCGGGGACGTTGTCGAGCCCGGCGAGCACCGCCGCGACCCGGGCCACGTTGAAGCCGGCCTCGCCCGCGGGCTGGCCGCAGCCGAGCATCAGGTCCTCCACCGTCGTCGGGTCGAGCTGGGGGAGCTTCGCGAGCACCTCGCGCACGACCAGCGCAGCCAGGTCGTCGGGGCGCATGTCGACGAGCGACCCCTTGAAGGCGCGTCCGATCGGGGTGCGTCCGGTGGCGACGATTACGGCTTCGGGCATGAGTTCCTCCTCATTAGTACTGCGGGGTAACCCTGGCGAGCATAGTGAACGCCCGCGCCCGCTCGGTTCCTAGGCCTGGTCCAGGGGGCCGGCATCGCCGAAGCCCTGGCGCACGCCCTGGCCGGCGCGCGCGCTGAGTTGAGCGGGCTCGAAGAGCATCCAGTAGGCGTTGCGGGCGTGGCTACGCGACCGGTTCTCGAACACCGAGGCGAGGACCACGGGGTCGTCGCTCTCGTCCTCGTGGACGAAGACCTCGAGGATCGGCGTCGAGGTGAGCACCTGGGCGAGCATGATGCCCTGGGACGCCTCGTGCGCGCACTCCTTGTCGATGGGCGCGCTGCCGGGCATGGCGAGCGCCACCACGACGGCGCAGCCGTCGCGCTCGATCAAGTTCTTGGCCGCGACCGCGAGGTCCTTGAAGCCCGGCACGGTCCTCGAGATCACCGTGAAGGTCTCGCCGTACCCGGGGCAGCCCTCGAGTTCGGACCTCGCGGCGGCTCCCATGTCGTAGCGGGCGAACATCGTGTCGACGACACCGATCCGGACCTTCTTGGGCGAGTTGGACTTCTTGGTCATGGTGCTCCGATCGGCTCGTCCCATTCTACGGAGGCGGTGGTCGCCACCGTCGGGCGAATCGCGTCGGCCTAGAGTGACCCTGAGGGAAGGGGACCTATGGCGTGGGACTTTGCGACCGAACCGGAGTTCGAGGAGAAGCTCGTCTGGATGCGCGAGTTCGTCCACGAGGAGATCTTCCCGATCGAGACCTTGAAGCTGTCCTACGACCAGGTGATCAAGGTGATCAAGCCGCTCCAGGACCAGGTCCGGGCCAAGGGGCTGTGGGCCGCGCACCTGCCCGGCGAGCTCGGCGGCGTGGGATTCGGTCAGGTCAAGCTCGGCCTGATGCACGAGGTCCTGGGCCAGACCCCGTACGGACCCGTCGTCTTCGGCAACAACGCCCCCGACAGCGGCAACGCGGAGCTGCTGGCGACGGGGATGGAGATGACCGGGCGCCACGACATCCGCGAGCGCTGGCTGGACCCGCTGCTGAACGGCACCATGCGCTCGGGCTTCTCGATGACCGAGCCGGGCACCGCGGGCAGCGACCCGCGGCTGCTGGCGAGCACCGCGGTGCGCGACGGCGAGGAGTGGGTGCTCAACGGGCGCAAGTGGTACACGACCAACGGGTCGGTCGCCGACATCCTTATCGTGATGGCCGTGACGAACCCCGAGGTGCATCCCTACCAGGGCTCGTCGATGTTCGTCGTGCCCGTGGGCACGCCCGGGGTGAGCATCCTGCGCGACGTGGGGTCGATGGACGACCCCGAGGTGACCTACGGCAGGTTCGGCAACCACGCCGAGATCCTCTACGAGGACGTGCGCGTCCCGGCCGACCACCTGATCGGGCCCGAGGGCTCGGGCTTCCTGCTCGCCCAGGCCCGCCTGGGACCGGGGCGAATCCACCACTGCATGCGCTGGCTGGGCCAGTCCCAGCGGGCCTTCGACATGATGTGCGAGCGCGCGCTCAGCCGCTACACCCACGGTTCGCTGCTGGCCGACAAGCAGACCGTGCAGAACTGGATCGCCGATTCGCGCGCCGAGATGCACGCGGCGCGGCTCATGACGCTGCACGCCGCGTGGAAGATGGACCAGGTAGGGGCGTCGGCGTCGCGCGACGAGATTGCGATGATCAAGTACTACGGTGCCACGGTGCTGCACAACGTCATCGACCGCTCGCTGCAGACCCACGGCTCGCTCGGCTACTCGGCGGACATGCCCCTCGAGGCCATGTACCGCGCGGCGCGGGCGGCGCGGATCTACGACGGCCCCGACGAGGTGCACCGCCAGACCGTCGCGCGCCACGCCCTGAAGAACTACACGGCGAGCGAGGTTCCCTCCGACCACATCCCCACGCGCGCCGCGGCGGCGCGCGAGAAGTTCGCCGGGATGCTCGAGTTCCTCGAGGCCGATTCGGCCTAGCGCGGCGCGAGCCCCTCGACGGCCTCCTTGAGGTCGATGCCGAAGGGGACGATGGCGATGGTGGGGATCTGCACGCCCGCCTCGATGTAGCGCGCCACGTGCTCGCGGCACTGCTCGTAGGGGCCGTGGATGATCAGCTCGTCGACGACCGAGTCGGGGATCAGCTCGTTGGCGAGCTTGCGGTCGCCCTGGGCCCAGGCGTCCCACATCGGGGCCAGCGCCTCGTCGCGCCCCAGCCAGCGGTGGAACTCGGCGTAGGCGTTCACGGTCAGGTACGAGGAGATCATGCGCCGCCCGATGAAGCGCGCGGCGTCGGCGTCGGCGGTGGGCACGACGAAGAGGCGAGCCGCGATTATCTTGCCTTCGCCGACCTCGGCCCGGCACTTGGCCACGTCACCGGCGCCGAGCCAGTTGAGGATCGCGCCGTCGGCCTCGCGCCCGGCGAGGCGCAGCATCCCCGGGCGCAGCGCGCCCAGCAGGATCGGCGGGCGCTCGACCACGGGGCGCGAGAGCTTGAAGCCGTGCACCGCGAAGGTCTCGAAGACCTGGTCGATCTTCTCGCCGGCGAGCGCGCGCTTGACGAAGTCGAGCACGTCGCGGGTCCGCGCGTACGGCCGCTCGTAGGCAATGCCGTTCCAGCGCTCGACCACGGGCGCGCTGGACGCGCCGAGACCCATGATGAAGCGCCCGCCCGACACCTCGCTCAGCGCCGCGATGCTCATGGCGAGCAGGCCGGGGCCCCGCGTGAAGACCGGGGTCACCGCCACGCCCAGGTAGAGCCGCGACTCCCAGGCCGCCGCCAGCGTGAGGGGCGTGAAGCCGTCGGCGCCGTCGACCTCCGCGGACCAGACGTCGGTGTAGCCGAGGTCGGCGAGGCGGTGGAACCACGCCTTGTGCTCGTTCAGGGTGACGCCATCGAAGGGGATTGTGATGCCGTAGCGCGCAGTCATGCTCTCAGTGTTCCAGGTTTTCGGTCCTTGCGACGGCGCCTAGCTCAGGTAGTCGTCGCCGTGGGCCTTGGGCACGTCGAAGCCGCGCCGCTCGAGGTCGTGGACGAAGCGGTCGACGAGCGTCTCGATGACCGCCACCCGGGCGAAATGCTTGTTCTCCGCGGCGATGAGGTCCCAGCGCGCGTGGGGTCGGTCGGTCGATGAGATCATGTAGTCGAGGGCCTTGAGGTAGTCCGCGCGCTTCTCGCGGTTGCGCCAGTCCTCGTCGGTCAGTTTCCAGTTCTTGTGCGGGTCGTTCTGGCGGTCGTTGAACCTCGCCAACTGCTCCTTGTCCGACACGTGCAGCCAGAACTTCACGAGGGTGAGCCCGTCGTCCACGATGGCCCGCTCGAACTCCACGATCTCGCGCGCCGACGTCTTGAGCGTCGGGGTGTCGATGAGGCCTTCGACCCTTTCGACGAGCATCCGCCCGTACCAGGAGCGGTCGTAGACGGTCATCTCGCCCTTGCCCGGCAGCGACTCCTGGAAGCGCCACAGGAAGTGGTGGCGCAGGTCGTCGTCGCTCGGGACCCCGATCGGCACGACGCGCACGTGGCGCGGGTCCAGTCCGCTCGTGAGGTGTCGGATCGCCCCGCCCTTGCCCGCCGCGTCGAGTCCCTCGAAGAGCACCAGCAATCCCGGTCCGACGGTGTGCGACTCCAGCAGCCCCGCGGTGAACAGCCGCAGATGCACGAGCCGGCGCACGCCGTTCAGGATTCGCCGCTCGGACTCCTCGTGGGTGAGCGACTGGGAGAGGTCGATGGCGTCGATGCGGCTACTCACCGTGGACTCCCGCGTGATGGCTGGCGGGCTGGGCTTCCCGGTGCACGACCACGTGGCTCCTTTGTCGACCTTTTCACCGTACCGCACCGGACCGCCGCCGGGTTTGCTAATCCCGACCGGGCCCTTCCCTAAGATATGCCCCAGCAACGTCGCGAGAGAGGCCCATGCGAAAGATCGCGTCAGTAGCGGTAGTGGTCCTCGTCCTGGTGGCCGCAGGTGCGTGGTGGCACGGACGAGCCGGCAGCGCGGACCCGTCCGCGTCGACGTCGACCACGCTGTCGACCTCGACCTCGACCTCGACGTCGACGACCGTGCTGGCGGTGACGACCACGACGCTCGACGTCCCCCAGACCGTCTGCGTGAACCCGGGCGGCACCGTCAAGAAGGGTAAGGCGACGATTCCCATCGAGATGTGCGTGCCTTGGAAGCCGGTGGACCGTTGGGCCGGAGCCAAGCCGTCGATCTACATCACGTCGGTGGTGCCCCACGCCGACCAGCCGAGCGTGCGGGTGTACGGCGCGTGGATCCGCACCTCGAGCACCGACCTGGCGCTCTACCCGGGCTACGAGGGACCGGGGCCGTCCTCGCTGCCGCGCGGACCCGAGATGGTCCCACCGGCCGCGGACCCGCGTCTGCTCGTGACCTTCAACTCGGGCTTCTACGAGAAGGACGGTCTCGCGGGCTTCTACACCGCCCACACGCTCTACTACCCGATGATCGACGGCCTCGCGACCGTCGTGCGCTACACCAACGGCAAGGTCGACATCATCGACTGGAAGGGCGGACCCAAGCCCGATCCGAGAATCGTGATGGCCCGTCAGAACCTCGCGCTGCTCGTTAACCACGACGCCGCGACGCCGCGCAGCGCGGACAACGCGCTCTGGGGGCTCACCCTGGGAGGAGCGCCGGCCGTGTGGCGCACGGCGCTGGGCATCGACGCGAAGGGGAACCTGCTCTACGTCGCCGCGCCCGAACAGACCGCCCAGAGCCTGGCCGCCATCATGGTGCGGTTCCACGCGGTGCGGGCCATGCAGCTCGACATCAATCCCGAGTGGCCGATCTTCGTGACCTACGCGGGCGTCGGAGCCAGGGGTCCCTCGCTCTTCGTGCCCAATGCGAACCAGATACCGGGCCGCTTCCTCTATCCGAGCACCAAGGACTTCTTCGCGGTCTTCATCTCGCACAAGCGCGGCGAGGCGCAGCCGTGGTAGACAGGCCCACGTCCGGGTTACCGCGCAGCGACCGCGGCGCGACGAGGGGCCGCCGGAGTCTCTCGCTCACGCTCGGCGTGGCGGCGCTCTCGCTGACGGCGCTCGTCGCGTTGATGGCGCACCACGCCTCGGCGACCACGACCACGACCACGACGACGACCACGAGCCTCGCGACCAGCGTGACCACGAGCACGACCACGAGGGAACCGACTGTCACGCTTTCGGCGGTGGGCGACAGCGAGCTCGGTAACACCCCCCAGTTGCCCGCCAACCCCAAGGCCTACCTGGCGCCCATTAAGGCCGCCCTCGCCGCGCCGATCGTCTTCGGCAATCTCGAGGGAACGATGACCAACGCCACCACGTCTAAGTGCGCGCCGACGTCGACCGAGTGCTACGCCTTCCGGGTGCCCACCTCGTTCGCCGCGGTCTACCGCGCGGAGGGCTTCAAAGTGCTGAACAGCGCGAACAACCATTCCCCCGACTTCGGCGAGCAGGGGCTCCTCGACACCTCCGCCGCCCTGCGCGCGGCCGGCATCGTCCAGGCGGGGCTGCCGGGCCAGGTCGGCGTCGTGAAGGACGGCACCGTCAAGGTGGCCTTCGTGGACTTCGCGCCGTACGCCAACACCAATGACCTCTTGAACTTCCCGGAGGCGGCCCAGCTCATCGCGCGCGCCAAGAGGCTCGCCTCGGTGGTGGTGGTCTACATGCACGCCGGCGCCGAGGGCTCGGGTGCCGACCACGTGACGCGCGCCACTGAGTACTACGTCGGGGAGAACCGGGGTAACCCGTTCGCCTTCGCGCACGCGGCGATCAACGACGGCGCCAGCCTCGTGATCGCCAGCGGCCCCCACGTGCTGCGCGGCATGCAGTGGTACCGCGGGCACCTCATCGCCTACAGCCTCGGCGACTTCGCCAACTACTACAACTTCGCGGCCGAGGGTGACCTGGACCTGTCGGCGATCTTGCACGTGACGCTCACCTCGAGAGGGGCGTTCGTGTCGGCGCGCTGGACGTCGGTGCGACTCACGCCCTCGGGTCAGCCCTTCGTCGATGCGACGCACGCGTCGGCGACGTTCGTGAATCAGCTCTCGAGGGAGGATTTCGGCCCGAGCGCGGCGATCATCCGGCCCGACGGCGACGTCGCCACGTTGGCGCGCTAGTCAGCAGCCCCCGGGCGGTCCGGGGACCCCGGGACCGTTCGTGAATCCGTCGACGGTGCCGACGTTGACCGGGCGCGGGTTGGGGCCCAGGTGCACCACATACCAGACGCCGCGCCACGAGATCAGCGAGGCGACCGCGACGGACCGGACCGAGTTCGCGTGCCTGTAGACCAGCCGGACGCCGGGCTCGTGCCAGTAGCCGATCGTGTTCTCGCAGGCGCCCGGCGGGATCCACTGCGCGTCGGCGGCGTTGGCCAGCACGCGCACGAACGTGGCGGGGCCGCCGACGTCGAGGCGTTCGCGGTAGGCGGCGAGGTCGAGGTCGAAGAAGGCGACGAGCCGGTCGTCGTAGTCGCTGGAGGGACTGGCGATGGCGCCGGTCTTCATCCGCACGTACGCGCCCCGAGGAAAGAAGACGGCCGATCCCAACGCCGGGGAATTCGATTCGAGGGCGCGCCACAGTTGCTTCATCTGCGCGGTGAGCGCCGCGCCGAAGGACGGCTCGGCCGAGGTCTGGGGGAGGTTCCCGGGCGCCGTAGCGCCCGCGCGGGTTGCGCCGGGCGGCACGAGCGTCGCCACGAGCAGGGCGAACGTGGCGACTCTCGCCGCGCGGATCATGCGCACCGCTGCCAGCGGCGAAGGGCGACGACGGTCCATATCGCCTCGACGGCGCCGAAGGGCCAGGTGTTGGCCGCGAAGCCGTAGACGCTCGACAGGGCGCAGCCGAGGGCGAAGAGGGCGATGAAGCGCCTTCCCCGTGGTTCGAGCGCGTACATCACCATCATGAAACTGACGGCCAGCACGCCGAAGAGGGTCACGCTCACGTTGGCCCGCCGGCGCTCGCGGATCGGTCGGGTCGCATGGCGCAATTCTAGGGTCGGGGCGTCGCGGGGCGTCCTCGCGGACCCGCCACGGCGAACCTGCGTCTGCTCAGCGCGACCGGTAGCGAACGCTGGAGCCGAGCAACTCCAAGGACTCCGGGAAATAGGGGTCGCGGAAGGTCCCGAAGATGTCCCAGCGGCGCACGAACCGGTTGCGGTCCGCGAGCGGGTCGAGGTNNCCTCGAGCTGGCTGCGAAGGCAGAGGTCCACGTCGTTCATGACGACCTCGAACTGCTCGTCCATCCCCCCGAGGGACTCCCACAGATCGCGGCGCACCATCTGCACCGCTCCGGTGACGGCGGCGACGTCGCGCGCCGCGTCGACGAACTGGTCGTGGTGGGGGTAGTTCGAGTCCACGCGCAGGTGCTGGGGGTAGGGGGCGATCACGATGCCGTCGTGCTCGTGGCGGCCGTGCTGGTCGATCAGGCAGGCGCCGACCATCGCGACGTCGCTCAGCGCGGCCAGGCTCACCATCCGTTCCAGCCAGTCCGGGGTGATCACGAGGGTGTCGTTGTTGAGCGTGACGACGAACTCCGCGCTCGAGTGCGCGACACCGCGGTTGACGATCCGGGCGTAGTTGAAGGGCCCGGGGCACGCCACCACTCGGTAGCGGACGTTCGCCAGGTACTCCAGCGTCGCTCGCTGCTTCGAGTCGTTGTCGAGGATGATGATGTCGTAGTTCTCGTAGGTGGTCGCGGCCTCGATCGAGCTGATGCATTGGCGCAGCAGGTCGAGGCGGTCGCGGGTGGGGATCACGATGTCGATGGACGGTCGAGGAAGCGGCACTTCGAGGGTCCAGCGCACCGAGCCGGGCAGCGCGTCGCGCGCCGCCCGGCCCCGCCAGCCGCGCCGGTCCAGGGCGGCCTGGACCACGTGGCAGCTGTCGTCGCTCACGTGGTCGTGCGTGAAGGCGACCGGTGCCCTGCCTGCGGGCAACACCAAGGGGACGTGTCGGAACGTCGCGCCGGCTTCGCTGAGGCGAAGGTACGCGTCGTGCTCAACGGCCCAGCCGGCGTCGGGGGAGAATCCGCCGATCGAACGCAGCGTTGACACGTTGAGCAGGGCCGGTCGGCCCACGCAGTTGTAGCTCAGCAGCGTATGGGGTCCCACTGATGGGCTCTTCAGAATGGGGAGGAGGGGGGCAGGCCCCGACTCGTCGGCGAAGACGACGTCGTCGCCGACCAGCGCGTACGAGAGCAACGTCGATGCAGCCCCATCGGCGTCGATGCCCCCGGCGCCCGAGTCGACCAGCATGAGCCACGTGGCCTGCGTGGAGGCGAGCACGGCGTTTAGATTCTCGATGACGCGCGACGCGTCAGCCGTCTCGTCGACGCGCACGAGCTCGAGCTGAGAAGTCGGAGCACTCGTTGACGCGCCGCCTTGCGGTGGGGTCGGCGGTGGCTCGTAGTTCTCCGGAAAGGCTGCGACACTTCTTGAGGGGCCGTTCGACTCGCGACCTCGAGACTTCGTCGCCCGCCGTACCCTCAGGAGCGGACCGGCCGCGACGAGGAACGCTCGACGCCGCAGCGTGTCCTCGCCCAGCAACCGCGCGATGCGCCGGCGTGCGCGACTGCCCGACGCGGCGTGGATCGCGTCGTGGAACTCGGCCCAGCGCCTTTGAATTTCCTGGTCCGAAGGGGGAGTACCTCCGTCGAGGTCGAATCGTTGCAGGCCAGGCACGTGGTGACGTCTTTCGTCTTACGGAACGCCGTCGGTCGAATCGGCGATGTACCACGACTCTACCCAGACGTTGCGGTCCAACCCTTGGCGAAGGGACGCATTCGCGCTCTCTCGGGGAGCGAAGCGACCTGCCGATGAGCCTCGTAGCCGGCGATGGTCGAGCTTGAAGCGCGGAAAAGTCACCTGTTATGGTGAAGCGGTGGAGATTGAGAGACCCGGCGCTCAGGTGTTTGCCCGGCATATCACTCCCAAAACAGTCTTCCTCGCGTTTCTCGCACTCACCTTTCTCGCCATGGCCTGCTGGTCGTTCGCCGATCCGTTGGTGTCGGCCCCGGACGAGCAGGCGCACCTCATCCGCGCCTACGCCATCGACCACGGGCAGTTGGGGCACGACAGTGCCCCAGGTGACAAGGTGCACGTCACCGTCACGGTGCCCACGGCCATCAATTTCTCGAAGATCTACCCTGACTGCTGGCATTTCTACGACACCATTCCGGCGACCTGCTCGCCGAAGTGGTCTGCCTCCGAAGTACCGGTCCAGACCACGACGTACGTGGGCCACTACCCGCCCCTCTACTACCTCCTCGTGGGCACCGGCTCCTTCGTTTCCCAGGGCAGGGCCGCGATCTACGCCATGAGGCTCGTGAGCTCGCTCATCAGCGCGCTCATGGTGGCATTGTGCGCGTACATGATCTTTCGCTGGAGCAGGCGGCGAACGATGGCGGTGGGCACGCTGCTGGCGCTGACGCCCATGGTGTTCTTCCTTTCCTCCTCGGTGAACCCCAGCGGCTTCGAGATCGCGACGGCGATCTGCCTGTGGACGGCGATGGTAATCTTCGCCCTCGACTATCCGAAGAACCCTCCCAAGGGCCTCGTCGTGATCCTCGGCGTCTCGGCCTGCACGCTGGCGCTGATTCGGGGGCTCTCCCCGCTGTGGGTGGTGCTCATTGGAGTGGTGCTCGCGATCCTCGTGGGACCCAGTCAGTTGCTCGCGCACGTGAGGGGTCGCCGCGACGTGCGCGCGGTCACCCTCGCCACGGCGGTCGCGGGCGTGCTGGCCGTGGCGTGGATATTCACCCAAGGGACCCTCAATGTCCTGGCGGTGGGGTACCCCGTTCCACGCAACTCCACTGAGCTGCATACCGTGCGCATGGTGCTGGGCCACGTCGACCAATGGCTTCGAGAGAGCGTCGGCGTGCTCGGCTGGCTGGACACGACCCTTCCCGGGATCCTCTACCACTCGTGGTACTTGATATTCGTCGTCGTCATCGTCGCGGCGCTGCTGCGAGGCAGTTGGCGGGGCCGGATCGCTCTCGCGACCGTCATCGGGCTGGCCCTGGTGGTGCCGGTGGCGATCGTGACCCGCCAGGCCCACGTCGACGGGATTGTGTGGCAGGGCAGAGACTCCATGCCACTCAGCGTCGGCATCGTGATCCTCGGCGCCGCCCTCTGCGCCAGGCCCGGCCGGCCGCCGTCCTGGGAGCGCTGGGTGAGCATGGTGTTGGTGGCCGGGGTGTCCGGCATGGACATGCTTTCCTTCTACACGGACTTTCGTCGCTACGCGGTCGGACGATACGGGCCGCACTTCTTCTTCCTGCACAACCAAGGTTGGTCCCCGCCCACCGGCCAGTTCCTCACGCTCTGCGTCTACGGGATCGTGACCACATTGATCGGGGTGCTCGTGATGCTGTGGATCTGGTTCGCCAAGGACCTGAGCGAAGTCGAAGAGCCCCAGGAGGCCGGCCCAACCCTCGTCGCCTGAGAGGCGTGCGCTTCGCAGGGTGGCCAATCTGGTCAGATTGGCCTGCCGGTAGGATGGACCTGTCGTTTCGACGCGCCGAGCGCGCGATGGGCCAGGAAGGGAAACTATCGCCGTGTCGCTGCCACCTGAGGAACCCGCGCTGCCGAGCATCGAGCAGCTGCACGAGGCACCGACGCTTCGGCCAAACGAAGTGACCGTTCTGCGCGAGATCAACCGGGTCTACGAGCTCGAGGCCGCCAAGAACGAGATGCTCACCGAGCAGTTCCGCCAGCTGGCCAGTTCACGCTTCTACCCCTTCGCGGTGCTGGTGCTCAAGGTGGACAACGTCGCCGAGAGGCTCCTGCGCCGTCTGCTCGGGCGCCCGGGGTCCGCGGTGCGATTCCCGACGATCGCGGCGCCGGCGCCGGGCGCCCCCGCTTCAGAGCCGCTCTCTCGAGCCAAGCAGGTCGAGACGCTTCTGCGCAAGGGCTTCTGGCTCCTGCGCGACGCAACCAAGGTCGCGGTGGGCGGCAAGAAGGACTCCCACCAGAGCCCCCAGCGCGAGGCGAATCCCTACGGCTCGTGGGCCGAGGCCTTCATGACCATCGACGACCCGGTGCGAGACCACCTGAAGCGCCGGGTGCAGCTGCTCACGTACCAGCCGCTGCTCAGCGTCGTCATGACGACCTACAACACCGACCACCGCTTCCTCGCCGAGGCAATCGAGTCGGTGCTCGCGCAGTACTACGGGAACTTCGAGCTGCTGGTCTGCGATGACTGCTCGTCCGACGAGCAGGTTCGCGAGGTGGTGCGCCGCTACGAGCGCCAGGACTCGCGGGTTCGCCTGATCGAACGCAGCGAGAACGGCGGCATCTCGGCGGCGGCGAACTCGGCCATTGCCGAGGCCAAGGGCGAGTGGCTGGTCTTCATGGACCACGACGACACCATCGTCGAGCACGCCTTCCTGCACCTGGTGCTGCCCATGAACCTCCAGTCCGGGGTCTGCCTGATCTACTCCGACGAGGACAAGATCAACGAGACCGGCCAGCCGTTCATGCCCTACTTCAAGAGCGATTTCGACCCCCTCCTGCTGCTCGGCCAGAACTACGTCTGCCACCTCACCACCGTGCGCCGCCAGCTGGTGGCGGACCTCGGGGGGCTGCGCAGCGAGTTCGACGGATCCCAGGACTGGGACTTGGTGCTTCGCGTGAGCGAGGTCGTGCCGCGCGAGGCCATCGTCCACGTCCCCCTGGTGCTCTACCACTGGCGCAGCCACGAGGAGTCCACCTCGAGGGCGTCGGCGGCCAAGCCCTGGGCCCTCGAAGCCGGGCTTCGAGCGGTCGAGTCGGCCCTGCAGCGCCGCGGCGTCGAAGGCGAGGTCGTCGAGGTGGCCGGAACGGGTTTCTCCGAGGTGCATTTCGCCCTGCCCCCCGATCCGCCGCTCGTCTCGATCCTCATCCCCACGCGCGACGGGAAGTACCTCGCCCAGTGCATCACGTCGGTCCTGGAGCGCACGACCTACCCGAACTACGAGATCGTCGTCATCGACAATGGTTCGGTGGAAGCGGGTACCAAGAAGTTCTTCGAGAAGATGGTCGAGAAGCTCATCGTCCTGCGCGACGACAGCCCCTTCAACTACTCGGCGCTGCACAACCGGGCCGTTCCCCAGTGCCGGGGTGAGGTTCTGGTGCTGCTCAACGACGACACCGAGGTCCTGGCGCCGAATTGGCTCACCGCGATGGTCGCCCAACTGCTCCAGCCCCAGGTCGGCGCCGTGGGCGCCAAGCTGCTCTACCCCGACGGGCGTGTCCAGCACGCCGGGGTCATCCTCGGCCCCGACGGGCTGGCCGGCCACGTCGCCAGGTTCCGGTCGAAGGACGACAAGGGCTACTTCGGGCGAACCGCGCTCGCCTCTGAGTTCCAGGCCTGCACCGCGGCGTGTCTGGCGGTGCGCCGCCAGACCTGGGAGAAGCTCGGCGGCCTCGACGAGGAGTTGAAGGTGGCCTGGAACGACATCGACTTCTGCCTTCGGGTGCGGGCTAACGGCGAGATGGTGACCTACACCCCGCTGGCGGAACTACTCCACTACGAGTCGGTCTCGCGGGGAACCGACCAGTCGGGTCCGAGCTACAACCGTTTCATGGAGGAGATCCTCATCATGCGTGACCGCTGGGGGTTCGAGATCGCCCGTGATCCCTACTACAACCCGAACCTCTCACTCAGCCACGCCATGTTCGAGCTGGCCTATCCTCCCAGGGTCTCGCCCTGGTACACGGGGATCGAGTAGCCGGCTGGTTTCGCCCGCGCGAGGTGCTGTGGTTCGGAGCTCGCGCGGGTGCAACACTGGGAGCCATGAACCATAGGTCCGTGAGCCGATCCCTCGCCTCACTCGCAGTACTGACGTGTCTGGCCCTCGGCGTTGGACCCGCTCAAGGCGCGTCCGCCGCGACACCGTTCCCGCTGTGCAGCGCGAGCCACTTCTCCACCAACGGCACGATCAAGACGCTTCCTGGGGGCACGACCGTCAGGCTCGTGCTGACGAGCCACTACTTTCCGACGTGCGCGTGGTCCTACGGCACCGCTTTCCAGTTCCTGTCGGCGAGCGGCAGTCCGGTCGGACCGTCGCACAGCCTGCCCTCACCGGCGTCGGCCGCCCCCGCGCTCGTCTATGACACGTTCCAGGTCGTCGAGAGCCTCTCGACGATGGAGGGCGTGCAGTGCACGTCGCGTGAAGCATCCGCGCTGGCCGTGACGACCCCTAACAAATCTCGCGTCGTCGTGCATTTTCCAGAGACCGTGGGGGTCTGCGTGAACGGCACGACCCACTGGACGACGCTCGCCGGCCCGACGTTCCCGCGCCCGAAGAATTGTGCGGCTTCGGCCCTTCGGGTCTCGGTGGGGCGCGCCAACGGGGCGGCCGGCACCATCTACCACCCGATCGACTTCAAGAACGTGGGCGCTGTCCAGTGCGTGGTCTCGGGCACGCCGGCGGTCCAGCCGACCACGGGCTCGTTGGCCGGAGTGGCGCATCTCTTCGTGGGGGACCCCGCGAAGGTCGTCGACCTCGCCTCGCAGGGCTATGGAGACCCCGTACGCCTCGCTCCGGGTCAGTCGGCCAGCGCAAACTTCGGGGTGAGCGAGTCGGGGAACTACACGCCTGCGGCCTGCGTGGCGAAGAACGCCCAGAGTCTGAGCGTGGGTCTCGGAAGCGGGAATTGGTGGGTACGCCTAAGCATTTCGGTGTGCACGAAACTCGCCAGCACGTATATCTACGGCGTAGTACCAGGCGGCAACGGCGTGCTTTCCTAGGGCACTTTCGCGCGGCCCGCATGAGTCATCTCGGGCGCGCGGCGCGGCGCGCTTCGCATGTTACCTTTTGTTACTTAATTTTTATCGAAGGTGATACCCACTAAGAAAGAGGAAGTTGTGACTGGAACCGAGCACGTCCACGAGATCGACCCGGACGAAAATAGTCTGCGCGCGGGGGTGCTGGGCCTCTTCGACTCGGTTGTCATGGGCGTCGCTGGTGTCGCGCCCGGCTACTCGATCGCGGCCTCGACGGCGATCTTATTCGGCGCGGTCGCCCTCGGCGGCGCCGCGGCGTTGCTCTACTGCGGAATCGCCATGTTCGGCATCGTCTCGGCCTTCAGCTACCTCGGTCGAAACGAGCCCAAGGCGGGCGCGAGTTACTCCTGGGTGCGCCGCGCGTTGCACCCGGTGCTCGGCTACCTCTCGGGCTGGGCGCTGATCGTATCGGCGCTCATTTTCATGGTGGCCGCGACCGTGCCCGCGGGTTCCTACCTGCTCGGACTCTTCTCCGCGTCGGCGGCGAACAACAAGGGGGCGGTGACGATCGTCGGCGCCATCTTCTTCCTTCTCATGGTCGCCGCGGTCGCGGCGGGAGTCACCATCACGGTCACCTTGCAGATCATCATGTCGTCCGTTGAGATCATCCTGCTGACCCTCTTCGCCGTACTCGCGATCTTCCACGGACATCACGTCCAAGCGTTCTCCTGGCACTGGTTCTCCCCGTCGGTCTTCCACGGCTCGTCCGGCTTCTTCGCCGGCGCGCTCGTCGCGGCCTTCTACTACTGGGGCTGGGACGTCACGGCGAACCTCAACGAGGAGACCAAGGGCGCTAAGCGCACGCCCGGCCTCGGTGGCATCGTCGGCATCATCTTCGTCTTCCTGCTCTTCGAGGTCTTCACTGTCGCGACCAACATGGTGGTGGGCGGCAGCCAGATTCTCAAGAACCCGACAGACGTCCTGAGCGTGCTCGGCCAGGACGTGTGGCACGGCGCCGGAGGCAAGTTGATCGTGGTGGCGGTGGTGCTCTCCACGGTCGCGACCCTCGAGACGACGCTGATCCAGGTGACTCGGACCCTCTTCGCGATGGGCCGCGACAACACCTTGCCCAAGAAGCTCGGCACGGTGCACCCGAAGCTCAAGACGCCGATCGTGGCGACCGCGGCGGTGACGATCTTCTCGCTGGCGCTGTTCGTCGGCTCGCAGTTCGTGGGATCGCTCGGCTCGATCCTCACCGACGCGATCAACTCTATTGGCCTGCAGATCTGCATCTACTACAGCCTCGCGGGCTTCGCCGTCGTCGTGCTATATCGGAGGCAGCTCTTCAAGTCGGTCTCGAATTTCATCTTCATGGGTCTGTGGCCGCTCCTTGGGGCGCTTTTCATGGCGACCATGTTCGTCAAGGCGATTCCCGGGCTCAACAGCACGACACTCTGGGTGGGCCTCGGCTCGATGGCGCTCGGGCTCATCCCGATGGGTTACTACTGGTACAAGAAGAACCCGTACTTCGAGATGCCGTCCAAGGAAGACCGTCACGCGGTGCTCGAGGAGTTCGAGATCAACCTCTAAACGGACTCAATCCGAAGCGGCGGCTACGAATTAAAATCACGAGTGCGCTCAACTCGACGACTCGACGTTTCCGTTCAGCCCCCACGATTCGGCGATCAGCTCGAAGGACCGTCGCCTCGCCTCGTAGGAGTGGGTGCGGGTCGAGAGCATCAGTTCGTCGGCCCCGGTGCGTTCGAGCAGCGCCCTGAGCCCTTCGAGGACCGTCGCGGGGTCGCCGATCACGTGGGTCGAGAGCGCTTCCTCGACGATGCTCAGCTCCTCGCTGGTGAAGTGGTGCATCTCGGCGTCCTCGGGCGACGGCAACAGGCCCAGGCGCCCCGAGTGGCGCTGGAGGATGCTGAGGGCCGACGATCCCGAGACCCAGCGGGCCTCGTCGGCGCTCGGCGCGCAGAGCACCGAGACCGCGACCATCACCCGGGGCTGGGCGAGCAGCACCGACGGATCGAAGTTCGAACGGTAGGCGTCGAGCGCCGCGTCCAGCAGCTTGGGGGCGAAATGGTACGCGAAGGAGAACGGCAGCCCGAGCAGGCCGGCCAGCTGGGCGCTGTACGTGGAGGAGCCGAGCAGCCACACCTCGGGGAGGTAGCCCGTGCCGGGGTTGGCCGAGGGATGCGGCGCGGGGCCCTCGCGGGGGATCAGGTAGCCGATCAGCTCGACGACGTCGTCGGGGAACCGGTCGGCTCCCAGGTCCGCCGAACGGCGCAGTGCCCGCGCGGTGCGGTGGTCCGTGCCGGGCGCGCGGCCGAGCCCCAGGTCGATCCGGCCCGGGTGCAGCGCTTCCAGGGTCCCGAACTGCTCGGCCACGACGAGGGGGGAGTGGTTGGGCAGCATCACCCCGCCCGCTCCCACGCGCAGCGTCGAGGTGGCGCTGGCGAGGTGGGCGATGAGGACCGCCGGGGCCGAGCTCGCGACCGCCGGCATCGAGTGATGCTCCGCGACCCAGAGCCGGTGGTATCCAAGGCCTTCGACCGCGAGCGCAAGTTGCGTCGTCTCGGCGAGCGCCTGGGCCGGGGTCGAGCCCGTCGCCACGGTGGCGAGGTCGAGCACGGAGAGAGGGATCATGGTCCCATCCACCCTAGAAGCCAACGCGCGGATTCACGCAGGACCGTAGCATGGGCCCATGGACCTGGAACTCGGCGGACGGGCGTTTCTCATTACCGGCGGCACTGACGGCCTCGGCCTGGCGCTCGCGCGCGGCCTGGTCGCCGAGGGAGCGCGGGTCGCGGTGTGCGGCCGCGACGCGCAGCGCCTCGACCGGGCCCAGGAGCTCCTCGGACCCGACGCGCTCTGCGTCGAGGCCGACGTGACCAAGGCGACCGAGCTGGACGCCTTCATCGATACGACGCTCGCGCGTTTCGGCCGCCTGGACGGAGCGGTGAACAACGCCGGGCGCTCCTCGGGGACGCCGGTGGCGACCTCGGACGACAACGCGTGGCGCGAGGACTACGAGCTGAAGGTGATCTCGGCGCTGCACGTCGCTCGGCGGGTCCTTGACGCCCTCGAGGCGACCAAGGGTGCCATCGTGAACGTGCTGGCGATCATGGCGCGGTCACCTCAGGCGAACTCCACGCCCACCACCGCCTCGCGGGCCGCCGGCCTGGCGCTCACCAAGGCCATGGCCAACGAGGTCGCCCCCCGCGGCATCCGCGTCAACGCCATCCTGATCGGGCTCATCGAATCCGGGCAGTGGACGCGCCTCGCCGAGGACGCCAACCTCACCCTCGAGCAGTTCTACGCGAGGATGGCCGAGGGTTCGAAGATCCCGCTCGGGCGGGTCGGACGCGCCGACGAGTTCGCCGACCTGGCGGCGTTCCTGCTGTCGCCGCGCGCCAGCTACATCACCGGCGTCGGGGTGAGCATCGACGGGGGACTGTCGCCCGTCATCTGACCCGCCGCAGTGGCGTCGCGGGACCCGGACGCTCGCCTTCGGGCGACCCTGCGGTAACCTTGGGTGCGTCTGGACGAGCCTGCACCAGGTAATTCACCGTGGTGGCGCCTTCGCCGGCGTGACGAAACGGGTCACTCGACGTGGGGGACACCACTAAGGACGAACGCCCGCCCGGACACCTCCGGGCAACGGCAGAGACATTCGATATGAGCACCTTCGCCAACACTCCGCCGCTCGACGAGTTCGTCGTCGAGCGCAAGGCCATCGGCTTCTCCATCGTGGCCGGCCTGGTCCTGGCCGCCGTCGGCATCGCCATCGGCATCGTGACCGGATCGCAGGTCATCCTCTTCGACGGCTTCTACACGTTCCTGGGCATCGGGCTCTCGTGGATGGCGATGAGGGTGTCGCACCTGGTCGCCCACGGTCCGACCATCCGGTACCCCTTCGGCCGCGAGGCCCTGACCCCGCTCATCATCGGCGTGGAGGGCGTCGCCCTGCTCGCGACCTGCGCCTACGCCTCCTTCAACGCCGTGCTCACCATCATCGACGGGGGCAGCCGGCTGCCGTCGAACTGGAGCGTGGGCTACGCGTGCGTGGCCCTGGTGGTGCCGACCGGACTGTGGTGGTGGCTGCGGCGCACGGCGCGCGACTCCGAGCTGGCCTCGGCCGAGGCCATCTCGTGGCTCCAGGGCGGGGTGCTGGGACTCGGCATGCTGGTCGCCTTCGTCTTCGCCCGGCTCATCATCGGCACGAGCTGGTCGCCCGCCGCCCGGTACGTCGATCCGGCCCTGGTGATCGCGGCCTGCCTCGGTTTCGTCGTGCCGCCGATGCGGATGATCCGCACGACGTTCATCGAGCTGGTCGAGGGCAGCCCCGACACCGACCTCCAGGGTCCGGCGCGCGCGGCCGTGGACGAAGTGGGGGCGCAGTTCGGCCTGGGCGAGCAGCACCTTCGAATGACCAAGATCGGACGCAAGTTCTACGTCGAGATCGACTTCGTCGTCGACCCCTCGTGGACCGTGCGCCAGTCGGACCAGGTCCGACGAGCGCTCACCGAGCGCCTGGACCTGCTGCCCCACGACCTCTGGCTGACCGTGGAGTTCACGGCGGACCGGAATTGGGGCGCGATGCCCGTTGCGGGTCCGGCGGGCTGAGCGAAGTCAACGCAGCTCTGCCAAGCCGGAGATTTCATCGTTTCGGCGTGGATCGACGCCGGACGAACCTTGCGGCTACGCCCAGCCGAGCTCCTCGAGCCGGGGATCGCTGATGCCGAAGTGGTGGGCGACTTCGTGGATGACGGTCTTTCGGACCTGTCGCATGACGTCGATCTCGTCGTCGCAGTACCGGCAGATCGTCGACTGGTAGAGGGTTATCCGGTCTGGCATGACGCCGCTGTAGCTCATTGGTCCGCGCTGGGTGAGGGGAACCCCCTCGTAGAGGCCGAAGAGGGAGCGGCCCTGGGCCTGGTCCTCGACGATGACCGCCACATTCTCCATCATGGCCGCCAGCTCGGCCGGCAGCGAGGCGAGAGCCTCGGCGGCCAGCTCCTCGAATCGCTCGTTGGAAACGGTGAACATCGTCGCAGCGTACCGGTGTTCGGTGCCGGGCGAACTCGGGTCACATTGCTCTAGTTCGAGTCGACGCGGCACCGTTGAGAGGAGTACGTTGAAGTCCATCAGACATCGCTGACTCGAGGTGCTCATGACAACCTTCACTCGTCGTCCGAAAGCTCGAACGGTCGCCCTCGTCGGACGCAGCGGTGCTGGCAAGACCTCCCTGCTCGAGGCGCTCGTCGTCGCTACCGGCGGGCTCGACCGGCCCGGCAAGGTCGAGGACGGCACGGCGCTGTGCGGCAACGACCCCGAGGAGCGCAAGCACCAGATGTCGCTGGGGATCGCCCTCGCGCCGGTGTGGGTGAACGACGACAAGATGACGCTGCTGGACACCCCGGGGTTCATCGACTTCCACGGCGAGGTCGAACGCGCCCTCGAGGTCGCCGATCTGGCCGTGCTCGTGGTGAGCGCCGTCGACGGCGTGCAGGCCGACACCGAGGTGATCTGGCACCTCGCTCGCGAGGCCGGCGTGCCCGTGGTCGTCTTCATCAACTTCCTCGACGCCGAGCGGGCCAACTTCGAAGCGACGCTCAGCGCGCTCGAGCGCCTCATCGGCCCGACCCTCGCGCCGCTCGAGCTGCCGATCGGCATCGGCGCGGACTTCTCGGGCGTGGTCGACCTGCTCGCCGACGAGGCCATCACCTACGGGGCCGGGCGTCCAAGCCGCGAGCCGGTGCCGTCCGATCTGGCCGAGCTCGAGACGAGGGTCCGCTCGAGCCTCCTCGAGGCGATCGTCGTCGGCGACGACGCGCTCACCGAGCGCTACCTCGAGGGCGACGTGCCCGAGCTGGAGGAGCTGGAGCACGTGCTTGGCGAGCTCATGGCCAAGGGGAGCATCGTGCCGGTCACCTGCGGATCGGCCGTCCGGGCCATCGGTGTCGACCGGCTCGCGACGCTGGTCGACGAGATCGCCGAGAGCCGGCCGATCCCCGCGATCGAGAGCGGCGACGAGGTCATGCTCGCTCGCGATCCCGAGGCCGACCTGGTGCTGAGGGCCTTCAAGGTCATCGTCGACCCCTACGTGGGCCGGATCGTCGTGATGGAAGTCATCGCCGGCACGGTCACGGCGGAGGTCACCCTTGCCAACACGAGGTCCAGGTCCGAGGAGAAGCTCCACGGGCTCAACTACCTGTTCGGCTCCAAGCTCGTCGCGATCGACAAGGCCTTCGCCGGGGACGTGGTGGCGGTGGCGAAACTGAACAACGTGGTGGTGGGCGACCTGCTGACCCGCCGGGGCCGCGACCTGTCGGCCGTGCTGGCTGCCGCGCCGACTCCCGCGTTGTCGGTGATACTGCTCGGGAACTCCGACGACGTCGACGACAAGATCGCCAGCGCGCTGCACCGCCTCGCCGAGGAGGACCCGTCGCTGCGGGTGCGACACGACCCGGTCTCGCGGCGCCTGGCGATCGACGTCATGGGTGACCTGCACCTCATGGTCACGCTCGAGAGGCTGCGCCGCAGGTTCAACGTCGAGGTGACGACCGCCCCGCCGTCGGTGCAGCTCTTCGAGACGATCGTCAAGCCGCGCGAGATCGAGGGGCGCCTGAAGAAGCAGACGGGCGGGCACGGTCAGTTCGCCGTGGTGAACATGAAGGTCGAGCCCCTCGAGCCGACCGCGCCCCTCGAGTTCGTCGACGCCGTCGTGGGCGGGGCGGTGCCGCGCCAGTACATCGGCGCGGTGCGCAACGGGGTCGAGAAGGCCATGGCCCACGGCGGCCCCGAGGGGCACCCGGTCGTGGGGCTGCGCGTCACGCTCCTCGACGGTAAGCACCACGCCGTGGACTCCTCCGAGGCCGCGTTCGAGACTGCGGCCTCGATGGCGGTGCGTTCCGCACTCGGCGAGGCCGGAACGGCCGTGCTCGAACGGATAATGGTGGTGACGGCGGTGGTTCCGGCCCGGTACCTCGGCGACGTGCTGAACGACCTGTCGGGACGTCGGGGTCGGGTCATCGGCACCACGCAGGACGACGACATGTCGGTCACCGTCACCGCCCACGTCCCCGAGGCCCAGCTCCACCGCTACGGCCTGGACCTGCGCTCCATGACCTCAGGGCTGGGTCGGGCGAGCATAGAGCCCCATCATCTCGCCGAGGTACCCAAGACCGCGACCACGAAGACCGCCGCCACGAAGACCGCCGTCGGGCACTAGAAGGCGGGCGTGGACCCGTGCAGGTGCAGCGGCTTCGCCGGGGCCGCCACGCGGAACCCTCATGCCAATGAGAGGAATCCGGACGTGATGCAGAGCCCGAAGGCGTCGATGACGAGTATTCCGACGATGATCGCAACGATGACGACCGTCGTCGCCCGACCGCGTCGGGTCGCGGTCGGGCGGGGCATGTACCAATCCGGAAGCAGGCCTTGCGGAAAGGCGGCGACGCCGCTCCAGGGCACCGCGTCGGGGTCCAGGGGCGCCCGGGGGTCGGCGGCCAGGGCGAGGACCGTCAGTTCCTCGTCGCTCAGGACGTCGCCCGACCGGAGGTCGTCATCGGGAACTCGTGGAGCGTCCTGCACGCTGTCCTCCTCGGGGCCCGAACCCGGGCGGCGGGCCCTCAATCGTCAAGGTACACCTTGCTCCAGGGGCGATGGTGGGGAACCTCTCGAGGGAAGGCTCCGCCCTCGTCTCGGCGGGAACTGGGCTTCGCGGACCGGCCAACTCGATGGCGGGTCACCTCAGGTAGCGTGCTGGGGTGGCCAGCCGCATCCGGAGAGTACTTGAGTGGTCGAAGTCCCACGAAGGCCGCAAGCTGATCCGGTTCACCGCGGTCTCCCTGGTGTCGACGGTCGTCTCGGTGCTCGCCATCACGCTCGTCTACGGCCTGAGGATCATCCGCAGCGAGGTCGAGGCGACGCTCTTCGGGAACCTCGTCGGAGCCATGCCCTCCTACAGCCTGAACCGGCGCTGGACGTGGGGCAAGACCGGCCGCAGCCACGTTCGCAAGGAGATCCTCCCATTCGGCGTGATGGCCGTGCTGGGCATCGCCTTCTCGATGCTGGGGGCCTTCTACGCCAAGCACCTGGTGCACGCGCACCATTGGAGTCACCTGTTCAACACCGGCCTGGTCGACGCCGCCAACCTCGCGAGCTTCGCCATCTTCTGGGTCCTCAAGCTGATGGTCTTCAATCGGATCTTCCACGTGGACGAGGAGGCCGAGATCGACGCGGAGCTGCTGCGAGAGGAGGTCCCGCCGACCGGCTAAAGGTTCGCGTCGACGCGGCGGCCCCTCGAGGCGCCGCCAAGGGTCCGCTTCAGACGGTTATCGACGCTGTTGGCTCCGGCCAGGTCGAGGTGGACCACCCGGGAACGGCCCGCGTCGATTGAAGGACCGGGGGTAGCCATCGCACTGCCGCTCCCGGGTGAACTGCGGGCGTGACTACACCTTGTGGGCTACGCCCACAAGGGCCCGGTAGCTCCTGACGGGCTCACCCCCGAAGCGGCTGTCCACGAGGTCACGCATCGCCGCGAACAACTCCCGTCGATGACCACCCGGCATGCTCAGGTACGCCGAGTGGGTGGACAGGAGCCCGATGACCTTGTCGGTCGTGTACCGGTCGTTCCAGCGATGCCAACTGACCGTTGACATCTCAAGCAGAGAGCCGCCGCCGCTTGCCTGAGGCTCGGCGGCCTCCCACACTGCGCCGATGTCCGGCCCCGCTTCTTCGAGGACGCTGACGAGCTGCTCCTCGGTGGGCGAGGTGGTCTCTTCGTAGTCGTCCAAGTACTTCGCGTGCAGGTCGCGCGCTGCCGTGGAGAACTCGTTGAAGCCGGCACCGTCCAGGGTACGGTTCGTCGTCAGGGCAATGGACCCTCCGGGGTTCAGCACCTCGGCGGCCTTCACCCAGCGAAGCGACGGGTGGACCCGGTGGTCGGCGGTGGCGGGGAACACCACGTCGAACGTTCGGCCCTGCGATGCCCAGTCGTCGAAGGTGGTGACCTCGACGTCGAACACGGAGGGTTCGAACTTCTCACGGGCAACACGGGCCAGCTCGGCACCGGGCTCGATGGCGAGCACGCGGCACCCGCGTTGGAGCAATCCTTCGGTGGCTTGGCCTGTTCCACAGCCCACCTCGATGACACTAGGGTGAGTTGCCAGGTTCGCGCCAGCATCGATGGCGTCGAACACCTCCCGCGGATAGCGGGGGCGACACCGTTCATAGGCCTCGGCCGCGGTGTCAAAGGTCAGCCCACGCCTCAGGTTTCATGCGGTCACTTCGCCATTATCGTCACCCGACTTGGCGGCGGTGACGAGGCTACCCCTCCGAATGAATTCAAGCCTTCGCATACTTACTCGCCGGCTGGCGTCGAATCGGTAGTCTGATGACCGTGAACACCAGTGAGGCCTCCGCCAGACATGCCGTTCTTGCCGTTGCCTCCAGGATGATCAGGGAAGCCGGCAGCCGGGAACTGAAGTACGACGACGTGGCCGAGCGGGCCAACGTCGGCGTCTCGACCATCGAGGACATCTTCGATTCGCGCAGCCAGCTGATCGCCGAAGCCCAGATGGCCAACTACTTCTCGATGGTCGAACCGCACCATCTCGTCTTGTCGCGCGTGGAGTCGGCGGTGGACGACCAGGACCAGCCGGCCTTCTGGGTGGCGATTGAGGAAAACCTCGACATGGCCTGGTCGTCCGGACAGATGGGCGAGAAATGGGGTGTCATGAACATGCTCCACGACGTCTGGGGGGACCCCTTCTCGCAGCGTCACTTCTGCGACCTGCTCGACATTCAGTTCGAACGGTGGATTGAGGTCATCGAAGGCGCCCAGAGGCTGGGTTGGATCGACTCGGACGTCGACGCCAAGGCCGTCACCGCGATCATCTGGTCGGCTTCGATCGGCCAGGTGATCATGTCCGGTTCAACGGTCCTGGATGTGCCGACGCAGAGCGTCAGGGACTTCTACCTGCGGATCGTGCGCGGCAAGAGCCAGCCCGCGCCGCGCCCCGGCGAATGAGGCGAACACACTTCTGAGCGGCGCCGCTCACGCTGGTGCGCGCGACGACCGTCACGGCATCGAGTCCGGTGGGCACCCACGCCGGCGCGCACACCTGCTCGCGCCCCGCGAACGCGAGCGTCACGATCACCCGCGTGCCCGGTGACCAGATCGTCAATACTCCGACCGTGCTGCCGACGAGCCCGTCCTCGGTGCCCACCGCCTGCAAGGTCCCGACGCGGACCCGGGACCGGGCGGGTGGGGTCCCGCGAGCGCACGACGGCGGTCCTGGCAGCAAGTTCGCCGGCGCTCCTCGCCGGAGAGGCTGTGGTGGCCTGGCGCTTCGTCGACGCCCGGGGCATAGAAGGAAGACGTGCCGTCGGCCATTAGTTTGGTGGTGTGGAGATGATCGTGCGCAGGAGAAGGGTCCGGTGGCTCATCTGGGCCGTGGCGCTGGCCTTGGTCGTGGGCGGCGTCGTGCTGGTCGTCATGGGACTGCACGGGCCCAGGGAGGGACCGAGCATCCCGGGTCCGATCGGCAAGACATCGGTGGGCATCTCGAGCAAGACCGCCCTCGCGTCGGCGCCGTACGGGGCTGGCGTGTCGCCGGTGATGGCACTCGCCTCGTACAGCGCGGGCGCCACACCCGGTGTCGTCGGATCGAACGCGACGCCGACGCCGATCGCGAGCGCCCACGTGGCGCTCGTGAAGCGCTCGACGCCCGTGCACCTGTCCATCCCCGCCATCGGCGTGTCGGTGAAGCTGACCGAGCTCGGACTCGAAAAGAACGGCAGCGTCCAGCTGCCGAGCAGCTACTACGTGCCGGGCTGGTACAAGGACGGCCCCGCCCCCGGACAGATCGGCTCCGCCGTGATCCTCGGCCACGTCGACTCCAAGGCCGGACCGGGTGTGTTCTACCGGCTGAACGATCTTCGTGTCGGCAACCGCATGACCGTGACCCTGAAAGACAAGAAGAAGGTGACCTTCAAGGTCATCGGGCTGCGCCAGTACACGAAGGCGACCTTTCCCGAGCGCCTCGTGTACGGACCGCGCAGCTACAGCGCGCTGCAGCTGGTCACCTGCGGAGGGACATTCGACTCCCACACCGGCCACTACCTCTCGAACATCGTCGTCTTCACGAAGATCGTCAAGTCCTAGGCGAGGCCACCGGCGCAGCGTCGTACGGTAGTTCGCGCCCCCGACCGCAGCGCGAATCGCCCTACATACCGAGTGCTTGACATACCAAGCACTCGGTATGTATACTGTATTTGTGCCGGAGGAGCCGAGCACGTAGCCAGTCGAAGGAGTTCCCATGGATACAGACAGCACCAAGAAGGCCAAGACCGCCACGGAGGGTGACGCCGCCACCGAGGCCAAGAGCGTGCAGGACCAAGTGCTGGACGCGATCAAGCGCAGCCAGGAAGCCACGCTGCAAGTCGTGGGCACATGGTCGGAGAATGTCGCCAAGATGGTCCACAACCTGCCCGAACTGCCGAAGCTCCCGATACCCGACGCGCTGACCAAGCCCGGCGAGTTGTCGGACCAGTTCTTCGAGTTCGCCCAGAAGTTGATGAAGTCCCAGCAGGAGTTCGCCAAGAAGTTGATCGACGCGCTGCCGGGCCACGACAAGACCGAGGGCTAACCAGCCTCAGCAGGTACGGCTCGTCGAGCCGCAAGGAGCGCGGACTTGCAGTGAAGTGACTGCGAGTCCGCGCTCCTTTGCGTCCCGGGGCCGTGGCCTGACTCGGGGGTCCCGGTCCGGGAGGCAGAGTTCGGATCAGGCGAGAAGAGGAAGTTGTTCGGGCCCACATGCTTGACATGTCAAGCATGTGGGGTGTATACTGTGCTTGTGCCGGAAGTACTGAGCACAGTTCAAGAGTCAAGGAGAAGAATATGGTTACCACGACCAAGACCACTGCCAGGACCGAAGTGCCGGAGTTCGCTCAGACGATTCGTGACGAGATGATTTCGAACGTCAAGCAGGCTCAGAAGATTTCGCTCGACGCCACCAAGACATTCATGAAGGCCGTTTCGGCGCTTCCCGTTCCCGAACTGCCCACCCTTCCGGGTGTCGCGGAGGTTCCCAGCGCCGAGGCTCTGACGAACTACACGTTCAACCTGGTCACCGATTTGCTCAACGCGCAGCGCGAGTTCGCCCTTCAGTTGGCGGCCGTGCTGACCCCCGAGAAGACGGCTTAGTCCGACTTTCGGAGTCCGCTACGATGCAGAACACGGAAGAGCCTGAGACAGTAGAAGATGATGACCCCCGGCGCATGCTGGGCGGATTCATCCGGGTGCAGCGGCAGATGGCGAATCTGTCGCTGCGCCAGCTTTCGGCAATGACAGAGATTTCGAACCCCTACCTGAGCCAGGTCGAGCGGGGACTGCACGAGCCGTCCATCCGAGTGCTGAAGTCGATTGCCGACGCCCTCAACGTCTCCGCGGAGATTCTCTTCGAGCAGGCGGGCCTGATCAGCGGCACCGAGAAGCTCGGCGACGAAGCCACCGAGTCGGCGATCCGGGCAGACCAGCGACTCACCGACCCCCAGCGCCACGCGCTGCTCGGGGTCTACCGGAGTTACGTCGAAACCAACCGCAGCGGCGAGACCACCCGCAAGAAAACGACCCGCAAAGAGGCCTAGCCATCACAGGGACTCCGCGGCACGTGGCGAAGTCCAAGACGGCCAGGGCGGCGAGCACCGCGTCAATCGCTGGTCGCGGGCCCGCTCAGTGAACGGCAAGTGAGGCGACTGTGACAGCTTCCTTGCACCAGTCGTGGGTATGCTTGGCATGCCAAGCGATTGGTGTGTAAGGTTCTCCAAGAATACGGTTAGGTTCCGAGACTCGAGGGATTGCGAGATGGCTACAGAAAGCACTGAAAGTTCATCCGAAGCTGGCGGTGCCACCAGCCTGCAGGAGCAGTTCTTGGGCGCGCTGCAGTTGACCCAGAACGCCACCCTCCAGTTCGTGAGCGCCTGGTTCGACGGTGCCACCGAGTTGGTGGCCAAGATGGCTGACATGACCAAACTTCCGGCGGTCGGTTCGCTGCCCGAACCCGCCGAACTCTTCGACTTCGCCCAGCAGTTGATGAGTTCCCAACAGCGTTTCATCCAGGACGCGGTGAGCGGAGCGGATCCGGTTTCGTTCCTCGGATCGCTCAAGGCGGCCCAGTCCCAACTGCTCGAGAGGCCGACGGAGGTCGCCGCCGCGAACGTGCGCCTCGCCATTGGACTGGACGCCGCGGTGCGCGCGACGGTCCAGTGCGCCACCGGCGCCGCGGTGTCGGCGCCGTTGTCGCCCGCCACGGGTGACAAGCGGTTCTCCGACCCGGCCTACCGCCAGAATCCCCTGTTCTTCCTGCTCGAGCAGCAGTACCTGCTCGGGTGCCAGTTCGTGACCGAACTGCTCGACGCGGCCGAACTCGACGAGACCGAGGACGCCAAGGCGCGATTCGCCGCCACCTTCATCCTCGACGCGCTCGCGCCCACCAACACGCTGCTCGGCAACCCCGCTGCGCTGCGCGAGGCCTTCGACACCGGCGGCGAGAGCCTGCTGCGCGGCGCCAAGAACATGATGGACGACATCAAGAACAACGGGGGCTGGCCGTCCCAGGTCGACAGTTCGGACTTCGAGGTCGGCGTCAACATGGCGGCAACCCCCGGCGCCGTCGTCTACCGCAACGAGTTGATCGAGCTGATCCAGTACGCGCCCCAGACCGAGCAGGTCTTCGAGGTGCCGCTGTTGTTCTGTCCGCCGTGGATCAACAAGTACTACATCATGGACCTCGCCCCCGGAAAGAGCCTGATCGAGTGGGCCGTGCAGCACGGCCACACCTGCTTCGCCATCAGCTACCGGAACCCCGATGCCAGCTTGCGCGACCTCGGCCTCGAGGACTACCTGCGCAAGGGCCTCTTCGACGCGGTGCGCGTCATCCGCGAGATCACCGGCGCCCCCGAGGTCAACACGGTCTCGCTCTGCCTCGGCGGGACCCTGAGCGCCATCGGGCTCGCCTACAACGCGGCCAAGGGCGACTCCTCGATCAAGTCCGCCACGTTCCTCAACACCAACACCGACTTCTCGGTCCCCGGGGCGCTGGGCATCTTCACCGACGAGAGCACCATCGCGGGCCTCGAGGAGCAGATGGCCAAGGACGGCTACCTCGAGGCCGACCAGATGGCGCACGTCTTTGACACGCTGCGCGCCAACGACCTGGTCTTCCAGTACGTCGGCAACAACTGGCTGCAGGGCAAGCAGCCGCCCGCCTTCGACCTGCTCGTGTGGAATGGCGACAGCACCCGCATGCCGGCCAAGATGCACTCGCAGTACCTGAGGTCCTGCTACCTCAACAACGAATTCGCGCGCGGGGAGTTCGTGATCGGCGGCACCAAGCTCGACCCCAAGAAGGTCACGGTCGACACCTACGTGGTGTCGGCGGTCAACGACCACATCGTGCCGTGGGCCTCGGGCTACAAGACCGCCCAGATGTTCTCGGGCCCGAACAAGTTCGTGCTGAGCACGTCGGGGCACATCGCCGGGGTTGTGAACCCGCCGAGCCCCAAGGCCAAGTTCTGGTCCAACGACGAGCGCCCGGTCGATCCCCTGGACTGGAAGCACGCGGCCAAGCTGATCGACGACACGTGGTGGCACGACTGGGCCGAGTGGATCGGCGCCGANNTCTCTCGAGGCGGCACCCGGTAGTTACGTGCTCGACCGAGCGTGACGAGCCTCGACGCGCGCAGGCGCGACTCGGTCGTCGTCTCGGCGGGCGGGCTCGAGGTTCGCGTCCGCGTGCAGGGCGACGGTGACCCGCTGCTGCTGCTCAACGGCTTCACCCGGCCGCTCGAGAGCTGGGAGCCGTTCGTCGAGGCGCTGAGCGGGCGCACCGTCGTCAGTTTCGATGCGCCGGGCGTTGGTGGAAGTCCGGTGCCGTGCCTGCCCCTTTCCATCGCGCAGCTCGCCGACGTCGCGGCCTCCGTGCTCGACGAGGTCGGTCTCGAGCGCGTGGACGTGCTCGGCTTCTCGCACGGCGGCGCCGTCGCCCAGCAGCTGGCCGTCGCGCACCCGGCGCGCGTTCGCCGCCTGGTGCTCGTCTCCACGTCGTGCGGCCTGGGGGCGACGCTCGGCGGCTTTGACGCACTCGACAACGCGACCCTGGGCAGCGACGCCAGCACGTGGTCCGACGCCGTCGGGGCGCTGTGGCACTCGATGGCCATCTCTAGCTGGTCGAGCATCCCGTTCCTCGGGGCCATCACGGCACGCACGCTGGTGGTGTGCGGCACCCACGACAGCGTCGCGCCGCCGGCCAACAGCCGGTCCCTGGCCCGACGCATCCCCGACGCCTCGCTCGTCATGCTCGCGGGCGGCCACGACCTGCAGCTTCCAGAGCCCGCTCAGGCCCTCGCTCGCACGGTCAGCCGATTCCTCGGACGCGCGGGCCGCTCCCGGCCGGCTCGAGGGCACGCGACCGGCACAAGTTCGATCAATGAAGACGTAACGAACAAGGAGATGACATGACGGAACTACGTTTTGACGGACGGGTAGCGATCATCACCGGAGCCGGCGGCGGGCTCGGACGCAGCCACGCGCTCTTGCTCGCGAGCCGCGGCGCCCACGTGCTCGTGAACGACCTCGGCGGCGCGCTCGACGGCAGCGGCTCGTCGGCGTCGGCCGCCCAGCGCGTCGTCGACGAGATCACGGCCCTCGGGGGCAGCGCGGCCGCGAATCACGACTCCGTCGCCACCGCCGAGGGCGGCGAGGCGATTGTCCAGGCGGCGCTCGACGCGTTCGGCCGGGTCGACGTGCTCATCAACAACGCCGGCATCCTGCGCGACAAGGCCTTCCACAAGATGGACGCCGCCTTCATCGACCAGGTCATCGACGTGCACCTCAAGGGCGCCCTCTACGTCAGCCAGCCGGCGTTCGCGCTCATGCGCGCCCAGGGCTACGGCCGCATCGTCAACACCAGCTCGGCGTCGGGTCTCTTCGGCAACTTCGGCCAGGCCAACTACGGCGCCGCCAAGGCCGGCCTCGCCGGATTCACCCGGGTCCTCGCGATCGAGGGCGCCGAGCACGGCATCAAGGTCAACGCCATCGCGCCGATCGCGCTGACCAGGATGACCGAGGGCATCCTCGGGGACCTCGCCGCGAAGGTGGCGCCCGAGACGGTGAGCCCGCTCGTGGCGTACCTCACGAACGAGGAGTGCACGGTGAACGGGCACATCTACTCGGTGGCGGGCGGACGGATCGCGCGGATCTTCGTGGCCGAGACCTACGGCGTCGTGCTGAAGGAGAACACTCCCGAGGCGATCCAGGACCAGCTGACCCAGATCGACGACCTGGACGTCACGCGACTGCACGAGCCGACGTCGCTCGACAGCGAGACCATGATCATCGCCAAGGCGCTTTCGGAAGTCGCTTAGGCGATTCCAGGAATTCCCGGCGCGACCTGTTCGCGCCGGGCAGCGCTCGGCGCCGCTGGATCGACCGTGGTGATCTTCACGTCGAGTGCGCGTTCGATGTGCGTTGAGCGTGCGCCGTCCCGGGCGCCGTCGCGCGCGTCGCAACGCGCGGTCAATCCGACTCGCTGCGTCGCACGCATCACGTCATCTCTCTCGCCGAGCCGTGAGTCGCGTCGAGGTCACAAACTATGCCAACCACTTGAGAACTATGTGTTGTTGAGAATCCTGACCAATCCCGGATGGATAGGGTGAGGCAGGGGGTGGTTGCGATGACTGAGCAAAGAGTGGCCGTAGTGACCGGTGGCACGCGAGGAATCGGGCGGGCCATAACCTTGGGCTTGGCCGAGATGGGCGT
Organism: Acidimicrobiaceae bacterium; assembly: GCA_003138815.1. GTDB lineage: Bacteria > Actinomycetota > Acidimicrobiia > Acidimicrobiales > RAAP-2 > RAAP-2. The sequence continues at coordinate 2,597 of PLHD01000075.1, read as the reverse complement.
GCACGTGGCCGCGGGGTACCTGTCCAACGAGGAGTCGGCGAAGGCAACCCTCGAGGCCGCGGCGGCGATGAGCGGGTCGGTCAGCGTGCACCGGGTGGACGTAGGCGATCCGGACGAATGCACGCAGTACGTGGAGGACGCCATCGAGTTGTACGGGCGCGTCGACTACCTCGTGAACAACGCCGGGATCAACATCGACCGAACGGTGCGTCGGATGACCGTCGACGACTGGCACCAGGTCATGCGGATCAACATCTCGGGGTGCTTCTACATGGTCAAGGGCGTCATCGAGCACATGGTCGAGCGCAAGTCCGGGCGCATCGTGAACATCAGCTCGATCATCGGTCAGACGGGCAACGTCGGCCAGGCCAACTACGCGACGGCCAAGTCGGGGCTCTTCGGACTCACGAAGTCGCTGGCCCTCGAGCTCGCGGGCAAGGGGATCACGGTGAACTGTATCTCGCCCGGATTCATCAGTACCGACATGCTGGCGTCGGTGCCCGAGAACATCATCGACCAGATCGTGGCGAAGGTGCCGGTCGGCCGGCTGGGCACTCCCGAAGAGGTGGCCTTCGCGGTGATCAACCTGCTCGACGACCGCGCCGCCTACATCACAGGCGCCGTGATCCCGGTCAACGGCGGACTCGACATGTGAGGTGCGTTTCGGTCCGCGGCACCGACGTCGGACGGGGATCGCCAGAGGGCACCGGGTCCGGTTCCACGGAACGCCACGTCGCGGCGGACATTCGCGCCCGCACCGTCGACGGCCGGGGTGCATTTGGACCCGACGTTGTGACCTTCGACCTTGGGCGCATCGCCCGCAGCCCTCTACGGTCGAAGCGTGAGCGCGTACCCCGTGGTATTCGACGTCGAGCGCCCGGCGACCATGAGCCGAGCGCTCGTCTTCCTGCGCGTCGCCATCCTGGCGCTGCTGTCGTGGATCGGGACGTCCGGCAGCTGGCCGGGCCTCTTCTACCTCGGCTTTCCCGTCGTGGCGGCGGTGCTGGTGGCCCAGAAGGGCGGCGAGCGGTACCTCGCCGAGGACGGCGAGCGCGTCACCCGCTGGATCGGCTTCGCGGTGGGCCTGATCGCCTACCTGGCCCTCCTGACCGACAAGCTCCCCGACGGCGCCCAGCGGAACGTCCGCCTGGAGATCGCCCGCTCGGGCTCGCCGAGTGTCGGCTCCTGCCTGGTGAGGATCCTCAAGGCGATCCCCAGCGCGTTCGTGCTCTTCCTGTACGGCGTGGTCGGCTGGTTCGTCTGGGTGATCGCGGCGATCTCGATCCTCGTCAGCGAGCGTTATCCGGCCTCGCTGTGGAACTTCGAGCGGGGGATGGTCCGGTGGGAGGCCCGGCTGATCGCTTACCTGGCGTCGCTCGTCGACTCGTATCCGCCGTACTCGTTCCAGACCGGTACCGCGGCGGCGGAGTCCTCGCCGTGAGAAGCGGCGCCGGGCGTGCCTCGGTCCAGCGCGCCAGCCGGGGCGAACGACGTTTGAACCTACTATGGCCCCGAGGGCTCGGCCGCCTTGCCCCGCCAGGAGGTGAGCGATGGGAAGTTTCTTTCGGTTGGTGTCCGCCGGCCCGCTGTTCTTCGTGAGCGCCTGGGTGCTCATGATCTTCGCCGGCATCACCCACCAGGACGTCGGAGTCCACCCGTTCGGCTACGTCACCTCGATGGTGGTGACCATCGGGCTGTGGATCGCCGTCGCGCCCGCGATCGGCGCCGTCGCCGGACGGCGACACGGGAAGTCGTGACGGCGCCGTGGTCGGCGACACCGGATCCCCGGACGAGCGTTCGTCGTCGATGGGTGGCGCGACGCCAAGGTCGACGGCCACCGGGCGCTCGCTGACCTTACGATCACCACGGCTCGCGCGGTGCGAGCGAGACTGAAGAAAGCAGGTTCCACATGGATGTCCAGGAGTTGATGAGCAAGGTGGCGCAGAACCTTACGGCGGGCCGTGCGTTCGGGCCCGCCTACGAAAAGGACGGCGTCATGCTGATACCGGTGGCGCTGGTCGCCGGGGGAGGAGGGGGCGGCGAAGGTCCGACGGTCCCGACGCGCGACGACAATGAGAGCGAAGAGCCCGCAGCGGTGGCGCCCGAGCCCGCAGGGCAGTCGACCGGCTTGGGCGGGGGATTCGGCGGCGTGGTACTGCCAGTCGGCGCCTACGTGGTGAAGGATGAGCAGGTGCGGTGGGTCCCCGCGGTCAACGCCACCGTCGTCGTGCTGGGCGTGCTGGTCCTCGTTCGGATGGTGCTGCGCGCCCGGGCCCGGGCCTCACGTCGACGCCGGGGTTGACACGGGTCCGCGGCGGCCCGATTCGACGCCGCAGACGACTCATCCAGCTGTCCCGTGAGATCGGACTGCGAAATCACGGGACAGCTGGATGAGTTGTTTACCTCGCGGAAGCGAGGTTACCTACCGAAATTCCCGTTCCTTGACGAACCACGGCCACCGGAGTGACGGCCGCCGAAGTCGTGGCTCTGTGATCCACCCTTGCCGAAGCTAAGGCTCACTGATCCACCGTTGCCCTTCGATCCATCGCACTTCGAACCATGGCCACCGACGATAATCGAGGTCACGGTCACCGGCG
>PLHD01000062.1 GCA_003138815.1 Acidimicrobiaceae bacterium | reverse complement strand
GGCCAGCGTGTCGCTCACGCCGATGACCCACGCGCCCTGGGGCCCCGCGCCACGCACCGCCACGTCGCCGCCGATCTCGACGACGACGCCGCCGTGGGGGGATATCTCCGCGGCCACGATGTCGGCGACGAGCGCCTTCGCGCTGGNNTGGCTCGCCGGCCGCGCCGCCGCCGCTGCGGAATAGTTCGTCGTAGTCGCGGTCATATCCCAGGGCGAGCAGCGCGGGCAGCACCGTGGGGTCGCAGAGCCCGTCGGTGGCACGTCCGGCTCGCAGCGCCGCGTCGAGGGCCAGCTCGAGCGTCTCGCTGACGGCGACGGCCTCAGCGCCGTGGACGTTCAGCCGAGAGATCTCCGAATCGGCGCGGAAACGGTTGCACGCCGCGTCGAAGGTGTCGAGCCAGTGCCACAGGCGCCGCTCGGCGAAGGGCATCTGCTCGGCCCGCTCGGTGGCCAGGGTGCCGGTGAGGCCCCAGATCTCGAACTTCATGACGTCTAGTAGCACGTCGTATGGCCCGACGGGGTCGTCGTGCACACCGTGGTCGTCGTGACGGGAACGGTCGTGGGCGCGGTGTAGGGGGTCGTGGTGGCGCTTGCGCCACCGCTCGACTCGTCGCTCGGGGCGGTCGTGGTCGGGGCGGTCGTGGTCGGGGCGGCCGTGGGAACCGGAATCGTCACGACGGGCTTGGCGTTGCTCGCGACGTAGCCCACCAGGACGCCCGAAAGCACGCCCGAACCGAGGAACAACGTCCGGGTGAGGCGGCGAACACGGGCGAAACGGCGGTCGCGCTGCTGGGGGGTGCGGGGAAGGGGGCTCATGAGCGGTCCATAGATTCTGACAGCGCCAGGTAAGCCCTGGGCAGCCGTCACGTAAGAAAATCAACAAAATTGGCCGCGCCGGGCCGCTAGTTGCCCTCTTGATTCGCCAGGGAGATGGTGAAGCGGGCGCCGCCGAGGGCCGGGTCGCTGTCGACGGTGACGGTCCCTTGGAGTTCGGCGACGACCTGAGCGACGATCGAGAGGCCGAGCCCCGATCCGGGAAGGGCCCGCGCCGACGCGGAACGCCAGAACCGGTCGAAGACGAAGGGCCGGTCGGCCTCGGCTATTCCCGGTCCGCTGTCGCTGACCGTCACGGTGCCGGCGTTCGAGGTGACGACGATCGTCCCCCCCGAGGGCGTGAACTTCACGGCGTTGGTGAGCAGGTTGCTGATCGCGCGCTCGAGCCGGTCGCGACGTCCGAGGACCGTGGAGGGCTCGGTGTGGACGTCGATGGCGACGTCCTTGATCCTGGCGTGGGTCCTGGCGGTGTCGACGCACTCGTCGACGCACTCGTCGAGGCGCAGTGATTCGACGGCCCCCTCGCTTCGCTCGCCGCGCGCGAGCTCGCCCAGGTCGGTCACCAGGGCGGCCAGCTCGTCGACCTGGGCGACCATGTCGTCGGTGAGCTGGTGGAGGTCGTCGCTGCCCAGTTCGTCGGCCCGCGAGAGGACCTGGGCGTTCGTGCGCAGCGACGTCAGCGGGGTGCGCAGTTCGTGGCTGGCGTCGACGACCAGCTGGCGCTGGAGGTTCTGGCTGCTCTCGACCGAGGCGAGGAGGCTGTTGAAGACCTTGCGTAGGCGTCCGAGCTCGTCCGATCCGCCCTCGGCGATGCGGTGGCGCATGTCGTTGATCTCGGCGACCTCCTCGATCTCGTTGGTCACCTCCTCGAGCGGGCGAAGGGCGGTGCGAGCGATGATGATCCCGAGGCCCAGCGCCAGCAGCAGCCCGGCCGCGGCCACCACCAGCAGGGTGTCCACGAGGTGGACCAGCTCGTTGACCTGACCCTGGATGTTGACGATGAAGAGCTGGGCCGACGTCGTGGGGACGACGCACAACCCGGGTCCGGTTGGGCAGCTCATCGTCGAGTTGGCGGGCAGGGCCACGATCAGCTCGCGGTAGGACTCGCCACTGATCACCACGGTCCGGATCACCTGCTGCACCTCGCCGTTGGCGACGCTGCGGATCGTCTTGTCGATCGGGATGTTGGACGTGGGCGTGGTCTGGCCGTCGGCGAGGACAAGCTCGAAGAACGAGCCGGTGAAGTCCGTGTCGCCGTCGAGGTGTCGCAGGTTCGACGCGTGCGACGCCTGCTCGAGCGATTGGTCGACCGAGTTGATCAGGGCGTTGCGCGTCGTGAGGAAGGAGGCGAAGCACGCGAGGACGACCGCCAGCGCGGCCACGCCCACGGTTGCTGCGATGACGCGGGTGCGAAAGGTCACGGGTTGCGAAGGGCGTATCCCACGCCGCGCACGGTCTGGATCAACCGCTCCTCGCCGCCCTCTTCGAGCTTGCGGCGCAGGTAGCCAATGTAGACCGCCAGGGAGTTCGTGCCCGAGTCGAAGTTGTAGCCCCAGACGAGGTCCAGGATCTGATCGCGCGTCAGCACTTGGCGCGGGTGCTGGAGGAACAGTTCGAGCAGGTCGAACTCGATCTTGGTCAGCTCGATCGAGCGCGCGCCGCGGCGGATCTCGCGGGTCTGGGGATTGAGGCTCAGGTCCTCGAAGCGCAGCACCGTCTCCTCGCCATCGCCGACGTTGCGCCGGCGCAGCAGCGCGCGCAGGCGCGCCAGCAGCTCGGCGAGGTCGAATGGCTTGACGAGGTAGTCGTCGGCGCCGACGTCGAGGCCCTCGACACGGTCGTTGACCGCGTCGCGCGCGGTCAGCATCAGGATCGGCGTCGTGTCGCCCGCGCGGCGGATGCGCCGGCAAATCTCGAGCCCGTCGATGTCGGGCAGCTGCAGGTCCAGCACGATGGCGTCGGGAGCGCGCAGCTGGATCGCCTTGAGCGCGCTCGACCCGTCCTCGAAGAGCTCGACGTCGTAGTTCTCCATCCGCAGGGCGCGTCCCAGCGCGGCCCTGATCGCGCCGTCATCATCGACGATCGCGACGTAGGAAGTGGGGGTGGGCACGAAGGTCACGGGCGTCTTTCGTCGGATGGTGGGTCAGGCTCTAGTGTTGCTGTTTGGTATGAGGCGTCGCCAGTAATTCCTTAAGAATCTTTGAAGATTGCCAGGTACCAGCGTTGGCGGGTAGTTCAATCGGCAGAACGACGGACTTTGAATCCGTAGGTTGGAGGTTCGAGCCCTCCCCCGCCAGCCAGGGAACTCAGACACAGAACCGGTTCAGCAGCGCGGCCAGCTCCAACGGAGCGTCCCCCTGGATCGAGTGTCCGGCCCCCGCTACGCGGATGACGTGGGCCCCGGGCAGGCGGCCCAGCAGCTCCGCCTCGTCGTCGTCATCGACGACGGACCCCGACGCCATTCCCCGCAGCAGCGTGACGGGCATCGTCAGTTCGGCCAGCTTGGACCAGAGGTCGCCGGGATCGGGCGCGACGAGCGTCGACGGGGGGTGCTGCTGGTGGCGCCAGACCCAGGAGCCGTCGCGCCGGCGCAGCGCGTTGTGCAGGATGCCCCTTCGCAGCGACGAGACCGACCTCGTCGGGTTGAAGGCGACCGTGCGTTCGAGCAGGGCGTCGAAGTCGTCGAACGACGCCGGCCCGTTGATGAAGTCCGTGATGTGCTTGGCCTTGTCGTGGTTCACCCCCGGGGTGATGTCGATGAGGACGAGCGAGCTCACGAGGTCGGGCCGCGCGTGGGCGACGAGGATCGCCGTGAGGCCGCCGAGCGACATCCCCACGAGCGCCCGCGGACCGTCGATCAGCTGCTCGAGGGCGATCGCCACGTCGCTGGCGTGGCTCGCGATCGCCGAGGGGCCGTAGGGCGACGCGTCGGAGTGGCCGTGGCCCGGCAGGTCGATCGCGACCAGGGGCCGCTGCAGGGCCAGGGCCACCGTGTCGAAGGTGTGGGCGTTCTGCGCGCCTCCGTGCAGGAGCACGAGCTCGGGGCTCGCGTCGCCCCAGGACAGTCCGCTCAGCTGGCGAAGCCCGTCGACCGCGACGAAGAAGCGCCTCACGCTGGGAATCGGCACGTCCAGCTCCCATTCGCCGAGGTTCTCGGGGAAGAAGGAGAACTCGTCGTAGGAGTAATCGCTCACGCTGGCATCGTAGAAGACGGACGCGGCGCGAGGCGCGCCACCCCCCGGCGACGTCGCACCGCCTCGCTCGTCGACGGGCATCAGGTCGCTCAGGGGTCGCCCAGGCGCCTGCGCGACGGCTCGAGCGGGCCCGGATGCGTCTCGAGATGGCCCAGCAGCTTCGCGAGGCTCGTCTCGGCGACGCCGACGACGCTGTCGGCGGCGCCGTAGTAGAGGTGCAGGGTGTCGCCGTCGTCGCGCAGGACCCAACCGCACGAGAAGACGACGCCGGGGACGTCGCCCGATTGCTCGTAGGGCGCCGAGGGCCCGAGGACCCATTCGCTCGACCTCGCGAGCACCTTGGCCGGGTCATCCTGGTCGAGCATGGCCAGTCCGAGGCGGTAGATCGACCCCGAGGCGGTCTGGTGAACGCCGTGGTAGCAGATCAGCCAGCCGTCCTTGGTCAGCAGCGGCGGGGGACCGAGTCCGATCTTGTTGGCGTCCCAGGCGCTCCCGCGCCGCGCCGCGAGCAGTACGCGCGGTTCACCCCAGTAGTGCAGGTCGGGACTGAACGAGAGCCACACGTGCGTTCCTAAGTCCGGTGTCGCGGGCACCGGGCGGTGGATGAGCGCCCAGCGCCCGTCGAAGGTGGTGGGGAAGAGGGCGGCGTCCTTGTCATCGGCGGGCTGGAGCACGCCGCAGCGTTCCCACGTCATGAAGTCCCGGGTCTTGGCGAGCAGGACCAGCGGACCGTAGGTCGAGTAACCCACGTACACGACGAAGTACTCGTCACCGATCCTGGTGATCCTCGGGTCCTCGATTCCCCAGTGCTCCTCGACCAAATCGAGTTGGCGCGGAAGCGCGCGCTCCGGGTCGATCCTCCAGTTCGTGATGCCGTCGTCGCTGGTCGCCACCACCAACGAGGAGCTGCCGGTGCGGTCCTCGACCCTCAGCAGCAACAAGGTCTGTCCGTCGAATTCGGTGGCGCCGGGGTTGAACACGGCGTTCACGGTGTGCGGGAAGTCCGAGGCGCTGATGATCGGATTGCGATCGTGGCGCTGGAACAACTCTCGAGAGTCGTCGGGCATCATCACTGGTATCCCCTTTTTGGTAGCTTTTCACTTCTACGATTTGAGACCAACTGAGTTGATCGTGCGCTTTGACGTGCGCGAGCCACGGGAGGGCCAGCAAGGTCATGGCGATGAATGTGTTTGACGGCGAGGTCATCGCCAGTCGGCTCCACGACCGGCCCATCGTAGAAGCGGGCTCGGTACCGGGCTACGGAGCGGTCTTCAACGCCGGTCTCTTGCACCACGACGGCGTCTTCCACCTCTTCGCGCGTGGCGTACGCGACGGTTACCGGCTCAATGAGGGGCCGGGCCCGCGGTTCCTCGATTACGTGTCGGACATCCTGGTGTTCACCTCCCGCGACGGCCGCTCCTACGATTTCGCCTACGTGCTGTGCCGCGCGAACACCCTGGGGGTGCACTGCTTCGAGGATCCCCGGGTGCAGCGCGTGCGCAGCGGCGCCGACGAGCGCATCGTCATGACCTATACCAATCTCCCGCCCGACGAGAGCGGACGCCCGTGGCGGATCGGTGCCCACCACCTGTCGTGGGACGGCGTGCGCTTCCACGTCGACGAGGACACCGGCCGGCTGCTCGGACCCCACGACGTGGCCAACAAGGACGCGATCGTCTTCACGCTGGGCGACTCGCGCGTCGCGCTCATCCACCGGATCCACCCCGACATGCAGTTGGCCGTCTTCGACGACCTCGATCACCTGTGGCGCGCGGGTCCCGAGTACTGGGACGCCTACCTGAGCGACCTCGAGTCGCACACGCTGATCCGCCCGGCTCCGGGGGCCCTCGGGATCGGGGCCGGGGCTCCGCCCATCGCGACCGAGGCTGGATTCCTGCTCTTCTTCCACGAGCGTCGCTCCGACGGCGCCTACACCGTCAATCTCGCGCTGCTCGATCAGATGAGCGGACGGGTCATCGGCCAACTGTCCCAGCCTCTCCTCGAGCCCGAGCTCGAGTGGGAACGCCGCGGCGACGTGGACAACGTCATGTTCGTCCAGGGAGCGCACCGCGAAGGGGACCACGTGTACCTGACCTACGGCGCCGCGGATCGGTGCATCGGCGCGGCGACCGCCCGGGTCAGTCATCTGCTCGACGCGTTGCTCGCCGCCTGAAGCGCATTCGTTGGCCGCGACGGCTGGACCTCTCCGGGCGCCGTCGCGCCCTGCGCCGCGATCCGCTGGAGCACGGTCATCGCGGCGACGTAGGCCATGCTCGACTCGGCGCCCTCGTTGCGGTTCACGCCGTCGCACCCGAGCCCGTCGAAGCCCCCGCCGGTGGCTGGATCGAACATCGCCAGGCCGAGGTCGTTGTCGCCGAGGAACCACGAGGCGGCTCGGCGCGCCGAGTCGGCCCAGCGTGCGTCGCCGGTGAGGTCGTGGGCCCTCGCGCACGCCTCGCACATGGCCCACGCCTCGATGGGCTGCTGGTCGAAGGACGGGCGAGTGTCGTTCGGCCCGCGCCCGCCGACCGGGGTGAAGCTGAAGTGGTCGCCGAGGAGTTCTTCGTTCACGAGCCAGTCCAACTGGCCGAGCGCATCGTTCGCCGCCCGTCGGTCCCCTAACGCGTTCGCCACCGCCAGGGCCGCCTCGGGCAGCAGCGCGTTCGCGTAGCTCAGCCGGGGCTCGGGCCAGCGCCATGCGTCGTCCTCGTCCGCGGGTCCAACGAGGTTCGACGCGTCGCGGGCGAGTCGTAGCGCGCCGGGGTGGTCGGGGAAGGCCGCGAGCAAGTCGGCCGCGCCGAGGGCCGCGTAGGCGGTGGCGCGCGGGTACGGCGAGCGGAACGCCGACGCGCGATCGAACAGTTCGAGGGCCCTCGAGCGCACGTGCGGCCACGCCGACCACGCGGCGGCGGTGGCGAGCCCGAGCAGGGCGCGGGCGTTCGCGTCATCGGTCGGCGGGTCGTCGGTCCACTCGCCAGAGGGCCGTTGGCGCAGGCGGAACGTGCCCTCGGCGAGATGGGCCCGTTCGAGGAAGCCGAGGGCTACGTGGGTCAGGCGCGCCGAGTCGGGGTCCCAGGGCAGCCGCGCCGCCACCCGCAGCAGACGCCCGGCGTCGTCGGTGCAGTAGCCAATTTCGCGCCGGGGCTGGTCGAGCAGCGCGTGCTCGAAGATCCCGTTCGCGTCGCAGATCCGCGCCAGGTGGCGCAGCGACGGCGTCGGAGGCGGGAGGTCGTCGTCCGTTCCCACTACACCCCGACCCCGCTCGACGCCATCACCTCAGCTACGAGCGAGCGATAGGCGGCGCCGACGACGGGCCAGTGCAGTTTGGCCGCCTCGCGCAGCGCGCTCCGGGACATCAGCGACGCCAGCCCTGGTTCGTACAGCACGCGGTCCAGGGCGCCGGCCATGGCGTGGAAATCCCCCTGGGGCACAGTCAAGCCCGCCCCGCCCGCGAGCAGTTCCTCGGCGTGAGGGAACTTCGTGGCCACGACCGGCCGGCCAGCCGCGAGGGCCTCGACGAGCACGCCCGAACTCATCTGCTCGGTGCTGTCGTAGGGCAGCAGCACGACGTCGACGCTGCGCACGAGTGCGCGCAGCGACGCCCAGTCCCGGTAGCTGGCGTCGAAGCGCACCATGTCGGTCACCTCGTACGCCGCGCACAGGTCGACCAGCTGACGGCGGTAGCGCTCACCCTCGGCGGCGATCACCTTGGGATGGGTCTGGCCGGCCACGATGTAGGTCGGCGCCGGCGAGCGATCCGCCAGCAGACTGATGGCGGCGATGGCGTGCTCGATGCCCTTGCCGGGGCCGAGCAGCCCCCAGGTGAGGATCGCCGGTCGGGGAATGTCGTCCAGCACCGGTCCGGTGACGTTCGCCACGGCGCCGTGGGGGATGACCTCGACCCGATCGGCGGCGACGTCGTGCATCGCCACCAGGCGCGAACGCGCGGCCACGCTCTGCACGACCGTCATCGACGCGCTCGCGATCACCTCGTCGAGGACGATGCGCTGATGCGGCGAGGGGTTGGTCATGACCGTGTGCAGCACGGCGACCAGCGGCACCCGCACCCGCCTTATCAGCTCCAGCACGGCGTCTCCGTCTCGCCCGGCGAAGAGACCGTACTCGTGCTGGAGAACCACGACGTCGCACGAATTGATGACGTCGAGCGAGCGCCGCAGCGACTCGTCGTCGTTGGCGATCCATTGGGCGGCGACCTCTTCGCTCACCTCGGCCTCGGGACGGTCGAGCACGCGAATGATCCGCACGGACCAGCCCGAGCCCGGGGCGGCGATCGCCGTCGCGACGTTGCTCGTGAAGGTGGCCACCCCGCACGTCGTGGGCGGATACGTGCCCACCATCGCGACCGTGACCGCCGCGTGGTTCGGCGACGACCGCGTCGACCCGTCGACGCCAGAGCCCCGGCCAGGTCCGGCGCTCGAGGGTGCGTTGGGGCGCCGCAACTCTCTCGTTCTCACGAGCGATCCTGGCTTCAACCGGAGCGTTCTGTCCACGAGGTGCCTCCGATCCGGTGATACTTGGATAATCAGTACAAGCCTGCTCCCCAACGACCCCTGAACCCAGAGCCGAAAGTCCCCAATTCGTCACCATATCCCGGTTTCGCGGGTGCCGCTAGGGGTGTGTATTTTGGAACGCAGAGCCTGTTCAGCGCGTACGGCGCGGGGCCATGGACTCGTCGGCGATCGCCCCGATCGCAGTCCGCGGCGAGGTCGATTGGAGGGTCGTGAAGAAGCTCTTTGTCTTTGACCTCGACGGAACCCTCGCCGAGAGCAAGTCACCCGTCAGCGCCGAGGTGCTGGGTCTGGTCTACGACCTCCTGGGTGTCATGAAGGTGGCCATCATCTCTGGAGGCAGCTGGACCCAGTTCGAGCGCCAGTTGCTCGTCCACCTGCCGGTCGGTGATCGGCTCGGGGGCCTCTACCTGCTCCCCACGTGCGGCACGCAGCTCTTCGAGTACCGGGCCAGCTGGTCGAGGGTCTACGTCGAGGCGTTCAGCGCGTCCCAGAGGGACCTGATCGTCAGGTCCCTGGACCGGGCGCTGCGCGAGTCGGGCGTCAAGGTCGAGAGGACCTGGGGTGAGGCCATCGAGGACCGCGGCAGCCAGATCACCCTTTCCGTGCTGGGCCAAGAGGCCCCGTTGTCCGAGAAGGAGACCTGGGACCCCGACTTCGCCAAGCGCCAGAGGATCCTCGCGATCCTCGGACCGCTCCTGGAAGGGTTCTCGGTGCGCATGGGCGGAACCACCTCGATCGACGTGACCAAGCAGGGCGTCGACAAGGCCTACGGCGTCCACAAGCTCCAGGAGCGACTCGGCATCTCGATCAAGGAGACGCTCTTCGCCGGCGACGCGATCTTCGAGGGGGGCAACGACTACCCGGTCCAGTCGGCCGGCGTCGATTCCATTCAGGTTCGTGATCCGATCGAGACGGCGCGGGTGATCCAGACCGCCATCGCGTGCCTCGGCGACGGATCCATCCAGATCACGTCGCCCGGCCGGGTGGCGTGATCTGGGTGACCGCGCGAAAGGGTCGCCTGGCCGTCGGACGCTGCGAGGCGGCTCCGTCGTCACCCGAGGGGCGTACCAACTGGCTCGCCACCGGCCCGCGTACCATGGGATGGGTACCGGTCGTCGTGGGCCGCCCAGATCGATCTCATGTTCGGAATGTTGACAAATGGCTGCTAAGGATGTGTACGTGAATCGACCGACTTTCGTCGTGGTTCTCGCCGCGGGCGAGGGAATGCGCATGCGCTCGGCTCGTCCCAAGCCGTTGCACCACCTGTGCGGGCGACCGATGGTGCTCTACGTCCTCGACGCCACGGCCCAGGAGAAGGCGCGCGCGACGGTCGTCGTCGTGGGCCATGGCGCCACCTGGGTCGAGAAGGCCCTCATCGACCGCGCCCGAGCCGACGTGCACCTAACGTTCGTGGAGCAGACCGAGCAGCTGGGCACCGGGCACGCGGTGTCGGTCGCCCTGACGACGCTCGAGGACGAGGTCGGGATCGACGACGGCGACGTGCTGATCCTGCCCGGCGACACGCCGCTGCTGCGATCGGGCACCGTCAGCGCGCTGCTGGCGCGACACCGTCAGAGCCAGGCCGCGTTGACGGTGCTCACCGCCAACGTGGAGGACCCCACCGGCTACGGGCGGATCGTGCGCGCCAAGGACGGCACCGTGCAGTGCATCGTCGAGCAGCGCGACGCCACGAGCGAGCAGCGAGCGATCCGCGAGGTCAACACCTCGGTCATGGCGGTGCGCGCGAGCCTGCTCGGGCCGGCTCTACGCCGCGTCGACCGCCAGAACTCCCAGCACGAGTACTACCTCACCGACCTGGTCGCCGTGCTGCACGAGGCCGGTCACGTCACCAACGCCGTCATTCTCGAGGACCCGTCCGAGGCCGCGGGCGTGAACGACCGGCTGCAGCTGGCGGGCGCCGAGGCGGTGCTGCGCGCGCGGATCAACGATCGCTGGATGCAGCGCGGGGTCACCATGTGGGACCCGCGGCACACGTACATCGACGCGGACGTGGAGCTCGCCGCGGAGGTCTCGCTGCTGCCTGGCTGCGTGCTGAAGGGCCGGTGCGTCATCGAGCACGGCGCCCAGATCGGCCCGAACGCCAGCCTGACCGACGTCCGGGTCGGCGAGAACACGCTCGTCGGCACCGTGGAGGCCACCAACGCCCGCATCGGCGCCCAGTCCAGGGTCCATTCGTTCGTGGTGTTGGACCCGGGCAGCGAGGTCGGCGACGCCGAGGTTGTCTTGCCTTTCCACCACCGGACCTCGTAGCCAGTTCAGGTGACCTTGTACGCTGGCGCTGTGGAGTCCCTCGCCAAGCGCCGTCTCGTGATCGTCACGGGTCGATGCCATCCCATCCTCGCCCGGGACATCGCCGAGAAGCTCGGCGTCGAGCTGACCGAGGCCAACGTGCGCGAGTTCGCCAACGGCGAGATCCACTGCCGTTTCGACGAATCGATCCGCGGGGCGCACGTCTTCATCGTCCAGACGCACTCGTCGCCGGTGAACGACGCGGTGATGGAGCAGCTGATCATGATCGACGCCGCCAAGCGAGCCTCGGCGCGCAGCATCACCGCGGTGATCCCGAACTACGGCTACGCGCGCCAGGACCGCAAGTCGGCCGGCCGCGAGCCGATCACCGCCAAGCTGATCGCCGACATGCTCCAGACCGCGGGGGCGACCCGCGTGCTCTCAGTCGATTTCCACTCCGGGCAGATTCAGGGCTTCTTCGACATTCCCGTCGACCACCTGGTCGCCGCGCCGGTGCTCGAGGACTACCTCAAGGCCAACGCCAATCCCCACGAGCTCGTTGTCGTCGCCCCCGACGCCGGGCGCGTGAAGGTCGCCGAGCGCTACGCCCAGCACCTGGGCTGCGACCTCGCCCTCGTGCACAAGACCCGTCCGCACGGCACCACCAACATCGCCGAGGCGCGCCACATCGTCGGTGACGTGAACGGGCGCCACTGCGTGCTGATCGACGACATGATCGACACCGCCGGCACGATCGTGGCGGCCTGCGACCTGCTGAAGGCGCACGGGGCCGAGGAGATCTGGGTGATGGCGACCCACGCGGTCTTCTCGCCGCCCGCCGTCGACCGCCTGTTCAACGCCCCGGTCAGCCGCGTCATCGTCACCGACACGCTGCCGCTGCCCCCGGAGCGCCGCTTCGAGAAGCTCGAGATCCTCTCGATCGCCAGCATCGTGGCCAACGCGATTTCGGCCATATTTGAAGACTCTTCGGTCTCGGACATCTTCGGGGGCGAGAACCTGCTTTAGCCCTCCTGGCTCCGCGGGCCCGGCGGGCTAGACTGTTTCTCCTGTGCATCGTCCACGTCGGGACGAGCCAGCCATCCGATAGAGGAGTTTTCATGCCGCAGGTCACGTTGAACGCGTCACTCAGCCGCGACAAGGGATCACGCAGCTCGCGCCGCCTGCGCCAGGCGGGTTCGATCCCGGCCGTCGTCTACGGCGGCGGCGTCGACGCCGTCTCGATCGCGGTGGACGCCAAGGCGTTCCGCACGGCCGTGTCGGGCGATCAGGGCCTCAACTCGCTGATCAATCTCGACGCCGACGGTCAGAAATACCTCGTCATGGCCCGCGAGATCCAGCGTCACCCCGTGCGCGGCACCGTCGCCCACGTCGACTTCCAGGTCGTGGACCCCAACCAGCCGGTCGTGACCGAGGTGCCCCTGCACATCGTCGGCGACGCCGTCGAAGTGCGCCACGCCGACTGGGAAGTCGATCAGCAGATGTTCAGCCTGGAGATCAAGGCCCGTCCCGACCAGATTCCTACGCACATCGAGGTCGACATCTCCGAGCTGAAGACCGGCGACGCGATCCACATCGAGGACCTCGTCCTGGCCAAGGGCGTGGTGGCCCTGGGCGACCCGGCCGCTTCGGTCGTGACGACCCGTCCCGGACGCGTCGCCATCACCGCCGAGACGGCGGAGGAGATTCCCGTCGCCGTCGTCGCCGCCGAGTAGTTCGCGGTGGCGCTTCGGCGCTCACGCGAAGGCGGCCGTCGCGGGAGCCAAAGCGTCCTGGTCATCGTCGGCCTGGCCAACCCCGGCGATGAGTACGCCGGCTCGCGCCACAACGCAGGCGGCGACGCGGTGCGCCTCGTCGCGGCGCGGCGCGGCGCCTCGCTCTCGCTCGAGCGGCGCCAGCGCGCGCTGAGCGCCACGATTCAGACTCCTCGCGGCCCGGTCACCCTCGCGGTCCCCACCACGTTCATGAACGAGTCGGGCGCGGCGATTGCTCCGCTGCTGCGTCGCACGTCGCTCGAGGACCTCAGCCGGCTCGTGATCGTCCACGACGAGCTCGACCTCGAGCCCGGTCGGCTCCAGTTCAAGCAGGGTGGAGGGCTCGCCGGGCACAACGGTCTGCGCTCCATCGCCCAGACGCTGGGCACGAACGAGTTCGCCCGTCTCCGCGTCGGCATCGGGCGACCTCCGAGCAAGGAGCGCGGCGCCGACTACGTGCTCAAGCGTCCCACCGGCGCGCGCAAGTTGGCCCACGCCACCGACGTGTCCAGCGCCGCCGACGCCATCGAAGTACTGCTGGACTATGACTTCGACGACGCCCAGCGCAGGGTGAACGGCGCCCGTGGCTGAGTCGAAGGGACTGGCGCGGGTACTCGAACTGGTCGGACCGTCGCTTCGCGACGCCAACGCGTCGGGATCGTTCACGCCCAGCAACTTCGCGACGCCGCTGGCCGTCGCGGCGTACTGCCTCGAGTCGCCCTTCGTCGTCGCGCTCACCGCCACTTCCACCGAGGCCGAGCAGCTGCGCGACGCGCTGGCGGCCCTGACCGGCGACGACGTGGCCCTCTGGCCCGCCTGGGACACGCACCCCCTCGAGCGGGTCAGTCCCGACGCCGCCGCGATGGCGACGCGCACGCTGCTGCGCTGGCGCCTCAGCCAACGCGCGCACCCGCGCATCGTGGTCGCGTCGGCGAGGTCGATCGCCCAGCTGCTGGCACCCGAGGAGCTGCGTGACCCGATCACTGTGCGCCGAGGCGCGCAGATGAGCCGCGAGGAGTTGATCGAGCGGCTCGCGGGCTCGGGTTACCGGCGCGAGAACCTGGTCGAGCATCGCGCGGAGTTCGCCGTGCGCGGCGGCATCGTCGACGTGTGGCCCGCCCAGGGTGATGACCCGATACGCCTGGACTTCTTCGGCGACGAGATCGAGCGACTCACCACGTTCGACATCGCCAATCAGCGGTCGCTGGCGGACCTGGACGTCGCCGTGGTGGCGTCGGCGCGCGAATGGATCCCCGACGAGAGGACCCGCGCGCGCGCCGAGGAGATGGTGGCCAGCGCGCCGTGGGGTCGGGCGACCTTCGACCGCATCGCCACGGGCCAGCTCTTCGACGGAATGGAAGGCTGGATGGCGCTGTTCGTCGACGAGCCCCGGACGCTGCTCGACGAGGCCCGTGGGGCCACCCTGGTGGTGGTCGAGCCCGACCGGGTGCGCCGCCGGCTCGAGGAGCTGCTCGACGAGGAGCGCGAGCTCACCAACGCCGTGGGCGCCACCTGGCAGGCCACGTCGGAGGTACCGCTGCTGCACGCCTCGTGGGGCGAGGTGGTCGAGGGTCGCATCGACGTCGCCCTCGAGGGGTCGGCGGGCGGGCTCTCGGGCGGGTCGCTCGGCCTCACGTCGCCGCCGGTCGTCCAGGGCGACGCGTCGCGAATCGCCGCGCAGGTGCGCAACTGGTCGCCGCGGCGCCGGGGAGTGGTGCTCACGTCCAACCCCGCCGCCGTCGAGCGGATGGCCGAGCAGCTGCGCGGCGAGGGGCTCGACGTCTCGACCGATCCCGACAAGTTGCTCGAGGTCCGCCTGAGCGTCCTCGAGAGCTCGCTGCCCTCGGGCTTCAGCCTCGACAGTCCCGAGATCGTCGTGTGGAGCGAGAGCGACCTCACGGGTCGGCGCAGCGTGCACCGGGTCGCGCGCACGAGGGCGCGCAACGTCGACGGCTTCTTCGACGACCTGGCCGTGGGCAGCTACGTCGTGCACCGCCAGCACGGAGTGGCAAGGTTCTCGGGCACCACCACGCGCTCGATCAACGGGACGACCCGCGACTACCTCATCCTGGAGTTCAAGGACGGCCGCAGCTACTGGCCGACCGAGCAGATCGACGCGCTCACGCCGTACTCGGGAGGCGACGCGCCGGCGCTGTCGCGCATGGGCGGGGTCGAGTGGCAGAAGACCCGCGCCAAGGCCCGCGCCGCGGCCTTCCTGGTGGCCCAGGACCTCGTCGACCTCTACCGGCAGCGCACCGTCGCGGTCGGCCACGCCTTCGCTCCCGACACCGCGTGGCAGCGTGAGATGGAGGACCTGTTCCCCTACACCCTGACCGCGGACCAGGCCACGGCCATCGACGACGTCAAGGCCGACATGGAGATGGCGCGCCCGATGGACCGACTCATCTGCGCCGACGTCGGCTTCGGCAAGACCGAGATCGCGCTGCGCGCCGTCTTCAAGGCGGTCCAGGACAACAAGCAGGCTGCGGTGCTGGTGCCCACGACGCTCCTGGCGAGCCAGCACTTCGCCACCTTGAGCGAACGCTTCGCGGGGTTCCCCGTGAAGGTGGCCCTGCTGAGCCGTTTCGTCGACGAGGCCGAGGCCCGCGAGACGCTGCGGGGGCTCCAGGACGGGACCGTCGACGTGGTCATCGGGACGCACCGGCTCCTGTCCGAGAACGTGAAGTTCAAGGACCTGGGCCTGCTGGTGGTCGACGAGGAGCAGCGCTTCGGCGTCAGCCACAAGGAGGCGATCAAGTCGCGCACCATCGGCGTCGACGTGCTGACCCTGAGCGCGAGCCCCATCCCGCGCACGCTGGAGATGGCCTTCGCCGGCATCCGCGATCTCTCGATGGTCACGACGCCGCCCGCCGACCGGCGTCCGATACTGACCCACGTGGGCGAGTACAACGAGGCCGCCGTCGTCGAGGCGGTGCGCCGCGAGCTGCTGCGCGAGGGCCAGGTCTTCTTCGTGCACAATCGTGTCGCCGACATCGACCAGGTCGCCCGGCGCCTCGGCCAGCTCGTTCCCGACGCGCGCATCGCGGTGGCGCACGGTCAGATGGACGAGGGCACGCTCGAGCGGGTCATGATCGACTTCTGGGAGCGGCGCTTCGACGTGCTCGTGTGCACCACCATCGTCGAGTCGGGCATCGACCTGCCCTCGGTGAACACGCTGATCGTGGACCGCGCCGAGCGCCTCGGGCTCGGCCAGATGCACCAGCTGCGCGGGCGCGTCGGGCGAAGCGGCCAGCGCGCCTACGCCTACCTCTTCCACCCGGCCGACCAGGTCCTCTCCGAGACGGCCTTCGAGAGGCTGCGCACCATCGGCGACAACACCGCGCTCGGCAGCGGATTCAAGATCGCCATGCGCGACCTGGAGATCCGCGGCGCGGGCAACCTGCTCGGACACGACCAGTCCGGTCCCGTCGCGGCGGTGGGCTACGACCTCTACGTCCAGCTCGTCGCCGAGGCGGTCGCCGACGCCAAGGGCTTCGTTCCACCCGAGGTGGTCACCGTGAACCTCGACGTGCCCGGCGAGGCGCACCTGCCCAAGGACTACGTGACGGCCGACGACGCGCGCCTCGAGGCCTACCGCCACCTCGCGGGCGTCACCACCCTCGACGAGCTGGCTGACCTGCGAGAGGAGTGGCAGGACCGCTACGGAGCGCTGCCCGCGCCGGCCCAGGGGCTGCTGGAGCTCAGCGAGCTGCGCCTCTCGTGCCTCGAGCTGGGAATCACGTCGGTGTCGGTGCTTGCGGCCAAGGTCGGCGTACGCTCCAAGCCGGTGATCAAGGTCGGTCCGCTCGACCTGACGCTGAGCCAGCAGCTGCGCCTGCGCCGGCGCCACGGTTCGCGGGCGTACACCGAGGTCACCAAGGAGCTGCGGATCGAAGTCGAGAACGCGGACGCGTCGCCCCGGGCGATCCTGACGCTCCTCGGCGAACTGGTGGCCGTGGCGAGCCAGTAGCGCGCACTCGGTAGCATGGAACGGTGCGTCGAATCGTTGTCCTTCTCGTCCTTGCCCTGGTTGCAGCCGCGGCCTTCGGGCTCAGCAGCGCCTCGTCGGGGCTCAGCGTGAACGGGGCGTCGGTCTCCGCCAACACCTTTCGCACCGAGCTCACGGCGATCTCGTCGACCCCGGCGATCGACTGCTACATCACCTCGCTCGATCCGGTGAGCTACGCGCCCGGCGCCGGCGGAGCCACGATGGCCGCCGCCGGAGCGGCGGCGTGGGCCAACCTTCGCATCGAGGGGATCGCCATCGTCCAGTACGTGACCGATTACCTGAAGTTCCACGCGACCCCCGCGGCGCTGGCCCAGGCCAGGTCGTCGCTCGAAGGCGAGATGACCCAGTCGGCCGCCGCCGCCTCGTACCGCTGCCCCGCGTCGTCGGACAAGGCCCTCGCCGAGATGCCCGCCGAGATGCGCAGCTCCGAGATCGTCGCCCAGGCCGCGTCGCTCTACCTCGTGAGCAAGCTCAACTCGACCATCCCGCTCACGACGGCGTCGATGAGGACGTACTTCGCCGCGCACGCGTCGAGCTACGACACCCTCTGCGTGAGCATCGCGCTCGTCGCCCCCGCCCAGCTCGCCGCCTTCGCCGCCGCGCGCTCGAAGGGCGAGTCCGTCGCCGCGCTGGCCGCACAGTTCTCCTCCGACGCCTCCAAGTCCAAGGGCGGCGCCTACGGCTGCTACGCGCCGACGTCGACGTCCTTCGCCAGCGTGCGCGCCGACGTGGGAACGACCAAGCTGGACACCTTCCCCGCGACTCCGCAGTACATCTCCTACAACAACTCGACCTACGCGCTGTTCGTCGCGCCGACCAAGCGCGTACCGGCGACCTTCGTCCAAGCCGCCAGCCTGGTGCTCGCCGACCTGAAGACCATCAACGCGACCAAGGCCAACACGCAGAAGGAGAGAATCCTCTACGACTACACCAGCGTCGCGGTCGATCCCGCGTTCGGTCGATGGGGCCTCAACACGACGGGACCGACGGTGTTCGTTCCCGCTATTCCCGCGACCGGTGACGTGAACTCCTCCAAGTCACTGACGTCGTCGAGCACCACCCCCTATAAGTGAGCCTGCCGGTCGTTCGCGTCGTCGGGCTGGGCCCGGGGGACGCTGACCTGGTGACCCAGCGCACGCTGAGGCTCATCGCAGCCGCCACGGTGGTGCGCCTGCGCACCCGCGTGCACCCGGCCGCCGCCGGGCTCGACGACGTCGAGAGCTACGACGACTGGTACGAGCGGGCCGCCTCGTTCGAGGAGCTCTACGAGGCGATCGCGGCCGACCTGGCGACGCTCGCGAGCACCTCGCCGAGCGGAGAGGTGCTCTACGTGGTGCCGGGCTCGCCGGTCGTGGCCGAGCGCACCGTGGAGCTCGTCCGCGCCCGCGACGACGTGCGCACCGTCACCGAGCCCGCCGTCTCGGTGATCGACGTGGCGTGCGCCGCGTTGGGCCGCGACCCCATGACGGCCGGGCTGCGGGTGCTCGACGCGCTCGCCTCGAGCGAGCCCTTGCGCGGCCCGGGCCCGCTGCTGGTGCTCCAGACCTACGCGCCCGAGGTGCTCGCCACCGTGGCGAGCCGGTTGCCCGCGGCGACCACGGTCACGGTCCTGCACCACCTGGGGCTCGACGATCAGACGATCGTGCAGTTGCCCGCGCGCGAGCTCGCCTCGTTCGCCGCGGCCGACCACCTGACGTCGATCTGGATTGACGAGCTGAGGACCGCGGGCCAGGCGACCGACGACCTCGTGGACTTCACGCGCGTGCTGCGCGCGCGGTGCCCCTGGGACCAGGAGCAGACCCACGCCTCGCTCACCCGGCACCTGCTCGAGGAGGCCTACGAGGTGCTCGACGCCCTCGAGACGCTCGTGAGGGTCGAGACCCAGGCGCACCGGGGCGACCCGGCCGTCGTGCACGTGCAAGAGGAGCTCGGCGACCTGCTCTTCCAGATAATCTTCCACGCCGAGCTGGGCGACGAGGAGGACCTCTTCGACTTCGTGACGATCGCCGACGCGGTGCGGGTGAAGCTGACCGGCCGCCACCCCCACGTGTTCGGTGACGTGACGGTGGTCGATTCCAACGACGTCGCCTCGAGGTGGGAGGTGCTGAAGCGCGAGGAGAAGGGACGCGAGAGCGTCACCGACGGAATCGCGTGGCAGCTCCCGGCGCTCACCCTCTACTCGAAGCTCCTGCGCAAGGCGCACCAGGTCGGCCTCGAGGTCCCCGACGCGCCCGAGGCCCGCGACGCGGCGACCCGCGCGCTTCGCGCGCTGACGTTCGACGCGGCCGCCGCGGACGACGCGCGCTCGACCTCGGACGCGCCGGCGTCCTGGGGCGACGCGCTCAGCGCGGTGCTCAGCGCCGCCCAGTGGTCGGGCGTCGACCTCGAGGGAGTCCTTCGCCAGCGCGCCCAGCGCCTGGCCGACGAAATTCGCCGCGTCGAGGCCCGCGATCAGGGGTAATTCCTTCTCCTAGTAGCCTGGAGGCCGTAACCAGAGGAGAAAACGTCATGAGCGCGATTGAAGTTGTCCTAGGCCGCCAGATCCTGGACTCCCGTGGCAATCCCACGGTCGAGGCGGAAGTGCACCTTGAGTCGGGAGCGTTCGGCCGGGCCGCGTCGCCCTCGGGCGCATCGACCGGGACGCGCGAGGCGGTGGAACTTCGCGACGGGGGCTCCGAGTGGGGCGGCAAGGGTGTTCGAACCGCCGTCGACAACGTGAACGGCGAGATCAGCGACGTCCTCGAGGGCTACGACGCGTGCGACCAGCGCGCGATCGACTTCGCGATGATCGACCTGGACGGCACCGAGAACAAGGGCCGTCTGGGAGCCAACGCCATCCTGGCCGTCTCCATCGCCACCGCGAAGGCCGCGGCGATGGAGAGCGAGCTGCCGCTGTTCCAGTACATCGGCGGAGTGAACGCCCACGTGCTGCCGGTGCCGATGTTCAACGTCGTCAACGGCGGGGTGCACGCGAAGAACTCGATCGACTTCCAGGAGTTCATGGTCATGCCGATCGGCGCCGCGACGTTCTCCGAGGCCCTGCAGTGGGGCACCGAGACGTACCACGCGCTGAAGGACGTGTTCGCCAAGCGCGGACTCTCGACCGCGGTCGGCGACGAGGGAGGCTTCGCGCCGGACCTGCCCGACAACGAGGCGGCCGTCAAGGTCCTCATCGAGGCCATCGAGGCGACGGGGCGCACGCCGGGCCGCGACGTCGCGATCGCCCTGGACCCGGCGGCGAGCGAGCTCTACCGCGACGGGTCGTACCACCTCGACGGCGAGGGGCGGGTCCTCACCAGCCTCGAGATGGTCGACTACTGGGCCGACCTCTGTAGCCGCTACCCGATCGTCTCGCTCGAGGACGGCATGGCCGAGCAGGACTGGGACGGCTGGGCGACTCTTACCAAGCGCCTCGGCGCGCAGCTCCAGCTGGTGGGCGACGACAACTTCGTGACGAACTCCTCGCTGCTCCAGAAGGGGATCGACCTGGGGGTGGCGAACTCCGTCCTGATCAAGCTGAACCAGATCGGCACCCTGAGCGAGACCCTGGACACCATCCGCCTGGCGAGCATCAACCGCTACAGCACGGTGATCTCGCACCGTTCGGGCGAGACCGAGGACGTGACCATCGCCGACCTCGCGGTGGCGACCAACGCCGGCCAGATGAAGAGCGGCGCCCCGGCACGTTCCGAGCGCGTGGCGAAGTACAATCAACTGTTGAGACTCGAGGAACAGCTCGGGGATCAGGCCCGTTTTCTTGGTGCAACGTCTTTGTCGGGGGCGGCAGGTGTCAGCTACACATAACGTTCAAGTTCATCAGCACAACCAGTGGATGCTCCCGCTCGCGGTGGTCACCGCGGTCGTCATGCTCTGCGCCTGGTTCCCCCTGAGCGCCCTCTGGCACCAGCAGAGCGTGATCGACGAGACCGGCGCGCAGATCGCCGCTCTCAACCAGCAGGACCGCGCGCTGCAGGTCCAGTCCAAGTCGGTGTCCTCGGCGGCCCAGGCCGCGCTGCTGGCGCGCGAGCAGTACCAGCTGGTCTCTCGCGGCCAGAGCCTCATCCAGGTGCTCCCGGGCGACAGCGCGGGCCAGGTCGCGGCGAACACCGGCGACCCGGGAATCGCGCCGCTCGTCGCGCCCTCGTCGATCACCTCGCTGTCGAGCGGCACGACGGCGACGCGCCCGCTGGCGCACGGGGCTTCGAACAGTTTCGTCTCGCGCTTCGTGCGCACCCTCGAGTTCTGGCGTTGAGCACCTTCCGTGACGCGCCGCCCGACGAACTCGCCGCGCTAGGCCAGCTCCTGGGCCGACCGCTGGCGGGTCGCTGCTGGGTCGTGGTGCGCCGACTCGACGGCCGACCCGTGGTCATCGAGAACGAGCCGCACCTGAGAGACGGCACGCCGATGCCGACCCTCTACTGGCTGGTCGACCCGGAGCTGAACGACGCCGTCAGCCGCCTCGAGGGCGAAGGCGGGGTGCACCGCTTCGAGGGCCTCGTCGATCCCGATCACCTTCAGCGCACGCACGACGAGTACGCCAAGCGCCGCCTCGAGGCGACGGTGCGTGTCGGGCCGCCCCAGGCCGCGGGCGGGGTGGGCGGCACCCGCACCGGCGTCAAGTGCCTTCACGCGCACCTCGCGAACTTCCTGGTGGGAAATGATGATCCGGTGGGAGCGCTGGTCGCGTCGAGCGTGGGGACGCCGGATCTGAAGGTCGAGAGCGGCCGTGACTGACGTCGTCGCCGTGCTCGACTGCGGATCGAACTCGACCCGGCTGCTGCTGGCGAGCGCGTCTCGCGGAGTGCTGCGCCGCGAGATGCGCATCACGCGCCTCAGCCAGGGCGTCGACGCATCGGGCACGCTCGCCGCGCCGGCCCTCGCGCGCAGCTACGCGGTGCTGGACGAGTACCGCGGGTTCATGGACGAGGCGGGCGCGCAGCGCGGACTGCTCGTGGCGACCTCGGCGGTTCGCGACGCGAGCAACGGCGAGGAGTTCCTCCTCGAGGCGCGCCGGATCTCGGGCGTGGACAGCGAGATCTTGAGCGGCACCCAGGAAGCGACGTACTCCTACGCGGGCGCCACCGTCGGGCTCGAGCCCTCCGGCGCCACCACGGTGATCCTCGACATCGGCGGCGGCTCGACCGAGATGGCGATGGTCCGTGACGGCGCCCTGGTCAGCTACTCGATGCAGCTGGGCTGCGTGCGCGTGACCGAACGGGCCCTGGGGCGCGGCGTGGTCACGCCGGCGAGCGAGGCGGCGGCCCGGGCCATGATCGAGTCCGAGCTCGACCTCGCCTTCTCGGCCGTGCCCGCGTTCGCGCAGGTGGCGCCAAACGTCCGTCTCGTCGGGCTGGCGGGCACGGTGTCGACCCTGGCGGCGCTGGACGCGGGACTGGCCACCTACGACCGCGCCGCGGTGCACCATCGACACCTCTCGCGCCGAACCGTCGAGCGGTGGCGCGACCAGCTCGGCGCAGAGACGCCCGAAGTGCGCCTCACCCACCCGGGGATGGTGCCGGGCCGCGAGGACGTGCTGGCGGCGGGCCTCCACATCCTCGACGCGGTCATGGCCCGGTTCGGCGTCGAGGAGCTCCTGAGCAGTGAAAACGATATCCTCGACGGCATCGCGGCGTCGTTGCTGAGGGGCGACCGTGCGTAAGGCGCGCGTACCTGCCACGATGGAGTGGTGAGGACCGCCCAATGGTGACCACGCGAAGCTCGATCTACTCGCCGATAACCCTGCACGGGCGCAGGGTGCTCCTGCGCACGCTCAACGAGCAGGACTACGAGGGCTGGCACGAGGTCCGCTCACGATGCCAGGACTGGCTGCTCAAGTGGGAGCCCCGGTCCGCGCACTCGACGCACCTGGCCGAGGACCAGCGCAGCTTCATGAGCCGCTGCGCCATCCGCGAGCGCGAGCGCCAGATCGGCACCGCGTTCGGCTTCGGGATCTTCCTCGGGGGCCGGTTCATCGGCGAGATCACCTTGTCGTCGATCCAGCGCGGCCCGCTGCAGTCGGCCTACATCGGCTACTGGATCGACGAGGCCGTCGCCGGCCAGGGCCTGATGCCCGAAGCGGTGGTGACGATACTGCAGTACGCGTTCGAATCGCTTCGCCTGCACCGCGTCGAGATCAACATCATCCCGCGCAACGCCGCGTCGCGCCGGGTCGTCGAGAAGCTGGGACTGCGCTGCGAGGGGATCGCCGAGCGGTACCTGGAGATCGACGGCGCGTGGGAGGACCACGCACGCTACGCGATCACCGCCGAGGAGTGGGGCGACTGCGCCCCGGAGCTCGTGGCGAACTGGCTGCTGCCGCGCCAGGATTAGACCGCTTCGTAGGAACGCGCGCGAAGTTCGTCCAGTCCCGCAGTGGCGAGCTTGCCGCCGAGCGCGTTGGCGATGGAGAGCCCGGCCAGCGAACCGTCGCGCGGCAGGACGAGCAGGGCGTCGCGCTCGGCGCGCGCCACGACGAGCCCCTGGATCCGGACCTGGCGTGCGGCCTCTGCGATCGCGCCAGGGTCGACGTCGGGCGCGAGCTCGACGACCGGGTTCACGTACTTCGCGCGGGCGAGCCCGCGCAGCTCGCGGATCATGGCGAGCGAGTCGCGCCCGACCCTCACCTGGGAGCCCCCGACGTCGTCCCACGTGACGTGGATCGGATTCACGCTCAGCCCGAGCTGGTTGGCGAGGAAGAGCACCTCGGCGTCGGCGGCGTAGCCGTTGATCGTCCCGAGCAGCCCGAGTATCCTCGCCGGGCCTCGCTGGAAGCCCTTGCAGCCGCACTGCGTATCGCGCAGCGTCGAGCCGGTGTAGTGGCGTACCAGCTGGCTGAAGACGCCGCCGGCCATGGTGCGAAGCGCCGAGTCGTACTCGATGTGGCCGTGCACGACCCTCGAGCCGGGCACGAGGTTCGACGTCGCGAGTGCGGCCACGATCTCGGGGAAGTGGCGGGGGTCGATCGACATGTCGGCGTCGGCCGCGATGACGTACGACCCGGTCGCCAGCGCGATGCCGAGGCGAACGGCCGCGCCCTTGCCCAGGTTGGTGGGCTGCTGCACGAAGAGGGCGTGGGGCAGATGCCCGTAGAGGTCGTGGGCGACGCGCAGGGTCTCGTCGCTCGATCCGTCGTCGATGACGATGACNNACCGGGGCCAGGCGCGCGAAACCGGCGCCGAGCCGCTTCGCTTCGTTGTGGGCGGGGATGACGATCGAGGTTCGGGCGGCCACGTCGTGCCTAGGGCCGGGCGGCGCCGATGAGCCCGAACGTGAAGAGCGGCTCGAAGCCCACGTTGGTCCCGGTGTGGGCCGCCGCGATGATCGTGTTCTTGCCGTAGGGGCCGCTGCCGGCGTACATGACGACGTGGTCGACCGCGTGGTCGTCGTCGAGGTTGTAGTAAAAGAGCAGGTCACCGGGCTGAAGATCGCTCAGCGGCACGTGGTGCAGTGCGGGCCACTGGCTTTCGGTGGTGCGCGGGATGGAGATCCCCGCCTT
>PLHD01000016.1 GCA_003138815.1 Acidimicrobiaceae bacterium | reverse complement strand
AAGCCCTGATTGGCAGGTCGAGCGCTGGGACAATCACGGTCACCAACTTTGCCGGAACCCCGATCGCCAATATGGCGCTCACCGCTGGACAGTTGCTAAAGGTCACCCTTAGTGCCGGTCAGTACACGATAACTGGTGTCTTCGCTAATGGCACCAAAGCCGGCCCAACCACGGTGACGGTTCCTGCCGGGGAAGTGGTCAGGCAAGACTTGGTTCTCGATGTCCCTTGAGCCGTTGTTTCGGCGCTAGCTGAATAAGGTCGACAGCGCTGCAAACTGGCTCAAGCCAGCGGCCGAAATGACCGAGTCAACTAACTGGTTCCTACCGTGCAGTTCTCAGTAAGGGTCGCGGCATCCATTGAAGCTGAGGATTCTCGCCCATTCACGGACTCAGCCAGCGCGTCGAGCCAACGTACCCACTCGATAACAGGAGTTTGAACTACGACCGCTGTGGGGTGCCACGTCGCGGATTGAGCCATTACCGGGGCCACAAGAGATGGCGCGGCCAATCGCGGAGCTGACGGCGACCGATAATGTCCCAACCTCGGGGCGACGCCAACGCTACTGTCGGCGAGGTCTATGGACCCTAGTCAGGATTGCGAGTCGGTGATTACATGGGTTCGTTCCAGCCGACGATTCCCTGGCCAAGAAGAACAGCGAGGTTGCACCATAAGAATGACGTCACTCTTGAGTAGCCGAATGACTCTTCACACCACACTGACCTGCGCGGCTATCCTGCTTTCCGCGGTCACGGTAGCCGGACCACTGGCCTCGAGCTCTCCGGCCGCGGCGGCAACGATTGCCAACTGCTCCGCCGCCAACACTTTCGTCTGGGCGGCGTTTGACGGCAACGGCACCGCCGGCACCACCTACTACGCACTGGAGTTCAGCAACGTCGGATCCAAGGCCTGCACGTTGCGCGGCGACGCCAGTGTGTGGGCCGTAGGCAAGGCCGGCCTCCAGTTAGGCAAGCCTGCGTCGCATCAAGGTGTCCCAAGTACGGTGACGCTCGCGCACGACGGGACTGCGCACGCCATTCTTGGTGTTGTCGACACGGGCGCGGCGTGCCCCGGTCAGGGCGTGCAGGCCACAGGGCTTCGGGTTGTGCCGCCGGGCCAGTCTCTTCCCGCTCCCGCGGGCGAAAAGGATGAAGTGGAGTACTTTCCTGTCGAGGTCTGTGCCCACCAATCGTCGATGAACGTTCTTCCCGTCCGCTCAGGCACGGGAATCCCCCTCCACACCACCTCTTGATCGTGTGACGGAGTCCAGTTCGATTGGCTGCCAACTTCCTCCAACCCTTGAAGGGACTGCAGACGGGAATACGACGTCGGATTGAAGCGGACGGGTTCAGTTGCTCTCGCCATCCGCCGGCGAGTCCGTTTCCCCAAGCCGGGCAATCAGTTGGTCCCGACCGAAGCCGGGCTCGGGCGCTCGTTGGAGTCCTGGAGTCGGCGCCGTGGCTTTCCAATGATTGCCAGCGAGCTTCGTCCCCTAACAGACCCAGCGAGGTCGTCAGTCCACTGCAACCACGCCGCCAATAGTCCTCGAACACCACCGCGGCGGGGTACCAGGCGCTTCGCCGGCACGAAGTGAGCGAACGGGTCACCGTGAAAATCAGGCGGCGTCTTCGTGAGGCTCGAGCTGGCTGGCCTCGCGGCCGTTCGAGACCACGGCCTCGAACGGTGTGGGATGAGTCTGCAGCCCCACCACCATCTCCACGTCGCATTGGATTCGGCCGAACGGCACGCAGAGGTATCGTGAAACCCCGGATCCCTCTAGAGTTGGACCGTCGCCAAGGCGACAGAGAGCAGCGAGGAGCCAGTTATGCCAGCCAAGGGAACCGCGGAGTGGAAGGGCGATCTGCCGACGGGAACCGGCACGTTCACCGCCGGAGATTCAATCAGCGGGGGATACACCTTCAAATCCCGCTTCGAGGATGGTCCCGGCTCCAACCCCGAACAATTGATAGCGGCGGCTCACGCCGCGTGCTTCTCCATGTCGCTCTCCAACATCCTCGCCAAGGCCGATACCCCGGCCGACTCGGTTCACACTGAGGCCACGGTCACCCTCAGGATGGTCGACGGCGCACCCACGATCACCGCGATCGCATTGGTGACCTCGGGCCGAGTTCCCGGCATCGACGAGGCGACCTTCGTGGAGCACGCCTTGGCCGCCAAGTCCGGATGTGTGGTGAGCAGGGCGCTGGCGGGCGTTCCCGAAATCACCGTCGAGGCCACCCTGATCAGGTAGGCCATCGGCCCCGCGGGGTCCGTACGAGCGAGTGCGATTACCGGCGCGACGGCAACGTCGCGGTCACTACCACCGAAACCATGACGTCCATAGTTTCGGTCGTGCGAGCGTCGGACGACCGATGAGTCGACTCCACGTCCGGATAGGACGCGACAAGCGGTGCCGTCAGCCCCAGCTTCACGAGATCAGCCCGCCAGGCTCACGCGAGAATCCACACTTCGGTCGAATCCGCTGCGACCACGGTGATCCCGGGAAGCTCGTTAGAGTCTTGGAGTGAACTCATCGGCCCCCGCGAAAGGGCTTCCCCCGGTCAGGCTGCGTGAGGTCAGGGAGGTCGACGGAGCGTTCCTGTCAGAGTTGGATGGACCTGAAGTGAAGGGCGAGTGGGACACCTACGATGATGCTCCCGAAGAGATGCTCAACGGAAAGAACTTCAATGGTGGATCGAGGATCGTGGAGTTGCCCGATGGGACGCCAATCGGTACCGTCTCGTGGATTCAGACCCCCCACGGCCCGAACCAGCGCAGCCTGGCCTGGGTTATCGGTATCGTCCTTCACCCGAAGCACAGAGGTCAAGGCCTCGGAGCCTCCGCCCAAAGAATCCTGGCCGAGTACCTCTTCCAAAGTTCCCCGGCGAACCGCGTCGAGGCATCCACTGACATTGAGAATCTGGCCGAGCAGCGATCCCTTGCCTTGGCCGGGTTCACCAGCGAGGGCGTCCGGCGAGGCGCTCTCTGGCGCCGCGGCGAATGGCATGACCAGGTGATCTTCAGCCGCCTGCGAATTGACTAGACCAACTGGACCTCGACAGCCCGGTCCAGGCGACGATCACGATCATCCGCTCAACTGACGAAAACAGGATCCGAGCCGAGGCGCGCCGAGGTCATGGCGGCGCCGCACCAGTAGTTGCGTCGCCGAATCAGGGCACTTCTGGATCGAACGTCGAATCAGATCCTGCGCCTTCGCGTCGGGTTCCCAGCGCTTCTCTGAAGAACTGGATCTCGAGCTGGATCATGTGCTCGGCGATCACCGGATCAACGGGCATGTGCGTCACGCCAGACAGACCAACGACGCGGTGCGGTCGTCCCGCAGCGGTCAGCGCGCTCGAGAGAAGTTGCGTATGGCAGAAGAGCACGTTGTCGTCGTTGTAACCATGGATGAGGAACAACGGACGTTCCAAACGCGGCGCCAGGGGGATGAGGCTGTGCTCCTCGTAGACATCTGGTCTCTGGTCGGGGTGGCCCAGGTACCTCTCCGTGTAGCCCGTGTCGTACCACTGCCAATCGGTGACGGGCGCGCCGGCGACCGCCGCGTGGAAGACGTCGGGGCGCGTCAGGACGCAACGCGCGGACAGGTACCCCCCGAAGCTCCATCCGCGGATCCCCACCCGGTCGCGATCGACCAGCTCGCCGAACTCGCCGAGGACCGCGTCAAGCGCGGCAACCTGGTCCTCGACGGGCGCATCACCCAGATTGCCCACAATCGATCGGTCCCAAGACGGCCCGCGCCCGCCGGTTCCCCGGCCGTCCGCCACCACCACGCAGAATCCCTGGTCAGCAAGGTACTGATCCATTGCGAAGGCCCGCGCGGCCCCCACCACCCGCTGGTGGTGGGGGCCTCCGTAGGGCGACATGATGATCGCCAGACGCTCGTCACTCCTGGGCATGACGCTAGGAAAGAGCACCGCCAACTGCAGACGGTGAGGACCCACGACGAGCAGGCGGGGCTGCGGGTTCACTGGCGGCGTCGCCGCCGTCGGGCCGATGGCGAACGAGCCCACTTCCCAGGAACCCGCTCCGCCTCGGTCGATACGGAAGGACATCGACGTCGTCGCGAGGCTCGTCGAGGCGCTGACCGTCAGACCCTCCGGACTGCCGGCGAGCGCCCGCGTGACTGCGGAATCCTCTCCGGTGATCCGCACGGCTCCGTCGAAGGAGACCTCGGCCGTCACCAGCGAGGTCGACGTGACCTTCGCCGAAGCGAGCACGCTCGACTCGCCGACGCCCACGACCCCTGCAATCTGCAAACCGACCGGGGAGAACGGGGCGACCGTCCCCGCCTCGACGAACGCCAGGCGGTACGTGTCGCTCTCGCGGTCGGCGATGCCGACGATCAGTCGCCCGTCTGGCGCGTAGGTCGGCAAGCCGTCCACCCATTCGAGAAAGCAGTCATCTCGGGTCTCGAGCAGTACGTCCGTCTGCCCGTTGGCGGCGTTCACGGCCACGATCGCCTGAAGGCGTTGATCGCGCGACATGAGCGTCAGCAGCGGTCCAGTCGCGTCGGCGCTCGTCCGGACGGGCCAGGAAGCCGTGACGAGGTAAGGGAACTTCTCGGCATCCCATGAGACGACCTGGGTCGAGCCATCCAACCTGGTCAGGTGAAGCGCGACCCCGGGGTTGCTCGTTCCCGCCCTCGGGTACCGCCGCGAGCTCGGCTGGGACGTCGGCCTCGCCGGATCGAAGAGCCAGACGGTTTCGACCTTCGATTCGTCGACGACCTCGTACGCCAGCGTCGTGCCGTCGGGCGACCACCAGTGTCCCCGGGACCTGTCGAACTCCTCGGCAGCCACGAAGTCGGCGAGCCCCACGTGACCATCATCGAGTGACTCCGCGAGGACCATAACGTGACCGGTCGCGACGTCGACGACCGACAACGTCGAGCCCGCGACGTACGCGACGCGGTGACCCGTTGGATCGAGGCGCGGATCGATGACCCCCACGTCTGCGCCCAATCTCCGCACCAGAGGGTCTCCCTCCAGGTTCACGAGGTAAGGCATCCCCGAAAGGGCGAAGGTCGCCAAGCGCTGGGAGTCGTCGCAACTGAATGCGGTAATCCCCGCGCTGGTCTCCCGCAGCCGTTCACGGCGCTGGCGTTCGACCTCGGGCACGTCGTCGGACGAGTCACCCAGCAGCGCGGCCGAATCAACGACCAGCCGCTCCACCGGCGCGGCGCCAGACACGTCGAGCGCCCACAGATTGAGGTAAGGATCAAGAAGCCCCTTGCCGCGCAAGAAATAGACCTCCTCCCGCTCGGCTGAGATGACGAACGACCGTGGCGCGCCCGCCGTGAAGTCGCGCGTCATCGCGGCGAGGGCTGGATAGCTGCCTTCTAGAATCGATGCCGAGGTCTCACTCATGGTGAAAGTAAACCACGACCGTCACCATCAGTTGCCGCACGGCTTCACGCCGTCGACTCCGAGGACCGGTGCCAACCGGTCACCCGGCATAAGTTGGCGTTGTGAAAGAAGTCGGACCGCTCCTCGAATCCGGACGCGATTCGGACATCTACGAGTACGGGACGGGACTCGTGCTTCGCCGCACGCGAGGGGGCCGTTCGATGGCCGTCGAGGCCAGAATCATGGAGCACGTTCGCGGTTCCGGCTATCCGGTTCCGGCCATCCACGAGGTCAGCACGGACGGAACCGAGTTGGTCATGGAGCGGATCAAGGGACCGACGATGCTCGCGCTGATGGGCAGGCGACCTTGGACGATCGGCGACCAGGCAGTGCTGTTGGCCGACTTGCACAAGAGACTCCACGAGATTGCGGCACCAGACTGGAGCAAGGTCGCCCCGGGCGGCGCCGGGACAAGACTCCTCCATCTTGACCTGCACCCGAACAACATCATGATCGGGCCCGATGGGCCCGTCGTCATCGATTGGTCCAACGCGTCACGAGGTAATCCGAACACCGACGTTGCCCTGACCTGGGTCTTGCTTGCCGCGGCGGGCATCCCGTCCGGACGCATCAAATCTGGCCTGCTGGCCAACGGGAGGTCGTTCCTGGTCCGCGCATTCCTCAAGGAGTTCGACGTGCAGCAGGTCAGGGCACAGCTGCCCGCGGTCGTCGAATGGAAGTCGACCGACCCGCACATGAGTCCCGTTGAACGAGACGCGATGCGAAGGCTGCTCGGCTGAGCCGAACCGTGCGGATGGCAGGCATTCGGGCTTGGAGCGGCATGTCTAGCGCGCAACGGCACGCCATCGACCAGCACCGCCTCAGTACCTCACGCGCCTCTGGGTCGGGTGCAGATTCGTCGCTTGCCGTGCCCTTCGTCGGCGACAGGGGGCCCTAGTATTCCGACGTGGCGGCTCCGTCCATCTTCGGCGAATGCGACCCGGCGTTTCACGGGGTCCGCGATGCCTTCGCCGCCAATTTCTCCGACCACAACGAGATCGGAGCGTGCATCGCGGTCAGCATCGCGGGTCGGTTCGTGGTCGACCTTTGGGGAGGTGAGGCCGACCCGAGCGGCCGGCCGTGGGAAAGGGACACCATCGTCGACGTCTTCTCCGTCGGCAAGGCAATGGTCGCCTTGTCGTTACTCGTACTGGTCGAGCGCGGACAACTCGCATTCGACGACACGGTGGCGCGTCACTGGCCGGAGTTCGCCGCTGAGGGCAAGGACTCGGTGACCGTATCCCAGCTGCTCAGCCATCAAGCGGGCCTCCCGGGGATCCATCATCGCCTCGTCCCCGATGCGATGTACGACTGGGACCTGATGACGAGCGCGCTGGCCCAAGAGACACCATGGTGGGAACCGGGGACGGCGCTCGGCTATCACGTGAACACCCTTGGGTTCCTAG
>PLHD01000034.1 GCA_003138815.1 Acidimicrobiaceae bacterium | reverse complement strand
TAGCACATATGATACGCCATGTGCAGAGGTTTACGTAGCACATTTGTTACGCTGGTCATGAAAATACCTCATTACGATAGAGCGGACGGCAATCCCCTTCAGCGAAAGTATGCCCGACAAAGAGTTCGTCACTTGCTCGGGGATTGTTGGTATTGGTGGCCCGACGTGACTGCAACCGATCACTGGAGACTGGATGGCGTCAATAGGCGCCGTTCTCGCTGAGAATTCGACCATCGGTGGCGATTACCTAGGCATTCGTTGTGAAATGATCATCCTTGATGGCCCACTTGATGAGATTCCGACGAGCAATCCGAACGAGTTCTGTCGTCATTGTTCTGGTCGCTATAGCGACAATTAGCTCTGTTGGAGGCCAGTCAGCGGCCACCGCAACGCCTCCGTTTTCTTCGCGAGCCGCGATTTATCAGACTTTCGGCAAGCTCTATCACGTCACACCAGTTTTGGATTCCCGCGGAGGCGAATGGGTTCTTGTCGGGAGACAACCGTATGGGCAGAACGGACTCACAGTCTTGATTTTTCATTTGGTCGATGCGCGATGGATTGCTGTGGACAACACGTACTTCAAGAAAAATCAAGTCGGGAACTTTGATAACGGATACAAGTATTCGCTCAATGAATTAAGTCTTGCTTCTCTGACCGGATCCGACAACCCTGACGTCGTGGTTAGGACGACCGGAGCTGATTACGGGTGGTTTTCGGTGATATCAGATGTTGGCGGCAAGTGGCACACGGTGCGATTCGACTACGCGACAAAGCCGACGATTGCGATTGACGCTTTCGGAGTTCAAGGACACTTCGTGATCGCTGAGACGGATACCTGTGAGTTCTCTTGTGCAGGAGGTCCCGTGACGTACGCCTGGTATCGCTTTAACGGCTCCATGTTCGTACCAACACAACCGCCGAGCACGCCAGCCCTTTGTACTCCGCGACTCTTAACCAGTGTCGTTCGTAGTGATGGTGCGAATGACGTGACCCTCAATCATGTTGATTGCCAAGATGGTTGGGCGGTTGGAGCGGGCGATGGCAAGAACGGTCCCGCGACCGGAGTGTTTGAGCAAATCAAATCGAAATGGGTTGAGTTGGCTTTCAATGATTCCGGAAAGGCCGACGATCCCTATAAGCATTCGTCCATCGCTGGTTACTATGGCTTCGCCATTCCATATTCGTTGACCGTGCAGCTTTGTCATGGAGTTGGCGAAACCGCAAAATGGGTTATTGCAGCACCAATGTCAAAGACGGCATACCAGACTTATCTAAAGCATGGCCTATTTCCTACGTAAGACGGACGACGGAAATTTAACCGCTATGCATTGTGAAAAGTTGTGGGCCCGACATGAACCCGCACGCTGAACGATTGCGCTTGCTCAAGAATCCGCGCATGATCTTACGGACCTGTCTCGACCCCCTTGTAAACGCTGGCCCAAAACAGCCACGCCCGCTGGTCGAAAACAGCCACACATGATTGTCTTGTAAGTCTGCCTCAAGGACGTGGCTGACGCCACTTTCTCTTAGGACTTTCTGGTTCGGGAACGCCTGGTGGCGTCCTGAAGTCGGTAACTTTCTCCTTTCGTCTCGATGATCTTGCAGCGGTGGGTAAGCCGGTCGAGCGTGGCGCCGGTGAGCCGTTCTGAGCCCAGGACCTCGGTCCAGTTCTCGAAGGGCAAGTTGGTCGTCACCATGACGCTCGAGCGCTCGTATGCCGTAGCGATCACGTCGAAGAGCAGCTCCGCGCCGACCTTGGTCGCGGGCACGTAGCCGAGTTCATCAAGGACCAGGAGATCCAATTTCGACAGCTGCATCTTGAGGCGCGCCAGCACCCGCTGGTCCTTCGCCTCGATGAGCATCGTGACCAACTCAGTCACCCGAAAGAACCGGACCTTGTAGCCCTTGGCGCACGCTTCGGCCGCGATCGCCGTCGCGAGGTGACTCTTGCCCGTGCCGGGGTTTCCGATGAAGAGCACGTTCTCGCGTTCGTCGATGAACGAACAGCGCGCGAGCTCGAGAATGAGCATCTTGTTGACACTCGGTCTCGCCAGGAAGTCGAAGGTGGCGAGGGACTTGGTGGTCGGGAACTTCGCCGCCTTCATCCGTCGCTCCGCGGCCTTGCGCTCGCGCTCGAGCAACTCCAGTTCGCAGAGCTGCAACAGGTAGGAGAGGTGGTCCACGTTGTCACTCGCGGCCTGGGCGGCGACCTTCTCGCACTCGCTTCCGATGGTGGGCAGTCGCAGGGCCTTCAGGTGGTGCTTCAGCAGCACCATGGACTTGGCCTCGAGGCGCTTCACGAGTTCACCGCCGTCAGCGTGCGATAAGCGGCGAGGTTCGGCGCTTCGAGACGCACACTGCGCAGGTGCGCGTGTCCGTCGAGACTGAACAGCTCGACCGGTGTCTCGTTCTTCGCGCGAACGAGCAGGTCGACGACGTCGGCGTTGACACTCAGCATCACCGCGGCGCGCTCGACCGCAATGCTGAGATCGCGCATCGAGTGACGCTCCAAGAGCCGCAGCACCTTGATGAACTCCTTCACACCGCTTGGCCCCATGTCGACCTCGAGCCGACGGCGCAGCGACCAGAAGCACGCCGGCAGTTGCCAGTTCTCCAGGGGTCGCGCCGCGTCGAAGGCACCGGGCTTTCGCTCGAGCAACGCCAGGTAGTGCACGAGTTCGTAGAAGGTCTGGGCCTTCTCCCAGCTGCGCGCGTGCGTGGCCACGAGGTGTCCCTGGGCCACGATCTTGACGGTCTCGATGCCACCGATCACCAACACGTCCTGGTGGGCGTAGGCGGTGGGAACCGAGTAGTCGTTGCGGTCAAAGCGCACCAGGCTGAGCGAGTTGGCCTTGGCGTAAGAGACCTTGCGCGACTCGAAGGCGGTCTTCGGAAACCCCAGCATCGCCGCGCGGTCCGTCTCGAGGCGTTGGCGCTTGGACTCGCTGTAGCCGCGCAGCGCGCGATCCAACTCCGCTTCGCAGCGCCGCGCCAAGTAGGCGTTGAGTTCGGCGAAGCTCTCGAAGCTCGGCACCGGCACGAGGAAGTTTCGCCGGTGGTAACCGACGAGCGACTCCACGTGGCCCTTCTCGTTGCCCCGTGCCACTC
Organism: Acidimicrobiaceae bacterium; assembly: GCA_003138815.1. GTDB lineage: Bacteria > Actinomycetota > Acidimicrobiia > Acidimicrobiales > RAAP-2 > RAAP-2. The sequence goes on along the minus strand of PLHD01000034.1, from coordinate 123 downwards.
GACAGAACCGGTGGGTGAACAAGAAATGACTCTCGAGTCGCAGGAACTCGGTGGTGAGCTCGCGGTTGGGACCCTCGAGGACTTTCTTCACTGCGACCGTGGTGATGCTCCTATGTTTGTCAA
>PLHD01000035.1 GCA_003138815.1 Acidimicrobiaceae bacterium | reverse complement strand
CACCAGCCCCTCAAGCTGGCGCGTCTGCCTATTCCGCCACTTCGACCCGGATTCTCAGTTTAGCCGCTGTCGCCATTGCACTGGAGCTCGTCAACTCCCCGTCGAGACCGGTGAGATCGTCCAACCGGTGGCCTGGTCGAGGAAGCCCACCACGGAGAGACACGGATAGACCGTGGCGAGGCTGTTCGTCCATTCCACCAAGGAGGGCGGAGTGAACAATGGACGCACCCAGTAGGACTTCATGATCGCTTGGTCCAACGCGAGCCACGTGACATTCGCGGCGGCCGAGTTGAAGTTCGAGACGGCGGTGGAGTACAGCGCCGCGAAGCTCGGCGTTCGAATGCCGCTGTTGAACGCGTCGAAGTAGGCCGGACCGCTCCAGGAACGCGCCGTATACGACGCGGTCGTGAGGGTCGGGCGCGTGAAGATGGCGACGTCGTCCTCGTTCCGCGAGGCCGCCAGCGCGGCGCCGGCGTCGCTGGGTGCGTTGACCAGGTGCACGGCGATCCCGATCGCCTCCCAACTCTTGGCCACCAGCGCGGCGGTGGCCTGGTCGGCCGCGCTCGGGCCCACGACCACCCGAAGGGACATGCGCACCCCGCGGCCGTCCGCCAGGCCGTGGGTCGATGATCGGCTGTAGCCGGCCGCCGCAAACGCACTGATGGCGCAGCTCAGACAGTCGGCGAGGCCGGGGGGTGAACTCGACGGCAGGCTGGACGTGGACGTGGTCGTCTGGTTCGTCGGAGTGCCGGCGCTGGCGCCCGGATAGGCGCTCTGGCCCTGGGAGAATAGGATCGACGCCGCTGGCAACGGCGAGAACGTCACGGCCCCCCAGAGCTGGTCAATCATCGTCTGACGATTGAGCGACCACGCCAGCGCCTCGCGGATTGTCACCAGGCGCGTCATCGGGCGCAACGGCGCGAAGGTCATCTCCTCGATGCCGCTCGACGTGCCGATGCGGCTCAGTACCGTCGGATGCGCACCGAGCGCGTCCAACTGGGTCCGGTTCACGCTCAGCGAGTAGCTCGCGAAACTGGCACCCGAGGACTTGGGGAAGGCGCCGGCGTCGTTCAGCACGATGCGCCCGAACCGGCTTGCGTCCGACGTCCAGAGCTTGTTCATCGTGAGAACGATCCGCGAGGTCGTGGCACTCTGGACGACGTAGGGTCCGAGCGACGGGCGGTGGACCAGGTCCGAGATCGAACATCCGGCCGCCGCGCCGGGCTGTTCGACGTCGCGGAACAGCAAGTTCCACTCGGCGTAGGGCTTGTCGAACACCGCGGTCACGGTGAGTCCGCCGTTGGTCACGTAGATGGACTTGATCGCCCGGTAGCCGTCGCTCTGCACGCTCGCCAGTGACGAGGCCCGCTGCCACCACGTGACGAAATCAATGCCGCTGAAGGGCACCCCGTTGCTCCACTTCCGACCCGGAGCGATCGTGTACACCACCGTCTCAGGTGTGAGCGAGGTCAGCTCGGCCGAGGCGATGGGACCCGCGGCGCCAGTGAGGTCGCCGCCGGGGTTGGTCAGGAAGGCCGAGGGCCGAACCAGGTCCAGCACCGCGTCGGTGCTCGGGGTGGCGCCCTGGTCCAGGAATGAGCAGCCGTTGAAGGGCCCCGGAATTGAGATCGTCAGCGTCTTGGCGTTATCATTCGTGCTCGGTTCGGCCGCCCCACTGCCGAGGGCCAGGGGCACGACGACAATTGTCAGGATCAGCCCCGCGAGACCTGCCCGAAGCATCGATCCTCTCGGGATCATGCCGCCTACTGCAGACGTAGGTCGAGGGTCAGCGTGGCGAAGGTGAACACCAGCGCCACGGCAATAGTGATTCGGTCCAGGTTTCGCTCCACCACGGTCGATCCCGCAGCGACGGCGCCCATCGAGCCACCCATCAAGTCGGAAATGCCGCCACCCCGCCCCGAGTGCAGGAGCACCAAAAAGATCAATCCGACGGCCGCGACGGCCTCAATACCGATGAATGTCCACGTGAACATCAAAACCTCCGATTCAGCGTTTTCCAGCGTAGCAGTCGTCGCACGCTTGGACGATCGTCATGAACGATTCCGCCTTCAAGCTCGCTCCTCCGACCAGGAAACCATCGACGCCGCCCTCGAGAACGATGGTCCTCGCGTTCTCCGCGTTCACCGAGCCGCCGTAGAGGACACGACTCGCCGTCAGCCCGAGTCGTCCAAGGACCGAGCGGATATGGGCCGTCATCGAGTGGATCTGCTCCGACGACGCCGTCACCCCGGTTCCGATGGCCCAGATCGGCTCGTAGGCCACGGTCACCTGCTCGTGGTGCCGGGGATCGAGGTCCGCGAGAGCGCTCTCGAGCTGCGCCTGCACGAATTGCTCATGGCCCTGGCCCTGGCGCACGTCGTTGTTCTCGCCGACGCACAGCACGGCCTTCAAGCCGCTGCGCACCACCGCCTGCAGCGTCGCGGCGACCGCGGCGTCGTCCATGGCGTACATCGCGCGCCGTTCCGAATGGCCGACGAGCACCCATTCGACGTTCAGCCGCTTCAGCATCGCGGTGCTCACCTCGCCGGTGTGCGCGCCGTTCTCGTTCATGTTGACGTGCTGGGCGCCGACCGACATGGCGATGCGCTCGGACGCCACGATCGACGCCACGCTGCGAAGGTCGACGAACGGTGGCGCCACGACGATCTCGGCATGCTCCGCCGGTCTGTTCTTCAGCATCACGCCGATCTGCTGGCCCAGGTGGACCGCCTCGACGAAGTCGAGGTTCATCTTCCAGTTGCCGACGACGAGCGGCTTGGCGGCGGCGCCCATCTAGTTGAACGCGCTTTCGCGTAGCGCCTTGAGTCCGGGCAGGTCGCCGAGCTCCACGAGTTCGAGCGATGCACCCCCGCCGGTGGAGACGAAACTGAATGCGTCCTCGAGGCCGTAGTCCTTCAGGGCCGCGACGGAGTCGCCCCCGCCAACCACCGAGACGGCGCCGGAACCGGCCACGGCTCGGGCCACGGCCTCGGTGCCGTCGCCGAAGCGCGGATCCTCGAAGACCCCCATCGGGCCGTTCCAGAGGATCGTCGCGGCCTTCGAGATCGCGGCCTTGAACGCGTCGACGGACCTGGCACCGATGTCGAGTCCTTCGAAGCCGTCGGGGATGTTCTCGCCGAACTGCGCCACCGGGTCGTCGCCGCCTTCGGCGCCGAAGGGCACGCCGGCGACCAGGCCCCGCGAGTCCACCGGAATCAGGACATTGCCCGTGGCGAGCAACTTCGCGCACTCGTCGAGGTGCGACCGGTCGAACAGCGAGGAGCCAATCGTGCGTCCGACGCTCGCCTCGAACGTATACGCCATTCCACCGCCCACGATGACCGTGTCGGCCTTCTCGGCCAGGACCCTGACCACCCCGAGCTTGTCGGACACCTTGGCTCCCCCGACGATGGCGACGAAGGGCCGCGCCGGGCTGTCGAGCAGCGACCGGAGCGTCTCGACCTCGCGCTGGAGGTTCGGCCCGGCGGCGCTGGGCACCAGGGTCGGTGGAATCATGATCGACGCGTGGGCTCGGTGCGAGGCGCTGAACGCCTCGTTGATGTAGTAGTCGAAGCCCGCGATCAGCTGCGCGCCGAACGCCGGGTCGTTGGCCTCCTCGCCCGGGTTGAAGCGCAGGTTCTCCAGAAGCTCGACGCCCGCGCAGAGCTCGCCCAGTCGTCGGCGAACCGGTTCGACGCTGTACTGCGCCACGACCTTGCCCTTGGGTCGACCGAAGTGCGTGCACGCCACCACGGTCGCGCCCTTGGCGAGCAAGTCCTCGAAGAGCGGGACGGTGGAGCGGATGCGGAAGTCGTCGGTCACCACCAGGGTGCCGTCGATCTCGGCGACGGGCGTGTTGAAGTCGACTCGGACGAGGATTCGCTTGCCCGAAAGACTCCCCCAGCGCTCGATGGACGGGAGGGATGCGGTCATTGGGCTACTGGCCGATGAAGCTGGTCAGGTCGACGAGCCGGTTCGAGTAGCCCCATTCATTGTCGTACCAGCCGAAGATCTTCACCAGGCTCTTGTCGTCGTCGATCCTCTGGACCATGGTCATTAGCGAGTCGAAGGTGCACGACGCCGGGCTGCCGACGATGTCCGATGAGACAATGGGATCCTCGGTGTAGACGAGCACGCCCTTCAAGGGTCCCTCCGCGGCCGCCCTGAACGCCGCGTTGATCTCCTCGACCGTGGTCGAACGGACGATCGCGGTGAAGTCGGTGATGCTGCCGTCGGGAATCGGCACACGAAGCGAAGTGCCATCGAGGCGGCCCTTCATCGCCGACAGCACGAGGCTGGTGGCCCGCGCGGCGCCGGTCGATGACGGAACGATGTTGACCGCCGCCGCGCGCGCCCGACGCAGGTCGTGGTGAGTGAGGTCGAGCAGGTTCTGGTCGTTGGTGTAGGCGTGGACCGTGGTCATCAGGCCGGCGTCGATGCCGAAGGCGTCGTCGAGAACCTTGACCATCGGCACGAAGCAGTTGGTCGTGCACGACGCGTTGCTCACGATGTGGTGGGTAGCCGGGTCGTAGCTCTTCTCGTTCACGCCGACGACGAACGTCGCGTCGGCGTCGGACGCCGGCGCCGAAATGATGACCTTGCGCGCGCCAGCGCTCAAGTGAGCCGCCGCGGCCTCGCGGGTCGTGAACCGGCCGGTCGACTCGATGACCACGTCGACGTTGAGCTCGCCCCACGGCAGCGCCGCCGGGTCGCGCTCGGCCAGCACCTTGATCGTCTCGGTGCCGACCGTCATGCCGTCGTCGCCGACCGTCACCGGAAGGTCCAGTCGGCCCTGGGTGGAGTCGTACTTCAGAAGGTGGGCGTTCGTCGCCGGCGGTGTCAGGTCGTTGATCGCGACGACCTCGATGTTCGGGTTCGAGAGTGATGCCCTCAGGTAGAGACGCCCGATTCGTCCGAATCCATTGATTCCTACGCGTGTTACCACTCTCATCTCCTCATCGTGTCGGTCTTCCATCATCGCATCTGCGCCACAACCGCTTCAGCCAATTTTTGCACATCGTGCACCAGCCCATCTTCGCGGGCCAGATCGGCGAGCAGGACGGGCATCGTGCACGCCTGGCCCGCGAAGATGGAGTTCTCGTCGACCAGAACCACGTCGGACGCCACCCCGTGACGCACCAGCGCATCGACGTGGTCCTGGAGCGAGTAGCCCGACGTCTCTGGGACCTGCGGGCGCAGGTTCGCCACGTAGATCTTGCGCGCCGACGTGCCAGCCAGCGCCTGGGTGATGCCGGGGATCACGCAGGCCGCGAGCACGCTCGTGAAGAGCGAGCCGGGCCCGATGAGCACGACGTCGGCGCGCTCAATCGCCTCGACGGCCGCGATGGGCGCCGCCGCGTTCGCCGGCTCCACGCTTATCTGCCGGATCGTGGAGGAGCGTGCCACCTCGGTCTGACCGCGGGTGGGACCGTCCTCGGTGCTGGCCAGCAGCACCACCCCCTCACAGCTCGCGGGCACGATGGAGCCGGTCACCCCCATGACCTGGGCCACTGCGCGAACCGACTCCTCGAGGTTTCCGGTGGCGTCGAGCAGTCCCACCAGGAGCAGGTTGCCGACGGCGTGACCGTTGAGTTCGCCCACGTGGAAGCGGTGCTCGAAGGACTGGGTCAGCGGATTATCGGGATCGGCGAGCGCTCCCAGGCACTTGCGCAGGTCCCCCACCGCGGCGACGTTGAGCATGGCCCGCAGGCGGCCCGTCGAGCCTCCGTCGTCGGCCACCGAGACCACGCCAGTAACGTCCGTCGCCAGGCGGCGCAAGGCCCTCAGCGACACGGCGGTACCGTGTCCGCCGCCGACGGCGACGACCCTCATCGCGCAATGTCGCGGTGGAAGACGGCGTGCTGGATGTTGAGCCGACGGCGCAGCTCCTCGGCGATGGCGACGGACCGGTGGCGTCCGCCCGTGCAACCGATCGCAATCGAGAGGTAGGACTTGCCCTCCTTCGCGAAGGCCGGAATCTGCCACTCCAGCAGCTGTACGACGTCGTGCAGGAAGTGCTGGGCGGGCTCCTGCTCGAGCACGTAGTTCGCGACCGCCTCGTCCAGGCCCGTGAGGGGGCGCAGCTCGTCGATCCAATGCGGGTTGGGCAGGAAGCGGCAGTCGAAGACCAGGTCGACGTCGCGCGGAATGCCGTTGGAGTAGCCGAAGGAGACCAGGGAGACCCGCAGCGAGCCCATGGCGCTGTCCTCGGTGAAGATCTCGACGATCCGCGAGCGCAGCTGGTTCGTGTTGATCGAGCCGGTGTCGATGACCAGGTCGGCCTCGTCGCGGATCGACTGGACCAGCAGGCGCTCGCCCGCGATGGAGTCGGCCAGCGTCGGTGCCGGATACGGATGGCGGCGCCGGGTGCCCTCGTAGCGGTGGATGAGGACGTCGTCGGGGGCGTCGACGAAGAGGATCTTGGCAGCCTCGTGCATCTGCTGGAGCTCGCGCTGCACGGCCAGCAGCGCCTCGGGCTGGACCCGGCCCGAGCGGCCGACCACGAACGCGACGCCGGCATAGTCGAGCGACCCGGCGGCGGCCAGCTCGGCGACCCGCACCACGACTTCGAGGGGCAGGTTGTCGATGACGAACCAGCCAAGGTCCTCCAGCGCGGCCGACACCGTCGAGCGACCCGCGCCCGACATGCCCGTCACCAGCAGCACCTCACTCATCTCGTGCACTCCCCTTGGCCGGCCTCGGACGGCCGGGCGCCTGTAGATGATCGTAGAGCCTGGCGGCGACGTCGTTGGGCAGCCAGGCCAGGGCGTCGAGCTCCTCGAGCGTGGCGCTCCTCAGCGCGTCGAGCGAGCCGAACTGCGTCAGGAGCCGCTCGCGTCGAGCGGGGCCCAGGCCCTCGACGCCTTCGAGGGTCGTGGCCACCATCGACTTTCCCCGCTTGGAGCGGTGGAACGATATGGCGAAGCGATGGGCCTCGTCGCGGATGCGCTGGACCATGTAGAGGCTCTCCGATCCGCGATCGAGCACCACGGGAACGCTGGTGTCCGGACGGTACAGGAGCTCCTCGCGCTTGGCGAGCGCCACGAACTCAACCTGACCATCCACGCCCACGCTCGCGGCGGCCTTCTCGGCGGCGTGCAGTTGCGGTAGCCCCCCATCGATGATGATCAGGTCACCGCGTCGGAACTTCGAGGCGGCCTGGTCGTCGTTCCAGTGCAACAGGCGCCGTCGCACCACCTCCTCCATGGCTCCCACGTCATCGTTGCCCAGGATCTCCTTGACGTTGAAGTGACGGTAGTCGCTCTTCTTGGGTAGACCGTCCTCGAAGACCACCATCGATCCGACGTAGTTCGTGCCCTGGAGGTGACTCATGTCGAAGCACTCGATGCGGAAGGGAGGCTGGGCCAGTCCGAGGGCGACGCCCAACTCCTGGAGCGCGCGCGATCGCACGTTGTGGTCGCTCTGACGCCGCAGCGAATCGCGGTTCATCACCGACTGCGCGTCGCTGCGGGCCAGGTCCAGCACCTTGCGCCGTCGCCCCCTCTGGGGCGCGACCACCTCGACGGGCTTGGCTCGCAACGTGCTCAGGTAGTCGCGCATCAGGGGCGTCGCCGACTCCTCGCTGGCGACCACCACCACCGGCGGCAGGGACTCGCCGTCGCCGAACAGGTCGGGCAGGACGCTCTCGAGTATCTCGGCGTCGCTCTCGTCCATCGAGCGGTCGATCAGGTGGACCGTGCGGCCGATGATGCGCCCGTGTCGCACCCGGAAGCGCACGACCGCCGCGCGCCCGCCGTCGGTCGACACCGCCAGAACGTCGAGGTCGGAGTGGTCGTCGAGTACCACGCTCTGCTCGCTGGCGGCGCGCTCCAGGGCCGCCAGGGCGTCGCGGGCCTTCGCGGCGGCCTCGTAGTGCTTCTTCTCCGATGCGCTGCGCATCTGGTCCTGCAGCAGCCGGCGCAGCTGGCGGACGTCGCCCTCGAAGAAGCGGGCCCACGCCTGGACCAGGTCGTGGTAGCCCTCCGGGGTGACGGCCTTGACGCACGGGCCCGAGCACTTGCCGATGTCGTAGAGCAGGCACGGCCGGCCGATGCGCTCGTGGTAGTTGAACTTGTGCTTGGTGCACGAGCGAAGCGGGAACGCCTGAAGCAGCTCGTCGATCGTCGATCGCAGGGCCTTTACGTCGACGAAGGGCCCGAAGTAGCGCACCCCCCTCACGTGACGGCTCCGCGTGACGAAGGGTGCGGGAAAGTCCACGCGCATGTCCAACGCGACGTAGGGGAAGCTCTTGTCGTCCTTGAGGCGCATGTTGTAGCGGGGCTGGTTCTGCTTGATCAGCTCGTTCTCGAGTATCAACGCATCCATCTCGTTGGGAGTCACGATCCACTCGACCGACGCCGCCTCGGACATCAGCGCCTGGGTCTTCGCGTTCAGCGCCTCGGGGCGCTGGAAGTAGTTCGCCAGGCGCTGGGCGAGCGAGAGGGCCTTGCCCACGTAGATGACCGAACCCTGCCCGTTGCGAAACAGGTAGCACCCGCTCTGGCGGGGCACCCCTGACGGCTTGGCCAGCACTAGGGTCTGCCCCGGTCGCCGGACAACACCTCCCGCAGGACGGTGCCGGTGGCCGTCTTGAGCTTCGCGACCTGCTCAGGGGTGCCCTCGCCCACGACCAGCCCGCCGCGGCGCCCTCCCTCGGGCCCGAGGTCGATGACCCAGTCGGCGGTCTTGATCACGTCGAGGTTGTGTTCGATGACGAGCACCGTGTTGCCCTGGTCCACCAGCCGGTGCAGCACCTGCAGCAGGCGATTGACGTCCTCGAAGTGCAGTCCGGTCGTCGGCTCGTCGAGCACGTAGAAGGTGTGGCCCGTCGGACGCCGGGCCAGCTCGGTAGCCAGCTTGACGCGCTGTGCCTCGCCGCCCGACAGGGTCGGTGCCGGCTGGCCCAGACGCACGTAGCCCAGGCCCACGTCGACCAGGCTCTGGATGTGGCGAAGGATCGAGGGCTGGCGGTCGAAGAACGTCAACGCCTCGGCGATCGGCATGGCGAGTACGTCGCTGATCGACTTTCCCCGGTACCTGATCTCGAGCGTCTCGCGGTTGTACCGGGCCCCGTCGCAGGCGTCGCAGTTCACGTAGACGTCGGGCAGGAAGTGCATCTCTATCTTGATCGTGCCGTCGCCGGCGCAGGCCTCGCATCGCCCGCCCTTGACGTTGAACGAGAAGCGTCCCTGCTGGTACCCGCGAATCTTCGACTCCTGGGTCTCGGCGAAGAGTTTGCGGATCTTGTCGAACATCCCGGTGTACGTCGCGGGATTGGACCGCGGCGTGCGACCGATCGGCTGCTGGTCAACCGCCACGACCTTGTCGATGTTCGAGACACCGGTAATCGTGTCGTGCTCCGCGACGGTTCTCTTGGCCCCGTTGATCTGTCGCTCGAGCGAGGCCAGCAGTATGTAGTTGATGAGCGAGGACTTGCCCGAACCCGACACCCCCGTCACCGCGACGAAGTCCCCGAGAGGGATGTTCACCGAGATGTTCTGGAGGTTGTTGGCCCGAGCACCCTTGATCGTCAGCTTCTTGCCGTCGCCCTTGCGCCGCTCGTCCGGGATGGGGATCGACTTGACCCCCGACAGGTACTGGCCGGTGATCGACTCCTTGTTCTCGAGCAGCTCCTTGTACGTTCCGGCGTGGACGACCTGACCACCGAACTCTCCGGCCCCCGGACCGATGTCGACGATGAAGTCCGCTAGTCGGATGGTCTCCTCGTCGTGCTCGACCACGATGACCGAGTTGCCCAGGTCGCGCAGGCGCTCGAGGGTCGCGATCAGGCGGCGGTTGTCGCGCTGGTGCAGCCCGATGGAGGGCTCGTCGAGCACGTAGAGCACGCCGACCAGGTAGCTGCCGATCTGGCTGGCCAGCCGTATCCGCTGGGCCTCCCCGCCCGACAGCGTCGCCGAAGCGCGGCTCAGGGTCAGGTAGTCGAGACCCACGTTGATCAGGAAGTTCAGCCGCTCGACGATCTCCTTGACGACCTGGTGCGCGATGGTCTCCTCGCGCTTGGTCAGCTTGAGCTTCTTGAAGAAGCCGATGGTCTCATCTATCGTCAGCGCGTTGACGTCGGCGATGTTGTGCCCATAGATCTTCACCGCCAACACCTCGGGTTTGAGGCGCTGGCCCCCGCAGGCGTGGCACTCGACCTCGCGCATGTACTGCTCGGCCTGTTCACGCGACCAGTCGCCGTCGGCTTCGCTCCTCTTGCGCTCGAGCCACTCGACGATGCCGTTGTAGGTGGTGTCGTACGTACGGACCTTCCCGTAGCGGTTGCGGTACTTCACCGGCACGGTCCGCTTCTCGACGCCGTAGAGGATCAGCTTGCGGTCCTTGGCCTTCAACTTGTTCCAGGGCGTGGCGACGTCGAAGCCGCCCAGGTCCGCGATGCCGCCAATGAGCCGCTCGAAGTACTTGAATCGCTGCCCGGCCCAGGGGGCGAGCGCACCGTCGGCCAGCGAGAGCGCGCCGTCGGGCACCACCAGGTCGGGGTCGACCTCGTAGCGGGTCCCGAGGCCGGTGCAGACCGGGCAGGCCCCGTAGGGAGAGTTGAAGGAGAAGTCGCGAGGCGCGAGCTCGAGGAAGCTCACCCCGCAATCGCTGCAGGCCAGCTTCTCGGAGAACTGGACGAGCTCGTTGTCGTCAGTGAACAAGAACGAGACGAGACCCCGCGTCAGCTTGAGCGCCTCCTCGACGGATTCGGTGAGGCGCTGACGGCTCGAAGCCTTGACCGTCAAGCGGTCAAGCACGACATCGATGGTGTGCTGCTCGTAACGCGCGAGCGTGAGGTTCTCGCGGTCCGCAAGCTCGATGACGTTACTGTCGACCCTCGCGCGCGAGAAGCCCTGGGCCACCAGCTCGTTGAGCAGCGTGCTGTACTCGCCCTTGCGGCCCTCGACCACCGTCGCCAGTACCAAGAAGCGCTCTCCCGCCTGGCGCGTCAGGATCTGGTCGACGATCTGCTGGGGTGTCTGGCGCGTCACCGCCTTGCCGCAGTTGGGGCAGTGCGGCACGCCGATGCGCGCGAAGAGCAGTCGCAGGTAGTCGTGGATCTCGGTGATGGTGCCCACCGTGGAGCGCGGATTGCGCGACGAGGTCTTCTGGTCGATCGAGATGGCCGGCGAGAGCCCCTCGATGAACTCGACGTCGGGCTTCTCCATCTGACCCAGGAATTGGCGGGCGTACGCCGAGAGGCTCTCCACGTAACGACGCTGCCCCTCGGCGTAGATGGTGTCGAAGGCCAGGGAGGACTTGCCCGATCCCGAGAGGCCGGTGAAGACAACCAGCTGGTCGCGGGGAATCTCCACCGAGAGATTCTTGAGGTTGTGCACGCGCGCGCCCTGCACTCGAATTGACTGGCCCATAAGGTGAATCTACCGGTCAGACGGGCTGAGTCAGGCCGTCGAACGCCGAGGCGAGCCCCTGGCGCTGCAGCGTCTGCAGGTAGTCGCGAAGCATCGCGGCCTCCTCGAAGTGCAGATCCCGGGCGGCGGCGAGCATCGCCTTCTCGACCCGGGCGAGCTCGAGGTTGAGGTCGTCGGGCAGGCGGTCCTCCAGCGAGGAGATGCCGTGGCTCTTGTTCGACGGCTCGGGAGCCGACTCGCTGCGCAGCCGACCCAGTATGTCGGCGACGTTCTTCATCACCGACATCGGCGTGATCCCGTGCTCCTGGTTGTAGGCGCTCTGCATCATGCGGCGCCTTTCGGTGAGCGAGATCGCCTCGCGCATCGAGTCGGTGATCCGGTCGGCGTAGAGGATCGCCTCGCCATTGGAGTTACGCGCCGCGCGCCCGATCGTCTGGATGAGGGCGCTGCGCGAGCGCAGGAAGCCCTCCTTGTCCGCGTCGAGGATGGCCACGAGCGAGACCTCGGGTAGGTCGAGGCCCTCACGCAGGAGATTGATACCGACCAGGATGTCGAACTCGCCCAGACGAAGCGACCGGAGAATCTCGATCCGCTGGATCGTGTCGATGTCACTGTGGAGGTACTGGACGCGGTACCCGGCCTTGGCGAGGAAGGTCGTGAGATCCTCGGCCATCCGCTTGGTGAGCGTCGTGATGAGCGTCCGCTCCTGGCGGGCGATCACCTCGTCCAGCCGGCCGCGCAGGTCGTCGATCTGGTTCCTTGTCGGCACGACTGTCACGACCGGGTCCAGCAGGCCGGTCGGACGAATCACCTGCTCGGCGATCTGATCACTCTGGCCGATCTCGTATGGTCCGGGCGTCGCCGAGACGAAGACGAGCTGGGGCACCAGCTCCATGAACTCGTCGAAGTTGAGCGGGCGATTGTCGAGCGCGCTCGGCAAGCGGAACCCGTGCTCGACCAGCGTCTCCTTGCGCGAGCGGTCGCCCGCGTACTGGCCGCGAATCTGGGGAACGGCGACGTGGGACTCGTCGATGACCATCAAGAAGTCCGCCGGGAAGTAGTCGAGCAGGGTGAAGGGCCTCTCGCCCGGGCTGCGTCCGTCGAGGTGCGCGGAGTAGTTCTCGATCCCCGCACAAACGCCCGTCTGCTCGATCATCTCGAGGTCGTGCTCGGTGCGCGAGCGCAACCTCTGTGCTTCGAGCAGCTTGCCTTCGGCAGTAAAGCGTGCCAGTTGAACCTGAAGTTCCTCTTCAATGCTGCGGCACGCTCGCTGGAGCGTCTCGGCGCTCGTGGCGTAGTGCGTCGCCGCGAACAGCGTGAACTCCTTCACGTTTCCTCGCACCTGCTGGGTGATCGGGTTGAACAAGGAGATCTCCTCGATCTCATCGCCGAAGAACGAGACCCGGATTGCCTCGTTGGAGTAAGCCGGCTGGATTTCGAGCGTGTCGCCCTTCATGCGGAAGGTCCCGCGGTTCAGCACCAGTTCATTACGGCTGTACTGCATCTCCACGAGCCGCCGCAGGAGATTTCGCTGATCAAGGCTGTCACCCACCTCCAGCTGGAGCATCCTCTCGCGGTACTCGACCGGCGAGCCGAGCCCGTAGATGCACGAGACCGACGCCACCACGATGGTGTCGCGGTGCGTCAGCAGCGACGAGGTCGCGGCATGGCGCAGGCGGTCAATCTCCTCGTTGATCGAGCTGTCCTTCTCGATGAAGGTGTCCGTGCGCGGGACGTAGGCCTCCGGCTGGTAGTAGTCGTAGTAGGAAACGAAAAACTCGACCCGGTTGTTGGGCAGCATTTCCTTCAGTTCCGAGGCCAGCTGCGCCGCCAGCGACTTGTTCGGCTCCAGGATGAGCGTGGGGCGCTGGACGCGCTCGGCGAGCCACGCGATGGTCGCGGTCTTGCCGCTTCCCGTGATGCCCTCGAGGGTCTGAAAGCGCAACCCGTCCTCGACGCCCCGCGCCAGGGTCTCGATGGCCTGAGGCTGGTCACCCGAGGGATGAAACGGCGATTCGACGACGAACCTATCCACTGGCCAGTCCGATCTCATCCATCACCCGTGCCAGACTAACGAAGAGCTCCTCGAGCGTGCCCTCGTTCCAGAACACCCGGTCAGCGAGTGCTTCACGCTCGTCGTTGGACATCTGGGCCGCCAGGCGCGCGCGGGCGTCAGCCTCAGAAAAGCCTCGAGCGCCGCGCAGCCTGGCCACGGCGGTCTCGGGTTCGACCTCCACGGCCCACACCTCGTCGAGCCCGAGCGCGTCGCGATGCTCGGGCCGGAAGAGCGGCAGGGCCACGAAGACGGCCCGCGCCCGAATCTCGTCGAGCTGGCGGACGATCTCGGCGCCGATGTAGCCGTGGGTTATGCGGTTCAGTCGACGCAGCGCCGTGGGGTCGTGGAACACCACGTCAGCCAGGAACGTCCGATCGATCGACCGGTCCGAGTTCAGTACCGCGTCGCCGAAGGCGTCTCGCAGCGACCGCCACGCCGGCGCGCCCGGCTCGACGATCTGGCGCGCTACGACGTCGGCGTCGATCACGGGCCAGCCCAGGCTCGACAGCCGGTCCGTCACGACGGTCTTGCCCGCACCAATGCCACCCGCAATCGCAATTCTTCTCACCTGACTACGGTAGCCACCCGCTGGGAGCGGACCGCCCCTCGAACCGGGATGGCCCATTGACGAGTCAAGTAGTGGCTAGTGTCCTTAGGAGTCACGGGGGGAACGAGTGCTCAAATACGTCACACGACGTCTGCTGATGTTGATCGGCATAGTCTTCGTCATCTCCATCGGCAGTTTCTATTTGATCCACCTCCTGCCGGGCAACCCCGCGACCGTCATTGCCGGCGTCGGAGCCACCCCGGAGTACACGGCCAAGCTCTACAAGCTTCTCGGGCTCAACCGGCCGATCTACGAGCAGTACTTCATCTGGATGGGCAACGTCCTGCACGGGAATCTCGGCACCTCGTTCATATCGCAGACGTCGGTGACGAGCGTCATCGGCGCGGCGCTGCCCATCGACGTCGAGATCATCGTGCTCAGCCAGATCATCGCCTTCGCCACCGCGATTCCGATGGCGATGCGCTCGTCGCGCCGGCCCGACGGTCCCCTCGACCGTGTCCTGGGCGCCTCCAGCTTCACCCTCCTGTCGATCCCGCCCTTCGTCGTCATCGTCATGCTGGTCCTGCTCATCTCCATCAAGCTGGGCGTTCCCCATACGGGCCCGTCCTCCTACGTCTCGCTGGGCACGGACTGGGTTGCGAACCTAGAGAGCCTGGCGCTGCCCGCCTTCACCCTGGCCATCGGCAGCTTCGTCGTGTACTACCGGGTGCTGCGAAGCGACCTGATCGCAACCCTCCAAGAGGAGTTCATCACGCTGGCCAGGTCCAAGGGGATCAGCCAGCGGCGAATCATGTGGCGTCACGCCTTTCGCCCCTCGTCGGTCGCGCTGCTCGGCACCGCCGGAGTGAACATCGGCGGGCTCCTGGCGAGCGGCTTCATCGTGCAGTACCTGCTCGCCATTCCGGGCCTGGGCTACACGCTGATCACGGCGATCTTCAACAGCGACTACCTGCTGGTCCAGGGCATCGTCTTCGTCGTGTCGGTGGGAGTCGTGCTGATCAACTTCACCTTTGACTTCATCATCAATATTGTCGATCCGAGGATTAGCCGTGAGTGATCTCCAAGACGAAGCCCCGCTGGTAGAGAAGTCCGAGAAGAGGGAGCCGATGGGCGTGCTCTTCTGGGTGTGCGTCGGTTGGATCGTCCTGAACGTCTTCGGCGCGATCTTCGCCAACGTGCTGCCCCTACAGAACCCGCTCTACCAGAACTACGCCCTCGTGAACGCCGGACCCTCGCTCCACCATCTCCTCGGCACGGACGACCTCGGCCGCGACATCTTCACACGGATCGTGTATGGCTCGAGGGTGTCGATCTCGGTCGGGGTGGGCGCGATGATCATCGGCTTCGGGATCGGGGCTCCCCTGGGCATGCTGGCGGCCTATCGCCGGGGCCGCTTCGACGCCATCCTGACCACCGTGATGTACGTCCTGCTGGCCTTCCCCGCGATCATCGCGACCATCGCGGTGCTGTCGTTCTGGACGCCGCGCTCGCTCTACAAGATCATCGTCGTCATCGGCATCGCGTCGATCCCGCTCGTCTACCGCGTGATCCGAACCGCCACCATGGCCGTGGCCACCAAGGACTACGTGACGGCCGCGAAGGTGCAGGGAGCGACGGACCGGCGGATACTGGTCAAGGAGCTGCTGCCCAACATCGCGCCGATCGGCATCTCCTTCCTGCTGATCGGCGTCGCCACCGTCATCATCCTCGAAGGGGCACTGGCCTTCCTCGGGCTCTCGGTGAATCCGCCCACCCCTTCGTGGGGCAACATGATCAATGAGTCGCGCACCGTACTGGCCCAGAACCCGTGGCTGGCGCTGTTCCCCTCGCTGGCGATCTGCCTGTTCCTGCTCGGCCTGAACTTCATGGGCGACCGACTCCGCAGCCACTACGACGTCACCGAGGTGAAGCTGTGAGCACCGAGCCGGAGAAGCTTCTCGTCGTCGAGGACCTGACCACGACCTTCGCCACCCCCGGCGGTCCGCTGCCCGCCGTCGGCGGGATCTCCTTCAACATCAACAAGAACGAGACCCTCGGGATCGTCGGTGAGTCGGGCTCGGGCAAGACAGTGCTGTCGCGGACCATCATGGGCCTCCAGCCGCGCACCAACGTCACGGTCACCGGTTCGGTGCTGCTGAACGGCCACCAGATCGTCGGGGCGAGCGAGAACGAGAAGCGCAAGTACTGGGGCATCGACGTCGCCATGGTCTTCCAGGACCCGATGACGTCGCTGAACCCGGTCATGCGCATCGGCAAGCAGATCGACGAGTCGCTGCGGGTGCGTCTGGGCATGAGCCGGGAGGCCGCCAAGGCGAGGGCCATCGAACTGCTCGAGCTGGTGGGGATCCCC
Source organism: Acidimicrobiaceae bacterium (assembly GCA_003138815.1). Classification (GTDB taxonomy): domain Bacteria; phylum Actinomycetota; class Acidimicrobiia; order Acidimicrobiales; family RAAP-2; genus RAAP-2. The sequence continues at coordinate 53,745 of PLHD01000035.1, read as the reverse complement.
TCGCCCGAGCGGCGCTACAGCGCGTACCCCGGCCAGCTTTCCGGAGGCATGCGCCAGCGCGTCGTGATCGCCATCGCGCTGGCCTGCTCGCCGAAGCTGCTGATGGCCGACGAGCCGACCACCGGCCTCGATGTCACGATCCAGGCCCAGATCCTCAACCTGATTGACGAGCTCAAGGAGCGCCTGCACATGTCGGTCATCCTGGTGACCCACGACCTGGGGGTCGTGGCGACGAGGACGTCGCGCATCATCGTGATGTACGCCGGGCGGATCGTCGAGATAGGCGATACGCGAGAGGTCTTCACCAACCACCGGATGCCCTACACCAGGGCGCTGCTCGAGAGTTCGCCCAAGGTGACCAATCCCTCCCACACGCGCCTCATCGCCATTCCGGGCCGGCCGCCGAACCTCATGAAGCTGAGCGCCGGATGCAGCTTCGCGCCGCGTTGCGCCTACGCCACCGAGCGCTGCCACCAGGAACGCCCGGAACTCCAGTCGTCCGGTGCGCCCGGCCACTTCTTCGCCTGCTGGAACCCGCTGCCCGCCTCACAAGGAGCCCCGACGTCATGACCGACACGCAACAGCCGCTCCTGCGCGTGCGCGACCTCGTGGTGAACTTCGGCAAGGGCCGCCACACGGTGAGCGCCGTGGCCGGGGTGACCTTCGACATCTTCGAAGGCGAGACGCTGGGCCTCGTGGGCGAGTCCGGCTGCGGCAAGTCCACCACCGGCAAGGCGCTGATGAGGATCATCGAGCCCACCAGCGGAACCGTCGAGCTCGACAACGTGGACATCACTGCACTCAAGAAGAGGACCCTGCGCGGCGCGCGCACGAGGATGCAGATGATCTTCCAGGACCCGATCAGCTCGCTCAATCCCCGACGCCGAGTCAAGGACATCGTGGCCGAGCCGCTCGACTGCTGGTTCCGCCACGCCGACAACCGCGACGCGGTCGTGAGCGACCTGCTCAACAAGGTGGGGATCGACCCGTCGGTCTACGGCAACCGCTACCCCCGCCAGTTCTCGGGCGGCCAGTGTCAGCGGATCTCGATCGCCCGATCCCTCGCCATGCGCCCGAAGATGCTCATCTGCGACGAGATGGTCTCGGCGCTGGACGTGTCGGTGCAGGCCCAGATCCTGAACCTGCTCGAGGACCTGAAGGCGCAGTACGGCCTGACCCTCTTGTTCATCGCCCACGACCTCGCCGTCGTCAAGAACGTCAGCGACCGCGTAGCGGTGATGTACCTGGGCAAGATCTGCGAGCTGGGACCGTCCGACGTGCTCTACGACAGTCCGGCTCACCCGTACACGAAGTTCCTGCTCGGTGCGGCTCTCGAGGCCGACCCCGACTCACCGATCCACGGCGACGTCCTGCAGGGTGAGCCGCCGAGCCCCATGAACCCGCCGAGCGGCTGCCGGTTCCGCACGCGCTGCCCCAACGCCACCGAGAAGTGCGCGGCCGAGGAGCCCCTGGCCCGGGAGATCGCTCCGGGCCACCAGGTCTCCTGCCACTACCCGCTGGCCATAACGCGCAAGTAGCCCGGCCCGGCGCCGAGTGGCGCTAGGGCGGGCTACTTGCGAGGCCAGGGCTATTCGGCGGAGGGATCCTCAGCCGGCGCAGTGACGTCATTCTCGACGTCGGGCGTGGCTTCGGCCTCGGGGGCCGCCTCGGCCTCGAGTGGGGCTGCTTCGCCAGCGTCGTCCGTTGCGTCGCCCTCAGAGTCGGTGGCCCCGGCCTCGGGCGTCACGTACTCGGCCCACGCGGCCTGCGCCTCGGTCTCGGGGGTGAACTCGCCGTACTCGATGCCGCCGATGTAGTTACCCTCGGTGTCGTAGGCGTGCGTTCCGAACGCCTCGCGGTACTCCTCGGAGACCTCGCCGCCTTCCGCGGCCTGCTTGATCGACAGCGAGATGCGCCGCCGAGCGGTGTCGAGCTCGATGATCTTGACCCACAGCTCCTCGCCGGCCGTGACCACCTGGTCCGGCGTCTCGACGTGGTGGGCGGCCAGCTCGGAGATGTGCACGAGACCCTCGATGCCGTCGCCCACCTGCACGAAGGCGCCGAAGGGCACCATCTTGGTGACGCGGCCGTAGACCAGCTGGTCGACCGAGTGGCTCTCGGCGAACACCTGCCAGGGGTCCGACTGGGTGGCCTTGAGCGACAGGGAGATGCGCTCCTTGGCGAAGTCGACGTCCAGTACCTCGACGTCGACCTCGTCGCCGACGGAGACGACCTGGCTGGGGTGGTCGATGTGCTTCCAGCTGAGTTCCGAGACGTGGATGAGCCCGTCCATGCCGCCGAGGTCCACGAAGGCACCGAAGTTGACGACCGACGAGATGACGCCATGACGGCGCTCGCCGGGCTTGAGGTTGTTCAAGAAGTCGCCTCGCTGCTCCTTCTGGGTCTCCTCGAGCCACGCGCGACGCGACAGCACGACGTTGTTGCGGTTGCGGTCGAGCTCGATGATCTTCGCCTCGACGGTCTTGCCGATGTAGGGCTGGAGCTCGCGCACGCGGCGCAACTCGACCAGTGAGGCCGGCAGGAAGCCGCGAAGTCCGATGTCGACGATGAGCCCGCCCTTGACGACCTCGATGACCACGCCCTTGACGACCTCGTCGCGGTTCTTGAGCTCTTCGATGTTGCTCCACGCCTTCTCGTACTGAGCGCGCTTCTTGGACAGGACGAGGCGCCCTTCCTTGTCTTCCTTCTGCAGGACGAGGCATTCGATGCGCTCGCCCAGCGAGACGATCTCGGAGGGGTCGACGTCGTTGCGAATGGAGAGCTCGCGCGATGGAATGACGCCTTCGGACTTGAACCCGATGTCCAGCAGCACCTCGTCGCGGTCGATCTTTACGACGGTGCCCATGACGAGGTCGCCGTCGTCGAACTCGAGGACACTGTCACCGACGAGGGTGGCGAGATCCGTGCCGACCATGTCATCTTCGGTGACGATGCGGGGCACATAGTGGCCCTCTGCATCGAAGGAACCCATTTCCTGGGTGGAGAGCAGGCTCTGGCCTTGCGACATACGTATTTCCATTGCGACCACACCGGGGTCAGCTAGACGATAGGGGCTGGGTCTCCGGTGCAAACCCAGAGAAAGACCTTACCACGAGAGAATTCAGCCCTTGGCGGCCGCCCAGTTCTCGCCCCAGTGCAGAGAGATCTCCAGCGGCACGCTGAGGGTCGCGGCGTGGGTCAGCGCGTCGAGGATTATCGCCTCGACGAGGTCCTTCTCCTTCGGGGGGGCCTCGACGAGGACCTCGTCGTGGACCTGGAGGATGAGCCGGGCCTCGAGACCCTCGCTGGTCAGGCGACGATCGAGCCGCACCAGCGCCGATTTGAAGATGTCGGCGGCCAGTCCCTGGATTCCGGCGTTCATGGCCTGGCGCTCCGCCGCCTGGCGCTGGGGGCCCACGGCGGTGGCGAGGTCCGGGAAGGGACGGATCCGGCCGAACTCGGTGCGCGAGTAGCCCTTGGAACGGATCTCCTTGATGACGTTGTCCATGTACGCGCGCAGGTTCGGGAATCCCGCGAAGTACTTTTCCATGATTTCCTTGGCCGAACTCACGGGCACGCCGAGGCGCTGACTCAGCCCGAAGGCCTCCATCCCGTAGGCCAGCCCGTACGAGACGGCCTTGGCCTGCTCGCGCTGCTCGTGGCTGACCTTGGCCAGCGGCACGCCGAACACGGAACTGGCGATGGTGCGATGCACGTCCTCGTTGGACGCAAAGGCCGCCAGAAGTCCCGTGTCCTGGGAGAGGTGCGCGAGGATGCGCAGCTCGATCTGGTTGTAGTCGGCGACCGCCAGCTGCCAGCCGATCGACGGCACGAAGGCGTAGCGCAAGCGCCGTCCCTCCTGGCTTCGAACGGGGATGTTGTGCAGATTGGGGTTCTCCGACGACAGCCGGCCGGTGCGGGCCACGGTCTGGTGGAAGGTCGCGTGGATCCGCCCGTCGGCGCCGACCGCGTCGATCAGCGGGGCCCCGTAGGTGCTTCGAAGCTTCTCGACCTCGCGGTAGCGCAGGATCAACGGGATGATCTTGTGCTCGTCGGCGATCGCCTCGAGGCTCTGGGCGTCGGTGGAGAAGCCGGACTTGATCTTCTTGACTGCGCTCAGCCCGAGCTCCTCGAAGAGGACCGTCTGGAGCTGCTGGGGCGAGTTGACCTTGAACTCGTGGCCCGCCACCCTCTGTATCTGGGCGTCCAGGGTGTTCGCCTCCTGGGTGAACTCCGCGGCGATCGCGCGCAGCAGGTCCACGTCGACCCGGATGCCGCGCGCCTCCATTCGGCCCAGCACCGCGACGAGCGGCAACTCCACCTGCTCGTAGACGAACTGGAGTTGCCAGCGGTCGATCTCGGCGCGCAGGTCGGCGCGCAACCGCGCGATCACCGCGACGTCCCTCACGAGGGTGTCGTCGTCGGACGTCTCGTCGAAGAGCGAAGGGGTGCTCGTGGTGATCGTCTCACCCAAAAAGCGCTGAGCCAGGTCGGCCAGGTCGTAGCGCCCGCTCGTGGCATCGACCAGGAAGGCCATGATCGAGGTGTCGTCGGCCGGCTCGGGGATCACGCTCCCCTGCTCGGCGGCGACCCGGTACAGGCCCTTCAGATCATGCCCAGCCGGCGTCGACGCGCCGGCGAGGTCGAGGAACTCGCGGATCGTGCCGAGCGCCACGCTCCCCTGGCCCACATCGAACGCCGCCACCCTCGACGCGTTGTAGGAGACGACCGGCGCAGCGTCACCCGCGAGCAGCGCCGCGAGCGCGACGTGGCGGGTGGGCGCCTCGAGCCGGGGCGTGGGCGCCTCGGCCGACGAGCGCGCGCCCTCGGCCGGCGCGCCGAGCAGGCCGTCGCTCATCAGCTTCTCGAAGCGCGAGTGCATCGTGTTCATCTCGAAGCGCTCGAAGTACGCCGCGACCTCGCCGCGGTTCCATCCGCCCAGCGTGAGGTCCTGCAAGGTGAAGTCCAGGGGCACGTCGCGCACCAGGCGCATCACCTTTTCGTTGCTTCGCGCGCGCTGCTCGAAGGTGGCCAGGTTCTCGCGCAACTTCGGTGTCAGGTCCGCGAGATGCTGGTAGAGCTCGTCGAAGTCGCGATACTGGGCGAAAAGCTTCGCGGCAGTCTTCTCGCCGATCCCGGGCACGCCGGGCAGGTTGTCCGACGCGTCGCCGCGAAGCGCCGCGAGCAGGATGTAGCGCTTGGGCTCGATACCGCAGCGCTCGATGATCCCGGCCTCGTCGTAGAGCGAGTAGTCCGACACCCCGCGCCGGTTGTAGAGGACCTTCACGTAGGGGTCTTCAACCAGTTGAAACGTGTCCCGATCGCCCGTCACCACGACCACCGGTATCTCCTCCTCGCGTCCCCAGGTCGCCAGGGTCGCCAGGACGTCGTCGGCCTCGAAGCCGGGCACGCCCAACACCGGGATGTGCAGCACCTCGCAGAGGTTGCGGATCAGCTCGAACTGCGGCTCGAGTTCCACGGGCGTCTCGGCGCGACCGCCCTTGTAATCCTCGGTCATCTCGTCGCGGAAGGTCCCTCCCGGTAGGTCGAAGGCCACGGCGAGGGCCCGCGGGTTCTGCGAGCGGATGAGCGAGTTCAACATCGACGCGAAGCCGTGCAGGGCGTTGGTCACCAGGCCCTCGGAAGTGGCAATGTCGGTGGTGAGAGCGAAGAATGCACGGAACGCGAGCGACATCCCGTCCAACAGCACCAGCGGCCGTCGGTCGTTCGGTTCGTCAGCCAACAAACTCACCCTTCAGGATCTGCTGGGCGATATCGCGCATTCGCGTGCGCCCTCGCATCGCCGACTGCTGGATGACCTCGAAGGCCGCCGGCTCGTCGAGGCCCCGGTCGCGCATCAGCATCTCCTTGGCGCGCTGGACGAGCTCGCGTGTCTCGATTTTCTCGTCGACGTGGTGCGCCTCGGCGGCCTTGTGCGGCTCGACCGAATCGGGGTTCAAGATTGCGGCCAGCTTCGGAAGGATCTCGCTGCTGCGAAAGGGCTTGACGAGGTAGGCGGCCACGCCGGCCTCGCGGGCGCTCTCGATCAGGTTGCGCTGACTGAAGGCCGTGAGCAGCACCACCACCGTGCTCGAGCCCTTCAACTCGCGCGCCACCTCGATGCCGTCGAGACCGGGCATCTTGACGTCCAGCAGCGCGAGGTCCGGCTCCATCTCCTGGATCATCGCGAGCGCGTCGTCTCCCCGGGCCGCTTCTCCGACGACGAGGTAGCCGTCGCCCTCGAGTATCTCCTTCAGGTCAAGGCGGATGATCGACTCGTCATCGGCAATCACGGCTCGCTTATCCATTGTCATCTTTCGGTGTCCATTCGCGCAGTAGTTCGTCCCGTTCTCCCACAAGGCTACGTACTTCGACCGAGCGGCGGCGCATCTCCGCGTTGGCGATGGCCACCTGGCGCGACAGCTCGTCGTACGCCCGGGCCTGAAGGGGCGTCTCGGAGACCAGTGCACGGATGCGGGCATCGTCGAGCGCCTCGCTCCACACGGCCACCTGCTCCTCGAGCACGCCGAGGCTCTCGCGCGCGGCACCGAGACGCCGCTGCAGGTCCTCGAGCCGCCTGCGCTGATTGCGAACACCCATGCTCCGAGTGTAAAACCAGCGTCAGCCCTCCTGGTAGATGACCGTGGCCGCCGCCAGGAGCTCCGGCGAAGGAGCCACTCCGAAACCCGCTCGCGAGAGAGCCATCTCCGGGTGGTCCCCCGCCGCCTCCACCGCGACCGTGCCCAGATCGCTGGCCTCGCTGACGCAGTTCTCGGCGAGCAGCCGATGCACGTGGCGGGCAAACGGCGACTCGAAGAAACCGCCGAGGTAGGGCCGCAGTCCCAGCGTCTGCGCCTTCAGCACCATGGTCCGGGCGTTGGCCACCCCGCCGACCCTGGCCGGCTTGACGCACACCACACCCGCGGCGGCGTAGCGCGCGATCTGGCCAAGGTCGCGCAGGTTGCGCACGCCCTCATCGAGGCTGACCGGCACGCTCAGCTGTTCGGCCAGCGTCGAGTGATCTATGACGTTGCCCGCGGCGAACGGCTGCTCGACGGCGCTGAGCGTCGCGACGCTCGCCACCTGTGCGACCTGGTCGAGCACGTCGGCGTCGCTCGAGGCCGAGCAGTTGAAGTCGAGCAGCACCGGCACGCCGAGCTCACCGAGCCGCTCGAGCGCCTCGGCGGAGAGGGTGCCCGGGGAGGTCTTGGCCCGCACCCGAGCGACGTCCCCGCCGATACTCCACCGCTCGCCGAGCTCAAGCAGGGACACCGTTGCCTGCGTGGGGGTGTTGAACCGCCGCGGCCAGAGCGTCAGAGCGTCCAGGCGCGAAGCGCGCAGCTCGCGGTCGAGCACGGCCATCTCCACCAGTGCCACCGCCACTGCACTGGCCGGGCGGGCGCCCGCGAAGCGTGCGAGCCTGGTCCACGACGGCACCGAACCCTCTCGGACGAAGGCCGCGCAGACCTGGGGAATCGTCACCCGAGTGAGTTCTTCGATCACCTCGTCGACGCCGGGGTCACCGTGCAGGGCCGTCGGCTGGGGGGCCACCTCTCCGAATCCGATCACACCGTCGTGCTCAATGCGCAAGAAGAGCCTCGATCGAACACCGTGACTCTGGTGGGCTGCGACCACCGGACGGCGCAGCACGGCCTCGTCGCGCCAGAGGGTCAACTTCATCGTCACCACCTTAGAGTTGCTGCTACCGTTGTCGCCGCAGCCCGGATGGCGGAATCGGCAGACGCGGAGGCCTCAAAAGTCTTTACTCGAGAGGGTGTGTGGGTTCGAGTCCCACTCCGGGCACGCTGTTACCGTTAGATCATGTCCGACTGGCCCACGCCCCTGTTCCGCGACGATCTGGTCGCCCTCTTTCCCGGACAGGGCTCGCTCACGGGCGGCGCTGGCCTGGCGTGGCGCGAGTCACGGCACTGGTCGCAGGTGGCGCGCATCAGCGAGGCCGCCCAGACCGACGTCGAGGCGCTCCTGACCACTGCCTCTGGCGAGGACGTCGTTCGCACCGACCGGGCTCAGATTGCAACCTTCGCCCTGTCCATGGTCGGGTACCTCGAACTGCTCGACCTCGGCGTGCGTCCGCGCTTCCTCATAGGTCACAGCCTCGGAGAATTCTCGGCACTCGTCGCCTCCGGGTTGCTGTCGCTCGAGGAAGGGGCTCGCCTGATCGCGGTGCGCGGCGCCGCGATGGCTCGTGCGGCCGAGGCCAGCGCCGGGTCGATGGTGGCCCTGATGGGCGGCGACGACGGAGCACGAGCGATGCTCGACGGTCTCGAAGGGGTCTGGGTGGCCAACATCAACGGCACCGGTCAGATCGTCGTCAGCGGGACCCGGTCGGGACTGGACGACCTCGTCGCGCGCCACCGCGAGCTCGGCTGGCGTCGGGCCACGCCGCTGGCGGTCGGGGGCGCCTTCCACTCCCCGCTGATGAGTCCCGCGCAGTCGGAATTGGACGAAGCCCTCGCCACCACCAGCTGGGGTTCGACCGACGCGACGCTCATCGCCAACGTCGACGGGCTCGTGCACACCAGCGCCGACGACTGGCGCGAGATTCTGTCACGTCAGTTGACATCCCCGGTGCGGTTCCTCGACGCGACGCTGGCGCTGCCCGACACCGTGACCACCACCATCGAAATGCCTCCCGGCGCGGTCCTGACGGGTCTGACCAAGCGCATTCGACCCTTCGAGTCCCAGTACGCCCCTTCGTCGCTCACCGAACTTCAGGAGATCAGCCCATGAGTCGCCACGTCATCGTCACCGGAGCCAGCCGAGGAATCGGGGCAGCGATCGCCGACCACTTCGCCTCCTTGGGCGACCGCGTCGTGGCCCTCTCGCGCTCGGGGTCGGCTCCGTCCACCTGCGCGAAGTCCTTCACCGTCGACGTCTCGGACTCCGAGCAGGTGAACGCCGCAGTCAAGGCGGCCATCGGCGAATTCGGACCGGTCGACGTGTGCGTGGTCAACGCCGGCATCACCCGCGACGGGCTCGCCATGCGCATGAGCGACGAACAGTGGCGCGAGGTCATCGCCACCGACCTCGACGGCGCCTTCTACACCGCACGTGCCACCATGGCCTCGATGGTGCGCGCCCGGCAGGGCTCGATCATCTTCATCGGTTCGATCAGTCCCTTCGTCGGGGTTCCGGGCCAGGCGAACTACGCCGCCGCGAAGGCCGGCCTGGTGGGCTTGGCGCGCGCGCTGGCCAAGGAGGTGGCGACGCGAGGGGTCACGGTCAACGTGGTCGCGCCCGGACTGATCGAAACCGACATGACCAGCGATCTCGGCTCCTCCAAGGATCAGATGGCGGCCATGATCCCGATGGGCCACACCGGCCAGCCTTCCGATATAGCGGGAGTTGTCGGGTTCCTCGCCAGTAGCCAGGCGCGCTACATCACCGGGGCGGTCCTGGCGGTGGACGGCGGGTTGGCGCTCGGCTATTAATTGATTTGCCCCTACAGGGCCGTTTAGTACGCTGGGGCGATACAAAGCGAGGGAAAGAACCATGGACCGTAACGAAGCATTTGCGAAATTTTCCGAGAACGCCGTCGAGATTCTCGCCGTTGATCCCTCCAAGGTGACGATGGAAGCGTCGTTCGCCGACGACCTGGGCGCCGACAGTCTGGACCTCGTCGAACTGGTCATGGCACTCGAGGAGACCTTCAACATCGAGGTTGCGGAAGACGAGCTCAAGGAGATTCGTACCGTGGGCGAAGCCTTCGAGCTGATCTACGCCAAGCTGTAGTGCAGGTAGCCGTCACCCCTTCGGGTCCGGTTCATGGCCGCCGGGTCGCCGTCACGGGCCTCGGCGCGCTGACGTGCGTGGGCGTGGGGGTTGACGCCCTGTGGGAGGCGCTCGCCAAGAGCACCGCACCGGCGAGCAAGCTGGTCGCCACGTTCGACGCCACGCACCTCGGGGGGCCCAAGGAGCTTCGTCGCCTCGACCCTTTCGCGCTGTACGCGCTGATGGCCGCCGACGAGGCCTGGAGCCAGAGCGGGCTGAGCGGACCGATCGACGACGCCGGCAGCATCGTCACCACGGGAATCGGCGGCCTGCAAACGGTGCTCGAGCAGGTGCGCATCCTCAACGACAAGGGCCCGGACCGCGTGTCGCCGTTCATGGTGCCGATGATGATGCCCAACGCCGCGACGGCCTCGGTGTCGATGCGCTTCGGCCTCGGCGGACCGTGCGAGACGGTCACGACGGCCTGCGCCGCCGGGACCCACGCGATCGGCAACGCCGCCCGCCTGGTGGCGTCGGGGCGTTGCAGCGTGGCCGTGGCCGGCGGCGCCGAAGCGGTCATCGTCGACATCGCCGTGGCGGGCTTTCGCAACATGACGGCGCTGAGCAACGAGGACTTCTCGTGCCCGTTCGACGTCAATCGCGACGGCTTCGTGATGGGCGAGGGAGCGGGGATCCTGATCCTGGAGGAGTGGGACCACGCCATCGCCCGCGGAGCCACGATCTTCGCCGAGGTGATCGGCGCCGCCTCCACGGCCGACGCGCACCACATCACGGCGCCGGACCCGACCGGCCGGGGCGCGACGCGCTGCATGGAGCTGGCCCTCGAGGACGCCGGGATCGTCGCGAGCGATGTGTCGCACATCAACGCCCACGGCACGTCGACGCCGCTCAACGACCTGGCCGAGTCGGTGGCCGTACACCACGTGTTCGGTGACCACGCACCACCCGTCACCTCGATCAAGGGTCACCTCGGCCACTCCCTCGCCGCGGCCGGCGCACTCGAGGGCGTGGTGTCGGTGATGACGCTGTTGAAGCAGACCATCCCTCCCACCGCGGGAACCACCGAGGTCGATCCGGCGATCGACCTCGACGTCGTGATCGGCGCCCCCCGAGCGGCGAACGTCGAGATCGTCCTGTCGAACTCGTTCGGCTTCGGAGGTCACAACGGGAGCGTCGTCTTCCGCCGATACCACGCCTGACCCAGCCTCACTCACCCGGCGCGGTCCGGTCGGGCCCGGGACTCTGACGTCGCCGGCTGCGACTATGAAGGCTACGTGGCCAGTGAACCGGACGTCACCGCCGGTCGCCGGTCAGAACCAGTCGTCGTGACGTCGCTCGACGTAGGAGTTGGCGTAGGCCCAACGGGCATTGGCGATGAACTCGCCCAGCAGGACCGGGTCCTTCATCCCGGGCGACACCTCGACACCCGCGCGCACGTCCACGCCCCACACCGGATAGTTCTGGACCAGGTCAACGACGTTGGACGGCGTAAGTCCTCCCGAGGCGATCAGCGGCACCTGGATCGTCTCATCGAGGAAGGTCACGAGGCAGTCCACCAGTGAGTCGTAGTCGTCGGACTCGGGCAGCAGCAGGTAGTCGGCCCCGGCGATGTGGGACGACGAGTCGATGGCGGTCGTGCTCGGCAACGTCCTCATCACCGTGTTGACACGCTCGGCGACGTACGCCAGGTGTTCGGGGGTTATGACGCCGCCGATCTGGACCGCGGAGAGGCCCAGCGTGTTCGCGACCTCGACTATCCGCTGGGGCATCTCGTTACGAAACTCCCCCACTGACAGCGCCCCGTTGGGCAGGCGTCGCACGATGTCGTGAGCCAGGGCCGGCGAGATCCGACGGGCCGTGGGCCCGAACTCGAAGCCCACCGCGCTGGCTCCGAGGCCAATCGAGAACAGTGCGTCCTCCTCGGTCGTGATGCCCGAGATCTTGATGAACAGCCCTTCGCCCCTAAGTCGCACGTTCGACCTCCACGATGCACGCTAACTGGCCGGCGGCCCGCCTTCAAACAACCACCTCGACGGCGACGTCCTCGCCGGGATCGAGACGCGAGGGATCGAGGAGCGTCCGATGGGCGAACCCGAGGGCCTCGACCCTCCCGCCGCGCCGAACCGCCGTCGTGACGCCCTGTGGTCCCGCCGGGCCCCTGGAACGCAGCACCTCGTCGATCCTCTCGACGTTCGGTCCAGCGGCCCACACGAGACGCCACGGCACGTTCGAGCCGCGGGCCTCCAGACGGCCCACGAGCTCCTGGCCCGTGTAGCAGCCCTTCGTGAACGATACGGTGGCGCCCACGAGCCGGGACCCGTAGCTTCGCGGCGTGAGCGCAGCGTGGAACTCGTTGGCGCCCGGCCAACGGGCCTCGACCAGATCCGCGCTCGTCGCGAAGGGGCCGCGCGTGGCGCCGCCGAGTTCGAGGGTGCAGTCGACGCGAAGATGAAACCTCCGCAGTCGCGCCAGCGCCGCTTCGCCGGTGTCGCGCGCCACGGTCAGGGAAAATCCGCCCTCGTCGCGCTCGACGAAGCACGTCGTGAGAACGACGCTGTCGGGACGCAGCAACAGCGACCAAAGCCCGCCTTCGCCCACCGAGGCGACGTCTTGGGTGAGTTGGCCCTGCAAGTAGCTCTCGCTTTCTGGCCCGCGCACCACGATGCGCGCCCACTCCAAGGGAACCGGCTCGGTGCTTTTCTCGGCTGCGCTCATGGACCATTACAGTATGCGCCTGCGCCAAATGCCGCGCCCAACGAGCCAAAGGCCCACTGTCGATGACCATGCAGACCGAACTCAATACCATTACCTCGACGATGAACGAGCTCGCGACGCGGATTACCACCCTGGTCGAGACCGACGGCGCCGCGATGCCCAGCGATGTCTACACCGAACTCGTCGCCGCCGAGCGCACGATCGGGGCCTTGCTGCGACGTCTGAACCGCGTCGCCGGACGAATCGGCTAACCAAGCGACCGGTAACCTTCGCCCATGAGCAATTCGTGGACTTCTGCTGCATCACTGACGGCCGAACAGCGTCTCGACGTCCTGAACCTGCTCAACCGGACCGAAGCCGTCCTGGGCCGCGAGGCGATCGACGAGGGCAGCCGACGGATCGTCGTGCACGGCTGGAAGGCTGAGCACTGGCTGCGACACCTCGAAGGGAACCTGGAGGGCTACGCCCTGCTCGCGGGCTCCGAGCATCCGACCATCGAGATGTGCGGCGGTCGATTCGACCAGGACCTGCTGAACGCCGTCCTCGAGGTCCACCCGCAGGTGGACTGGTGGAAGCGCGACTCGCACCTGATCGAGCACGGCACGGTGATACGAACCCTCCAGATGATGCGCACCCCCCTGCCGGTCGACGTCGTCGACGTGCCCGCCGGAGCGACCCTTCGCGCGTTCGAGCCGCGCCGCGACGAGGACACGTGGCTCCAGCAGAACAACGCCGCCTTCGCGCACCACCCCGAACAGGGAGCGTGGCTCCTGTGCGACCTGGAGGAGCGGATCGACGAGCCGTGGTTCGACCCGTCCGGCTTCCTGCTCTTGGAGATCGACGGGAGGCTCGCGGCCTCGTGCTGGACCAAGGTCCACGAGCTGCATCCGGACCGCTTCGGCGAGATCTACGTCATCTCCGTGCACCCCGACTTCCAGGGAAGGGACCTGGGGCGGATCATGGTGACCCAGGGTCTCGCCTCGCTGCGCAAGAAGGGCGTATCGTCGGCGGTGCTCTTCGTGGACCAGTCGAACACGATCGCCAGCAAGCTCTACGAGTCGCTGGGGTTCGTCGTCGAACGAGAGGACAATCTCGTTCGCTTCACCGCGGCTACTTAGAGCCGACCAGGTACCCCAGTCCGAAGGTGACGCCGGCGGCCAGGGCCGCGATGTACATCTGGCGCAGGGCGCAGGGCACCATCCCCCGGTGCGTGTACCAGCCAATACCCGCCCCGACGCCGCCGGCGCACAGGGCGCCGAACGCGATCGACCAGTAGACCGGATTGCCGGTCGAGGACCAGAGCCACGGCAGGAGCGGGACGAAGGCGCCGACGACGAAGGCGAAGAACGACGAGATCGCGGCCATCCAGGGCGAGCCGGTCGCGGAGGGGTCTATGCCCAGTTCTTCGCGCGTGTGGGTGCGCAGCGCCAGGTCCGGGTCGCGCATGAGGTCCACCGAGAGGCGCTCGGCCAGATCCGGCTCGATGCCGCGATCGATGAAGATCTGGCGCAGCTCGATCCGCTCGCCCGCGGGATCCTTCAGGTGCGCGATCCTCTCGACGTCGATCTCGTACTCCAGCAGCTCCTTTTGGGCCCGCATCGACAGGTACTCCCCGCTGCCCATGGAAAAGCCGCCGGCCACCAGCCCGGCGAGGCCGGCCAGTCGAACGACGCTGTGGCCGGGATTGGCTCCCGCGAATCCGAGGATGAGCGAGACGTTGGTGACCAGCCCGTCGCTCACCCCGAAGATCCCCGCCCGGAACCAACCACCGCTTATCTGGCGATGGTGCTCCTCGTAGTGTTCCGCGGACATGGCTGCATCCTAATTGGCGCCGCAACGAGGCATCATCGAAGACCGCCGCGAAAGATAGAGTCTGTCAGGAGGTTGTTATGACCACACACGTCAAAAGCATCGATGATCTGGCTTCGCTCGTGGGCACCCACCTGGGTTTCGGCGACTATCGCACGGTGACTCAAGAGCAGGTTGATCTCTTCGCCGACGCCACCGGCGACCACCAATGGATCCACGTCGATCCCCAGAGGGCGTCGACCGGTCCGTTCGGCGGCACCATCGCCCACGGCTACTTCACCCTCTCACTCATCCCTTCGCTGCTGTCGGGCGTGATGCACGTCGACGGCGTGCGCATGGGCGTGAACTACGGCACGAACAAGGTGCGCTTCACGAGCCCGGTGCTCGTGGGCTCGCAGATTCGCGCCGGAGCCACGCTGGCGTCGATCGAGCCCATCACGGGCGGGGTCCAGGTGGTGATGGACGTGATCGTCGAGATGAAGGACTCAACCAAGCCCTCGTGCGTCGCCCAAGTGGTTTCCCGCTACTACCTCTAAGCACGTGCCCACGACCCCGCTGCCCCAGGGTGAGGAGAAGACTCGCCAGGTTCGTGCGATGTTCGATTCCATCGCCTCGCGCTACGAGCTCGTCAACAAGCTCATGACCTTCGGACTCGACGCGCGCTGGCGTCGCCGCGCCGTCATCGACCTCCGTCTGGCCGCGAACAGCGTGGTCCTCGACGTCGCCGCCGGGACGGGCGACTTCACCCGCGAGTTGAGCCGACAAGGCCACCGAGCGATCGCCACCGACCTCAGCTACGGGATGCTGCAGGCCGGACGCGCGATGCCCGAGCGCGTGCAGGCCGACGCCTCTTCGCTCCCGTTCCGCGCGGCCGCCTTCGACGGGATCACCTGCGGCTACGCGCTGCGCAACTTCACCGACCTGGCCGCCACGTTCGCCGAGATGGCCAGGGTGACCCGACCCGGTGGGCGGCTCTCGCTCCTGGAGGTCGCCGAGCCGCGCTCGGGCCTCTGGAAGGCGGGCTTCCGCTTCTGGTTTCGCAGGGCCGTCCCCTTCATTGGATCGCTCCTGTCGGACCGGGCGGCGTACCACTACCTGCCCCAGTCGACGGCCTACCTGCCGTCGGCGCCGGAGATCGTGCGGATGCTCAACGACTCGGGCTTTCGCGCGGTGAACCACCGGCGGGTGATGGGCGGGCTGAGCCAGCAGTTCATCGGGACCAGGGCGTCGTGAGGTTCGTCCGCGAACGCATCGAGCCGGTCAACCGGGGACAGCTTCGTGCCCTGGGCTCGCGCGACGGCTGGCTGGTTGAGACCGCCGACGTGATTCGCAGCGGATTCGGCGGAGCGGCGCTGTCGATCCAGCTCGCTGCGGGCCTGGAGCACCACACCGACGCCCGGGCCCAGATGCGAGAGCACGAGCTCGAGGGTGTCACGGCCCCCCCCGGCACCGGCATCGTGGCCTTCGCCTCGTTGCCCTTCGACCGCCACGCGCCCGGCCAGCTCGACGTGCCGAGGTACCTGCTCACCCAGACCAGGGACGGCCAGGCGTGGATCACCCGCGTCGCCGGCTCGGCGCCCTGGGCCGATCTGCTCGACGGCGAACCGGTCCCGAGCCAGGAGACCCAGGCAGTCCGGACCCTGACGTACCAGCCGACCCCCGAGGAGTACGCGCACAGCGTCGCCCTCGCCGTCGAGGTGCTGCGCCGCAAGGAGATCGACAAGGTCGTGCTGGCGCGCGCGGTCACCGGCTCGGTTCCCGAGTCACTCGACGCCGCGGCGATCGCCGCACGGCTTCGCCAGCGCGAGCCGATCTGCACGATCTACAGCCTCCCCACGCCCGGCGGGCGGCGCTTCGTCGGGGCCAGCCCCGAACTGCTGGTGCGCCGCACTGGCGCCACGGTGCAGTGCCATCCGCTGGCCGGCACCATCGCGCTGCCCGCCAACGTCGCGCCGGACGACTACCACAACTGGCTGCTCGGCAGCACCAAGAACCTCCACGAACACACCGTGCTCGTGGACGACCTGGTGCGCCACCTCTCGAGCCACTACGACGACATCACCGTCGATGCCACTCCGTCCATCGTGACGCTGCGCACCGTCGCGCACCTGGGCACCTGGGTCTCGGCCGTGCGCCAGGACCGGGCGACCGCACCCGACGCCCTGGACGTGCTTCGACTCCTGCACCCCACGGCCGCCGTCGGCGGAATACCCCGCGACGACGCCTACGACCTCATCGCGCGCCTCGAACAGCACGACCGGGGGCACTACGCCGGTCCGGTCGGCTGGATCGACGCCGAGGGCGACGGCGAGTGGTGGATCGGCATCCGCGGGGTCATCATCCACGGGACAGAGTTCGAGGCGTGGGCGGGGGCGGGCATCGTGAGCGAGTCCGACCCCATCGCCGAGCGCGAAGAGACCAAGGACAAGCTGGCCAGCGTCCTGTCGTCGGTCCTGGTCGACCGCGTCTAGCGGACCCGGCGACGAAAGGGCCTCTCGAGCGCCCACAACGTCACCAGGAAGAGGGCCTCGACTACGATGGCCCGCGACATCTTGGACTCGCCGAGCGCCCGGTCGGTGAACGAGATCGGAACCTCGACGATCGAGGCGCCGGCGCGCCGGGCCCGGTAGGTCATCTCTATCTGGAAGCCGTAGCCGTCGGCGCGCACCGACTCGTAGCGGATCTTCTCCAGCGCGCTCTTGGAGTAGACGCGGTAGCCGGCGGTCGAATCGGCGACCCCAAGGCCCAGCATGACCGATGCGTACTGATTGCCGCCGCGCGACAGCAGCCGGCGCGAGAACGACCACTTAGGGATCGCCCCGCCGCGAACGTAGCGCGATCCGATCACGACCTCGTGGGTCTCAGCGGCCTCGAGCAGCGTCGGCAGCGCCTGGGGGTCGTGCGAGAAGTCGCAGTCGATCTCCACGAAATGGTCGTAGCCGCGCTCGAGTCCCCAGGTGAACCCCGCGCGGTACGCGCCGCCGAGGCCGCTCTTGGCGGCGCGGCTCACTATCTGGATCTGTCCCAGCTCCCGGGCCAGCTGCTCGGCCCTGACCGACGTACCGTCGGGGCTGGCGTCGTCGACGACCAGGAGATCGGCGTTCGGCACGACCCCGCGCAGCGTGCGCAGCATCGATTCAACGTTCAATATCTCGTTGTACGTGGGCAACACCACGAGAGTACGCATCATTGGATTCTAACGACCGTGCCCCAGCGGGAATTTGCCGGCTCCGCCCCTCGTCGGCCGGAAAGTGTAAGGCTTAGGGAAGCCTTATGACCGACGCCACCGCCAAGAAACGATTCGCGATGCCGCGCGAGCTTCGCATCATCTTCAGCGCGGGCTGTCTGGTCTTCGTACTGATGTACCTCGTGGTGCCCCAGTTCGCGAACGCTCGCAAGGTGCATCCGCTGCACCTGCTCGCGTCGCTCAACCCCCTGCTGGTGGCCCTCGCGATAATCTTCGAGCTCGCGGCGATCTACGCGTACGTCGAGCTCACCCGCACGGTCATGTACCCCTACGCGCCGAGCCGCTACAGCACACTGCGGGTCAATCTCGCGGGGCTGGCCATCAGCCACGTGATCCCGGGCGGCACCGCTCCCGCGGGCGCCCTGGCATACCGCATCTTCAACGAGCTCGGGGTGCCGCGCGAGACCAACGCCTTCGGGCTGGCCGCCCAGGGCAGCGGCTCGGCCGTCGTGCTGAACATCATCTTTTGGATGGCCCTGGTCATCTCGATCCCGCTGCGGGGCTTCAATCCCGCGTACGGCTTCGCGGCCCTCGCCGGGGTGTTCCTGATGCTGGCCTTCTTCGGGACGATCCTGCTCATCACCCGCGGCCAGCGCCACGCTGACAACTGGCTCCGGTTCGCGGCCCAGAGGGTCCCGGCCGTCAACCCCGACGCCGTGTCGGCGCTGCTGAAGAAGATTGCCGAGCGCATCACGATGCTGATAAACAACCGACGCACGCTCTGGTGGGCCTTCACGTGGGCCGGGCTCAACTGGCTCTTGGACGCCGGATGCCTGTGGGTCTTCCTGTGGTCGTTCGGCTACCCGATCTCGCCCATCGACCTGCTCGTCGCCTACGGCCTGGCGAACATCCTCGCGGCCATTCCGATCACGCCCGGGGGGCTCGGCATCATTGAGAGCATCCTGATCTCCACCTTGGTCGGATTTGGCGTGCCCCACGCCCAGGCGATCCTCGCCGTACTGGCCTACCGCCTCGTCAACTTCTGGATACCGATCCCCATCGGCGGCGCGGCCTACGCGAGCCTGCAGTGGCGGCGCGGACCCGAGGCTCGTCCGGGCGCTACGAGCGAGACCGGGCCAGCGCCAGCCGCTTGAACTCGGCCTGCGCGGAGAAGCTGTTCACCGGCTGGAGGCGCCGCCACCGACGATCGGTTCCGAGCACCCACGTGAACAGGTCGTCACGCCACGTGATCTCGAAGGCCTCGAGCAGCTCCTCCTGCAGGGTCGGGTCCTCGATGGGAACGAGCACCTCGACGCGCCGGTCGAGATTGCGCTCCATCAGGTCCGCCGAGCCGATGTAGACCGAGAAGGACCTCTCGCCGCGCCGGCCGAAGATGAACACCCGGGAGTGCTCGAGGAACTCGCCGACGAGGCTGTGCACCGTGATGTGCTCGGAGAGGCCGGCCACCCCCGGGCGCAGGCAGCAGAGCGTGCGAACCTCGAGGCGGATCTCCACGCCCGCGGCGCTCGCCTCGTACAGCGCGTCGATGATCGTGGGGTCGGTGAGCCCGTTGGCCTTCAGCGAGATCCGCCCCTCCGGCCCGAGGTCGCGCTGCTGATTGATCAGCTCGACGATCCGGATCCTCGTCGAGATGGGGCTCACGATGATCTTGGAGTAGTCGCCGTGGCGCGCGAAGCCGGTGAGGAAGTTGAAGAGCTCTCCGATGTCGTGGGCGATGTCGGGGTTGCAGGTCAGCATCCCGAAGTCCTCGTAGTTGCGCGCGGTCTTGGAGTTGTAGTTGCCGGTGGCGATGTGGACGTAGCGGTTGGTCGTGTTGCCTTCGCTGCGCACGACGAGCGCGGTCTTGGAGTGCGTCTTCAGCCCGACGATCCCGTAGACCACGTGCACGCCCGAGTCCTCGAGGGTCTTGGCCCATTCGATGTTGGCGGCCTCGTCGAAGCGGGCCTTCAGCTCCACGAGCGCCACAACCTGCTTGCCGTGCTCCGCCGCGCGGATGAGAGAACCCACCACCGGAGAGTCGCCCGAGGTCCGGTAGAGCGTCTGCTTGATGCCCACGACCTTGGGATCATCGGCGGCCTGGGCGATGAACACCTCGACCGAGTCGGTGAAGGACTCGTAGGGGTGGTGCAGCAGGATGTCCTCTTCGCGGATCGCGGCGAAGACGTCGCCCACGTGGTCGCCCGCCAGCAGGCGCTTCGGGGTCAGCGGTGACCATCCCTCGCCCTTGAGATCCGGCCGGTCGATGTCGTAGAGGCTCCACAGGTCGTGCAGGCCCAGGGGGGCGTCGGTCACGTAGACACTCGAAGGGCTCAGCTCGAACTGCTCGACGAGTAGCCCGAGGAACTCCTCGGACATCCCGCGCTGGATCTCGATGCGCAGCGCCTCGCCGAAGCGACGCCGACGCAGCTCGACCTCGAGCGCCACCAGAAGGTCGTCGGCCTCGTCCTCGTCCAGGGCGAGGTCCGCGTTGCGCGTCACGCGGAAGAGGTCGGCGCGATAGATGACCATTCCCGGAAAGAGCTGGTCGAGGTTCGCCATCACCAGGTCCTCCAAGAGGCACCAACGGCTCGTCCCGGCGTGCAGGAAGCGCGGAAGCGAGTTGGGCACCTTGACCCGGGCGCTGCGCTCCTCGCCGGTGACCGGGTCGAGCACCGTCACGGCGATGTTGAGCGACAGATTCGAGATCATGGGGAACGGATGGCCCGGATCGACCGCGAGCGGCGTCAGGACCGGGTAGACGTTCTCGTTGAAGAACTTCGAGAGGTGCAGGCGCTCCTCCTCGTCGAGCTCGCCGTAATGAACGATCGCGAGGCCGGCGTCGGCCAGCTCGGGCAGCAGCTGATCGAGCACCAGCCGGTCCTGGCGCTCCATCAGCGACATCACCCGTTCACGGATGGCGGACAGCTGCTGGCGGGGCCGCACGCCGTCGAGCGAGGGCGTCTGCACGCCGGCGGCAACCTTGTCCTCCAGGCTCACGACACGCACCTGGAAGAACTCGTCGACCATGTCGGCGAAGATCGCGACGAACTTGCAGCGCTCGAGGATCGGCAGGCGCTGGTCCCCGCCCAGGTCGAGCAGCCGTGCGCCGAACTCCAGTCTCGAAAGTTCGCGACTGGAGAAGCGCTCGGGTCCAAACGAGAGGAGGTCGATAGCCACGGACGGTTGCTCTTTCTGTTGCAGTGGGAATCCTTTCTACCATGGTACGGCTACTCTTAAACAGTGGCGAGACTCGCAAGCAGCATGCAGCGCGGGGTCCAGCCTGCGCCCTCCAAGTCCCGCTCGACCGAGCTCGGTCTCATGGCGATGGCCTGGTTCATCACGACCGCCTTCTACGTGCTGGCCTCGCTGGGCTCCCAGGGTCATATGCCATCGCGACTGTGGCTGTTCCTCACGAGCATCGTCGTCATCTCCCTGTGCATGCACGTCGCCATCCGTCGCTTGGCCCCCAACTCCTCCCAGGTGCTCCTGCCGATCGCCACGCTGCTCAACGGCATCGGCTACGTCGAGATCGCCCGGTGGAACCCGCCGCGCGCGGCCTACCAGGCCGTCTGGTTCCTGGTGAGCGCGGTCGGCCTGATCCTGGTGCTCGCGCTCGTGCGGCGCATCCGCGACCTCGACCGGTACCGCTACCTCACGCTCACCACCGCGGTGCTGCTGCTGCTCATGCCGCTCGTGCCCCACATCGGTGCCGACATCAATGGCGCGCGCCTGTGGGTGGTGGTCGGACCGATCTCGTTCCAACCGGTCGAGATCGCCAAGATACTGCTCGCCTTCTTCTTCGCGTCGTACTTCGCGGCGAACCGTGACCTGCTGTCGACGCCCACCCAGCGCGTAGGCCGGCGGCTCGTCGTCCCGCCCAAGACCCTGCTGCCCATCCTCTTTGCCTGGGGCTTCACCCTGGTTATCCTGGGCGCCGAGAACGACATCGGCTTCGCGATGCTGCTCTTCGCGCTCTTCATCTCCATGTTGTGGATCACCACCGGCCTGAAGACCTACATCGTGCTGGGCTTCGTGCTCTTCGCCGCGGGAGCGCTCGTCGCCGCCAATCTCTTCAGCCAGGTCCACGTGCGCGTCAGCGAGTGGCTCAATCCGTGGTCCGCGGTCAACTTCGCCTACTCGCACCAGCTCGCCTACGGTTGGTTCTCGCTCGCCGCCGGCGGCATCACCGGAACGGGTCTCGGACTGGGCCAGTCGGGGACGGTGCCGGAGATCACCTCGGACATGATCTTCGCGGCCGTCGGCGAAGAGCTCGGCTTCCTCGGCATCATCCTGGTGCTCTGCCTCTTCGCGGCCTTCGTCGGCGAGGGATTCCGAATCGCCCAGCGCGCGCACTCGGACTTCGTGCGACTCGCCGCGGTCGCCCTCTCGGCGATCATGGGACTCCAGGCGTTCTTCATCATGGCCGGCGTGCTCAGGATCCTCCCCTTCACCGGGATCACGCTGCCCTTCATGGCCTACGGAGGCAGCTCACTCTTCGCCAACTACATCATCGTCGCGATCCTGCTTCGGATCTCGGACGAGAACGAGACCGAACGCACCGGCGGCGAGATCCGCTCGGTGCAGTTCGATCAGGAGTAGAACGTCGCCAGGACCTCTTCGGCGCAGAGTATCGGCGCCGCCACGGGCTGGCGCAGCGCCAGGATGACCGCGTCGCTCGTGCGGCAGTCGAACTGCTGACGGCCGCGCGTGGTCATGAGATCGAGCTCGGCGTAGAAGACGCCTCCCTCGTGGCGCAGGATCCGCGCCGCGATGATGTCGGCCTGGAGCTGTCGGATGATGGCGCTGGCCAGCTCGTGGGTGCTGGGGCGCGGCCCCTTCGAGCCGACGAGGGCGTGGTGGATTGCCTGGGCTTCGGGCAGCGCCACGCTGATGGACAGGTAACGGAACGGCGACTCCTCTTCCATCAGGTGGACCTGCGGCGAGGCTTCGCCCAGATCGAAGAGCACCGACTCGACGGTCATCACCCGGAACTGGACGGCGTCGGCGCCGGCCGCCGGCGGCTCTTGCTCGCTCATCGTGCCACCAGACTAACTGCCCGCTCGCCGAGAGACCGAGAGCACGGCGCCGCCCGCGGCGAGAAAGACGAGTGCGGACGAGCCCCCGTAGCTGAGCAGCGGCAGCGGGATGCCGGTCACCGGCATGATCCCCATGGTCATGCCGATGTTCTCGAAGCAGCTGAAGGAGAAGAAGATGAAGATGCCCAGGCAGAGCACGCGGCCCATCGTGTCCTTGGAGTTGCGCCCGACGACGAACATTCGCCACGCCACGAAGGCGAGCAGGAGGATGATCAGCACCGAGCCGATGAAGCCGAGTTGCTCGCCGATCGCGGTGAAGATGAAGTCCGTGCGCTGCTCGGGGACGTAGCCCAGCACCGTCTGCATCCCCTGGAAGAACCCGGCCCCGCGCAGCCCGCCCGAGCCGATGGCGCTCTTGGCGTTGTTGACCTCGTAGATCAGGGCCTGAAGATTCTTGTTGGCCGAGTTCTGGTTGAGGAAGGACACGAAACGGTCGATCTGGTACTTGTGCAGGACGTCGAGGAAGACGGCGCTGACCACGCCGATCGATCCGACGACCGCCAGCAGACTCATCAGACGCGGGGGCACCCCGCCGATGACCAGCATGGCCGCCACGGTGATGACGATGATGACCGACGTCCCGAGGTCCGGCTGGGCGAAGATCATGACCAAGGGGACCGTGGCCATCACGAGAAGGCGCGCCACGTCGTAGAGGCTCAGCCCGTCGGGCCGGCGCTGGCAGTAGGTCGCGAACGCCAGGACGAGGATCACGACCGTGAACTCGCTGGGCTGGATCTGGATGAAGCCCAGGCTGTACCAGCGCTGGGCGCCGAGGGCGCTCTTGCCCAGCACGAACACTCCGGCCAGGCCGATCAGCGACATGACGTACAGCGGGGTCGTCGCCATCTCGAAGCGGCGGTAGTCGATCAGCGAGATCACGTACATCGCCACGATGCCGATCACGACGAACAGCAGCTGGCGTTCCAGGTAGTAGTGCGGGTTGTAGCCCGCGTTGATCAGGGGTTGACGGGTGGCGCTGTAGATCATGATCACCCCGGTGATGCCGAGCGCGATCAGGCCCCAGAACAGCCCGAGGTCGAGGGAGTCCTTCGAACGCAGCTTCGACGACATTGCGCTGAGCGTGTCGGTCACGAGATCGCCCCGAGCAGGACCGCCGCGTCGATCTTCGTGTCCCACCACCACTCCATCTGCAGCGCCGCCTGATAGGCCAGCATTCCCAGTCCGTTCGTGCTGCGACAGCCAATCTGCTCGTACAGCGCGCGCCACCGCGACATCCGCGGCTCGTAGGTGATGTCGACCGCGAGGGTGGCGACGCCGGTGCCCTCGAGCACGTGGTCCTCGTCGGTGCGGGTGGCCGACGGCGTCGTGTTGACGATGAGATCGATCTCGGTGGGCGGGCTCGCATGGTCGAAGACGTTGTCGTAGCGATCGACCAGCACCGCCACGTTGGCCGCTGTCCTGGCGTACACACTGACCGATTCGACCCCGGCGTGGACCAACGCGTCGACGATGCCCCGGGCCGCTCCCCCGGAACCCAGGACGACGGTGCGCGCGCCCTCGAGCGAGACGGCGAACTCCGCGCGCAGCGCGCCCACGAACCCCAGACCGTCGGTGCAGGCGCCCAGTATCTGACCGTCGCGCGCGAGCAGCGAGTTGACCACGCCCGTGCGCAGAGAAACCTCGTCGAGCCAGTCGCAGACCATCGGCGCCGCGAACTTGAGCGGCATCGTGACCGAGAGCGCGTCGAAGCGCGAGCCCATCAGCTCGGCCAGGCGCGGCGCCTCGTGCTCGCGCAGCTCCAGGCGCGTCGACGTTCCTTCGAGGCTGGCCAGCGTGAGCCCCACCTCGTGCAGGCGCGGCGAGAGCGAGTGCTCGATCGGGAAGCCCGCCACGCCCAGGCGCCAACTCATCCGACCCCCCTCTCCTGGGCGAGCTTCTCGGCCTTCAGCTGTCCCGCCCAGGTCGACGAGAACTTCATCGTGCCACTCTTGGTGACCAGCACGAAGTACAGCCACGGACCCGGGGGCGCGTGCAACACGGCCTTCAGTGCCGACGTCGACACGGTGCAGATCGGCGTGGGCGTCAAACCGTTGATCGTGTACGTGTTGTAGGGCCCAGCGACCAAGAGCATCGCCGGGGTCACCTGGCAGCCGAGCTGGCCCTGGGTGTAACACACGGTGCCGTCCATCTGCAAGGGGCCGCCCTGGGCGAGTCGGTTGAAGATCACGCGGGCCACCTTGGGCATGTTGAACGGGTAGTACCCCTCCTCCTGGGTGATCGAGGCCGCGATGATCAACTGATACGCGTTCAGACCGTTCAGCGTCGTCGAAGGCGACAGTCCCACCGACGCGGCCTGGCGGGCGAAGCTCGAGGTCATCTGGCCCAGCAGCTCCATCGGCGTCTCGCCCGGCGCGAGCACGTAGTCCCCCGCGCCAATGAGCCCTTCGAGCGAGCTGGCCGGATGGTAGGCGTTCTGGGCAGCGGCGGCGACGGCATCCGCCACGAAGCTGTTGGCGAAGGCGTCACCCTTGGCTGAGGCGACGCCCGTGACCGCCACCTCGTGCAGCGTCATCAAGGGCGCCACCGCCACCACGTTCGGTGGGCCGCCGAGTATCGACTTCACCTGGGCGAACGACGAGTTCTGGCGGATGCCGTAGGTGCCGACGCGCACCGTTGGGGCGCCGAAGAGCACCGTGTCGATCCGAAAGGCCAGCGGCGAGCCGATCACGCCCTCGGCGTGCATTTCGCCAGCGATCGCCGAGAGCGAAGCCCCGGGGTTCACGGTCACGTACTCTTCGCGACCCTGGCCGCCGATCGGACTGACCTGGAGCACGAACCAGATCACCGCCGCCAGGAGTAGCACGAACGAGACGGCGAGGACACGCACGAGCGGTCTAGAGAGCATTGAGGCCATCTAGGTAGTTTTGCAGCATGATCACCGCGGCAGCGCTGTCGATGTGCTCGCGGTGCTGTCGTGCCTTCATTCCGGCGCCAGACAGCGACCTTTGGGCCTCTCGGGTCGTCAAGCGCTCATCCCACTGGATGACCTCCATGTCAGGCAGGGTCCGCTGAATCGACTCGTAGAGCTGATCCGCCAACGAGGTGCTGGCCGTCTCTTTGCCCGAGAGGGCCACCGGGCGGCCCACCACGATCAGGACCACCGACTCGTCCTGGACCAATCCGGACAATGCGCTCATCAGCGACTCGTCGGCCGCGAGCGCGGGCCGTGGGAAGGCCATCGTCTGAGCGGAGTCGGTTATGGACACCCCGCAACGTCTGGTCCCGGGGTCGATGCCGAGGATCCTGGCCATCAGCTACAACGCGGCGGCGGCGGCCAGGACCTGATCGATCCCGCCGGCATCACGACCACCCGCGAGTGCGAGCCTCGACGATCCGCCGCCGCCGCCGCCGACCAGCGCGGCCAACTCCTTGACCGCACTCTGGGCGTCGAGCGATTCGTCCGACGCCACCACGATGGCCACCTTGTCGTCGCTCGTTCCCGCCAGCACCACGACCCGCCGCCCGCGGCGTTGGAGGTCCTGGGCCAGCGTTCGCAACTGCTCGCCGGGGTAACCATCGACCCGCGCGACGAGTACCTCACCGTCGCTCCGAGCGTGCAGCTGATCCGCGAAGGTCGACAGCTGCGCCTGGCGCAGCGAACCTACTTCTCGCTCCACCTCGCGCTGGCGCTCGACGAGACGTTCCAGCGCCGGCACGACGTCGTCCAGCGACGTTTTCAGGAGCGCGGCCACGGAACCGAGCGCGCCCTCCATCTCGTGGCTGCGCCGGTAGGCGCCCATTCCACTGACGGCCTCGATACGACGGGTGTTCGAACCGATCGAGGCCTCGCTCACGATCTGGATCTGCCCGATGTCGCCGAGGCGGTCGACGTGGGTGCCGCCGCAGAACTCGAGGCTGTGCGAGCCCGCGCGCACGACCCGGACCCGATCGCCGTACTTGTCGCCGAAGAACGCAATCGCCCCCATCGTCTCGGCCTCCTGCTTGGTGGTCTGGATGGTCTCGACGCCCTCGTTGGCCACCACGTCGGTATTCACGAGGGTGAGTATCTCGGTGACCTCCTCGCTGGCCAGCCCCGCACCGTGCGCGAAGTCGAAGCGCAGACGGTCCGGCCCGACGTACGATCCCTGCTGGCGGACGTGGTCGCCGAGCACGGACCGAAGCCCGGCGTGCAGCAGGTGCGTGGCGGTGTGGTTGCGCCTCGTGGCCTCGCGCCGCTCGGGATCGATGGTCGCCACGCACGCCTGGCCCGCCAGGACCTCGCCGGTGACGCGCCCGCGGTGGGCGAAGAGCCCTCCCGCGACGTTCTGGGTGTCGAGGACCTCGAACCGGCCGGTCTCGGTGACGACCGTCCCGCGGTCTCCGACCTGGCCGCCGGATTCGGCGTAGAAGGGCGTCGAGTCGAGGAAGAGCTCGCTGGTGCCGTCCGTGCCCCCCAGGACCGCCAGGACCGTCGTCTCGATGCTGTAGCGCGAGATGTCGCGGCCCACGAACTCCGTCGGACCGCTTCGCTCGATGAGCTCGCGGTACTGGGAGTCGTCGGCGAGGTTGAGCGCCTTGGAGCCGGACCGGGCGCGCTCTCGCTGAAGGCTCATGGCATCGTCGAACACGGCGCGCTCGACGCTCAGGCCCGATTCGGCGACTATCTCGTCGGTGAGCTCGATCGGGAACCCGTGGGTGTCGTGAAGCCGGAAGGCCACGTCGCCGGGAAAGACCGTCGAGCCGCTCGCCAGGACCTGCTCCTGGGCCTCTTCGAGCAGCGACAGGCCCGTTCGCAGCGTGCGCGCGAAACCCGCCTCCTCGCGCTCGAGGATCGACACGATCAGGTCCCGGTCCTTCACCAGCACCGGATAGGTCGCACCCATCTTCTCGATGGTGGCGTCGACCAGCGCGGCCGAGAGCGGCGCCTCGGAACCGGCGCGCCGCGCGGCCAGGACCGCGCGGCGGATGATGCGCCGAAGCACGTAGCCGCGGCCTTCGTTCGTCGGCAGCACGCCGTCCGAGACGAGCATCGTCATCGCTCGGCCGTGGTCGGCGATGCGCCGGATCGCGACGTCGGTCGCTTCGTCGCGGCCGAGCGCCACGCCGATCGAGCGCGAGGCGGTCTCGAGCAGCGGCGCGAAGAGGTCCGTGGCGAATACCGATTCAACGCCGTTGAGAATCGAGAGGGTGCGGTCGAACCCGGCGCCGGTGTCGATGTTCTTCTTGGGCAGCTCGGTCAGGGTGCCGCCCGGGCCCTTCTCGTATTGCATGAAGACGAGGTTCCAGAACTCCATGAAGCGGTCTTCGTCCCCGAAGGCTGGCCCGCCGTCGGCGCCGAAGGCCGGCCCCTTGTCGAAGAAGATCTCCGAGCACGGCCCGCACGGCCCGGTGTCGCCCATGCCCCAGAAGTTGTCCTCGTCGAGGCGCTGGATGCGCTCGGGGCGCACGCCGATGATGTCGCGCCACATCTCCTCGGCCTCGTCGTCGGTGGTGTGGACCGTCACCCAGAGCTGCTCGGGGTCCAGGCCGAAGCCCTCGGTGATGAGACCCCAGGCCAGCTTGATGGCGCCTTCCTTGAAGTAGTCGCCGAACGAGAAGTTTCCCATCATCTCGAAGAAGGTCAGGTGGCGCAGCGTCGTGCCGATGATCTCGATGTCCGGCGCCCGGAAGCACTTCTGGATCGACACCGCCCGGGGGTAGGGCGCGACCTCTTCCTCGGTGAAGTAGGGCTTGAACGGCACCATCCCCGCGACGGTGAACAGCAGCGAAGGGTCGTGCGGAATCAAGCTCGCCGAGGGAACGATGGTGTGCCCGTTCTCGGCGAAATAGTTGAGAAATATAGAACGTAGTTCGGCGGCTTCCACCCGTTCACTCTACCGGCGGGCCCTGATCGGCCGCAGTGGCCGCCCCGGTCCGGGCCCGCCACTGTTCCACCAAGTCCTTCTCATGGCCGTAGCCGGAGGGATCGAAGAAGTGCGATCCGACGAGCGAATCCGGCAGGTACTGCTGGTCCACCCAACCGTTGTCGAAGTCGTGCGGGTAGTCGTAGCCCAGGCCGAAACCCAACTCGCCGGCGCCACGGTAGTTGGAGCCGCGCAGATGGTCGGGCACCTCGACGAGTCCACCCGCCTGGACCGCTCGCGTCGCCGCGCCCAGAGCGCGCGTGACCGCGTTGCTCTTGGGGGCCAGGGCCAGCGTCAGCGTGGCGTGGGCGAGGGTGAGGCGCGCCTCGGGCAGTCCGACGAACTCGACGGCCCGGGCCGCGGACTCGGCGACCAGCAGTCCCGTGGGATCGGCCAACCCGACGTCCTCGCTGGCGAGGATGACGAGGCGCCGCGCGAGGAACCTCGCGCTCTCCCCACTTTCGAGCAGCGTCACCAACCAGTAGAGCGCCGCGTCGGGGTCGGAGCCGCGAACGGACTTGATGAGGGCGCTGACCTGGTCGTAGTGCGTGTCGCGGGACTGGTGGTAGAGACGTCCGTCGCGGGCCTGGGCCACGTGCTCGACCTCGACGGCCGCCTCCTCGCCCGACTGGGCCCTGGCGAGCATGAGGGCGGTGTCCAGCGTCGTGAGCGCCGCGCGCGCGTCGCCATCGGCCGACGAGGTGATCGCCTCGAGCGCCTCGTCGCTGACCGCGACGCCGCGCAGCTCCATGCCACGGCGCACCAGCACCTCCAGGTCGGCTCCGGTGAGGCTGCGCAGGCGCCACAGCGTGGAGCGGCTCATGAGCGCCGCGTTGACCTCGAAGTACGGGTTCTCGGTCGTGGCGCCGATAAGGACTATCTCGCCCGACTCGGTCGCCGGCAGCAGGAGGTCCTGCTGGGCCTTGTTAAACCGGTGGACCTCGTCGATGAAGAGCACGGTGCGCTGGCCGCGCTCACCGAGACGTTCGCGCGCCCTGGCGATGGCCTCGCGCACGTCCTTCACGCCCCCGCTCACCGCCGAGAGGCTTTCGGTCGCGTAGCCCGCCTCGCTGGACATGATGCGCGCCAGCGTGGTCTTACCGGTGCCCGCCGGGCCCCAAAGGATCATCGAGGTCAGCCGTTTCGCGTCAACGAATCGCCGCAGCGGCCCCTCGGGACCCACCAGGTGCTCCTGTCCCACGATCTCGTCCATGGACCTGGGACGCAGCAACTCGGCCAGCGGAGCGGCCTGGCGCAGGCGCTGGGCGACGGCGTCATCGAACAGAGACGTGGCTCACGAACCTTTCGGGGCGAACTTCAGGTGAAGTTCCCGGATCTGGCGGGCGGTGATGTCCTTGGGAGCTCCGGTCATGAGATCCGTGCCCGACTGGGTCTTGGGAAAGGCGATGACCTCTCGGATGTTCTCCTCGCCCGCGAAGATCGCCACCAGCCGGTCAATGCCGAAGGCGAAGCCCGCGTGGGGCGGCGCACCGAACCTGAAGGCGCCGAGCAAGAATCCAAAGCGGCCCTGGGCCTCCTCGTCGGTGATCCCGAGGGCCTTGAAGACCCGCGACTGGATATCGGCGCGGTGGATGCGCACCGAGCCGCTGCCCAGCTCCCATCCGTTCAGCACCAGGTCGTAGGCCTGGGACCTCACCTTCACCGGGTCGGTCTCGATCAGGTCGAGGTCGTCGGGGTGGGGCATCGTGAAGGGATGGTGCGCGGCCTGGGGGTTGCCGTCCTCGTCGATCCCCTCGAACAAGGGGAACTCGGTGACCCAGACGTAGCGGTGGGGCCCCTCGCTCACCGGCGGCGAGCCGAGCGTCACGCGCAGCGCCCCGAGGAACTTGCAGGCGTTGGCGTACTCGTCGGCCACGCACAGCACGATGTCGCCCACCTGGGCGTCGTCGACGCCGGCGATCGCCGCCGCCTCGGTCTCGCTGAGGAACCGCGCCAACGGGGAGTCGAGTCCCTCGGCGGTGACTCGGAACCACGCTAGGCCCTTGGCGCCGAGCTCTTTGGCCTGGTCAGTCAGCTGGTCGAGACGGCTGCGGGTCATCGCCGCGCCGCCGGGCACGCGCATGGCCTTCACGGTCGCCGCGGCGAAGGCCTTGACCTCAGTCGATGCGAACACGTTCGAGAGGTCGTGCAGGAGCATCGCGAAGCGAAGGTCGGGCTTGTCGGTGCCGTAGAGGTCCAAGGCTTGGGCCCAGGTCATCGACTCGATGGTCCCGGGCCTCACGCCGGTCGCCTCTTCGGCGGCGTCGAGCACCGCGCGCGACACGAAGCCCATGACGTCGTCCTGGGTGACGAAGCTGGCCTCGACGTCGAGCTGGGTGAACTCGAACTGGCGGTCCGCGCGCAGGTCCTCGTCGCGCATGCATCGCGCAATCTGGTAGTAGCGGTCGAAACCACCCACCATCAGGAGCTGCTTGGCGATCTGGGGGCTCTGGGGCAGCACGTAGAACTCGCCCGGGTGCAGCCTCGACGGCACCACGAACTCCCTCGCGCCCTCGGGCGTCGGGGCCCACAGCAGCGGCGTCTCCACCTCGCAGAAGCCCTGCGCGTCCATCGCGGCGCGCAGTGAGCGGTTGACCGCCGCGCGCAGGCGCAGGTTGTATTGCATCTTCTCGCGGCGCAGGTCGAGGAAGCGGTGGCGAAGGCGCACCTGCTCGTCGATTTCGACGCGGTCGTCGAGCTGAAACGGCGGCGCCTCGGCGGCCGAGAGTATCTCCACGTCGCACTCGGTGAGCTCGACCTCGCCGGTGGCGAGACGCTCGTTGACCGTGCCTTCCGGTCGGTGCGAAACGACGCCGGTGACGCGCACCACGTACTCGCTGCGCGCGTCGACCGATCCGTCGACGACGACCTGAAGGATCCCCGAGCGGTCGCGCACGTCCAAGAAGGCCAGGTGCTCGCCGTGCTCGCGCCGCTTGGCGACCCATCCGCAGACCGTCACCCGCTGGCCGACGAGGGTCGGACCGACGGAACCGCAGAGGCAGTCGCGCAGGCTGGTGGCTTCATGGTTCTTCGACATCTTCACTTCAATTCGTCAGTAGGTTCGAGACCGCAGCCACTACGTCGCCAAGCGCGACGGTCTGCTGGGCCTGCTCGAAGTTCTCGCTCCGCAGGTCCCTAATCGTAACCTGACCGGCGCCATGCTCCATGGGGCCGATCAGCAGCGCGAGACGGGCGCCGGACCTGTCGGCGACCTTCATCTGCGATTTCATGGAGCGACCGTCGTACGAACGGCTCGTCGCGAAGCCGGCCGATCGCAGACGGTCCACCAGCACCGTCGCGTCGTCGAGGCCGGTGGTGTCCACCACGAAGAGGTCGAGCGTCCGGTTGATCAGCGCGGAGTCCAGGTCCTCGGCCTCGCGCGCGAGCAGCAGGCGCTCGATGCCGCTGCCGAAGCCGACGCCGCTGGTCGGCTTGCCGCCGAGCTGCTCGGCCAGCTTGTCGTAGCGCCCGCCGCCGCCGATCGACTTCTGGGACCCCTCGAGCGCGTCGCTGACGAACTCGAAGGTGGTGCGGGTGTAGTAGTCGAAGCCGCGCACCAGGCGCGGGTCGAGGACCGCCTCGATGCCGAGCGTCGCCAGGCCCGCGACCACGCGCTCGAAGTGCTCGCGGCAGTCGTCGCACAGGTGGTCGGGCAGCATTGGTCCCCGCGACGTCACGGCGATGCAGGGCTCCTTCTTGCAGTCGAGCACCCGCAGCGTGTTCTCGCCCCAGACCAGGCGGTGCTCGTCGCACAGCTGGTCGACGTTCGCCTCGAGGAAGTCGCGCAGGACGCTGACGTACGCGCCGCGACACTCGTCGTGGCCCATGGAGTTGAGCAACAGGCGCACGCGCGTCATGCCCAGCGCCGCGTAGAAGCGCCACGCGAGCGCGATGACCTCGACGTCGACGGCGGGGTCGTCGGTGCCCAGCACCTCGACACCGAGCTGGTGGTGCTGGCGGTAGCGTCCGGCCTGGGGTCGCTCGTAGCGGAAGGCCGGCGTCACGTACCAGGCCTTCCAGGGCGTGGTGGGTTGGTGCTGGATGTAGGCCCGCACGATCGGCGCGGTGCCCTCGGGGCGCAGCGCGTAGACGCGGTCACCGCGGTCCGTGAAGACGTACATCTCCTTCTTGGCCACCTCGCTGTTCTCGCCGATGCCGCGGTGGAAGACCCCGACCTCCTCGAACAGCGGCGTGAGCGCCAGGGAGAACCCGTACCGGTACGCGAAGTCGGCGAAGATGGCGACGAGGCCCTCCCACTGCGCGGACTGGGGCCCGAGGACGTCGTGGGTCCCGAACGGCGCCTGGAACGTCGTAACCGGTTCGCTCATGATGTCTTATTCCGTCCGGGAAGCTGTCGAAAGGCGTCAAAGACGCCATCGACACTCTTCAGTGCCGTCAAGAGGCTACTGAGGTGCGCGGGATCGGCGAGCTCGACGTCGAAGATCATCCTCACGATTCGCGATCCCGAGGTCGACGTGCTGCTCGAGATGATGTTGAGGTGGTACTCCGCCACGACCTTGGAGACGTCCAGCAGCAACCGCGAGCGGTCGAAGGCCATGATCTCCAGTACGGCGCGGTACTGTCCGTCGCCCGAACCGTCCCACTCGACGTCGATGATCCGCTCGCCGAGTCGCTGGGCCAGCGCCACCGCGTTCGAGCAGTCGTCGCGGTGGATCGAGACCCCGCGTCCCTGGGTGATGAAGCCCATGATGGCGTCGCCGGGCACCGGCGAGCAGCACCGGGCCATGTGGATCATGACGTCGTCGAGTCCCTCGACGTAGACGCCCGCCGTGCGCCGCGTCGAGCGGTTGGTTCGCGGCATCTTGGTGACCGTGGTGGGCAGCTGCTCCGCCTCTCCCCCGTGCAGTTCACGGTCGAGCCGCTGGACCACCGCCAGGGCCGAGATCTGGCCACTGTCGATCGACACGTAGAGCGCGTCGAGGTCCTCGAGATTGAGCGCCGAGATCACCGCGTCGAGCGCGCTCGAGGAGAGCGACGTCGATATCGGGAGCCCTTCGCGGCGCAGCGCCTTGGTGAGCTCCTCGCGGCCGCCCTCGATCGCGTCCTCGCGGCGCTCACGCTGGAACCACTGGCGGATCTTGGACTTGGCGCGCGAGGACATCGCGATGTTCAGCCAGTCGCGCGACGGCCCGGCCGAGGAGTTCTTGCTGGTGACGATCTCGACCACGTCGGCCGAGTGCAGCGCCGTGTCGATCGGGACCAGCCGGCCGTTCACCTTGGCGCCCACGCAGTGATGGCCGACCTCGGTGTGCACGGCGTAGGCGAAGTCGATGGGCGTGGCGCCCTCGACCAGCGCGATGACCCGGCCCTTGGGCGTGAAGACGTAGACCTCGTCCTGGCCGAGGTCCAGCTTCAGGGCCTCGAGAAAGGCGATCGGGTCGTGCTCCTCCTCTTCGACGTCGACGAGGCGCTGCATCCACGCGATCTCCTTGTTCGACGCGCCCTCCTTGTAGCCCCAGTGCGCCGCGATCCCGAACTCGGCGCGACGGTGCATCTCGAGCGTGCGCACCTGGACCTCGACCGACTTGCCCCGCGGTCCGATCACGGTGGTGTGTAGCGACTGGTAGAGGTTGAACTTCGGCGAATTGATGTAGTCCTTGAAGCGGCCCTGCACCGGCGACCACAGCGCGTGGATGGCCCCGAG
Source organism: Acidimicrobiaceae bacterium (assembly GCA_003138815.1). Lineage (GTDB taxonomy): Bacteria > Actinomycetota > Acidimicrobiia > Acidimicrobiales > RAAP-2 > RAAP-2. The sequence continues at coordinate 19,656 of PLHD01000035.1, read as the reverse complement.
CACCGCCCAGCAGTCGCGGTCGTCGTCGACGATCACGCGCAGGCCCACCAGGTCAAAGATATCGTCGAACTCCTTGCCCCCGACGACCATCTTTTCGTAGATGCTCCAGAGGTGCTTCGGCCGCCCGCGCACGTCGGCCTTGATCGCGAAGCTCTCCAGCTTCGCGATCAGCGTGTCCATGACCTCGGCGAGGTAGGCCTCGCGTTCGGGCTGGCGCGCCGCGACCATTTGCTCGATCTCGGCGTAGCGCTTGGGGTGCAGCGTGGCGAAGCTCAGGTCCTCGAGCTGCCACTTGACCTGCTGGACTCCCAGCCGATGGGCCAGCGGACTGTAGACGTCGAGGGTCTCCTGGGCGATCGCGCGCTGACGGTCCATCGGCATCACCGAGATCGTGCGCATGTTGTGCAGCCGGTCGGCCAGCTTGATCAGCAGCACCCGCCAGTCCTGGGCCATGGCGATGAACATCTTGCGGATGGTGGCGGCCTGCTGGGCCTCCTTCGAGTCGAACTCGAGCCGGTCGAGCTTGGTCACGCCGTCGACCACCGCGGCCACCTGGTCCCCGAACTCGTGGACCAGCCACTGCGTCGTGATCCCGGTGTCCTCGACGGCGTCGTGCAGCAGGGCCGCCACGATGGTCGGCGCGTCCAGGCCCAGGTCGGCCACGATGCCCGCCACCGCGATCGGGTGGGTGACGTAGGGCTCACCGGTCCTTCGAAGCTGGCCCTCGTGGGCGTTGATCGCGGCCCGGCCGGCCCGGCGGATCAGCTCGTGGTCGCCGTCGGCGTGATGCTGCGCGTAGATGGCGATCAGACGCTCGACCGAGCCCGTCAGCGCGCTGTCCGGCGTCGATCGTGAAGTGAGACTGACCATGAGGTCAGCCTACCGGTGACCTATCGGCGCTTCTGCTTGCGCGCCCGGGGTTTGACCATCGTCGCGGTCGCGGATCTGGTCGAGCCGACCGTGCGCTGGGCGCCTTCGCCGCTCATGCGAGCCGCGGCGGCGGGGCTCAGCGCGGCCCGGTCCGCGCGCTGGCCCACGCGCGCCGCGAGGTCGCGGAAGCGCGGCTCGCGCTCCTTCATGATCGCCAGCAGCGGGCTGGCGATGAAGATCGACGAGTAGGCCCCGCTGAAGAGTCCCACGCACAGCGCCAACCCGTAGTTCTGCAGGGTCGTCGCGCCGAGGATGTAGGCGCCGACGATCAGCACCGACAGCACGGGCAGGATCGCCACGAGTGAGGTGTTGATCGAGCGCGCCAGCGTCTGGTTCATCGAGAGGTTCACCATGTCCGAGTAGGTCATGTCGCCCGCCTTCAGCACGCCCCCGGTGTTGTCGCGAACCCGGTCGAAGACGACCACCGTGTCGTAGAGCGAGTAGCCGAGGATGGTCAGGATTGCGATGACGGTGTCGGGGGTGATCTGGAAGCCCATCAGCGAGAAGACGCCGACGGTGACGAGCAGGTCGTGGACCATGGCGGCGAAGGCCGCGCCGGCCATCTTGGGCTCGAAGCGGACGCTGATGTAGCTGACCACGGCGATGAAGAAGACGATCAGGGCCTCAATGGCGCGGTTGGTGATCTGGCCGCCCCACGTCGGTCCGACGCTGCTGGTGGACACCTGGTCCCCGTTCTTGTGGGCGACCTTGGCCATCGCGTCGACCACCTTGGTGGTGACGCTCAACTGTTTGCCCGCCGAGAGGGCGTTCAGGTCCGCGGTCACCTCGTAGGTGCCGCTGCCCAGCTTCTCGACCGTGGGCTGGACCAACCCGGCCTGCTCGACGGCGTGGGTCATCGTGGTGATCGAGGTGTTGGGCGCGAGGACCTCCCACGAGCTGCCGCCCTTGAAGTCGATGCCCAGGTTGAAGCCGCGGATGGCGAGCGAGCCCATGCCGAGCACGATGATGATGATCGAGATTGTGAACCACGTCTTCTTGCGTCCGACGAAGTCGATCGTGGTGAGCCCCTGGTAGAGGCGACCGAAGTGGCCCGGAGCCTTGGTCTCGTTATCCATTCGGCGAGCCTCCCGACGTGAGCCCAGCAGCCATTGACAGCATCGAGTCGCTCTGTGAGCCTCGCCGACCGAGCAGGATCACCAGCGGGCGCGTGAAGTACCAGGTGATGGCCACGTCCATGATCGTGGAGAGTCCGAGGAAGAAGGCGAAGCCCCGCACGTCGCCCACCGCGATCAGGTAGAGCAGCACGGCCGCCAGGAGGCTGACGGTGTCCGCGGCCAGGACCGTGCGCCACGCCGAGCGGAAACCGCGGTCGACCGACGACCTGATCGAGCGCCCTGCTCGGGCCTCGTCTTTGAGTCGTTCGAAGTACACGATGTAACTGTCGACGGTGATGCCAATGGACACAATTAATCCGGTGACACCAGCCAGGTCGAAGCTGGGCGCGAAGGCCGTGTGGCCAAGCGCCGAGATGATCGCCCAGAGCAGCGCCGCGGTGGCGCTGAGGCCCAGCACGATGACCAGGCCCAGTGCGCGGTAGTAGAGGATGGTGTAGAGCAGCACCAGCGCCAGGCCGACCAGTCCGGCCGCGAGTCCCGCCACCAGGGCGCTGTGGCCGAGCGTCGGCGAGATGGTCTCGGTGGTGAGCGGCTCGAGGCGAACTGGCAGCGCGCCGAACTCCATCGCGAGGGCAAGGTTCTTCGCCGAAGCTTCGGTGAACGAGCCGGAGATCTGCCCGGATCCGCCGAAGCTGGTGGGCGACGCATCGGTCGGCTGGATCATCGGCGCCGACTGGACCACTCCGTCGAGCTCGATGGCCACGAGCTGGTGGAAGTTCTTCTTGGCGACCGCGTCCCAGAGCGGGCTGCCCGACGACGTCAGGTTGTAGTTCACGACCCACGCACCAACCTGGTCCTGCTGGGCCACCGCCTTGGAAACGGACTGGCCGGTCATCTGAGCCGGACCGAGCAGGTACCGCACGCCCGGCTGCCCGAGTTGCGGGAGGATGACCACCGCATTCTTGTCGTCGTTCGCCGGAGCGGTCGAGGCGACCTTGGCGAAGGCCGGGTCCGATGGAAGGTTCGTCGACGTCCACCCGGCCGTCGTCTGAGGCGCTTGGACAACGTTAAGATTCGCCGCCGTCATCGCGTACTGACTCGCGCACGATGACGGAAGCTTCTGCTTGCCGATGCTGTAGACCTTCGCATCCTCGGTGACCTGGCAGAGCACGGGCCGGAAGAGCAGTTGCGCAGTCTGGCCGATCTGCCCCAGGATTTGGCGGGCGTTGGTGACGCCCGGAACGCTAACCACGACGTTCTTGCCCTGGAGGTTCACCTGCGCACCCGAGACGCCAAGTCCGTTGACGCGGTTGGTCAGGACAGCCACGACCTCTTGCATGTCGGCGTTGGTGGCGTGGGTGGCCGGCTTGTAGACGACCGACAGGCCGCCAGCGAGGTCGAGACCCAACTTGGGTCCCCAGCCGAGCGAGAGGGTCGTTATCAGCGATCCGAACGAGATAACAAGTACCAGGACGAGGCTGACGATCATCGACCGTCGTGATCCAACTGGCGAAGCCATTCTTACTTGTCGCCTTCTTGGTTCTTGGTCTCGTCATCCGATGATTCAGGCACAACCACCTCGTACTTGCGCGCGATCGCCGTCGGCACGAACTCCAGCTCCACGCCACTGGTGCTACGCAGCGTGACCAGGTCGTCATCCTGCTTCACTACCGTGCCCACGAAGCCGCCGATTGTCTGGGCGCGGTCGCCCACCTCGACCTTGCGGCCCTGGAGTCGAGCGGCCTTCTGCTTGCGGTTGCGCGGGCGAAGGTAGAAGAAGTAGAGCCCACCGAAAACGACCACGTAAATAATAAGTATCGAAGATGAGCCACTTGAGGCGCCTAAGAACATGTGAAATTCCTCCGTCAATGGACAAGGAAACCCTAGTCGCTCCGGGGGTCGGGCCTAGACCAGTCCTCCGCCACGAGGCCGAATGCCCATGTGCTCGAACGCTCTTTCGGTCGCCACGCGGCCCCGGGGGGTGCGAATGAGCAGCCCCTCGCGCAGCAGATACGGCTCGTAGGCATCCTCGATCGTGGCCGTCTCCTCGCCGCACGCGTGCGCCAACGTCGTCAGTCCTACCGGGAGATTGGCGAACTGGCCGCACAGCAGGCCGAGTATCCGCCGGTCGATCTTGTCCAGCCCGTACTCGTCGACCCCGAAGAGGTCGAGCGCTTCGACCGCAACCTCGGTGTCGACGACACGGTGGCCCTGGACCGCCGCGAAGTCGCGCACCCGGCGCAGCAGGCGGTTCGCGATCCTGGGCGTGCCACGGCTTCGCCCGGCGATGGTCGCCGCCGCGTCCTCGGCGATCGACACATCCAGCAGGGCCGCGGAACGCTCCACGATCACCGTGAGTTCAGCGACGTCGTAGAGATCGAGCTGTCCGATGAACCCGAAGCGGTCGCGCAGCGGTGCCGCGACGAGTCCTGTTCGCGTCGTGGCCCCCACCAGCGTGAAGCTGGGCAGATCGAGGCGAATGGCTCGCGCCGACGGCCCTCGACCGATCATTACGTCGAGCCTGCGGTCCTCCATCGCCGGATAGAGGACCTCCTCGACCGCGCGCGAGAGCCGGTGGATCTCGTCGATGAAGAGCACGTCGCCGTCCTGGAGATCGGTCAGCAGCGCCGCCAGGTCCCCCGGCCGCGAAAGCACCGGACCCGACGTGATGCGAAGCCCCGAACCCATCTCGACGGCCACGATGCCCGCCAGCGAGGTCTTGCCCAGGCCTGGCGGTCCGGCGAAGAGCAGGTGGTCCACGCTCTGCCCGCGCGCGCGGGCCGAACCCAGCACGATCTCGAGGTGCCGCACGAGCTCGTGCTGGCCCACGAAGTCGTGAAGCGTGCCCGGACGCAGCGAGACCTCCATGCGTCGCTCCTGCTCGTCGGCCACCGGCGTCACCACGCTCTGGAGCGGTTCGAGGTCGATGTCGCGCCGGCTCATGCTCGCCTCAAGTGTGCCAGCGCTTCTCTCAGGGCGTCGGGCTCGTTGTCGGGCAGTTCCACGCCGTCGAGGGCCTGGCGGATCTCCGCGACGTTGTAACCAAGCGCGCGCAGCGCGTCCTCGATGGCGTTCGAGCGCACCGCCGGCCTGCTCGAAGCCTCGGCGCCACCCGTGGAGGCGACCTTGCCCTTGAGCTCGAGCACGATGCGGCTCGCGGTCTTGGGTCCGATTCCGGGTATCTGGGCAATCCGCTTGGCGTCGCCGGTCTCGATCGCGCGGGCGAGCTCATTCCTCGACGCCATACGAAGTGCCGCCAGCGCGGTCGCGGGACCCACTCCGGGCGTCACGAGGAGCATCTCGAAGAACTCGCGGTCCGCGTAGTCGAGGAATCCGTAGAGCAGGATCGCGTCGGCACGCACCACGGTGTAGACGAAGAGCTCGAGTGATTCTCCCGGCCGGAGCTCCTCGGCGGTGGCGACGTGCACCTCGTAGCCGACACCCTGCACGTCGAGCACCACCGCCCCGTTGGCGTGGTGGTGCAGCACGTGTCCTTCGAGCCACCCAATCATGCGAGCTTCTCCGCTGGGTAATGGCGCTCCATTCGCACCATCATGAAGTAAGTGATCGCCAGCGCCAGGGCGTCGGCGGCGTCGGCGGGCTTGGGGATCTCCGCCAGCCCACAGAGCCGGGCGACCATGCCCTGGACCTGCACCTTGCTCGCCGCCCCGTATCCCGTGACCGCGAGCTTCACCTGCTGGGCGGTGAACTGGCGCACCGGAAGATCGACGGCTCCGGCGAGGGCCACCGCGACACCGCTGGCCTGAGCCACGGGAATCGCCGTCTTGGCGTTGGTCTGGTAGAAGACCCGCTCGACGACCACCGCGTCGGGAGAGGTTTCTTCGAGCAGGGTGCGCAGCTCGATCAGGAGTTGGCTGAGTCGGCGTTCCACCGGGGTCGATGGGTCCGTCTCGACGACACCCGCGCGAACAGCCCGAAAGGATTCCAGTCCGTCGAACGACCCTTCGACCAGGCCGTAGCCACATCGAGTCAGACCGGGGTCGATTCCGAGTACGAACATACGTTCGATACTACACAAGACTGGTCAGCATATGAAGCACTGACCAACCACGGGCGGCGTTGCCACCACCCCTTCCACCACCTACGCCGATGCCCGCGACCCTACTCCTCGTACGCCGCGAGGATCTCTTCAGGGACGTCGAAGTTGGCGAACACGTTCTGGACGTCGTCGTGGTCGTCGATCGCCTCCATGAACCTCAGGATCTTCTTCGCGTCCGCCTCGTCGGTCACTTCGATGGAGTTCTGAGCCACCAGGGTCAGCTCCGCGCTGAGGACCTTCACGCCGAAACCCTCGAGCGCGTCGCGAACCTTGCCGACCTCGTGGGGCTCGGTGGTGACGATGAAGTTCTGGCCCTGGGCCTCGAAGTTCTCTCCGCCGGCCTCCATGACCCACTCCAGGAGCTGATCCTCGTCGATCGGTCCCTGGATCTCGAGGACCCCCTTGCGGTCGAACTGCCACGAGACGGCGCCGGGCTCGGCGATGGTCCCACCGTTCTTGCCGAAGAGGTGCTTGATCTCGGCGCTGGTGCGGTTTCGGTTGTCGGTCAAGGTCTCGACGATGACCGCGATCCCGCCCGGGGCGTACCCTTCGTAACTGATGGCCTCGTAGCGCACGCCCTCCAGCTCGCCAGTGCCGCGCTTGATGGCCCGTTCGATTGTGTCGATCGGCACCGACGCCTCGCGGGCCTTCTGGAACATGGTGCGCAGGCTGGCGTTGGTCGACTGGTCGCCCCCTCCCTCGCGGGCGGCCACTTCCACTTGACGGATCAGCTTGGCGAACACCTTGGCGCGGGCGCTGTCTTTGGCGCCCTTGCGATGCTTGGTCGTTGCCCACTTCGAATGGCCGGACATAGTTCCTCCTGCCCCCTGGGGCGACCCAACTCTATCGAAGACTACAGAGAGTCAACGAAGAGACGGTGCACGCTCGCGTCGCTCGTCAGTTCCGGGTGGAACGAGCAGCCCCACGCGTTGTCCTGGCGCACGAGCACCGGATGCATGCCATCGCCGTGATCGAGGCTCGCCAGCACCTCCACGTCCGAGGACCACGTTTCAATCTTGGGCGCTCGAATGAAGACGCCCGGCACCGTGCCGACACCTTCCACGTCGATCGGTGTCTCGAAGCTGGCGATCTGGCGCCCGTAGCCGTTGCGTCGCACGGCGACGTCCAGCAGACCGAAGCTCCACTGGTCGGCCCGGCCATCGAGCACCTCGCGGCTCAGGAGAATGAGTCCCGCGCAGGTGCCGAACACGCTCAGGCCATCGCGGAGCTTCTCCTCCAGCACGACGCGCATGCCTGATGTGTTGAGGAGGTGGGCGATCGTCGTGGACTCTCCGCCCGGCAACACGAGACCGTCCAGGCCCTCGAGCTGGTCGCAAGCCCGCACGGTGACAACCTCGGCGCCGAGTCGCTCCAGCGCCGCGACGTGTTCACGCACGTCGCCCTGGAGGGCGAGCACGCCAACGCGTGGCACTACCAACCGCGCTCGGCGAGACGGACCTCGAGCGTGGAGGTCTCGGCCCCGAGCATCGCTGCGCCCAGGCCGGTCGACACCTTGGCCACGACGCTGGCGTCGCGGAAGTGCGTGGTCGCCTCGACGATGGCGTGAGCCATGCGCACCGGGTCCTCGCTCTTGAAGATGCCCGATCCGACGAACACCGCCTCGGCGCCCAACTGCAGGACCAGCGAGGCGTCGGCCGGCGTCGAGATGCCCCCGGCACAGAACAGCGGGACCGGCAGCTGGCCGGTCGCGGCGACCTCCTGGACGAGCGCGAGCGGCGCCCCAAGGTCCTTGGCGAGCGCGAAGAGCTCCGACGTGTCGGCACTCGCGAGCCGGCGCATCTGGGCGTTTATCGTGCGGAGGTGGCGCACGGCCTCGACGACGTTGCCGGTGCCGGCTTCACCCTTGGAGCGGATGAGGCAGGCGCCCTCGCCGATGCGCCGCAGCGCCTCGCCGAGGTTGGTCGCGCCGCAGACGAACGGCACGGTGAAGCCCCACTTGTCGATGTGGTTCTCCTCGTCGGCGGGCGTCAGGACCTCGGACTCATCGATGTAGTCCACGTCGAGGGCCTGGAGGATCTGCGCCTCGGCGAAGTGGCCGATGCGGGCCTTGGCCATAACGGGAATCGTCACCGCGGCCTGGATGTCCTGGATCATCTGCGGGTCGCTCATGCGCGCGACGCCGCCGTCTCGTCGGATGTCCGAAGGCACGCGCTCGAGCGCCATCACCGCGACGGCGCCGGCGTCCTCGGCGATGCGGGCCTGCTCGGGATTGACGACGTCCATGATGACCCCGCCGCGGAGCATGTCCGCGAGGCCGCGCTTGACTACCGCCGAACCAGTGGTTGAAGTGTCTCTTGAGGAACTCATGCGTCCAGCCTAACTGGACCCACGCCCTACCACTCTTCGAGCGCCAGGGCTCGAATCTCCACGTCGTCCAGGTCGCTCAGGTCCCGTTCGGCGCGGTCGCACCGGATGTCGAACCAGATCCAGCGCCAGTCGTTGAACTTCGAGGTGGCGAAGAACGAGTCGCGCGGCACTTGCTTGCTCGCGCACTTGCGCAGCGCGCCCGCCAGTCCCAGCGGGTACCGGATGGCTGCGGCGGCGACCTCGTCGGCGCGGTACGCCATGCCCGCCCCGGCCAGCAGCCGGCGGTTCTCGTCGCTCAGGGGCGTCGCCGAAGCCACGCTCTCCCTGGTCAACTGGCCCAGGCGTTGACGGGCGAGGCAGTGCGCCACGACTCCTTCGAGCTCGATCAGTTCGAAGTCGCGCATCATCGCGCTCGTGACGAACAGGGAGAAATCGTCGCCGTTGGGCACGAGTGCGGCGTTGTAGCCGGGGTCGTCGACGATGAAGGCGCTGACGCCGTTGACGCCGAAGGTGGCGGCCAGGCGATCGATAACGGTGATCAGCCGCTGGCGGTCCTTGCTCGTGCCGCCTTCCTCAAACTGGTCGAGCATCACCGCACCCAGCGACAGACCGCGGCGCTCGTAGCCGGCCAGGCTGCGGCGGAGGTCCCACGCGTAGAGCAGGGCGACCACGACGCCGACGCCCGGCATCCACGGCACGATGAAGACGCCCGCGACGAGGGCCAGGGCGACGACACCGGCGATGATCGTCTGAGGCATGCGCTTGCGCACGACGAAGAGACGCACGGCCCTCTCGTTGGCGTGACGCTCGGCGCCCGACGGCGCGTAGGGGCTCTGCCAGGTGGGGTCGAGCACCGGCGCGACGTAGTGCGGGGTCCGGTCCCTCGACGAGTTTGACCTGCGCTGGCGCGATCGTTGCTTGGTTGCCACGGACCAAGGCTACCGCGCGGCCTCGAATCGCTCGCGCGCCGTGGCGTAGAGAGAGTCGTACGCGTCCACGAGAGCGCTCATGGACCAGCCCTGGGCGTAGTCTTTCGCCGCCGCGACGGCCTGCGGGGTCTCGCCGGCGAGCGCCTTGGCGATTGCCGCCTCGAGGGCTGCCTCGTCGCCGGGCGGGAAGAGGACTCCGTGCCCGCCCACCGCCTCGCGGTAGCCGCTGATGTCGCTCGCCACGACCACCGTCTCGCTCGCCATCGCCTCGAGCAGCACCAGCCCGAAGCTCTCGCCGTGCGTGGCGGGAGCCACCAGCGCGTTCGCCCGGCGCAGCCAGGCCCGCTTGTCGGCGTCGGCCACGGCTCCGGCGAACACGACCATCTCGTCGTGGCCGGCCAGAGCCTCGAGTCGGGCACGCTGGGGGCCGTCGCCTATCACCACGAGTCGCCACGGGTTCTCGCTGCCGGCGTTGTGGGCCCGCACGGCGCTGATGGCGTGCGCGGTCCCCTTGCGCTCTTCGAGGCGCCCGACCGTGAGAAGCACCGTCTCTGCCGATCGCTCGCGCGGCGTGGCGACGAACCGGTCCATCTCGAACCCGTTGAAGAGGACCGTGGCGTGCACACCCGCGGCCCGCTCGATGGTGGTTGCCGCGCTCTCGCTCACCGCCGCCGCGGCGTCGAGGCCCTTGGCGAGCACGCGCAGCACGGGCCTGGTGAGGTCCAGCGCCGGACCGGCGCCGCTGCGGTGGAACGTGCCGACCGCGGGGGCGGCGTGCGCGCGCAGCGCCGCCCAACCCACCAAGGGAGCGAACGGCTCGTGGAAGTGGACCACGTCGGGGGCGAACTCGCGAATAGACCGCAGCGCCCGACGGCTGGCCAGCGGCGAGAGGGTGAGCGGTGCCTTGGAGCCGTTGGCCGGCAACAACACCAGCCGCCCGAAGCGCTTCACCGTCGCCGCCGTATCGCACGACGACCGGTCGTGGCGGTCCGGAGCCACGATCAGCACCTCGTGACCGCGCCGCCCGAGCTCGCGGCTCATGGCCATCACCTGCTCCTGCACCCCGCCGAAGACCCCCAACGCGTACGGCGAGACCAGCGCGATTCGACTCGGGTTCACGGCTCGGTGAACCGCGGCTGCAGGACGTGCCACTGCTCGGGGGCCCGTCGGATCAGACCCTCGAGCTCGCGGGCGACCGACTGGGTGACCCGGGTCACGTCGTCGCGCAGCCGACCCTTGCGCAGCGCCTCGATCGGCGGCGTGATGACCGCGAAGTGGTCGCGCCCGGGACCCGCGTAGCACGCCGCCGCGACCAGCGTGGCCCCCGTGCGAAGCGCCAGCGTGGCCGGTCCCGCGGGTATGGTCACCACTTCTCCGAAGAACTCGACCTCGATCCCGTTGTGCTGGATGTCGCGGTCGCAGAGCAGACCGACGACCCCGCCCTCCTTCAGCGTCTGGAGCAGCACCGTGCTGGCGTGGGCGTTCAGCGGCTCGATCCGTATGCCGATCGACTCGCGCTTCTGCTTGAACCACTCGAAGAGCGCCGGCGGCTCCAGGTCCTCGGCCACGCACGTCATCTGAAGGTCCAGCTGTGCCATGAACGATCCGCCCCACTCCCAGCTGCCGACGTGCGGAAGGGCAATGACCGTTCCCATGCCCCGCTGCCTCGCCTCGACCAGATGCTCGAGCCCCTCGCAGATCCGGAACCGGTCATAGATAGTGGAGCGCCCGATCGCGGGCAGCTTCGCGCTTTCGGCCCAGTACTGGCCGTAACTGACGAACGCCCGGTCGGTGAATCGCTCCACCAACGCCTCGTCGGCCGAGACGCCGGGCGCGCCGAGCGCGCGCGACACGTTGGCCTTAAGGTTCCGGCGCGACGCGGTGGCGCGACGTCCCACCACGCTCGCGATGCGACAGGCCAGCCACACGTCCACGCGCTCCGGCAGCGCCTCGAGCAGCGCGCCCAGGGACTTGAAGAGGGCGACTCGTGCCCTGGCGGTCACGGCTAGCGACGCGACGTGCGGCTCGGCCCTCGACGCAGGCGACTGGTGTGCTGATGGGCACGCATTGTCCTGGCGGGCGCCGGGGCCGGGCTGTCGGCGATCTGCCAGACCCGCCGGAATCGGCCGAGGGCGGTCATCGTCGTGAGCACCAGCATCACCCACAGCACCGGAATGAAGATCTGGTTCGCGAGCAGCGCCACCCCGAGCAGAATCATCCGCTCCGCGCGCTCCATGAGCCCGCCCCTGGCGTTCAGCCCCAGGCTCTCGGCCTTGCTGCGCTGGTAGGAGATCATGAAGGTCATGGTGACGATGGCGAACGGCAGCAGCACCAGCTGGCCGTGATGGTGGGCCGTCACGTAGTAGGCCACCCCGCCGAGCAGCGCCGCGTCCGAGAGCCGGTCGACGACCGAGTCGAAGTAGCTGCCACGCTGGCTGGCGCGATTCGACGCCTTGGCGACCGGACCGTCGAAGAGGTCGTGGGCTCCGGTGGCGATGAGCAGGAGTATGGCGAGGTGATGATGGCCTACGGCGATCGCCCAGGCCGTCGCGCAGGCGAAGACCAGACCCGAGGCGGTGAGCACGTCCGCGGCGAAGCCGAAGCGCACCAGCCAGCGACCGATCGGCGCCGTCCTCTGGTCTACCGACTTTCGAAACTTTCCGTCGAACAATTGAGCCTCCGGACCCTTTGCCGCAGAGTCTAACGGCAACGCCCGGCGCCGCAGGGGTTAGAGCTCGGCGTGAACCTTCTGCCACGTGGACGCCAGTGACTCGGGCAAAACCCGGGTTTCGGCTATCGAGGTCATGAAATTCGTGTCGCCGTTCCAGCGAGGCAGCACGTGCCCGTGGAGGTGTTTGGGGATGCCCGCACCCCCCGCGAGCCCCAAATTCATCCCGATGTTCATTCCGTCGGCCCCGTAGGCCGCCTCGAGCGCGATCACCACGCGGCGCAACGCGAGGAAGAACTGCTCGTACTCCTCGTCGCTCAGGTCGCCCAGGCCCGCGACGTGGCGACGCGGCAGCACCAGCAGGTGCCCCGAGCCGTAGGGGTACGCGTTGAGCGTCACGAACGTCGTCTCGTTGCGCCACAGCACGCCCGTTGACTCGCTCACCTCATCGCTCGCCAGGGTGCAGAAGACGCAGGACGAGCCCTCGACGGCGTGGTCGGTCGCGATGGTGCTCGAGACGTACTGCTCGCGCCACGCCGCCGCGAAACGCTCCAACGGCACTACGGCGCCTCGGGCGATCCGTGGTTCACGATCTCGCCCAGCAGTCGGTCGCGGAAGTCGGTGAGGAAGACGCCGCGCTCGGGGTCGTTGGAGCCCCTCGCGTTGATGCCGAGGGTCCCGTGAGCGACGTCGTCGTCGCCCACCACCACGATGTAGGGGACCTTCTCCAACTTGGCCTTTCGGATGCGCGCGCCCAGCGGCTCGGTGGCCGCCTCGACTTGGACCCGCACGCCCTCCAGGCGCAGCGCGGCGGCGATGTCGTAGGCGTAGTCGTCGTGGGTGTCGCGTACGCCGAGCACGCGCACCTGCTCCGGGCTCATCCAGGTGGGCATGTTGCCGGCGTAGTGCTCGATGAGGATGGCCATGAAGCGTTCGACCGAACCGAACAGGGCGCGGTGGATCATGATCGGGCGATGTCGAGAGTTGTCGGCCCCGATGTAGGTGGCGTCGAAGCGCTGGGGCAGTTGAAAGTCCAGCTGGATGGTGGAGAGCTGGTGGGTCCGTCCGATCGCGTCGCGCGCCTGGACCGAGATCTTGGGGCCGTAGAACGAGCCGCCACCCTCGTCGAGCACGAGGTCCAGGCCGGCCGACTCGGCCACCTTCGCGAGGGTCTCTTCGGCCTCGTGCCACTCCTGGTCGGTGCCGACGGCCTTGCCCTCGGGACGGGTCGAAAGCTCAAGGTAGAAGTCGTTGAGTCCGAAGTCGCGCAGCAGGTCGAGCACGAACGACAGCAGGCTCGTGAGTTCGTCGGCCATCTGGTCGCGGGTGCAGAAGATGTGCGCGTCGTCCTGGGTCATTCCGCGCACCCGGGTCAGGCCTTGCACCACGCCGGACTTCTCGTAGCGGTAGACCGTGCCGAACTCGAACATGCGCAGCGGCAGTTCACGGTAGCTGCGCTGGCGGGCCTTGAAGATCAAGATGTGGAAGGGGCAGTTCATCGGCTTGAGGTAGTAGCGCTGGCCCTCGTCGAGCTCCATCGGCGGGTACATGCTCTCGGCGAACCACTCGAGGTGGCCCGAGGTCTCGAAGAGGTCGGCCTTGGAGATGTGGGGTGAATTGACGAACTCGTAGCCGCCGGCGACGTGACGGTTGCGCGAGTAGTCCTCCATGATCCGGCGTATCGTGCCGCCCTTGGGGTGGAACACCGCCAGGCCCGGACCCAGTTCCGGGGGGAACGAGAAGAGATCGAGCTCCTGGCCCAGACGCCGGTGGTCGCGCAGCTCGGCCTGGGCCAGCTGCTCGAGGTGCGCGGCGAGGGCCTCCTTGGACTCCCAGGCGGTGCCGTAGATGCGCTGGAGCTGCTCGTTCTTCTCGTCGCCGCGCCAGTACGCCCCCGCCACCCTCATGAGCTTGAAGAATCCGAGGCGCGAGGTGCTCGGCACGTGGGGACCCCGGCAGAGGTCGCGGAACGCGGAGGTGTTCGAGTAGGTCGACACGACCGTCGGGCTCGCCACCTCGGCGAGCTCCTCGCCGGTGGCCCCGGCCGAGACGGCATTGATGATCTCCACCTTGTAGGGCTGGTCCCTGAAGAGTTCGAGTCCCTCCTCGATGGAGTACTCCGAGCGGACGAACGGCTGGTTTTCGGCGACGATCGTGCGCATCTCCTCCTCGATGCGCGCCAGATCGTCCTCGCTGAATCGCGCCCCGCCGGGCAGAGCGAAGTCGTAGTAGAAGCCGTCGCGGATGGCCGGTCCGATCGCGTAGTGCGCCCCCGGCCACAGGCGCGTGACGGCCTGGGCCAGCACGTGGGCCGTCGAATGGCGCAGCACCTCGCGACCGTTTTCGCTGGCCGGAGTGACAATTGCGACCGTCGATCCGTCGGGCAGCGCAGCGCTGAGGTCGACCAACTGTTCGTTCACCACCGCGGCCAGGGCGTCCTTGGCCAGGCGCTTGCCAATCGCCGTTGCCAGGTCCAGCGCCGTCGCGCCCTCGGACAGGCTGCGGGCACTGCCGTCGGGCAGCACTACTTCGATGTTGGACATTGTGGCCTTTCTACGCCTACAGCGTAATGCCCATCAGCGCCGCCGCGGGAGCCACGGTGAACCCCGCGAGCGCCGCTTCATCGATGGCGAGCAGGGCCGCGGGGCAGTCCAGGTCGTCGTCGAGGGCCCGTCGCACGTCGTCGATCACCGTGCTCGCGCGGCCGGTGGTCAGGGTGGATCGCCAGGTGGCCAGTCGCGACTGCGCGCGCGACAGGGTCTCGTCGTGCCACTCCCAGTCGCCTCGGTAGTGCTGATCGAGCAGCGCGAGGCGCACCGCCGCGGGCTCGGCCCGCGCCACCAGCTCCTCGACGAACACGAGGTTGCCCAGGGACTTGGACATCTTGGCGCCGCCGAGACCGACCAGTCCCACGTGGAGCCAGTGCTTCACGAACGGCGCCCCAGTGACCGACTCGCTCTGGGCCGCCTCGCACTCGTGGTGGGGAAAGACCAGGTCGCGCCCTCCGCCGTGCACGTCGAGGGTCTCGCCGAGGTCCCGCAGCGCCAGGGCCGAGCACTCGATGTGCCAGCCCGGTCGTCCGGCGCCCCAGCGCGACTCCCAGGAGGGTTCGTCCTCGAGCGAGGGCTGCCACAGCACGAAGTCCAGCGGGTCGCGCTTGCGAGGGTCATCGGGATTGCCGCCGTGCTGGGCCGCCAGCTCGATCATGGCGTCGCGGCTCTCGTGGCTGACCTGACCGAATCGGGGGAACTTCGACACCTCGAAGAAGACGCATCCGTCCACCTCGTAGGCCAATCCCTGATCGAACGTCCTGCCGATCAACGTCAGGATCTCGGGGATGGCCCCCGTGGCGCGCGGCTCGGAGTACACGGGCAGCAGGTTGAGGAGCTGCATGTCGCGGTCGAACTTGACCATCTCCTGGGCCGCGAGGTCCAGGAAGTTCACTCCCAGCTCGCGGGCCTTGCGCAGGATGTCGTCGTCGACGTCGGTCACGTTGCGCACGCAGCGGGTTTCGTGGCCGGCGTCGCGCAGCCGGCGCTGGAGCACGTCGAAGGTCAGGTAGACGAAGGCGTGGCCCAGGTGGGCCGAATCGTAGGGCGTGATCCCGCAGCTGTACATGGTGACGATCGGTCCGGCGTCGAGCGTGAAGATGCCACCGCGGGCGGTGTCGTACAGCTCCATCAGCGCGCGAGTCCCGCCAACATGACGTAGCTGTGGGCCTTGTGGCGGATGTTGATCGAGATGCACACGGCGGTGAAGGCCTCGACGGCGCTGGCCAGCGACATGGAGCCCGCGATGACCGCGTGAAGGCCAGGCGTCGCGTCCACGAGTTCGGCGACCCGCTGGCGCGCGGCGTCGTGGTCGGAGAAGATCACGACGTCCGCGTCCAGTCCGCTGTCGAGATCCTCCATCAGCGCGGCGGGCAGGTGGTGGAAGGCGCCGACGATCACGCTCTCGGGCAACGCGAAGGCGACCTGGGCGGCCATCGAACCTCGGGGCGGATAGACCGGAATCATCTCACGACCCTCTCGGGCCAGCGCGTTGACCATGCAGATCACGGTCTTGCCCTTCAACTGCGAGCGCAGCGCGCTCACCGTGGCGACCGCGGAGTCCCAGGGAGTGGCCACAACGATGAGGTCGCACTCGGCCGCCGCTTCATTGGCGGCGCCGGTGATCCGATCGATTCCTCGCGCCACGAGGGCCTGGGCGCACGCTTGAGCGCGCTCAGCGTCGCGAGACCCGAGCACCACGTCGCAGCCGCCGCTCGCCAGTCGAACCGCCACTCCGCGGCCCGCGGGCCCAGTTCCTCCGAGTATGCCTACCGTCGTCATGATTGTCCCCGTCGATTTAGTGCTTGCCAAGTACGCTAACAAGATGGGCTTACTGACCAACCACCGTATTCTTGTTACCGGCATTCTGACTGATGAATCGCTGGCCTACGGAATCGCTCAGCGGGCCCTCGAAGAGGGCGCCACCATCGCCGTGTCGGGGGCCGGGAGGGGCACCTCGATCACCCGGCGCACCGTTCGCAAGTTGGGCGACGTCGGCGAGATCATCGAGCTCGACGTCACCGATCCCGCACAGGTCGCCGAAGCGGTCACGGAGGTCGAGGAACGCTTCGGCCGCCTTGACGGTCTCGTGCACGCCATCGGCTTCGCGCCCCAGACCTGCCTCGGCAGCGGCATGTTCACCGCGCCCTTCGAGGACGTCGCCACGGCCATGCACATCTCGACCTACTCGCTGGCGGCGCTGGTCGGGGCCTTTCGGCCCCTGCTGCAGAAGAGCGAAGCGTTGGGCGGCGCCTCGGTGATCTCGCTCGACTTCGACGGCTCGCGGGCCTATCCGATGTACGACTGGATGGGCGTGATGAAGGCCGGCCTCGAGTCGCTCGGGCGCTACCTCTCGCGCGAGGTCGGCGTCGACATGATCCGCATCAACATGCTCGCCGCCGGACCCATCCGCACCATGGCCGCCAAGTCGATCCCCGGATTCCAGCTGTTCGAGGACACCTGGGCCGACCGCGCGCCGCTCGGCTGGGACGTGAACGACCGCAGCTCCGTCTCGGACGCCGCGATCGCCCTGCTTTCCCCGCTGCTGCGTGGCACCACCGCATCGGTGATCCACGTCGACGGCGGCGCCCACGCCATGGGCTAAGTCGGCTCCTGGTCCCTGAACTGGGTCTCGTAAAGGGTCCGGTAGAGTCCGCCGGCCTCGAGCAGCTCGGTGTGGGTGCCTCGCTGGACGATCGTCCCGTCAGCCACGACCAGTATCTGGTCCGCGTTTCGGATGGTAGAGAGACGGTGCGCGATCACCAGCGACGTGCGCGACGTCATCGTCGCGTCGAGCGCACGCTGCACCGCCGCTTCACTCTCGGCGTCCAGGTGGGCCGTGGCCTCGTCCAGCACCACGAGGCGCGGCGACTTGAGCAGCATCCGCGCCAGGGCCACCCGCTGCTTCTCCCCCCCCGATAGTCGATAGCCGCGCTCGCCCACCACCGTCTCGAGCCCGAGCGGCAGGGTCGCCACGAGGTTCCAGATCTGCGCCGCGCGCAGCGCCACCTCGATCTCGGCGTCGCTCGCGTCGGGCTTGGCGAAGCTGAGGTTGACGCGCAACGTGTCGTGGAAGAGATGGGGGTCCTGGGTCACGACGCCCACGGTCGCGTTGAGCGACTCCGTGGTCGCGTCGCGCAGGTCGACACCGTTTATCTTCACCGAGCCCTTGTCCACGTCGTAGAGACGTGACACCAGCAGCGAGATCGTGGTCTTGCCCGCGCCGCTCGGACCGACGAGCGCCGTCATCGACCCCGGCGCGACCTCGAAGGACAAGTCGTGCAGGACCTCCGTGCGCGGGGTGTCGTCCAAGCGCGCGACCGCCTCGAGCGAGGCCAGTGAGACCTCCTCGGCGCCGGGATAGGAGAAGTCCACGTGAGCGAACGTCAGCTCCGCGGGCCCCGCCGGAATGACGATCGCGCCCGGACTTTCCTTGATCATCGGCTCGATGTCGAGCACCTCGAAGAGCCGCTCGAAGCTGACCATCGCCGACATGTAGTCGATGTTGAGGTTGGAGAGCTGGGTCAGGGGCCCGTAGAGGCGCGTCAGGTAGGCCGTGAGCGCCACCACGGTCCCCACCGCCAGCGTGCCCTTCAAGGCCTCGACGCCGCCGAACCCGTAGGCGAAGGCGGTGGCGAGCGACGCCGTCAGCGACAGCGCGATGAAGAAGAAGCGCTGGTAGACGGCCTGGTCGATGCCGATGTCGCGCACCTGGCCGGCGCGGCGCTCGAAGTAGTCGAGCTCGTCCTTGGGCCGTCCGAAGAGCTTCACGACCATGGCGCCGGCGACATTGAACCGCTCGCTCATCACCATGTTCATCTCCGCGTTCAGTTCCATCCCGCGCTGGAAGAGCGAGCCCAGTCGTCGACCGACCCGGCGTGCCGGGATCAGGAACACCGGAAGCAAGACCAAGGACAGCAGGGTGATCTGCCAGCTCAGGTAGAACATCACGCCCAGGGTGATGGCGACCAGGATGACGTTACCCACGACGTTGGAGAAGAGGTCGGTGAAGGCCTGCTGAGCCCCGACCACGTCGTTGTTCAGTCGGCTGATCAGCGCGCCCGTCTGGGTACGCGAGAAGAAGGCGATCGGCATCTCCTGGATGTGGCCGAAGACCCGGGCGCGCAAGTCATAGATGAGGCCTTCGCCGATCACGGACGAGAGCCGGCGCTCGATCATGGAAAGGCAGGCGTCGCCGATGGCCAGCGCGGCCGTGAGCACGGCCAGCCAGATGATGAGGTGTTCACGAGATCCGGCGAGGGCCCGGTGAACGCCCTTCTGGGTGATGATGTCGATGATGGCGCGAAGCACCAGTGGCGCGATCGAACTCACGACGGCGTCCAGCACGACGGCCGACAGGAAGATGATGAGGATCGTCTTGTAGGGCCTGGCGAACTTCGCGATCCGCGGCAGCGTTCCCTTCTTGATGCGGTGCTCCAGAATGGTGCGGTCGCGTTGCATCGAGCGCATGCCGCCCCGCGCGCCTCCCCCTCCACCGTGCATGCTCATTGCGACTCCCTCGTCCCATGCAGTGTAGGAAGGCGGGCCGAGAGACGAGTCAGGCGGGCCTAGTCGTCGAGTTGACGAGCGATCTGGCGCAGCGCGTCGCGGTAGCGCACGCGGCTCTCCTCGCGCTCGACGTCGCTCGGGAGCGTGGGGTCGGGCTGCATTGACCACGTTCGAAGACGCACGACGTTGCGTGGCCTCTCGCCCAGCACCTCGAGGACCGCGCGACGCGTCATCGCCACGATCCGCATCAGGCCAGACACGTCATGGGACTCGTAGCGCCAGTTGGGATTCGGACCAGGCGTGGGCTCGCACCAGCCCATGTCGCGAAGCATGCCCTCGTCAGCACGGCTCAGCGCGACCGCGTCGCCGATGTTGAGGTTCGAGATCACCTCGGCGATGACCCCTCCGTCAGGTTCGACCCAGAACTGCACGTAGCGAACGTCGCTGAACTCCGCCACCGCGACCAGACAGCGCGGATCGACGGCCATCGAGCCCAGCAGCTCGGGAAGGTTGGCGACGAACGAGCCGACGGTCGAAGGAGCGCTGTGCTCGTAACCAGTGAGGTGGACTCTTCCCATGCCTTCAAGGTACGAATCCGGTGTGACAC
>PLHD01000071.1 GCA_003138815.1 Acidimicrobiaceae bacterium | reverse complement strand
GGTCGAGTTCATTGAAGGCCGGCGCATCGCGTGGAAGCCTGCCGAACCGGGGATGGCGCCGGTTGGCCACTTGTAGCGCTGGGAATTGGAGCCGATTAACGAAGCATGTACCTTGGTTGTGCACACCTACGATTGGACGAAACTCGAGGACAAGGCTCGCTTTGAGCGCGCACGTTCCACGACTGCGGAGCGCCTTGCCGCGTCGATCGATCGTCTGGCCTCCGCCGTCGAGGACTGACTCACCACAATCGTCGGACTGGATTGAGCGCGAAGATCGAACACCATCTTGGTCGCGCGCTCTTTCAGCTCAGGCGGACACCTCTTCTGTACGGGGTTCACTCTTGCCATGTTCGATCCTTACTTCCAAGGAACAAGCCTCTGGGAAACCCAGGATGCTTCTATATTTGTCAAGTCACTGGAATCGGGTGTGCCGCGGCCAGAGTGCGGAACAATTGGCGGGTGACGTAGCGCTTCACGGAGCGCATGATCTCCTTGGTCGTTCGCCCCTCGGCTCGCCGACGGGCGACGTAGGCGCGGGTTGCGGGATCTGTCCTCATGCGGACAATGACGATGGTCGTGAGCGCGCGATTCAGCCGGCGGTCGCCGCCGCGGTTGAGGCGGTGGCGCACGGTATTGCCCGACGACGCGGGGATCGGGCAGGTTCCAGCCAGTGAGGCCAGTGCGGCCTCAGAGCGAACTCGACCGGGGTGCGACCAGGCGACCAGCACACTTGCGGCCACGATCGCTCCGACCCCGGTGAGCTCGAGCAGCTGTGGCGTGTCCTGTGCGATGAGCTTCGTGACGGTCGCGCGATTGCTGGTGATCTCACCGTCTAGGGTCCGAATGCGCTGAGCGAGTCGCACAGCCTCTTGGCGGCAAATCCTGGCGTTGGTGTCTTCGACGCGAGTGCGCCATCCGGCGATCGCGGTGATCTGCGCGGCGCTGAGCGACGTGCGCGCATCGACACCGAGATCAATTGTGCGCACTAGTGCAGTCAGCGCGTTCACCGCCCTGGTCCGCTCCCCGGTCATCTCCTCGCGGGCGACGACGAGGACCCGCATCGCGACTCGCGACCGATTGCCCGTGAGCGTTCGAGGAATGCGCAAGTCCGTGATGGCGAGCCCGAGCACCGCCCGAGCGATCCGTGCCGCATCGAACTCGTCACTCTTGCCCTTGCCTCGGCGGTCGCCAGCGGGCATCCGCGCCGCCTCGACGACCGTGCGCCCAGCGGCCATCAGCCGCTCGGTCACGATCGCACCGAATGATCCCGTGCCCTCAATCACGATCAGGGTCCGAGCATCGCCACAGCGCCGGACTAGCCAGCCCTTCGCTCTCTTGAGCCCCGCCGGACTGGTCGGGAAGACGGCGTGGTCGAGCACGGCACCCGTCGAGCCAGCCACGACCGCAAAGGTGTGGGTTGCGGCGTGGGTATCCACGCCGATGACAAAGTCGTATTCTTCTGACACAATGGAACTCATTGCGGCAACTCCTTCTCTAGGGACGTCGTGATCATCGTCAACCTGGGAAGGTCACCTCGAGGCAGTGCTGTAATGGGCCACGACCCGCTGTCACGGGTTGGACAAGCTTCTAATCAAGCCATAAAGATGAACGACCGGGTTGACGCCGTCAACCACGCGGCGCGGACAGATCCTGGGAAAGGCACCCGCACGGGGCCAACCGATTCATGAGTCACGCACAACGCAGCAGACGACGTCAACTCTGCCGCAGCCAGCCCCAGGCCAGCCAGCACAAGACTTACANNCCGATTCATTCCCGACACGATTCAGTGGCAATCCAAGCCCCGGTCCCGCACGACCGTTATCGAGCGGGACCGGGCGCAAGCGATTAGAGACTGAGCTTGGAGGCCTTAATGGTTGACCCCGAAAGTGTGCCGGTCACGGAAATCATCGCTCCGGCCTTCACGCCCTTCGACGAGCCCATCGTGAACTTCGTCATCGTGGTGTAGTCAACCTTGTAGGTCTTCATCCCGACCTTCAGGGTGAATGACTCTTCCGTCCCCATCTTGGCATTCACTCTTTCCACTGTGCCGTGCCAGGAATGGGTCATCGGGGTACTCGCCGACGCAGTATTCGCCTGGACTGCGAAAGTCGTTGCCACGACTCCAAATGATCCAGCCAGAACGGCGAGCGATGCAACGGTACTACGGAGTGTCTTCTTCATTTAAATTTCCCTCCAGAGGGTCTCTTTGGTGAACAAAGCACTGAACGGAAGGTTTCCGTTCGATAGTTGAGTCCCCTAACGTCCAAGTCCGTTACACCAAGTCGCGTGGCGACCTGGCCTACGTTCGAAAACCCACGAAGAGTGAACTGTAAGGGACACTCGTCCGTTCCGATCCAGGTGACCGGTAGCGGTGCAGTCCGACTCATCCCCCTGCCGAGACTGCCAACCGATGGGATGGACCCAATTCGTTGGGTGTCGACATCGGGCGAGGAGCCGAAGAACGCCGAAAGGGACCCTCCGTTGATGAGTTCGTGGCGCCAAGCGCCAATTTGTGCAACGGGCGCGCCAACCCTTCAACTACGCTGAGGCCGATGAACGACGAAGTGCTGCTCGAGCAGTTCCTGGCTGGTGACCGCCAGGCCTTCTGCGAGTTGGTCGTCCGTTACCAGCCGTCGATCCTCGGAATTGCCAGACACTACGTCAACTCAGCTTCGACCGCCGAGGACGTCGCCCAGGACACGTGGATGGCGGTTCTTCGTGGCGCCGAAAAGTTCGAAGGGCGATCGTCCTTCAAGACCTGGCTGTTCCAGATCGCGGCGAATCGAGCGCGGCGAACGGGAACCCGTGAACACCGGGTCATCAGCGTGGACCCGGTTGACACTGTGGCCGCCACACGCTTCAGCAGTGGTGGAATGTGGAATGAGCCCCCTGAGCCGTTCACTGACCTTCTCGGGAGTCAATTGGACAACGTCGATGTTCTGCGGCGAGTTCGCGATGCAATCAGCGCTCTTCCCGATCCCCAGAAGTCCGTCGTAACACTTCGCGACGTCGAGGGACTAACTACCAGTGAAGTTGCCAACATTCTCGATCTCTCCGAAGCCAACATCCGAGTTTTGCTCCACCGCGCTCGAGCGAAGATTCGTACTTCGCTGGAAGACTTCAAGGGAACGGAGCAATAATGGCGCTGATTAAGAGCATCAACTGCCGTCAAGCGGTCGCGCTGATCAGTGACTACCTCGATGGGGCACTGACGACTAGGAATCGCCTCCGGCTGGAGCGCCATCTCGCGGCCTGTGACGCTTGCAGTGCCTATCTCGACCAGATGCGCGTCACCATCACTTTGACTGGGACCGTGGGACCTGAGGACCTCTCGCCCGAAGCGCTCGAGGAACTGGGCAACATCTTCGACCTCTATCAGGCCGAGTCGAAAGACGACGAGCAGTAGTTCACGAGCC
The DNA here is from genome assembly GCA_003138815.1 of Acidimicrobiaceae bacterium. Classification (GTDB taxonomy): domain Bacteria; phylum Actinomycetota; class Acidimicrobiia; order Acidimicrobiales; family RAAP-2; genus RAAP-2. The sequence continues at coordinate 55,754 of PLHD01000071.1, read as the reverse complement.
GCGAACAACGCGCCTGGAACAACCGGATGCAATCCTCCGCGAGTTGAAGACAACCGAAGCCGAAGCGACGAAGATCTCGGCCCGCGGATCATGACTCAGAGCAGGGCCTCGCAACGAATGTGAATTGAAGGCCGCCAGTAGCGGTGGGCCGTACTGGCCTCGTGGCGCCCAACCAAACAATCACCGCGCCACTCCAAGGTGCACGCTGTAACAGATTTGGGCACCGCGATACTAAAACAGTGGAGCAAGGAGCACGCGTGGAACAGTCGCCAGATTCGAAGTTCACCAAGGTGCCGGTCGGCCGACGGGTATTCATTGGATTGGCGGCCCTGGGGGCGGTTGGCATTGCCTTCGGTGCCGAGGCCCAGAATTTCGTGGGGAGCAAATTGGGTTCGGGCATCGCGTCGTTGCTGCCCGGAGGCGATCACTTCCGCATCTACTCGATTACCGGTTCCTACCCCTACATCAGCCCTCGCAAGTATCGACTCAAGGTGAGCGGTCTCGTCGCGAAGCCCTCGACGTTCACGCTGGCCGACCTCCAGTCGATGCCCGCGTACGAGATGGTGAAGGGCTTCCAGTGCGTCACTGGGTGGCGGGTTCCCGACGTGCATTGGAAGGGCGTGCAGTTGACTCATCTCCTGAAGGAGGCCGGCGTGCGGGCCGGCGCCGTGGCGGTGAGCTTCGACTCCTACGACGGGGCCGACACCGAGAGCCTGACCCTCGACCAGGCGCACCTATCTGACGTCATCGTGGCCTACGAGATGTCCGGCGCTCCGGTGACCCAACACCACGGAGGCCCGGTCAGACTGGTCGTCCCCCAGATGTACGGATACAAGTCGCTCAAGTGGCTTTCCGCGATCCGCGTGGTCGACCGGGTCGAGCCCGGGTACTGGGAACAGAACGGTTACCCGGGCAACGGATGGCTCGACGGAACGACGGGGCCGACTGACCCCGATCCGAGCCTCGCGTGACCACCTCAACCCGGACGGAGGCCGTCAACCAACTCGTCCGCTTCGATAAGGTGCAGCGAACAGCCCACTGGATGAACGCGCTCCTCTTTGGCGTCTTGATGTTCACGGCGATCCCGCTCTACTTCGGATCCTTCTTCGGCATCGTATTCCCGCGTCACGTGATTCAGGAGATCCACCTGTGGTCAGGCCTGATGCTGCCCGCCCCGGTCTTGGTATCCATGGCTGGTCCATGGGGACGCCGGATGCGCGAAGACGTTCGTCGATTCAGCTACTGGACTCGCTCGGAGATTCGCTGGATGAAGACCCTTGGGAGGTCCCCGCTGGATGCCGACAAGTACAACCCTGGCCAGAAGGCCAACGCGCTGTTTGTCGGTGCAGTGATTGTGGTCATGTGGGCAACCGGGTGCATCCTGCAGTGGTTTCGCTTCTTCCCGGTCTCGTGGCGAACCGGCGCCACGGTGACCCACGATTTCTTCGCCTTTGCCATCTTCGCCGCGGTGGCGGGACACGTCTTCATGGCGCTGACCCATCGTGAGGTGCTCGTCTCGATATTCAAGGGCACCGTCAGCGAGGAGTGGGCCGAGCACCATGCCAGGGAATGGCTTGACGAGGAGCAGGTCTCGAACTAGTCGTCCGTCCTCGGCGCCAGAGTTGACACCAGGGTCGTGGATCTCCCGGCTGCCGAAATCGTTCAGATAATTCGGCGGTACCGGGCCATCAGCCAAAGGAGGAGATCTGGGTCACGCTGAGCAAATTGGAGAACGATTGACCTGGGATCTGCACTGCCAGCCGCTTCACGGTGCCCGGCCCACAATCAGGGTGCCGGTCCGAACAGGCCTCATATTTCTGCAACGCCACGAGACCAGACCGACTCAAGACAACACTATTCCTTGAAAACAATGGACATGCGCAACGAGACTGACACAGAACAACCATTGGAAAGTTCCTTTTGATCCCAAGGTGCCGGGATCGAGACCCGGGCGGCCCACTATATGAATCTGAACGTTCACGCTCGTGGATCCCAACAGTCGCCGTACTTCTGAACGAAATCGAAGAATCTTGACTTGAACTCGATTGCGCAACGAGATCCATTGATCGTCGCGATAGACGATGCGCAGCGCGATAGGCCTCATTTCAGACCTCGCATTTTCACAACCCTTCAATTCCCGAGTGACGAGCGACAGCACCATATTGGAAATGAAGCGGTCTCCCGTTTCCCCGCGCGATTCAGGATGATTGAGTGTGGCTAGGCACGCCACCTTCTGACCGCCCATACCAAGAGTCCAAGAAATGCTCCCGCGAGCAACACGTAGATGCCGGCCAAACCCCATTCAGGCAGCGGTTGCGGGCCGTTCTGACCTGATGTACGACGAAGTTGCTGGCAAGTTGACACCCCTGGCTTGAAGGTCGTGTCCTACTCAATGGGAATCTCTTGTGAATCCTTTCACGGTTCCCAGTGCACTGTTGACGGACAATCGATAGTCGATATCGGTAACGATTATGGTTCGAGACGAACCCTTTAGGTTGGGTGTGAAAGGCACGAAGTGGTGTCCAAAAGGAGTGACGACATGGAGATCATCCGAAATCCCGACGGGAGCCTGGTGGTACCTATTCCAGAGGGGCGACATCACGACAGTGAAGACACAGTCGACGCTCCGAACGGTGACAGCGTTGACGTGGTCGCTGAACAGACGACTCGGTTGTTGCATCCCGGTGAAGGAGGCTATAGCGAGGCTCTTGCCGAATGGGATCTTCAACAAAATCCCGATCGCGCGCCCGCCGTCTCGACCGCGAGTGGGCGAGAAGAAGCGATGAACGTCGTGCACACCCTCGCCGAGTCGCCCGACCATGACGTTGCCGGTGCGCTCAAAGACGTCAACGACTCCGAAGCGAGCGGCGAGGCGCTGCGACACGTGCTGATTGGGGGGACTCACTCGGTCGAGGCCTTCTCCGAAGAAGTGGCGGAAGCCGAAGGGGGCGAACCACTCCCGGCCCATAAGATGACCAAGATCATAGGTGAGGTCTTAGCCGAGCTGGACAAGTAATCGGTCCGTCCTTGCGCGATCTGACACGGTGGCGCTCGGATCGTTGACTTCGACAAGAGGCTGCAGCGGCGCCTACATTCAAAGAGTTGTCTCAAAGGAATAGGGACTGGAGTGATCGTGGCAGCCTTCATGACCGTTCGGATGATCGCGCGCGCTCGTCATAAGGCCGCCGTCACGCCTCGTTAGTGATGACCGGCGTAGCGTTACCACGGTCGAGCCCTCCATTAGATTGTTGACGTCCGTCGGCCCTCCGACGTGAACCCGCACGCTGGAGGCTCAATTCAATGACAAGAAATCCCGTCGCACCAAGAGAAGGCTCCGGTCCCCCCAGGGGTCCGTGGCCGCCGGCGGCGCTTTCACTGGCTCGTACGATTCGACTATCGATTGCATTCTTGAGAACGAGGTCTTACAATTACGCGATGCTGGATGGATCGATCTCCCCACGCCAACGGAAAGGGTACGGATGACTAACCACACCTTTAGTTTCGAGCGCTGCCATGCCCATTGAAGGCGAGTACGAACCCAGTCCCGCGCAGTGGGTCCGTGACCAGGTGGCCGAGTACGAGGAATCCGGAGGCACGCGAGCCAACACCCTGCTCGACACGGGCCTACCGATCGTAATCTTCACCACCCGCGGCAATCACAGCGGCAGAGTACGCAAGACCCCCGTCATGAGGGTGGAGCACGACGGCGAATACGCCCTCGTCGCCTCCAAGGGCGGGGCTCCCGACAACCCAGTCTGGTACTACAACCTCCTCGCCCATCCCGACGAAGTCATGCTGCAAGACGGGCCCGAACCGTTCGACGTGGTGGTGCAACAGGTGAGCGGGGACGAGCGGGCGCTGTGGTGGGACCGCGCCGTGAAGGCCTACCCCCCTTACGCCGAATACCAGGTGAAGACCGCTCGCGAGATACCTGTCTTCATCGCCAGTCGCAAATAGCGTCGGACCGATTGAGCTGCAGACAAGAGCGCCACTGATGGTTCAATCATCAGTGGCGAGCGCCTCTCGCACAGTCACGTGCCGCTAAATGCCCAGCACTTATTGCACGGAGGCATGGCAGACGATCAGACGGGTAGTCCTGGCGGTTGCCGATTACTGTCCTCACGGCTCGTTCACGCAGCTCGAATACGTAATCGGCTGATCTTCGTATGGAGTAGTGCTCTCAAATGAGTTGCTCTCCAGTTTTGCCGGAACAATTCACACGGCGAGTTCAAGCGAAGTACCGGCGCATTGGCTCGAAGTAGTTCTCAAGCCATCCTCCGTTCTCGTAGCCGCGGTGGCCGTCGGGAACTGAGATGTGACGAATCGTAAGAAGCGTTCCCCCATCTGTAGGGGTCAACGTAACCTCGATCTGCGAGTCTTGGTCGCTCTCTTCGAACTCTGAAGTGCGCCACGACTGAACGATTCGCGAGAAAGGTTCGAGTTTGACGGTCGTGCCAGAAATGTATCCGTCCCAAGCCGTGAACTCTCCGCCGACCCTTGGATCAATCTCCGCCTCTGCGCCCGTCATTAACGTATGGGCGTCGCTCGACATCCACGCCCGGAAGATCTCCTCACACGAGGCGGGAATAATGTCGGAAACTTCGAAGTCATATGACATGTCTCAACTCCCCTGTTCAAGCAGCCGACTAGGACCCGGAAAGGCGGTTCTGCCCGTTCTCGGTGTCTCTCTTATAATGTTAGTGATCTCTTGCGCAAGAAACTGCTAACATATCACCAATGGACACGATGCTGAAGACGCTTGGCGAGCCAAGGCGGTGCGAAATCATCCGCCTCGTGTGGTCGAAAGAAATGCCCGCGACCGAGATTGCGAACCACTTTCCCGACGTCACCCGCTCGGCGATCTCGCAGCACCTTGGCGTCCTTCGCCGAAAGGGGCTGGTGAACGAGCGCAGAGACGGAACCCGACGCCTCTACTCGGTCAACCAGGGCGAGATCGCCAAACTCAGGGCGTTCATCGACTCGTTCTGGAGCAATAGCCTCGAGAAGCTTCGCGATCTCGCGGAGTCGCGTGAGCAATTGAAAGGGCACGAATGAGCACCGAAGTCGTCAGGGAATTGACCATCAAGGCGTCACCCGCAACAATCTTTCCTTACCTCGTTGATCCTGACAGGCTCGTGCAGTGGATGGGGACCGAGGCGTCCTTGAATGCAGTTCCCGGCGGTGAGTTCCGGGTTCTTTGCGGCGGCGTCAATCCGAGCGCTGGAGAATTCGTGGAGGTTGTCCCCAACCAGAAGGTCGTCTTCACGTTCGGGTGGGACGTTCCCGGTCATCCGATACCTGCGGGCTCCACGGAGGTTGAGATCACGTTGACCCCGGACGGCGAGCAAACGCTGCTGCGTCTGACTCACCGTGGACTTCCCGACGATGCGATTGGCGACCACGTCAATGGATGGAACTATTACCTGGGTCGACTCGAAAAGGTTGTCGATGGTGTTGACCCCGGACCTGACAGCGCGAATCTCGGCCCGTGACCATCGATGATTTAGCAGAAAGGGGTCTGGCGTGAAGTCTCAAGAGATCTGGAAGTACATCCATTCGGAGCGAGCCCAGTTGGCCGAGACCCTGGACTCGCTTGCTGCCGAGCAATGGAGTGCACCGTCCTGGTGCGAAGGCTGGTCGGTCCACGAGACCGTCGGGCACGTCGTGGCTGCCGCCGAGCAGACTCCCCTCAATTTCTATCGGGAGTTAATCTCAGCGGGATTCAAGTTCGACGTCTTCACCGAACGTGGCGCCGTGCGCCTTGCAAGGGTCAGCCCCGAGGAACTCATTCGGCGTCTTAGGGCAAGAACGACGACGACCAACCACCCACCCGCGCCGACCATGGCGATGTTGGGTGAGATCGTGGTGCACGGTGACGATATCCGTCGGCCTCTTGGGCTCGTACATCGATCACCAGATGCTGCCCTCGTGGCGGTCGCTAACAGTTGGAAGAGTTCGAACCTCCTCATCGGATCGAAGCGGAGAATCTCGGGATTGCAGCTGCGCGCGACCGATGTCGACTGGGTGCACGGGTCGGGACCTCTAGTGTCGGGGCCATTGCAGTCACTGGTCCTCGCCATGACAGGGCGTAAGGGATCTCATCAAGATCTCTCGGGTGAAGGTCTCCCCATACTCAGTGTTCGCGCCTGAGCCTGCCCGATTCGCGTCGGAGGACCTGGGGGCCAAACTCTCTGAGAATCGCACCTTAACGGGCTCTTCGGAAATGGGCGGCGTCAGGCGCTCGCGAAAGCAAGCACCTGGCGTCTGAGCGGGCTAGGGGTGCCCCTACGAACCGGCCATCTGGGGCACTCCGGTGTGGCGATCTGCTGTGTCAGTTTAGGTTGACAAATCAAGCATGTCAGTCTATCCTGACAGGCATGGACATCGAAAAACTCAGCGTGAATCTCTCGTCGGCTGACCCGGCAATTGGGCTACGCGCCTCGTTGGCGCTACATCGCCTAGCTGAGAGGGTCGAAGCGAAGCACGTCGCGGCGGCCCGGGAAAAGGGCTGGTCGTGGCAGCAGATCGGAGATGCCTTGGGCGTCACTCGCCAATCCGTGCACACCAAATACAACAAGGAGTCATCATGACCACCGAATCCGTTGCGCCAGAGACGCTTCACGCCTGGGCCATCTGTCTGCGGGCCAGTGAGGAGGCTCGTCGCCGAGGTGATCGCCGAACTGGCACCGATCACCTCTTACTCGCCTTGTTGGAAAATCCCTCGATCGAAGCCGTCTTGGGCGTGAGCCTGCAGCAAGCTCGCCAGGCCCTTGCGTCGCTCGATCACGAAGCCCTGGCCGCCCTGGGCCTGGAGTCCGGCACCGATGCTCCCGCACTGCCGATGCGCGCCGTGCCGAAGAAGCCGAGGTTTAGAGACGTCGCGCAAAAAGATCGCCTCCGCATGGCGCCCGCGGCAAAGAAAGTGCTTGAGGAAGCGTCTAAGCCCAACCGTCGGAGGCTCCAGGTCACGGCCCCGCAGGTGCTGGCCCAGATTCTCACTCTCCAACCACCAGATCCTGCGGCGGTGCTGCTGGGCGCTCTCGGCGTGAACACGTCGGAGGTTCGGCGCCGATTGGATGCGGTCACGCCCGACAGCTGAGTCCCCAGCGACATTCACGACTTCGAGCGAAGGTGTCCGGATCGGGCCGTTCCAGGCTAGGGGAACAGTCGCGAGCACCGGCCCAAATGATTGCCTCCCGGAGGTGCTGAACATCCGACGGTCGGCTGCCAGATCGTGACCGAGAGAACGGCATTGATCGGCAACGTTCGACTACGTGAGGTGTCCCACTTTGACGCCGCCGTATCCAAGTGGGGCATGACCCCGACGTGCCGGGGTGGGGCGGGCAACTATCGCGAGCGCGCTGTTGGCCGACGCGCCGCACCTCGCTCATTTCCGAAGAGCCCCTTAACGAGACTGACGCACGCGACCTGGCTGGCCTTTCGGAAGTGTCGCTGTAGCGCATCACTGGTGAACCAACGCGATGCTGAATTGCGCCGCTGGCTCAGAAATCCCACATTTCATCCCACAGACCAATCCGACCCCACCGGACGAATCCGACCATCCGCATCCCTCCTTTGATCCCAAGGTGCCGGGATCGAGACCCGGGCGGCCCACCAAGAAAGGCCCACCGAGAAAGAAGGGGCATTGGATCTCTGTTGAGCGAAATCTCGGGCCCTAATCCAAACTTGCCGCCAAGTGCAAGCTATTTCTCAAAGGCGCGATATCTGCTCTTCTGCTGACAGAGAGGCTCGCCATTGAATAGTGGGACGCACGACCCACCCAAAGATCTCATCGAGCGGTTCGAACATTTCTCTGCTTTGTACTATGAACCTATGTCCGAACCCTCTCATAGCGTTGCGGCGATCTTGCTCACTGGAGGAGCGAGTCGGCGAATGGGGCAGGACAAATCTCAACTAATCATGGAAGGCTCAACGCTCGCCATTCGTGCGTCCTCACTACTCCAACGCGTAGTCGAGACCGCTGTAGAAGTCGGTCCTGGGGTATCAGGACTCCCCTCGACGCGCGAACAACCTCCCGGCGGCGGACCACTCGTCGCAATCGCGGCTGGCTGTCGCGCGCTGCGCGAGAATGGCCACGCTGGCAGCGCCTTGGTGATCCACTCAGTGCGTCGCTTGACGCCCCGACTTCTGGCGCTCAGACGAACCTCTGCGAGCCGCCCAGTTGGCGCTGCGGTCCGTCGCTCGAAGGATCAGAGAGCTCGAGGAGAAGGTCCCTGGACTTGATCAGCGACGAAAGAAACTCGTCCAGATCCATGCCCGGACGCCCCGAGCAAAGATGCCAAAGGAACCCGCAGTGCGGTCCCGCTACTTGTCACAGCGGTCAGACCATCGAGCGTCTGACCAGCGGTAGCGACCTTCGCTCGTCTCTGTGGTGTGGTGCCCGTCTTCGGAAGCTCTCGCTGTCACTGAGCTCTCGCGGTTCCAGGGACGTTAACGATCGGCCGACGAACTCCCGATAGGGCAGCGCCGTTCGTAGTTCACATCCACCAACGGGGTACGAAGGGTTTCGTGGACGTCGTGTCCAGCGCCCCTTGCGTCATGCTCGAGAAATGAACACTCGCCCCGCGCGATGAAGCCAACGAGCAGGACGATCTTCCCGCCGGAGCGGCCGCTGTCGAAGTCATTCTGGATCCACTTGTTGTGATGTCCCACAGCGGACTGAGAGGTGGCCCCGGATTGCGAAGGTTGGGAGGCGTGATTGTTCTAGAGGCCCCACTGGCGGGTACTGCAGTAAGCCCAGCGAGAAGTGTCGGTCTCATTAATATTCTGGACTTATTCCAGATCTTGATGTAATCTGTCGGCGTGAACCTTAGTTCGACTGACTTTCTGCGTCATCACGGTATTCAGGTCACGGCACAGCGCCTGGCCGTGCTGCGGGCAGTGTCGGGACACGCCCACGTCACGGCCGAAGGCGTGGCCGAGGTCGCCGAGGCTGAAATCGGTGCCATCTCGCGCCAGGCCGTGTACGACGCCCTCGGCGTTCTGGTCGAGAAGGGACTCATCCGGCGAATCCAACCCGTCGGGTCACCCGCCCTCTACGAGGACCGGGTCGATGACAACCACCATCACCTGATCTGTCGCATCTGCGGCCGTGTGGCCGACGTCGACTGCGCAGTCGGCTTTGCCCCCTGCCTGACGGCCGCCAACGACCTGGGCTACGAGATTGACGAAGCCGAGGTCGCCTACTGGGGCCGCTGTCCGGAGTGTCGGGCTGAGGGTCGAACGTCGACTCGCCTCGATCCACCGACGGACCGACGTCAAAGCCGGCGCAGAACCGTAACGCAGGAGCATCAACCAATCCAGCAAGCCCACCACGAGGAGACCTCGTGCCTCATAGATATGAAGCAACCAAAGGAGAGAACATGACGAACGAAAACAAGTGCCCGTTCTCGGGCGGAGCGAACACCCTCGCAGGTGCCAGCCAGCCGAACGCGCAGTGGTGGCCGAATCAGTTGAACCTAAAGCTTCTCCACCAGAACTCCCCCCTGTCCAATCCCATGGATGAGAACTTCGACTACGCCGAGGAGTTCAAGACGCTTGATCTCGATGCGCTGAAGAAGGACATCGAGGCGCTGATGACAACGTCGCAGGACTGGTGGCCAGCCGACTACGGCCACTACGGGCCGCTCTTTATTCGCATGGCCTGGCACAGTGCGGGTACCTACCGCATCGGCGACGGCCGTGGCGGCGCCGGGTCCGGCGCGCAGCGCTTCGCGCCCCTCAACAGTTGGCCCGACAACGTGAACCTCGACAAGGCGCGCCGGCTGCTTTGGTCGGTGAAGCAGAAGTACGGACGCAAAATCTCCTGGGCCGACCTCATCACCTTCGCCGGTACTTGTGCTTTGGAATCGATGGGGCTCAAGACCTTCGGTTTCGCCGGTGGGCGCGAAGACGTCTGGGAACCCGATGAGGCTACCAACTGGGGACCTGAAGCCACGTGGCTCGGTGACGAGCGATACAAGGGTGACCGGGAACTCGACACTCCCCTCGGTGCCGTCCAGATGGGTCTCATCTACGTGAACCCCGAAGGTCCCAACGGCAACCCGGATCCGCTCGCTGCGGCCGTCGACATTCGAGAGACGTTCCTGCGCATGGCGATGAACGACGAGGAGACGGTGGCGCTCATTGCCGGTGGGCACACCTTCGGCAAGACCCACGGTGCGGCTGATCCAGAGAAGTACGCCGGCCGCGAACCCGAGGGCGCCCCCATCGAGGAGCAGGGCCTTGGCTGGAAGAACAGCTTCGGTACCGGCCGAGGCGACGACACGATCTCCAGCGGGTTGGAAGGCGCTTGGACCGCCACGCCTGTGACGTGGGACAATACCTTCTTCGACCTCCTGTTTGGCCACGAGTGGGAGCTTGCGAAGAGTCCCGCCGGCGCTTCGCAGTGGAAGCCAAAGGATGGAGCAGCAGCCGGCACCGTGCCCGACGCCCACGATCCGGCGAAGAAGCACGACCCCACGATGCTCACGACGGACCTCGCCCTGCGGTTCGACCCAATCTATGGGCCGATCTCGAAGCACTTCCACGAGAATCCCGAGGAGTTCGCCGGCGCCTTCGCCAAGGCGTGGTACAAGTTGACCCACCGCGACATGGGTCCCTACACGCGGGGCCTCGGCGCGTTGGTCCCCGCGGAACCGCAGATCTGGCAAGACCCCGTTCCCGCGCTCACGCACGAGTTGATCGGCGCAAAGAAGATCGCTGATCTGAAAGAGAGGATTCTCGCATCAGGCCTGTCCGTTGCCCAACTGGTCTCGACCGCGTGGGCGTCGGCGGCGACGTTCCGCAGCACCGACAAGCGCGGTGGCGCCAACGGTGCGCGCATTCGCCTCGCCCCGCAGAAGGATTGGGAAGTCAACAATCCGGCCGAACTCGCGAAGGTGTTGACGACGCTGGAGGGGATCCAGAAGGACTTCAACAACTCACAAACTGGTGACAAGGCTGTCTCGCTCGCTGACCTCATCGTGCTGGGCGGATGTGCCGCCGTCGAGCAGGCCGCGAAGAGCGCCGGGCACGACTTGCAGGTTCCCTTCTCGCCGGGCCGCACGGACGCGTCGCAGGAGCAAACCGACGTCGAATCCTTCGCCGTGCTCGAACCAATCGCCGACGGGTTCCGCAACTACCTCGGGCAGGGACACCGCCGTACGGCGGAGGAACTGCTGCTGGATCGGGCGCACATGCTGACACTGACCGCTCCTGAAATGACGGTTCTTCTGGGCGGCATGCGTGTCCTGAATGCAAACTTCCGAAAGTCCGAACTCGGTGTCTTCACCAAGCAGACCGAGGCGTTGACCAATGATTTCTTCGTGAACCTACTCGACATGGGTACGGAGTGGCAGGCGGCGTCCGCAGCCGAGGGGACCTTCGAGGGTCGCGATCGCGCGACGGGCGCGATCAAGTGGACCGCCAGCCGCGTCGACCTCGTCTTCGGATCGAACTCCCAGCTCCGAGCGATCGCCGAGGTCTACGCGTGCGCCGACTCACAGCAGAAGTTCGTGCGCGACTTTGTGGCTGGGTGGAACAAGGTCATGAATCTCGATCGATTCGACCTATCCTGACCTCGACGGACAGGCCTTGCTACGCCACCTGACCTCGACTTCGCTGGTCCGGCGACCGAATCACTTCAATTCGGTCGCCGGACTACTCCAGTACCTCGGCCCGCTCCTCGTCGACGACGTCGCTGATCCAAGCTGAGAACGCGAGTTCGATTCGCGTCGCCCGCTCCGGACCAGCTCTCCTTGCGCGAACTGGACAATGCGGTCCGGAGGAGTACTGCACTCACTGCCACTGTCCGCTCCTGTTCTGCACTATTTTCCACGCCCAGGTGTCGCAGGACTGTCGCAACATCGCACGAGATGGACGCCAACTCCGTTGACACATTCAATCGCCGCAGGTCTTGCGGAAAGCAATTTCGTTTCGAATTCTTCTGGAACCGCCGAAGAGGGATGCCTCTCTCTCAGGTTCCTCGAGATCTTCGAGTCTTGTCTATCCGCTTGGGAGTAACTCCATTCCGGAAGCCATGAATGAAGCGCAGCCTGCAACCCGACTGGCGCCGAAGTCAAGCCACTATCTCCAAGGCGTAGTGGACTGACAACCCGGGGGCGATGTCATGGGCCCGAAGCAGGCCTCATCTTCGGCCTCATATTCCTGCAACACTGCGAAGCCAAGCTGACAAGCGACAACACCGCTTCATTTGAGACGTAGGGAGCTCTCGACCAGATCGACACGCCACAACGATCAGCAAGTCTCCTCCAATCCTCAGGCGCTGGGATCGAGACCCAGGCGGCCCACCAGTGATACGAAGGGCTCTAGAGCGTCTCCGTCTATCCACCTCGCACGAATCCCACGGATTGTCCCATGCTCGACGCACAATTCATCCCTTCCACAACGCAGTGAAACACTTCACCCCGAACTTCGGGCCGCAACTTTCAATGGAAGTGAACATCAGATTCCTCCGAGATCCGGGTGAATCGCAACGATCGCGACATTTCATCAACTGGTCAAGAATCCTGTCGTTTTCCAAGGAATTCGGCAACACAGAACCCGGCATGATTCAGTCTTGGCCAGCCCCTTCATGAACCTTTGGGCTAGTCAACCTCCTCAGAGGATTGCTCGGTGTGGCATGATGTCGCGATGCACGGCGTTCAACTCCACGTCGGCACTTTCACCAAGTCCGTGCTGATTCACTTGGCTCGCGACACAGGGGGGTTCCGCCGCGCCGGTGTCGATGTTCGCGAATCACCGGTATCTTCATCGCCCGCGCAGTTCCGTTCGCTCGATGCCGGCGAGTTCGATCTCATCTTCACCAGCCCGGACAATGTCCTGGCCTATCGTTTTCTATCCCAGAATCCGCTCGGGCGAAATCTCCCGATCGAAATCGTCGGCGCTATCGACCGGGGTCTCGGACTTTCGCTCTGCCTCGCTCCAACGATCGCTACGACCAGGGATGTTCGCGGAATGGCCATCGGCGTTGACGTGCCACAATCAGGCTTCGCCTTCGTCGCCTACGCGCTTCTCGACAGGGCCGGCCTGCATCCGGGCGACTACATCGTCGAAGCGCTGGGCTCGACGCCGCACCGCGCATCTGCGCTGATCGAAGGCAGTTGCGCAGCCACCGTTCTCAACGCGGGAAGCGAACTACGCGCCGAGGGCGCAGGCTGTACCATTGTCAGCTCCGTTGCCGATATTGGCCCCTACCTCGGGACTGTCATCGCGGCTATTGCCGCCGACGATCCCGTGGTCGACGACGTCAGAAGACGGTTCACCGATGTGCTGCTCGAGACATCGCGGGAGATCCTCGCAGGAGAAAGAGAGGCGGAAGTCATCGAGGCCACAATGTCGTTGCTGAACCTCACAGAGACGCAAGCTCAAGCCCACTATGCGTGCCTGTTGGCTCCCGCCAGTGGACTCATCCCTGATGGGATCGTGGATCGGGCATCCATCTCCACGCTGCTCGAATTGCGGCGTCAGTACATGCCAACACCCGAACTCGACACGATCGCGAACTCGCTCGCAAGCGTGGTCGTCGATCTCGCGATGGAGTAGTTCCGGCCTCAACTGCGGCGAAAGCAGCACACGACAATCAGTACCGGAAGCAGGTCCCCAGCGTCTTTGGCGACTCTGACTGACTTGGCGAGCTGCCTATACTCTTGGCTATCGTGCATAAACTGGGTATGTTGTTGCTGCCTTGTCTCGCAGTCCGCCTGACAACAACGGCATACAGGCGTACTCGTGCGAGAGGACCATTGCGGCTCCTTGAACATGACCGCAACCCGATGGTGCTCCATCTGGACGTAGGGTGCCGCAACTCGCGGGTGAGAGCCCGCCGAAAGAGTTCTACAGGAAAGGGATTGGATGACAGTCACTCAGAACAAGTCGCGTATTGACTCGAGTACCACCGACTCCCTACTGCGGGATCGGTCCGTGTGGGGACCATTTATCGGCGGTGAGTTCGTCGACGGTGACGGCGCTGACACCTTCGAGGTCCTCGAAGCGGCTACGGGGCGACCAATGGCTCGGATAGTGGTGGCGACTGACGAGATGGTCCATCGTGCGGTCACGGACTCCCGTCGTGCCTACGAAGAAGTCTGGCGTCTCCTCTCTCCAAAGGAACGTGGCGCTCTTATGCGCCAGGTCGCGGCTCGAATTCGCGAGCACGCAGACGAGTTGGCCGAACTCTGCGCACGCGAAGTGGGAAAGCCCAAGCGAGATGCTCTCAAGGTAGACGTCGTCTCCAGCCACTCGAGCTTCGACTACTACGCAGGTATAGCCGAGACGGTCCACGGCGAGATTCTCGATCAGGGTCCGATCGAGGCCCGCATCGTTTACGAACCCTACGGCGTCGTGGCGGCAATCCTCCCCTTCAACTGGCCGCCGATCCATTTCTCGAAGAAGTGCGCGCCGGCGCTCGCCGTGGGTAACACGGTGGTGATCAAGCCAGGAGAACAGGCGCCACTCACCGTCTTGCGGCTCGTCGAGATTGCCAACGAGGTTCTGCCCCCGGGGGTGATCAATGCCGTGAGTGGCATTGCGGCCGGTGCGGCGTTGGTTGCCCATCCTCGGGTGGAGCGCATCTCCTTCACTGGCTCGACGTCCACGGGACGCAAGGTCATGGTAGGTGCCGCGAAGAACCTGACGTACACCACCTTGGAGCTGGGCGGCAAGAACGCTCTGATGGTCCTTGACGATGCAGACCTTGATGAAGCTGTCGCAATTTCGATCGAGGGAATGTTCTACAACCAGGGCGAGGCGTGTACGTCCACCTCGCGCATTCTCGTGCACTCATCTCTCTACGAGGAGTTCGCCCGGCGCTTCGTCGACGAGACGGCGGCGCTGGTGATCGGCGACCCGCTCGCAGCCTCAACCGACATCGGGCCTATGGTCGATGCGCGCCAGCGCGAGCGCGTGCAGAACCTGTTGAAAGTAGGTCTGGAGGAAGGGGCTCAACTGCTCTATCAAGGCACCGTCCCTGACGGTCCTCAGTTCGCCCAGGGTTTCTTCGTCGCACCGTGCGTTCTAGGAGATGTCTCACCGGAGATGACCGTAGCGCAGGAGGAGATCTTCGGCCCCATCGCCTGCTTGATGCGTTTCGAAACTGATGATGAGGCCGTCGAGATTGCCAACGGCACCGAGTATGGACTGACGGCTGCTATCTGCACTCGTGACGAAGTGCGCGCGAGCCAGCTTGCGCAACGTCTCGAGGTGGGCATGGTGTTCGTCAACAACTACACCCGACGAACCTTTATCGGCTCGCCCTTCGGCGGCGTCAAGGGTAGCGGCTACGGTCGCGAATACGGACCCGAAACCCTGCATGAGTTCGTGCGCGCCAAGAATGTCCGCTTCCCTTCGGGCCACGGTGTGATCACTGGGTGGCCGCCACGAGGGTAGTTCCCACCCCATTGGAGTTGGCATTGACCGGCCGCCGGGCTACTGGCGGACTACTTTTCGAGTGAGCTCCAATCCCCTCAACAGCCCGGATCGACAGCAGTCCCAGACAGAGCCGGCGCCGGAAGAGACGTTGCACGCGGTCGGGTGGCCGTGCGTGCGACAGAAGTGAATTCGGCGAGGAGCCTTCTGGCTACGAGCGCATGCACAGCATCCGCGAACCTACGAATCCCCCACTTCCCGCGAGCGGGACGCAGATGATCGAGTATCTACCATGGCGAGAACGCGACTTCCTGTTCGTGTCTCGAATCGCTGCCAACGCTGATGACCCAAATCCAATTGCACAAATGCTCGAGCGACCTTGCATCCTGGCCCGCGATCATGACTTCACATTCGTCCTTTAACGGCGACAGTCAACAACAGATGTTTTTGAATCTTGCCCATGGCGTTGCGCGGGAGCTGAGTGAGGAATCGAATCTCGCGCGGTCGTTTATGAGACGCCAACCTGTTCGCCACGTAGTCGATGAGCTCTTGGGTGTCGAGCTCAGCGCCCCCGACAGGCACGATCCAAGCAACGATGCGCTCCCCCAGATCGTCGTCAGGGAGACCTGCCACCGCGACTTCTTCAACGCCGGGATGCTCGAGCAGCACTTGTTCGATCTCCCCCGTTCCGATTCGGTAACCGCCGCTCTTGACAAGGTCAGTCGAGCCGCGGCCGACGAGCCGTAAGCTGCCTTCACGCGAAATGACCCCCAAATCCCCGGTCGAGAACCACGCACCACTCATAGTTGCCTCGGTCGCCTGAGGCATATGGAGGTACCCGTCAAACAGGCTGGGGCTCCGCACGAGAACTGTCCCCACTGTCTCGTCGTCGGCGGGCACGTCCTCACGCGCCTCATCAACGACGCGAATCTCCACCGAGGGCAATGCCTGTCCGACGTATCCAGGGCGGGGAGGAGCCTCTGGGTCGGCGGACGTGATGATAAGAGTCTCGGTCATTCCATAGCGCTCGACGACTCGCTGTCCACTGGCCCGCTCAATCCGCTGGTAATCGCTTGTCATGAGTGGTCCCGATCCGGAGACGAGGAGGCGCGCGCCAGAAATGGACGAGGCCAACGCGCGATCGTCGTCGAGCGCGTTGGCTATCCGGTGGTACATGGTGGGCACGCCGAACAGCATCGAACCTCCCGCGGCAAGTGCCTCGCCGACGCCGTCAACCGAGAAGGAGCCAAGATGACGAACACTGCCGCCGACGAAAGCCGGCCCGAGTAGGCCCAGAACCAATCCATGCACATGAAAAAGCGGCAGCGCGTGGACGAGGTGATCTTCCTCGGTCCAAGCCCAGACTCGCGCGAGCGCATCAAGATTGGCTTGGATCGCTGCCGAACTTAGCACTACGCCTTTAGGTGGACCGGTCGTACCTGAGGTGTACATGATCAGCGCTGGCATTTCCGAGGGTGGTTCAGAGGGCCACGTCGATGGCCCGCCAACAGCACCAACAAGGTCGACCGAGATGCGCCGCATCGGACTCAGGATGTGGGGCAACGTAGCATGAGGGCTAGCGATGATCGTGGACAGGCACGCGTCATTGAGGACATGCGCCAATTCACGTTCACCGGACTTAGGATTAAGTGGAACAATCGGAGTGCCATTCGCCAACGCCGCGTAGAGCCCGATTACGGTCGCCAACTCTGGAGTGGCCCAAAGCGCCAGCGGCTGCTCGCTCCGCAGTTCACCTGTCAGAAGCGAGGCTTCGTCGCGAAGCTGACGGTAGGTCAAGCTACCATCGGGCATAGAGACTGCAAGCCGATCCTCGCCGGCCCGTATCGCCGCGAAAAGTGAATGGCGATCGTGTTTCATCGGCCTTGACGCCATGCCCCAATGCGCCGACAACCAGCGAGTGAAAGCGGTCGTCGTTTCGATTGGCAAACCGCTTGCATACTGGCCTCTCCCACAAACTCCGGACACATTCTCAGGCTGCCTGAACGTGTCGGCGAAAGAACTATAACTCCCACTCGATCGACGACTTGTCGCTGATTGGCGAGCGTGTCAACAGCACCGGAATAGCCTGACACGACATCGTCTGAGAGATTAGCTACTACTACTCCCCTGGTCGCAGGCCATAGGTTACCGCCGATAGCGCTTCGAAGATGAATGAGTCCTACGCCTTGAAGTGAACCCCTGTCTAGCCAGTTACCTGGCCCCGAATCTCCCCGCGCTCGTGCGCGCTCGGTATTGCACCTGCCATGGTGAATTCTCCAACGATCGCGGCACGGGCCTCGTGCGACGCCAGTGCTAACGCGCGCCGTGGTCCTGGGCAACGACGTCGCCACAACGATGATGTTGGCGCTCGTGGTACGGTCAACAAGATGAAGGGACCGACCCTCGTAATCCTGGCGGCAGGTCGTGCCCGTCGCTATGGCGGCCTGAAGCAGCTTGCTCCAATCGGCAAGCATGGCGAGGGCGTCATAGATCTCTTGGCTTCGGACGCAATCGCCGTAGGCTTCGACGAGATTGTGGTCGTGATCAACCGTGATACCGGACCCTCCATAAGGGCGCACGTCGCCAAGCACTGGCCGAGGGACCACCGCGTTTCGTTCGCCGTCCAAGAAACACTTCACGGTACAGTGGACGCGGTGCTGGCCGCCGAGCCAATGGTGGACCCCGCTACCCCCTTTGGCGTTTCTAATGCTGACGACATCTATGGACTTGACGCCTTGAGAAAGCTCAACCATCATCTGACCACGAGCACCAGTAGTTGCCTCATAGCCTTCGAACTCGAGAACTCGCTCGTGGGCGACCTTCCGGTCTCGCGCGGATCGTGCCGAGTCGCCGATGGGCTTCTCGTCGAGATAGTGGAGCGACGAAATGTGCACTACTCGTCCGACGGGCTCGCCGCCGACGACGGACTAGCACCGTACTTCCTGGACCCCCAGACGTTGGTTTCGATGAATCTGTGGGGCTTCCAGCCGTCGATTTGGCCGTTGATGCACCAAGCGATGGATCGACACGACTTCACCGTGAGCCCCGAAGTGCTGCTGCCGGTCTTCATCGGAGAAGTTCTGCACAGCGGGTCGATTCGTTTTGACGTCATTACGACGAATTCACGCTGCATCGGGGTCACCCATGCGGAGGATCTTCCGTTGGCGCAGTTTCTCGTTCGCGAGGAGATCAAGGCGGGTCAACGCCCCGAGTTCGCGTTCCAGTAGTCAAGGATTCGTGAGCCTCGCTAATTGTCGGACCGACTTCAGACGGTCGCCATTCACGACAAATTGAAACGAGAGACGTCGGTCCAACGACCTCGTTCTCCCGCGCTGCACCGGCCGAACGGACGACGCGATCAACGGACGCCGGTACGTGGGCGCGACCCGACGCTGATTTCGTCAAACTCAGATGGACCCCGTGAATCGTGCTGTCGACGCAGCCCGACTCGCTTTGTTGCTCGTCGCGCTAGTGACTCGGCCGGTAGACCTGGTTGACGTAGTCGTTGACCATCCTCGCCGAACTGAACTGCGGACCAAGGCTTCGCAGTGATTCGCGCACTCGCGCCAGCCAAAGCGCGGGCACTCCGTTGGCGTCGCGCGAATAAAAGAGGGGCTTCACCTCACTTTCCAATAGTTCGTACAGCGCCGTCGCGTCCCGTTCGTCCTGCGCTTCTGGGTCGTCCACCGTCGATCCATCGATCGCCCAGCCGTTGCGCCCGTTGTACCCCTCGCACCACCAGCCGTCCAATACGCTCAGGTTGAGTCCACCGTTGAGTGCTGATTTCATTCCACTGGTGCCGCTGGCCTCGAAGGGCGGTCGAGGAAGATTCAGCCAAACGTCGCACCCCGCCACGAGTTGCGGTGCGACCCGCAGGTCGTAGTCTTCCAGGAAGACCACGCGGTTGGTCGTTTCCAGCCCCCGCTTCACTACGAAAACGTTCTTCGCCACGCTCTTCGCCTCGTAATCGAGGGGATGAGCCTTGCCGGCCAAGATGATCTGCACTCCCTGGTCATGATCGATGATGCCGTGAAGGCGCTCAACATCGTGGAACAAGAGGTCGAGTCGTTTGTAGGTAGCCAATCGGCGAGCGAAGCCGATGGTCAGGTGCGTGGGGTCGAAGGCGCTGAACGCCGACTCGGCCAGGGCGACGTCCTCGCCTCGCGCCAAACGATCGACCACGATGCGACTACGAAGCATTTCCACCAATTGGAGTCGCAGGTCGCACCGCGCCCTCCAGAGCTCAACGTCCGGGATCTCGTCCACGTGACTCCACAGCCCCGGGTCGTTGGCGTGAAGCTCCCAATCGGCACCGAAGAACTTGGTGAGTAGGTCGCGCATATCGGGAGCCATCCACGTCGGCAGGTGCACCGCGTTGGTGACGTGGGTGATGGGCACATCGTCCAGCTTCACGGTGGGAAAGAGTGGACTCCACATGGTGCGGGCTACTTCGCCGTGGCGTTTGCTCACCGCGTTGGTCGAGCGCGCAGACCTGATCGCCAGCGGGGAGAGACCCAGCGGCTCGGTCGTGGCGGCGGCGTCGACCCGACTGGCGGAACTCAACTCGTCACGCGATAGTCCCATTTGGTCAACCGAACGACCGAGCACGGAGAAGAAGACGTCCGGGTCGTAGGTCTCGTTGCCCGCGGGCACCGGAGTGTGGGTCGTAAAGACGAATCGGTCACGGCCAATGTCCAAGAGCTTCTCGAGCCCCAGGCGGTCCCCAGCGAGTTCGCTCGATGTCCGCGAGGCGATCTCCAGCGGTGCGAGCGCCGGATGGCCTTCGTTCAGGTGGAAGAGTGCGGGACTGATGCCCATGGCGTCGAGCGCTCGAACGCCGCCGATGCCGAGCAGCGCGTACTGGGCCAGTCGAATCTCGGGCGAACCTTCGTAGAGGCGCGCCGTGACCCAGCGCTCCAACGGGTTGTTCTCCGCGAGCTCGGCGTCGAGCAGGTAGAGCGGAGTGCGCCCCACGTCCACGCGCCACACGTGCGCGGCCAGCTCGCCGTCCCATACCGGCACCGTGACTCTCAGCGGCAGTCCGTCGGCCCCCCGCACGCGCACCGCGGGAAGCAGATCGGTGTTTGCCTCGAGCCAGTACTCGTGCTGCCAGCCCTCGAGACTCATGCGCTGGTGAAGATAACCGCGTCGGTAGAGCAGTCCGACTGCCACGACGTCGAGCGCCTGATCCGACATTTCCTTGAGAAGGTCGCCGGCCAGGACCCCGAGTCCGCCGGAGTAGACCGGCAGCGACTGGTGGACGCCGAATTCCGCGCAGAAGAACGCGACCGGACCGTTCGACAGAACCCGCTGGGTGGGGCGTTGCAGGTCGGCATCGATGACCTGGGCCACTCGTTGGAGTTGATCCAGCAGATCTCGGTCAGTGGCGGCGCGGAGCAGGTCGCGTTCGGGCAGATTGAGGAGAAACCGCACCGGATTCTCCCCCGCCACCATGAACCGGTATGCATCGATGCTGCGAAAGAGCTCGCTTCCGCCGGGGGTCCACGACCAGAGGTAGTTGTAGGAGATCCACGCGAGATCCTCGAGTGGCTCGGGAAGTCGTCGGGCCAGGCGATCAATCGCGCGACGCATATCGCGAGATCCATCAAATCGGTTATTCATTCCATCGAATCTAACCGCTCACGGCTGGGGATGACTGATGGTCCACGATGTCACCAAGGCCGACGGCACGCGCCAGAGGCGCCAGGCTGTCGAGGTCGCTTTGGGCATCCACGCATTCGATGATCGCCAGCAGCGCACGACGAATGGAGGCCTCCCCAACGGGGGTGACGTACCTCGGCGCGCTGGCCAGAGCGACCAGCACCGCCACGTCGTCACTGTTGGCCGCCCGCTCGAGCAGGTAGGCCACGAGCAGGTCGAGGGCACCCTCGTAGTTGTCACTCCCGGTTCCCACCAGCCACGAGGCGGCCATCCTCGCCACGACGTCACTGCCGAGTTGGCCGAGGTCGAAGCGCTCGGCGCCAGCGGCATGACCAACGTGCACCTCTACGCCCAGGGCCCCGGTTCGCGCGACGCGAGTGTCGAACTCGCTTCGACGCAGGGTCAGCGTGTTCGTCAGGGCGATCCGCTCGCTGCCTGCGTCGTCACCGACCAACGCCACCTCGGCCCGCCAGAATCCTCGTGCCGTCCTGGCTGCTTGTCCACAAGCGAACCTCTCGGCGGCGAATCCCGCG
Source organism: Acidimicrobiaceae bacterium (assembly GCA_003138815.1). Classification (GTDB taxonomy): domain Bacteria; phylum Actinomycetota; class Acidimicrobiia; order Acidimicrobiales; family RAAP-2; genus RAAP-2. The sequence goes on along the minus strand of PLHD01000071.1, from coordinate 34,173 downwards.
GCGACGAGGGCCTCGTCGAAGCGGTACGGCTCGCAGGCCAGTCGCCAGAGTTCTGCCCCGCCGATACCCGGTCGATTAGATCGGACCCCGGCCAGACGATCGACGAACTCGGGCTCCAGGTCGAGGCCCAGCGCCCGGTGAGCGATCTCCATCGCGACAGCGGCGTAGCGAAGGACTATCGAGGTCTCGATCTGGGCGGGATCGGCGAAGAACCACGCGCAACTGGTGAAGCTGTAGAGCAAGTTCCGATGGACCTCGCACAGTTCCAGCACGAGACTCATCTCGTCGCCGTCCAGTGCCCTCTGGGCGTGTTCGATGACGAACTCGTCAGGCCGCACCGTGCCGGCTAACACCTGGCCGTAGTCCACCAGCGCCTCGTCGACCGAGCGAACATGACGCGCGAGTTCGGCGTCGACTGAATCACCCAGGGTCTCGCGCAGCCAGTCGAGCGCCTGGCGCAGCGGGCCGCGCCAGTCCTGCTTCCAGCCCGGCAGCTCACCTGTCACGCACCCGCAGTCGCTGCGCCACCTCTCCACCCCGTGCGCGCAACTCCACGCCGACACCGAGGCGAGTTCGACCTCGTGCGTAGGTTCCTGAGTCGACAACCATTCTCCGAGCGTCGTGCTGATGCCGTAGTGGCGCTGAAGGCGGCGCAGCGCCCACGCGAGACCAAGATCCCCGAAGCGGTGGTGGTGACCATAGGTTTCGCCGTCGGCCACGAGCAGGACCACACCATCACGGTCCTTCAGCTCTTCGAGCATCGCGTCGGCGAGTTCAGTCCCGTTGTCGATCAAGTCGCCGAAGGCCACGCGCTGGGAGAGGCTTGCGTTCCCGAACACGACGGTGATGGTCCGTCCGTGGTCGAGTCGAACGAGGTACGGCCGCGTCGTATCGAGGGTGTTGGCGTCAACGCCGCGCCAAGCGCCTCCGTGTTCGCGAACTCGAACGGCCTGGGTGGGCATGAGGATCGTGAAACCGATTCCCTGATCAACGAGGGTCCCCAACGTCTCGATGTCGACCGCGGTCTCGGGCAACCACATGCCTGAGGGGGGGCTGGCGAAACGCTGCGAGTAGTCCGCGATCCCCCACGCCACGAGTCGCCTACGATCGTCGGCACTCGCCAATGGCAGGATCGCGTGCACCATCGGAGCGGCGAGGGCCACCGCGCCTGGTCCGGGCGCGACGCGACCCACCTGGTAGCGAAGGGCTCGATCGACGTCCGGGGAGCACCGCTCCAGCCAGTTGTGCAGCGTGGGACCGACGTCGAAGCTACTGCTGGCCAGCGGCTCGACAAGCTCGTTGCCCTGGTGGTCGCCGCGGGGTAGCGCCACGGCAATCAGGGCCCGGTAGCACTCGGCGGCGATCCGTTCATTCCAGTCGTGGTATGGCCAGGCGCTCCATTCGTTGGTGACGATTCCGAGCCAGGGGTCCTCGCGGGGGGGTTGGTAGAAGTGGAGGAAGAACCCCGCGACCGGTGGCATCTACGCGACGCGCCTCAGCACGACGAGGGACAAAGGAGGCAACGAGACGCGCAACACGTTTCCGAAGTGGTCGTCGGCCGATGCCGTGAACTCGCCACTCGTCAAGTAGCCGCTGCCACCGTAGACGAGCTCGTCACTGTTGGCCGCGACCGCCCATCGTTCGCTCGGTGACACCTGGAACTCGTAGTTGTCTCGCGGCACCGGGGTGAAGTTGGCGATCACGACCAACTCGCCGTCGCCGGTACCGCGTCGCCATATCAGGACGCTTTGGGGGGCGTCGTCGCAACTCAACCAAGCGAAGTCCCCCGCGCTCGCGTCATCACGGTGCAGCGCCGCGTGGTCGCGATAAAGGGCGTTGAGGCGGCGCACCCAACGAGCCACGCCCTGGTGCTCGACACTTTCCAGCAGATGCCAATCGAGCGACTTGTCGTGATCCCATTCGCTCGCTTGAGCAAACTCATCTCCCATGAAGAGCAGCTTCTTTCCGGGGATGGTGTACTGGTAACCGAAGAGCAATCTGAGATTGGCGCGCTGCTGCCATTGGTCACCGGCCATCTTGGCCAGGAGCGAGCCCTTGCCGTGGACAACCTCATCGTGTGAGAGCGGAAGTATGAAGCTTTCGTGGGCGGCGTAGACCCCTCGGAAGGTCAATTCGTTCTGGTGGTAGCGACGATGAATCGGATCGTGCGCCAGGTAGTCCAGAGTGTCGTGCATCCAACCGAGATCCCATTTGAACGTGAACCCCAAGCCGGAGTCGGTCACGGGTCCCGTGACCGCTGGCCACGACGTCGACTCCTCGGCGACCACCATCACGCCGGGGAAGGAGTCAGTGGTTTCGGTGGTGCACTGACGAAGGAACTCGACCGCGTCGAGATCTTCGTGTCCGCCGAAGCGATTGGGCACCCACTCGCCAGGCTGGCGCGAGTAGTCGAGGTACAGCATTGACGCGACCGCGTCGAGCCGTAGCCCGTCAATGTGGTATTCGTCGAGCCAGAAGCATGCGCTGGAAATGAGAAAGCTCCGCACCTCGTTGCGTCCGTAGTTGAAGGTCCAGCTCTGCCAGTCGGGGTGCACGCGCTGACGAGCGTCTGCGTGTTCATAGAGGTACGAACCGTCGAAGCGCGCGAGGGCGAACTGGTCGGCCGGGAAGTGCGAGGGCACCCAGTCAAGCAGCACTCCGATTCCCGCCTGGTGGAGTTGATCGACCAGGAACTTGAAATCGTCCGGCGTGCCCATCCGTGAAGTCGGTGCGAAGTAGCCGGTCGTCTGATAGCCCCACGACCCGTAGAACGGGTGTTCCATGACCGGTAGCAGCTCCACGTGGGTGAAGCCCATCTCGACGGCGTACGCCGCAAGTAACGGCGCCAACTCGCGGTACGTCAGCTGGCGATCTCCCTCTTCTGGTACGCGCCGCCATGAACCGAGGTGCACCTCATAGACCGACACCGGCCGCTCGCGTGCGCGGTACGTTGCACGATCGGCCGTCCACTGATCGTCAGTCCAGGTGTACCTCGAACTCCATACCCGCGTCGCCGTCGCTGAAGGGACTTCGAAATAACGACCCATCGGATCGGTCTTGTCGAACTCTTCACCACCCAGTCGCGAATGCAGCCGGTACTTGTAGGTGGTCAATTCCTCGACGCCGGGAATGAAGCCTTCCCACACCCCGGAGCTCTCGCGTGGAGTAAGAGGATGTCGTGTCCCGTCCCAGCCATTGAACTCGCCGATAACCGAGACTCGGTCGGCGTTGGGCGACCAGACGGCGAAGTAGCACCCGGCCACGCCTCCGGCGACCATCGGATGGCAGCCCAGGTGGTTGTAGAGGCGAAAGTGCCGTCCTTCGCTGAGCAGGTGCAAGTCCTCTGGCGTGAAGCGCGTTACGTCGAACCGGGTCTGGGACGCACCGCTTTGCTCCACCGGCCTCGCGTAGCCTCGTCGCTGGCTCAGGGGCTTGAGGGCGCTCGCGAGATCCGAGGAGGCGGCGAGCTGCTCCAAGCTCAATCGGGATCGGCGACTCCAGTTCGGACGCTGCGTTGAGGTCCCGGGAAGGTTGACCGCCGAGGTTTCCTCCAGCACGTCATCGAGCTGCACCATGACCAGTCCCGCGTCGCTGTCGGCGAGAAACGCGTGCACGGCGGCGAGCACGACGCTGGGATCATCGTCGACGCCGCAGCCCAGTTCGCGCACGAGGTTCTGGCGTTCGGTGCTGCGACGGTGACGGGCGGCCTTCGCCGCGGGCCGATCAAGCCGACCGAGGCTGAGCATTTCATCGATGTCCAGGCCGCTCCACCACCCCGCGAAGGTCGCCGTATCGTGGGTCCCAAAGGAGGCCACCGATCCGTTGGGCACCTCGGCAAGCCTCTTGGCGCCAATCGCGTACTGCACGACGTACGTGCGCCGCATTCCATCACGCTCCAGGGCATCTCGCAGTTTGTCTTCCACGGTGCCCAGGTCCTCTCCAATGACGTCGACTTTGGTTCGTTGAGCCTCGATGGCGACGACGGCGAGAAGCTCCTCAAACGGCATAGCCACGTAGAGCCCCTGTTCGGGAGATGCCCCCTCGGGCACCCAGAACAGTCGTTGCAGTCCCATTACGTGGTCAATGCGTACGACGCCCGCAATGCGCATGTGGAATCGCAGCGCCTCGCGAAACTTACTGTGCGCGTCCTCTCGGCATCGGTCAGGGTGCAGCGGGGGCGACCCCCAGTTCTGACCTTGAGACGTGAGATCGTCAGGCGGTGCACCAATCGATACCGTGCTGACGTAATCTTCCGGGTTCCTCCACACATCGTAACCGTGAGGGTGGACACCGATTGGAATGTCGAGTTCGAGCGTCTGTCCGCGCTGAGAGAGACGCGACGCCAATTCGGTCATCTGCTCATCGATGATCCATTGGGCGAACATGTGGTAGCGAACCACGATTGGATCGACATCATTCCACCGCAGAAGTCCGCTTCGCGCCGTCGAGGGCCAACGATGAAAGTCAAGACCGAACCGCTCGCCGGCGGCTCGGAATCGGGCGTAGTCGTTCAAATCAGGATGGTCCATGACGTAGGAACGCAGTCCGCTTTCGCGTTCCGTCATGTACTCGCTATGTGTTACAGCCCATGCCTGTAACACATTACGTTTGGCCGCAAAGGCTGCGGCGCCGTCTACGACACCGTTGAGGGTCCACGCCTCACGGCGCGAGGGGGAGTATGTGTCATTCATCAGATGCTGCGCTGCCGTCGAGCTGGCCAAGTGCTCGACCTGATCGAGAGCAATCCATCGATCATTCCAAAACCGCCGGCTCACGGGCCGATAGGGGCTCGACTCAAAATCATTGGGACCGAACGTCGCCAGCAGCGGCAGGGTCGAAACGACGCTGGCGTGCTGATTGGCCACGAGGCGCGCGAACTCGTCGAGGTCGCCGACGTCACCACTACCCCAACTGCGCTGTGAATGCAGTGAGAAGATTGGAGCCTGTACCGAATAGGCGCGCCAGTCTCGGGCGAAACGACGGGACGCGCCTCGCAACGGACGAGCGATGATCGTCGAGCGAGTCGCTCGTCGCCCGACGATCACGTTCAGGTGGTGATAACCCACGCGCATCGCCGGCAGAGCCAGTCCCCACGACGGCTCGTGGGCACCGGTGGCCTTTGGCAACGGTGCCAGCAAATCGGAGGGAACGCTCCAGGTAATTTCCCCTCCGAACTCGAACTCCACTCGACACTCCACGATGAGGGATTTTCTTCCTGGACGTATTGGCAGCAGCGTTTCCACGCCCTCGTCCACTACGTAGACGGGCTCGAGGATCCGCTCGAGGATCTGTTGGCGGCGACCTCGAAGCACGGTCCGAGCGTCGTCGGGCGATGAGATCCTATCCATATCACCAAAGGAGTTCAGTACGGCCATGAGGATATCGACGTCGGCCGACCGGGTTGCCCCTCGCCCATCGACGTAGCCGACGCCGACGCCGCGTAGTTCGGCCAGCTTGCGCAGTGCCGACGAGACGCCAGGGAGTGCGTCGGCGGTCATTGGGACCACGTGATCAGCGAGGCAATCGCCTCGCCGTCGCTGTGCATTAACGACGGCAGGACTCTCGCAACTACCTCATCCGGTTCGACACCTGCGCGCCGCTCGGCGATGCCAACGTAGCGTGCTTGGTTGCCTTCACGGTCAACGAGCATGGCGTCGACGGCTCGCGGGATCTCACCACGCCAGGCGATCCAGAGCTGGACGCGCAGGTCAGCCGGGTCCAGGTTGCTGAGATGCACTACCAGCTCGACCTGTTCTCTCAAATTCGGTGTTGGATCTCGCTGGGTGATGGCGACCGTGAGACCCGGCCAGTTGGACCGCAATCGATCGAGATCGCGGGCTCGGGCTCGGGCCGACTTGGCCTCACCCGAGCGAAGTCGCTGCACCATAGACAACCCGGGAAGGTAGTACGACTCGGTATATTCGCGCGTCATTCGCAGGGCATCCCACGTCGGAGCCAGGGTTGACATCGACTGCTTCACCGACGCAATCCATGCGCGCGGTACGCCCCCACTGTCACGTTCGTAGAAACGGGGGATTATCTCATTCTCCAGGACGTCGTAGAGCGACTCGGCGTCGAGCATGTCCTGGATTTCATCGTCGGCGTACGGACCGGCGGTTCCGATGGTGAAGCCGATTGGTACCGCCGCCCGATCGGCGTCGAGACAGGCCTCGTCCCACCAGCCGTCCACCGTGCTGAAATTCAGTGCTCCGTTCATTCCTGCCTTCATTCCGCCGACGCCGCAAGCTTCCAGGGGTCGTCGCGGAGTATTCAACCAGACGTCCGCCCCCTGGGCGAGCGAGCGGTCCATCGTGAGGTCGAAGTCGACGATGAAGACGACCCGATCGGTGACCTCGTAACGCGTGGCGAATTCGATCATGTTCTGCAGTAGAAGTTTTCCAGGCTGGTCATCGGGGTGAGCCTTGCCGGCAAAGACGATCTGAACCGGGCGTTCAGGATTCTTTAGCAGCCGGGCTAGGCGCTCGGGATCGCTCAGCAGCAAGGTTGGACGCTTGTAGGCAACGAACCGGCCGACGAAGCCGATGGTGAGCCGATCCGGGTCAAGTAGCGTCGCCGAGACCACTCGCTCGATCGGTGCGTTCCGGCGTGCCAGTTCGTTACGGGCGCGGCGGCGGGTGAACTCCACCAGTTCGGCGCGGGCGGCGTTCTTCACCCGCCAGAGTTCCGAGTCACTGACATTGAGGAGTTTGGACCACATGACTGGATCGCCCGGGGTGACGTGCCATTTCGGGTCCACGGCGGAGGCGAAAAGCTCACTATATTGGCTGGTAGTCCACGACTCTAGATGCACTCCGTTCGTGACGTAGCCGATGGGAACTTCCTCAAGCGGTAGCCGGGGCCAGAGCGCCGCCCACTGCTCTCGGGTTACTCTTCCGTGCAATCGGCTGACGCCGTTGCGGTGTCCCGCCATGCGCATCGCGAACACGGTTGGACAGAATGCGTCGTCGGAACTGTCCGGATACATCCGTCCGAGCGATACCAGCGTTTCCGTTTCGACTCCAACTTGGGCGGCGTAAGGGGCGAGAAAGCGCCGGGCCACCGACGGCGAGAAGTAGTCGTGCCCCGCGGCCACTGGCGTGTGAGTGGTGAAGAGAATACCCGGCCGCACTGCGCAACACGCCTCGTTGAAGCTCAATCCCTCCTCCGCCATTACTCGGCGAATGCGCTCGAGCACCGCGAACGATGAATGGCCTTCATTGAGGTGCAGGACTTCGGCCTCTATGCCCACCGCGGCGAGCGCTCGCACGCCCCCAACACCCAGAATCAGCTCCTGCGCGAAGCGGATATCGACGTCACTGTCGTACAGTCGGGCAGTCAACGTTTGGTCGGACTGCGAGTTCGAACTTACGGAGCTGTCGAGCAAAAGGAGTGGATTCCTCCCAACGCGAGCACGGTAGACCGCTACTTGAATGTCCCGACCGGGCAGCGATACCGTGACTTCGATCACTCGTCCTTGCGGATCTTTGACTCGTTCGATAGGCATCTGGTTCGGTGATGTCATATCCCACGCCTCGTGCTGATGGCCTTCGCGGTCCAGCCACTGATGCGATGTTCCCCGGTACAAGAGGCCTATCCCGACGACGGGGACACCGAGGGCGCTCGAGGCTTTCATATGTTCGCCAGCCACGGTGCCTAGGCCGCCAGCGAAGATTGGCAACGAATCAGTGAGCGAATACTCGGCCGCGAAATACGCCACCACGAGACCCTTCTGCCCACGATGGCGCGTCGAGTACCAGGTCTTGTTCGTCTTCTTGTCGTATAACCGGAACTCCTCGACAACCGTTCGTGCGAGTTCGGCGATCTCTGGATTGGCGTTCAGGACTTCCGTGACCTTGGACCTGCCGAGTCCGAGCAGCAACTGATGCGGCCACTCGAGCGCCCCAGGACTGGCGTCGGGATCCAGGCTCGCGAAGAGGTGCCTCGCGTTAATCTTCCAGGTCCATCGCAGGTTCAGGGCGACGTCCAGCAGTTCATTGTAAGTGACCAAGGTTCGCTTCAGTCTGCGATCCGACTTGCCAACTGGCACCCCGACCTCCCACTTCGCGTCGTACAGAGCTGTCGAGTGATGGCTCCCTGGTCTGAAGCTCTCAGCCTAACGTTCCATCCGGACAGCTTCCCTCAGACCAGGGACCGCGCCACCAGCAGTGTCATCCCCTGAAGTGGCGGCGTTCAGAGGTGATTGAGAATGAAGGACCACCAGAGGAGTATTGGCGTGTCCATACCAAGGCACGAATGCAAAACTCCGATGGGCCACCCACGATTTTGACCTATCCGAGGTGCTCGATGCACTTCGTGGCATTCTGGGCGGTGATCTCGTTCGCGAGGCGGTCTCGTTCATGTACTCGACGCAGATCGAGGCCGAGCCCGTCGAGGTTATCGGCGCCGAACCCCTCGAGCGATGCGTGACGCGCATCGTCCGTTGCAGCGGCTCGCGACCGGACGCTCACTGCCAAGGCCGGCGACCAGGAGTTGAGGATTCCCAAGCGGCGCCAGAACGCGTTCTTCCCAAGCGCGCTCGAGCGGCTCCATCATATCGACCAGGCCCTCTATGCCGTGGTCATGGAGGCCTACGTCCACCGGGTCTCGACGCGCAAGGTCGCCGACCCCGTCAAGGTGACTTCACCGCGACGAGCGTCAACGAGCTCTGGCTGACCGACTTCACTGAACACCGACCGCAGCAGGGGAGCTCTACCTCTGCTGCGTGAAGGACGTCTTCTCCAATCGCATCGTCGGCTGCTCTATCGATCGTCAGATGAAGGCATCTCTGGCGGTCAAGGCGCTCGAAAATGCCGTCGCCCTGCGACGTCCCGTGGGGACGGTGGTGCGTAGGGACCGCGGCACGCAGTTTCGCTCGAAGAAGTTCGTGCACGCTGAGGAGTCATGGACTGCAGGGCTCGATGGGACGCGTCGGCGACTGAGCCGATAACGCAGCGTGGAGTCGCTCTTCTCGTTGCTGCGGAAGAACGTCTTCAACTGGAAGCGGCGGAAGTCACGACAACAACTGCGTCTCGCGACCGTCACGTGGATCGAGCGGACCTACCACCGCCGGCGGCGTCAACTGGTCCTAGGCAAGCTCACGCCGATCGAATATGAGACAATCAACAGCATGGCCAGACCGGCCTAAGTAGTGAAGAAGCCCGAGTCAACTAATTCGGGGCACACCCGCGGGCCCCTGGATCGCTAGGGCAAGGAGCGAACTTCGAGAGGATCAAGGTTGAAGCAGATTGCGGATATTCAATCAATTGTGATTATGGGTGTGTCTGGTTCAGGCAAGAGCACGATTGGATTTGCGCTGGCGCAAAGGACGGGTTCTGAGTTCTGTGACGCAGATCAGTTACACCCGGCAAGCAACGTCGCGAAGATGTCCATTGGCCAGCCACTCAATGACCAGGAACGATTACCATGGTTGCGCCTCGTCGGACAACACATGAAAGACATGGAATCAAGCCATCGGAGAACGGTCGTAGCGTGCTCTGCGCTGAAGCGCAGCTATCGTGACATTCTGCGGGAGTACAGTCCAGATGCATTTTTCGTATGCTTGGATGCTCCACCGACAGTTATTCAAACGAGAGTTGACGCGAGAAATCACGAGTTCATGCAACCGTCGCTCCTCGCATCGCAGTTTGCAATCTTGGAACCGCTTGATGACGAGGAACTCGGGGCAAAAGTTAGCGTCGATTTGAGTCCTCTTGAGATCGTCGACAGAATCTTGGCTGACGTGGGGTGGCTCGACGGCGAGTCAGAATCGCGGCGGGAAGAAGCGCAGTAGATGAAGATTGCAAAGGTCGAAGTTTTTGTGAGCAGTCCTGGCTGAAGCTACGTGATGCACAGAATCACTGCCGACAAGGGGGTTGTTGTTGTCATCCGAGACCGGTTCTCGGTCTCGGGTGCCGCACGGAAGTTTTGCGTCAGCCAACAGTCTCCCTATCGATGGATGACGCTACGGAGAAGGCGGGATCGAGGCGCTCGCCGAACGCTCGCCCCGTCCCAAGCACATCCTCCACCAGACGCCGGCGTCAAGGCGATTCCTCTTTCGTCGACGCTGGTAGCGCCATAGAGAATCGGACTCAAATTAGTGGCATCCGGCTCGTCTATGGCGGTACTGTGACCAATGACGACACAACGGTGGAGGTCACCATGCGGAAACTCTGGATAGTCGGTGCGGTGGTCTCGTCACTGGTGCTGGCGGCATGCGGCGCGACCGCGTCGATCAACCAGGCGGTCTCGTCGATCGGTTCTTCGCCGAATCTTCAGGTGCACCTCACGGCCGGCGCCTCGGGCACCGGATCAGCCCGGGCCCAGGGTATCCTCAGTGCGCTCTCGGTGGATATGCGCTACGCAAGTACGAGTGGCGGCGCCCTCTCTCAGTCGACGGGTCACGTGAACTCCGAGTTCACGATCAACGACGATGCCCAGACGATGGTGGATCTGCGGCAGGTTGGCACCGACCTGTACGTGCGAATCGACGTGACAGCACTCGCGAACATCCCCGAGGTAGGCGTCTCGGCCCAGCAACTGGCCTCGCTCCAGTTGCTGTTCGGTGGCCGGTGGTTCGAGTTCTCCGAGGATCTGCTGAAGTCGTACGTGCCCACGACCACAATCAACGCGGCCCAGACCTCGAAGGAGCAAGCCGCCGTGCGGGCAATGCTCGACGCGCTGAGCGCGCTGATCGAGAAGACGCCCTACAAGACCCTCGCCAGCGGCGGGTACTCACAAACCGGGACGTTGGACTCGGTGGTGAAGGCGGTACTGCCAGCTCTCGACAGCTATACCGGCAAGACCTTCACGCCGAGCACCGTGAAGGGCACCTACGACATTGGTTTCACGATGTCCGGTGCAACGGCGACCGGCGGCTCGCTCGCGATCACAGCGCCAAACGGCACGAATGGTGACGCCACTGTCAGTCTGCACGCCTCACTCACTCATGACACCCAACCTGTGGTCGCGCCCAGCGGCGCGACCGTAATCACTGACGCGATGCTCACCCAGCTGCTCAGCCAAGTGCGAGGAGCAAGTTCGCCGCTCGGTTGACCGGAAGGCAAGCCTGCGAGAGAGTCGCGCCAAACTGGCTCCTTTCTTCGAGGGGCGTTCGACGCGCTCCCCCCCCGTCTCAAGCAGGGCACATCGACACTCTCTCAATGCCGGCGACGTGGACTCAATATTGGAACCAGAGTCGAGTCGCGATTGAGATTGGAGAATCGTGCAGACCGGTAACTTCTCGCGCCGCCGACGACAGAGGGCTCGGCACAAAGAACGGTGATCACGCACCTGGAGTTGTGGCGGTGCCAACCTTCTCCCTCGTGTCATGTATTGCGAAGAAGAGAACCATCGAGCTCGTGGTTCACACTGTGGACGAAAGGTTTGTCCCTCGCCGCTTCAGAGATCGATTGCACGATTGATCTGCCATGCGTCGGAGGCCCGAGACAACGCCACCTTGCCCGACGCCGTCGAGGTGCGTCTGAAAATTCCTCCCTCCAAAGTTCGCAAGGGCTATCGACTTAGAGATGCCGCCGCGGACCATGTCCGTGATTGCCTGTTTCGCGGCAACGTCGGTCGAGGAGAAAGTCACGGCACGACCGTGACGTGGGAAGCCGGTGAACGATACGACCGCCCGTAGCCGGTGTAGGTCGCGAAGATCGAGGCTGGTCCGACGCTCGGATTCGATACCGTGATCAAGCACTCACCGAAAGGACTCGGCCGGCAGTAAGTGAGCCTCGCGTCGAAGTGGACCGCAATCAAACTGGCGGGATAGATGCCCTCGCCGTTGGCCAGGACTCCGGTGACCTGCACGACGACCGGCGCAGATTCAGAAATGACGGGCGTCGCAGTAACCGCGTTGAATCTCCATGACGCGACCGGTATCACGGATTGCGCGTCGGTCGGCACTGAGTAGCCAAAGCGGTTGTGCGATTGCGCGGTGACCCAGTAGACCTTGTGATCCTTTAGGCCTCTGATGATGCAGTTCGGTTCGAAGTAGACGGGGGCGGAGCATTGCTTGGTGCTCACGCCGTCGGTAAGGGTGACGCGGTAGCCATTAACAGGGGCGCCGCCCGCGCTTGAGGGTGGATGCATGTAGGTCCACACCTCGCCGTTGTGGACGTTCCCTGACACCTGCTGCGGTGCCATTGGGATTGTCGACGAGCAGTTGGCCGCTGACTGTAGCCACGCGATGTTTCCGGTACTGTCGACGGCGACAAATCGATGCGCGCCGTAGGCGACAGAAGTCCATTCCGACACCGCGTCGGTCGGAACCGCTGTCGCAGTCCATGTCGCACCGGTCGGCGACGAGATGAAGTCGTTGGTCGACCCCGTGGACTGGCCAGCGGCAACAAAGCTGCCGCAACCGAACGTCGCGCCGTTGATCTCCTGGGCCGGTGAGTAGCGATGCAGGGTCCAGACGTATCCCAAGACGGACGTCGCGATATAGCCCGATCCTGAACCGTCGAACGCCACGAAGTTCCCGTTGCCGTAGGCGACGGCGCCCCATCGCAGGCCGGTCATCGGTGCCGGGTAGAAGCTCCAGCCGAGGCCAGTGACCGAGACCACTGTGGTGCCCAATGCACCGTCGACCGCGACGAAGCGTCCGTTTCCATAGGCGACTGAGGTGAAGTGGTATTTGCTATGCAGCCACGTCTGCGTCCAATGCTCCCCGTCCGTTGAGGTGATGATCTGTCCGAGCGAACTGACCGCAACGAAGCGCCCTCCACCGAAAGTCAGACCGGTCCACTGACCAGCCGGCCCGGAGACTGCCGTCCAGTTGACTCCGTTCGTCGAGACCATCTCTTGGGGGCTGGCGTTCACGGATGAGAGGGCTACAAATCGGCCGTTTCCATAAGTGACGGACTGCCACGACCCAGGGGGCACGGGATACTCCGTCCACGCTGAGCCGTCAAGCGAGACTGCGACATCTGCAGTGTGACCTAGCGCGATCCATCGACCATCGACAAAGTCGACGGCGTACCAGCCACCATTTGGAGTTGGCGCTGACGCAACATTCCAGACACTCGACGGTGACGATCCCGTGGCGCCTAGCGCAGGCAGCGCGACGAAGCAGACTGCTGCAGCCAAAGTCGTGATCGCGGTCAAGCTACCAAGTCGAAAGGCTCGGATTTGCCGCACACGTCCGCCTTCCACTTGTGCCGCAACCCTCGCATCGCCACCACACGCGCCTCCCTACGGTTTCTCAACAACTCCCCAATTCGCACGTTGGTACCACGGCCCTTTGATCGCAGAAAAAGATCACGCCGCAAGCGGGGTCCGAAATCGGCCGGCGATGAACTTCTTCAGCTTGCTCTTCTCGCTCTCGAATTCCTTGAGACACTTGATGTGGTTTCAAGGGCCGCCTAGTGCTTCAGACCCTTGCAGTCACCCGAATCGACAGCGGCCCAAATGACCTTGGCGTTTAGAGTTCATCTTGCAGTCAGGCATTAACCCGGGCACGTGCTTGACGTGCCGCTCGCGGGGAGCTTGGCCTGGATGGCCAGGGCCCCCTCGATGATGCACTTCACGATCGGCCCGGCGATCACGGCGCCCGTGGCGCTGTAGGACTGGTAGGGCACACTCACCGCCACGGCCACCGTGGGGTCGCTGGCCGGGGCGAAGGCGATCATCCAGTCGTCGGTGTCGTTCAGGAGGTTGTTGCCGACCTGCGCGGTGCCGGTCTTGGCGGCCACGTCGTCGGCGGGCAGGAAGCCCACTGTGTAGGCGGTGCCGTTGAGCACTACGTCGTGCATGAGTGGCACGATCTGGGCCGCTTGGGCCTTGGTCAGCGGATCTTTCCAGACCGAGTCCTTGAAGCGGGTCACGACGGCGCCGTCGGGAGCGCTGATGTAGGACATCAGGTGCGGGGTCATGATGGCGCCCCCATTGGCCACGCCAGCCGCCACCAGGGCGTTCTCGAGCGCCGTGGCGCTGACGTCCTCCTGGCCAATGGCCGAGTAGGCGAGGAAGGGCGGGTTGGCCGCGAGGTTGGACTCCGCCGGGAAGAACGACGGCACCACGCCGGGCAGGTCCAGCGGCGGGACCTCGTTGTAGCCGAAGGCGTTGGCCTCGGCGCTCAGGTCCTTGGCACCCAGGGCCAGGCCCAGCAGCGCGTAGCCCGGGTCGCACGAGGCGGGCAGCATCTGGAGCACGGTCCCTCCGCAGGAGCTGTCGCCGTCGTTGTAGAGCAGCTTGTTCGTATCGGGCAGTGCCGTGTAGACCATCGGGGTGTAGTACTTGTTCATCAGCGACGGCTGGTACCTGACTATCCCCGCCGTCGTGATGACCTTGAAGGTCGAGCCCGGGAAGAACGTCTGATGGGTCGCCAGCAGGCCCAGCGGCGCAAATCCCTCCTTGTCCTTCGTGTTCCCCAGCTTCCACGCGGCCTCCTGCACGCTCGTGCTGGTCGACGCGAACGGCGTGGGGCTGTAGGTCGGGTTCGAGTACATGGCCAGGACGTCCCCGGTCTTCGGGTCCAGGGCCACCACCGAGCCGTCGCGCCCGGCGAGGGCTAACTGAGCGATCCTCTGCAACTTGGGCTCGAGCGTCAGGGTCACCGAGTCGGCGGCCTCGGTGGGCGCGAGGACCTGCTCCAAGCTCTGGGCCGGCTGGGCGTGCGCCGTGAGGGAGGAGTTGTACTGCGCCTCCAGTCCCCACTGGGTGTACACGCTGGACGAGAATCCGACGACGCCGGAGAAGAGTTGGCCCTGCGGGTAGACGCGCCGCCAAGGATTCGCGGTACTCGACGTCGGCACCGACTCGGCCAGGACGGTGCCGTCGGAGGCAAGGATCTCACCCCGTTGGTACTTAGTATTGCTGACGTTGTTGCGCGGATTGATGTCCGATGCGTCCAGCGCGGAGGCGTGGAAGTACTGGATCCACGCCGCTTGGGCGGCGACGACGGTAAAGAGCACCAGGACCACCGAGGCAAGAACGTGCATTCGACGCGACACCGCTGATCCTTTCTGAACCAAAACATCGGCCGTCTGAACAACTCATCGTACCGAGTTCTCTCTAGTAATAGAAACCACGCACCTGTTATCGAACCTTCTGAATCAGGTCTCAACCACCAGCCGAGTTTATGAAACTAATCGCCGGTGCCCACCAGCAAACATAGGGCCTCACGCTTCCGATACCAGCAAGGTGTTGCATGACGGATTCATTCTGGTAACGCGTGATCGAGACGTCAGTCCGGTACCCGCGGTGCGGGACGGGAAGAACGACGTCGAACTCTTAGCTTCTGCTTCGGTCAGTTACGCCTCCAGAGGCGCTTGCGACGCCATCCTGGCGATTGCCGATCATCGTTTAGGTGATCTTCCTGACGGTGGTTGGCACTCGATTCTCGAGATGATCTTGTAGGGACGGATTCAAGTAGCCAGCGCATCAATCACGATGGCAGCGACCGCGGACGGATCTTCCAAATAAGGCAGGTGGGCCAATCCTTCCAGGCAGCGGTACTTCGCGCCAGGTATCCGAGCGGCCAGCGCCTGGCTCTTGGCAATCAGGAAACCAACATCCAGCGACCCCCATGCGACAGTCGTCGGCACGCTCAAATCCTCGAGACGTTCCCACGCGTTGACGTTCTCGTCTGAACCCTCGCTGCCGTCGTAGGAAAGGACCACCAGATTCATGTCGAGAGCGAGATTGCGGGCTGCTCCGCTGACCCTCCCCTCGGGTCCGCTGGGACCATCCAGCCACAACCAAGTTTCCAGGCGATTGACCTCATCGAGATTCCCCAGATCGACTTGCTGTTCAATCTGCTGATCCAGCCAAAGTAACTGGGGCTCCAGACCTTCCTCGTCTGGCGCAGGAGCGCCGCTCACCCCCGGGGCGAGGAGAACCAGCCCACTCACGCGCTCTGGTGCAACGAGTGCGGCGTCAAGGGCTAGCTTTCCCCCCACGGAGCTGCCAACGAGCCACACCTCGCTCAGCTCAAGATAGTCAAGCAACGCAAGAAGGTCATCCAAGTGAGAGAACGGGCCGATGCCGGGCGGCGTCTCCCCAAATCCCCGCCGGTCGTACGCGACGACCGTGGCATGCCCCGAAAGCTGTCCAGCCACCGAATACCAGCTGCGCCGATCCGCGACACCAGCGTGAAGCAGAACTGCGACTGGTCCAGGTCCGGGCCAGCGCTCTCCGGCGAGACTGGTGGTACCGCGGGGCACCGAAATGGGCTCACTCACGGTCGCAACCTAACAGAGCCAAAGCACAACAATCCGGGGGTCGGAGGTTGAGTATGTTGCGCAAGTAGTAGGCATTTCACAATCTCAATCGACCACTGGTGGAAGGAAGTACTCATGGAACTTCGAATATTCAGCGAACCGCAGCAGGGGGCATCGTACGACGAGATACTCGCCTTGGCGCTCGCGGCGGAAGAAGGTGGATTCGGCGCCTTCTTTCGCTCGGATCACTACCTCAAGATGGGCGAAGCGACCGGATTGCCCGGTCCTACCGACGCTTGGATCACTCTCGCCGGGCTCGCACGGGATACGCATCGAGTTCGCCTCGGCACCTTGCTGAGCGCCGCAACCTTCCGAAACCCAGGACCGCTCGCGATCACGGTCGCTCAAGTGGACGCGATGAGCGGCGGGCGCGTGGAGCTCGGACTGGGAGCGGGCTGGTACGAGGAAGAGCACGCTGCGTACGGCATTCCCTTTCCCCCAATTGGCGAGCGCTTTGAGAAGTTGGAAGAGCAACTGGAGATCATTACCGGCTTGTGGGACACCAGCGTAGGCGCGGCGTTCGACTTCTCTGGGAAGCACTATTCGCTGTCGAACTGCCCAGCGCTTCCAAAGCCGGTTCAATCGCCGCACCCACCGATCATCGTCGGCGGCCATGGCCGCAAACGCACGCCGCGCCTTGCGGCCAGGTTCGCCGACGAATTCAATGTTCCGTTCGCCTCGTACGACGTATGTAAGTCCCAATTCAATCTGGTCGATGATGCCTGTAAACTGATTCACCGTGATCCCGGGTCGATCATCCGGTCAGTTGCACTTGTCGTCTGTTGCGGTCAGAACAAGAGTGAAGTCGAACGGCGCGCGTCCAACATTCAGCGCGAGGTTGACGAACTATCAAGTAACGGGCTGGCCGGATCGCCGGCACAGATTGTGGACAGAATCCTTACTCTTAGCGAATTAGGTCTTTCGCGGATATATCTGCAGATTTTGGACATGAATGACCTCGAACACGTTGGCCTCATCGCAGCAGAAGTTCTACCGATGGTCAAGTCAATCTGAGCATTCTCTGAGAATGGAGCCCGATTGGTCAGGAACTGCATGAAAGCACGTCGAAGCGAGGCTGGGGCATTTGGCCTCTAACGTGAGCCCGCCAATTGCCGCCGATCCAAAATCCTGCATTCCATCCCACCGATCAATCCCACGCCACAGGACAAGGTCTCTTTCAGATCCGCATGCCTCCGACCTCACCGGACCAAGCCGACCATCGGCATCCCTCTTCCGATCCCGAGGTGCCGGGATCGAGGCCCGGGCGGCCCACCAGCAATTGCACGGCCCTTGTGCGGCCAAATTGGCACCTTGTCACGAACTATTTCGGACGACGAAGAGACGCGCCTACTCGCGCCGGAAAAGCTGGGGACCAATTTCCCGAGGATTGCGCCCTAACGAGGCGGACGCACGTTTGCCAAGGGTGTCGTGTCCTTAACGCCCTGGAGTGCCTACGACCATGAAAGGCAAACAACTGGTCAGAAGAAGCATGGCACCTGACCAGTCCTCTTCTCCCTTCTGGCTTGGAAAGAACCCTACCCTTCCGGCAGGTGCCCGCACCGTGCATAACTCCCTCGCGAAGAATGCGGACGCTTAAGACATCCATCACCATCTGTACGCGGAGTGCCCTGATGAGTCGTCGATGAACTACGAACCCTGCGCAGGAGGGTGCGGCTGTTCACGAGATCTTTTCTTCACCCCTCATAGATAGTGCCCGACACTGGAGTTGATGCCTCGGAAACCTGACCCTTTACTCAGTGTGCCCGCGCATCTTCTTCAGCAACGCCTTTGACAACGCCGGCGAGCGGAAACCCAATACTCAGACTGACTACGGTCACCAGTGAACGTCGGCGCACTGCAAGAGACCGCATGGCACGCACGAGCCATCCTTCGCCATTTCGTTAATTGGCGACGGTGAACCTTTCTCGGTGGTGCGCGGGGTGTTCAATTTCATCTACTAGCGCGACGGAAAAATCAGGAACGGTAATTCGGTCGCCCGCGGGACTGTCGCCGCCAAGTTTGTAGATACCAGTCTTCGCACCGGGAGCAATCTCGGGAGCAGGCGAAAGGTACGTCCAATCAAGTTCAGGTCCGGCGGCGCGAAGAAGATCCAGGGCCTCAGACTGCGCGAGCGCCTCAACCTTGTAGGCCTCGGGAAACTCGGGTAGGTCTATCAGACGGGTGCCCGGTGCTGCGAGAAGGCTGCCTGCCCCGCCGACTACGACGAGTCGAGTCGACGCCACCTCGCCCATCACCACGCGGACGAGGTCGAGGAACGCCCGAGGGTCGCCGCCGGGTTCGCGTGAGGGACCCGCGGCCACAACGACGACGTCGTTCTCGGCGGCAACGGTCCTCACTGAGGAGGGGTCACTCGCGTCGCCACGAACTGAGCGCAATGAAGCAGTCGACTCACCGGCGTTTGGTTGGCCGCCACGTCGACTGAGTCCAGTCACCTCGTGACCGCGCAGCACCGCCTCTGCCACCACCGCGGAGCCGATCATGCCGGTCGCTCCGTAGATCGCAATCTTCATTTCGTTTCCCATCTCTATCTCCGTTGAAAGCATGATAATGAAAAGTAACTCACCACTACATGGGGGCTGATGTCGAACGTCGTCTCTGGCTCTACGAACCGATCTTCCTTCCTCGAGGCATCATCTGGTGGCCACCCAATGAACTCGAGCCAACCCTCACGCCAGATCATCGCGTTCACACCTTGCGACGTCTGTTGGACCGACCACTACCTCGATAAACGTGGTCGAGTAGTCCTCCAGTGCCCGGCACCGGAGCTAATGCCTCAGAAACCTGACCCTTTGCTCAGTGTGCAAGCGGATCTTCTTTGACAACGCCTTTAGGAACCTCGGCGGTTGCGTACGGTCAGCCTTGAACGCCGGCGAACGAAAACCCAGTACTCCAATCAACTGCGATCACCAGTGAACGACAGCGAACTGAAAAGGACCGCACGGCAGTCAAGCGGTCAGGAATTCGAATCCCCCAACTTTCACGAATTCCGGACGGCACTCGCCTTAACTCCTTTGATCCCAGTGCCCGGATTGAGACCCAGGCGGCCCTCCAGTCACAAAAGGACATTGGAGTATCGAGGTCGTAATCGCCGGTCTTCAAAACCAGCGCGACCCTCGTCGCATTGGCGGCGGACCACTCAAAAAAGGCACGACGCGACGCGTCCGCAATAACGGCCACGCATTCAGGCATCCAGGAATTGACCGTCTCCGGCTGGACGATCAAGACCTTCCAGCCGGATCAGTTTCGCTCAAGCGAAGGATACTGAGGGGCCTCCCGATCGGTTGACGTGTCGCAACGCCAATCCGAGGCCGGGAGGCCCCTCACTGCCAACAACCTGTTTGGGAACCGCACCTAGTCCAGCGGAATCTTGGCAACGTTCTCCTCGAGCCATTTGTCGAAAGTGTGCAGATCGGGGTTGAGCTTCCGCGAGGCACCAAGGTCACGCGCCGCGCAGTACTCGTCGGAGAACTCGGCGTTGAACTGGAACATGTTGCCAAGGTCCTCGGCTCCGGGGAACCCGAACGTCCGGTAGACGGCCGGGCTGACGGCATTGTAACGGACCTCCTTGCCCAGTGCTTTACTCAAACTCGCCGCCATCTCCTGGCCGCTCAGGTGCCCACCGGCAATCCCAACCGTCTTGCCGATCATCTCGCTGCCGGCGACGAAGATGCCATAGGCACAACCGCCGATATCGCCGGCGGCAATCCCGGCAAGCTTCGCGTCACCGAGCGGGAAAGTGATGGCCAATGTTCCATCTTCACCCGGCTTGGGACCCATCCCAAAGTAGATCAAGTTATCCCAATAGAAGGAAGTATTGAGGAACGTCGTGGGCACGCCAGCGTCAGTGAAGAAGTGGTTGGACTCACCCTTGCCGTCAAAGTGCGGGACCTTGTAGTGGTCCATGAGTGTGGGCATGCGGTCATCACTAAGCGGAACCCACTTGCGAACATCTTCGAGCGTCGACCAGATCACATGGGACACACCCGCGGTCTTCGCCGCTCTGGCAAGGTTGGCGGCCTGAGTGTTCTCTTTCGCTGGAGAGAAGTGCTCCCAGAAGTTTGTGACGCAGTAGGCGCCATAAGCGCCAGCGAAGGCATCGACCAGACTCGCCTCGTCATCGAGGTCCCCCTGGACCACCTCCACGCCGAGCGCAGCGAGTGCCTTGGCCTTCTCGGAGCTGGGATCACGGGTAATCGCTCTGGCGCTAAATCCACCTTCAGGATGGGCGAGGATTGTCCGGATAAGCCCGCCCCCTTGGGCCCCGGTCGCGCCGGTTACGGCAATGATCTTGGCAGCAGTCTGGTTCATGTAGTCCTCTTCGTTTGGTTGGTTGGACAACGTCTTACGAGTGCCCTGACAGTTGACTTCATCTGATTCGAATTAATGTTCACATGCGCTTAACATATTAGAGCATCACACCTATCTGTGCACAGGTGACACCTCAGACCTACGGATTCAGCCGGCCTCCAATACCAGTGCCGATGGCCGCGACGATCCAGAATCCTGCGCTCCCCTCCAAAGGGCCAATCCGGCCACATTGCGCCAATCCAAAGGTCCGCACGTCTCTTTCCAGGCAAGTTCGCAACGAATCGAGAAGTATCCCCTCCCCGCACCCGAGAGATTTCCAGGTGTGGAGTCGTCGACGTATCGGGGACTGGAGATGCGATGTGTACAGTACAGTTAAACGCTCGTAGAGTGATGTCAAGTTGCCGATTCAAGATCAGCCCGAAGCGAGAGGCCGCTGCGCAGTGGTACTCGGTGGCACGTCGGGAATTGGCAAGGAGATCGTCAGGACCCTGGCCGCTCGTGGAACCGGTGTCGTTCTCTCGGGCCGAACAATCGAGACGGCTCCGAACATCACCGATTGAAGATGGACCCACCTTCGGAGTCTCGTTGAGGGCAACGCCAGCCGCCAGGCGTCAACGGTGGAGGCATGACCGTTGCACCACTCAGGTGGCACCTACGTCCACGAGCCGCCCTTGACACCCCCGTCGAGTGAAGCTACTTGGACTCGCCTCGTCCCCATGACGTGTTCAGGTTCGACTGCGACTCTCGAAGCTCAGAGAGCGCTCCCCCGGCTGCGTAGTATCTCTTACCCGCGACGAGAAGCTCCTCGGCCGGGAACTTCGTTATCACCTCGCAGCCCGTTGCGGTCACCACGACCTCCTCCTCGATTCGGGCAGCCGACCATCCGTCCTTGGCGGGCCAGTACGTCTCGAGGGCGAACACCATCCCCTCTTCGAGCACCTCGGGGTGGTCGAAGGAGACCATTCGGCTGAAGATCGGTCGCTCCCAGATCGACAGGCCGATCCCGTGGCCATACTGCAGTCCAAAGGCCGCCTCTTCGTTCGGAAAGCCGAAGTCCTCGGCCTTGGGCCAGATGGAGACGATGTCGGCCGTGGTCGCACCGGGTCTCACCAGGGAGATGGCGATGTCAATCAACTCGCGGCACTTGGTATACGCGTCGCGTTGAGCGACCGAGGCGCTGCCCACGGCAAAGGTCCGGTAGTAGCAGGTCCGATATCCGTTGAAACTGTGAAGAATGTCGAAGAACGCCGGATCACCGGGACGGATGAGACGGTCGCTGTAGACGTGAGGGTGCGGTGAGCACCGTTCTCCGGAGATCGCGTTCACGCCTTCGACGTGTTCGGAACCCAGGTCGTACAGCGTCTTGTTGACCACAGCAACGCACTCGTTCTCCTTCACGCCAGGTCGCAAGAACGTGTACAGCTCCTCGTACGCGGCGTCGACCATCGAGGCGGCTTGGGTCAAGAGAGAGATCTCATCACTGGTCTTGATTCGGCGGGCCTCGAGGAAGACCTGCTGACCGTCGACCAACCTGATTCCCTCCTTCGCGAAGGCGGCGAGGATCGGCATCTCCACGATGTCGACACCGACGGCCTCATTCTGTAGTCCGAATTGAAGGAGCACCTCCTTGATCTTCGCGACGACATCCCCGGCTCTGTCCGCACCCGGGGGGATAGCCCCACGCAACGTTGACAGGCCGGCCCGTGCGCCCTCGTAGGGAACTTGTGATCCATCGGGCATCACCTGCACGCCGCTCAGCCAAGGATTGTAGAGCTGATGATGGCGAGCCGCCGAACCGAAATCCCAGACAATGGGCTTGCCGCCGCGCGGCAGCAGGGCGAAGCGAATGAGCTTGTCCATTGCCCAGGTGCCAATGTGGGTACCGGTCATGTAGCGGATGTTGTGGAAATCGAAGGTTAGGAGCGCCCCCAGGTCCGAGCGCTCCAACTCCGCCTGCAACTTGGCGAGGCGCTCCTCGCGCAGACGGGGCATGTCGACGCGGCTCTCCCAATCTACCGAGTTGCTTCCGTAAGTGTGAATTCCCATGGTTTCTCCTGGTTTTGAACTTGACTGTGCGAGGCCCTAGGACCGGCGCTGGCGGGCCCACGAGTCGAGGCCCACCGCAATCAGCAGGATCACCCCGAGGACGATCTGCTGGTAGAGCGGGTCGATCCCGAGCAGGTTGAACCCGTTACCGATCAGCGCAATGAAGAGAACGCCGATTCCCGTGCGCCAGACCGAACCTTCGCCGCCGGCGATCGAGGTCCCACCCACCACGATACCCGCCAGAACCGTGAACGCGAGAGCGCTGCCACCGCTCGCCGCTTGGGCGCTGAGCAGGCGGGAGATGTCGATGACCCCGCCAAGGGCCGCAGCGCCGCCGCTCAGGGTGAAGGTGACGACGCGGATCCTGTTCACCCGCACTCCGGCGAGGCGCCCGGCCTCGGCGTTGCCCCCCGAGGCCACCATGTAGCGGCCGAACGTAGTGCGCGACAGCAGCAGGCCCAAGACGACTACGAAGGCGAGCGTCATCCACACTGCGCTGGGAACCGTAAGGAACTGGGAATTAGCGAACTTGTAGAACCCCGAGTTGGCCGAGAGGACGATAAGGTTCCCGCCGCTCACCTTGAGTGCCAAACCACCGATAACGAACGACATCGCCAGAGTGGTGATCAGCGCATTGATCTTGAACACCGTGACGATGAGCCCGTTAAGCAAACCGACGAACAGACCCACGGCGATGGCCGCGACGATGGCGAGCACCGGCGAGTGGTGAGCGGCGATCTCGCCCGCCACCACGGTGGCGAGCCCGTAGGTCGCCCCGACGGAGAGGTCGATTCCGCCGGCGACGAGCACCAGTGTTCCCGCGGCGGCGATGCAGAGAGTCGCGGCCTGCTGGTCGAGGATGTTGATGAGGTTCGTTGTGTGGAGGAACGGCTGGCTCGTAATCGAGAGGACCGCGAATAGCACGAGAAAGGGAATGAGGATCCCAGCCGTCCGCCAGGAGTGCAGCAACCTCGAGCTGGCGGAACGCAATCCGCCGAGCGCGGTGTCGCCCTCTTCAAGTTCGTCTAGGTGGTCATCGATCTGGTTCGTCATCTGGTCTCCTCAGGTGGCGTTTGTCTCGGAAAAGGCGGCCGCGAGCACGGCCTGTTCGTTCATGTCATCACCGGTCAGTTCGGCGGTGATGCGTCCGTGCCGCATCACCAGGGTGCGATGGGCGAGCCCGAGGACCTCCTCGAGCTCGGAGGAGATAACGATGATTCCCATTCCGTCTTGGGCCATCTCCACCAGGAGGTCGTAGATCGCCCGCTTCGCGCCAACGTCAACGCCGCGCGTCGGCTCGTCGGCGATCAGCACGGAGGGCGAGCACATCACGGACCGGGCAAAGAGTAGCTTCTGTTGATTGCCGCCTGACAGCATCGTCGCGGACATTCCCATGTTGGCCGCCTTGACGGTGGTCTTCTTCATCAACTGGGACACCGCACGCCGCTCACGGATACCCGCGATCCACCCCAGACGGCTCACGAGGTCGAGTCGCGAGAGCGAGATGTTCTCTCTGACAGAGCGGCCCATGAGCAGGCCCATCTCCTTGCGCGACTCGGGGATCAGGACGAGACCGCGTTGGATCGAGCGGTGCGGGCTACGTTTGGCAAGTCCGGTACCGTTCAGTCGGACGGTCCCCCCGGAAATCTTGGCGTCGCGAAAGATGGCCCGAGCGAGTTCCGACCGGCCAGCGCCGACTAATCCAGCGATTCCGAGGATCTCCCCCCGACGTAGGACGAGGGAGCAGTCCAGCACTCCTCGCGCACTCACGTGGTCGACCTCGAGGACGACGGGCGCGTCCGCATCGACGGGAACCTTTTCCGGGAATGCCGCGGTCCACGACCGTCCCAGCATCCCCTCAATCAGCGACTCCTCGGTCGCGGTCTTGGCGTCCACGGTACTGATGAGGCGACCGTCGCGCAGGGTCGTGATGATGTCGGACAGGGACAGCACCTCGGAAAGGAAATGCGAGATGAGCACCACGGCGCTGCCCTGGCGGGCCAAGGAACGGATCACCTCGTGGAGGGCCGCAGACTCGTGACTCGAGAGAGCCGCCGATGGTTCGTCCATCACCACGATCGACGCGTTACGCGACAACGCCCGCATGATCTCCACCTTCTGCCGATCGGCGGTAGAGATATTCCCAGCGAGGACGTCGGGAGAGAGCTCAAAGTGAACGCGGTGGGCCAGCTCACGGAACCGGCGGTGCACCTCGCGACGACGGACGAAGCCGGCGGTGGCAACCTCCGAGCCGAGGTAGACGTTCTCCGCCACCGTGAGGCCCGGGACGATAGCGAGCTCCTGGGCGATAGTGACGATGCCGTGAGCGAGCGCCTCTCGCGGCGAGCGCAGCACGAGGGACCGTCCCCCTAAGGTCAGCGTCCCCTCGTCGGGCTCAATCACTCCGGAGATGATCTTGCCTAACGTCGACTTGCCGGCGCCATTCTCGCCGATCAGTGCGTGGACCTTGCCCGGCTCGATGGCCAGCGAGACGTCGCTCAGGGCAGGGACCCCACCGAAGCGCTTCGACACTCCGGCGACGACCAGGTCGTCGCCGGGAGTGTCCGCGGTTCGGTGGGGGTGCTCCTCAAATGTTCCTGCCGACATGTTTGGTCAGAACCAATTTCTCAGAGCACGAACTCTTGAGTGCCTCGTGTCACGCCGATCAGCCCGGCCACTCGGCGGTGAACTTATTGACGTTGGCCTTGGTGAGGATGCCGTTGTTCGGCAGGGCCGCAACCGGGTTCTCCGAACCGCTCTTCTTGCCAGTCTTCATGGCCTTGATGAGCATGCTCATCCCAATCTGGCCCTCCGTTGCCGGCATTTGGGCCACGTCAGCGAACCACGCACCGCTCTTGAGGGCTGTGACACCGGCAGCGCTCGCCCCGTAGCAGACGAGCTTCACCGTCGTGTTCTTGACCGCGGCCAGAGCCGACTGGGCCCCCTCGCAGTCCTGGTCGGAGCCGACGATTACATTCAGACTTGGGTTGGCGACCAGCATGTCCTGCACCTGAGTTAACGCCACGCCAGCCTGGTACAGGCCGTCGGCCTGGGCGACGATCGAGTCGCTGGCGTTCTTGGCGATCTGCGTATCGAAAGCCGTCGTGATGGCCGAGTCCGGCTCGTAGCCCGTGTAGTTGTGTACCAAGCCAATCTTGCAAGGGTTGGCTCCCGCGCACGCCTGGTTAGTCAACTGGCCCAGCTGTGTACCGATCTTTGACGGGAAGAAGACCACGTTGCCAGAGAGCCCCGGGACCTGGATCTGGTCGCTCGTGTACTTCGCGCCAAGGATCTGGTCGATGTTGACGACCTTGATCCCCTTCTTGAGGGCCTTCTTGACCGTCGAGATCAGGGCCGCACCGTAGATCGGCTGAGTGATGACGCCCTGGTACTGGCCAGAGTTGATGACGTCCTGCAGCTGTGACACCTGCGTGGTGTATGAGCTTTGGGAGTCGAACACGGTGACGCTGATGCCATTGGCACCCGCGACCGCCTTGGCCGCCGCCAGCATCGGGGCGTCATAGCTATTCGCCACCCCGTACGACATATACGCCACCTTGTAATGCTTGTGCTTGGTCGCCGCCTGTGCGACGCCCAAGCCCGTGAGCGCCGACGACAGCAGCGTGGCCCCCGCGGCTATGCCGACAAGCCAACGCATCTTCGTTCTCATCATTATTGGTTCCCCCCTTGTGAAGTCGGACGCACCCCTTGCGTACGACCGGTGTCGACCGTCGTCCCCCTCGGGGGCCGTTCCACAGCCAACAGCGATGACACTAGCGGTGTTCACTGAACGTGTCAAGTCACACCGAACATTGCGTAAACGCGCAGGATGCCAGTGAGGGAGGCCGGCCGCTTCCGCGGCCGGCCTCCCTCACTGGCCCGTTTGGACGGTGGCGCTACTCCACGTACTTGTAGGGGTTCTCCGCCGCTTCCCTGGCGGAAATCTCGGGATACATACCCGCGTTCCACGCTTCCTCGCCGAGGGTGTCGGCGAGGAAGCTCACAGTCTCTTCTACCGCGCTCTTCGCCCTCGCCAGGTCGATGTTGATCAATCGATGCTCGTGCTTGACTATGTTTCCGTCAATCACCACCGTGTGGACGTCGGCGCGCTGCGCCTGCATGGTCACGTGCCCGTAGGGATTCAGAATCGGGAACATCACCGGAGAGTCGTCGTTCTTGATCAGCACGATGTCGGCCCGCTTTCCGACCTCGATGCTGCCGACCTTGCTGTCGAGTCCCAGAGCCTTGCTCCCGCCACGGGTCGCCCAGTCGATGACCTCTTCGGATCGAAGGTCGAGATGGGTGACCGTCTCGCCCTTCAGGTGTGCCTCGAAGTGTTGACGTGAGCGGTCCGCGCCGAGCGTCGTACGCATGGCGGTGAACAGATCCGCGCTCCACCACACCGAGGTGTCGTTCGAGAGCGAGATCGGGATATCGAACTGGCGCAGCTTCCACGACGCAGGGTAGCCCTGGCCCGCGCTCTGCTCGCTCTCGGTGGACACTGACGCCGAACAGCCACAAGCGGCGATCCGGTGGTAGGAGTCGTCCGAAAGCGTTGCGCAGTGAACGAGAACGGTGTCCGGTCCCATAAATCCGTTCTCGTGCATCAGGCGGACGCTGTCGTCGCCGGTCGCCCCGATAACGCCCGCGTGCGTCGTGACCGAGACACCGAGCTCACGGGCGACTTCGAAAGCGGCGCGCTCGGGGAACTCCGGACCTCCGACAACGTCAAAGGCCATCTGGAAGCCCAGCATGTCACCCTTGCCATCAATTCGCCGACTGTAGAAGTCCCGGAACTCCTTCTCGGCGGACCACTCCCACGGTGCACGCTGGATGTTCCCGTAGGCCAGGACGAAACGCGCGGGGACCGCCTCTAGGGCATCGACCGCTGCGTCCGCGTGCTCCGTCGTCTGCAGGCCGTGCGACCAGTCGACCGACGTGGTCACCCCCGCGTCAACCGCCTCAATCGCCGAGAGCAGGTTGCCCGCGAAGATGTCCTGGGGGCGGAAGTTGTAGCCGTGCTCAAGGTAGTACCACACGAAGTACTGCGACAGGGTCCAGTCCGTGCCGTACGCCCGCATCGCCGTCTGCCACATGTGGCGGTGCGTGTCGATCATGCCCGGCATAATGATGCCCCCGCGGGCGTCGATCTCGAGTGCATCGTCGGGTGCCTTAACGCCGGGACCAACCTCGCGGATCACTCCGCCCACCACGAGGACATCACAGTCCTTCACGACGCGGTGCGCGTTGTCCATGGTGAGGACAATTCCGTTGCGGAAGACGATAGAACGACCGTGCTCGAGTGACTCGCCGGACGTGCTGATGGGCTTGTTCATTTCCCCCCCTTGGTGAAATGGTTCAGATTGTCAGGGAGTGTAGCACCCTGTTCAGTATTGTCAAGAACTACTTCACATACCCACAGTTCCCGACTGTTGAGGTCCGCTCCCTCTCTTGGAGCGCCATGCCACCGCCGTTAGGTCTAAGATTGTTGGAATAAGAGGTATTTCAGCGGAATCAGGGTCGCACTGTCGATGCTCACCTCGACTGAGGCGCCCGTGGCGAATGCCGAATAGACTTTCCACTCGATTGAAACTTCGGTTATGTTTATTGCTACTGAACAATGAGGGAGGAACAGTGTCAACACAATCAACAGGGGGTGCCCCTCGCACCGCCGTCGTACTGGGCGGCACATCGGGTATCGGCAAGGAGATCGTCAAATCGCTGGCGGCCAAGGGGACGACCGTCTACCTGTCGGGCCGAACGACGGAGACGGCGCACAAGGCGGCGGCAGAGATCGGACTCGGCGCCATGGGGATCGCCGTCGACCTTTCCGAGCCCGAGTCGATCGCCGACTCGCTCGCCGACATCGGGCCAGTCAACGACCTAGTGATCCCGGCGATCGAGCGTGACTCCAACACGATCGCCGACTACAACGTCGCCCGGGCCATCCGCCTGGTCACACTCAAGCTCGTCGGCTACGCGGAGGCCATCCACGCCCTGCGCGACCGCTTCACCCCTGACGCCTCCATTGTCCTGTTCGGCGGCTTGGCGCTGCAGCGTCCGTACCCCGGATCGACGACCGTATCGACCGTGAACGGAGGGATCGTCGGTCTCGTCAACAGCCTGACCTCTGAACTCGCGCCCGTACGTATCAACGCCGTCCACCCCGGGATCATCGGCGACAGCCCGTTCTGGGAGAACAAGGACAACAGCCACATCATCTCGCGCACGCCGCTCGGCCGGCTCGTCACGATGCAGGAGATCGTGGACTCCGTCGAGTTCCTCCTCAACAACACGGGGGTCAACGGAGTGAACCTCGCCATGGACGGCGGCTGGCTCCTGAAGTAGGAGCGACACGAGTAATCCGAATCCTGGACTGGAGAGAACATGCACTACGCAACGAAGATTGACGACAGCAAGGCGGTGACACCCTCGACCTACGAGGGACATTCGTCCGGTTACCGCCAGCAGACCCTGATAACCCGCGCGACCGGTTCGCCTCACATGACGCTGTCCGTGGGACACCTGGACGCCGGCGGCTACGTGGAACCGGCACTTCATTCGTTTGAGTTCAGCATCTACGTCTTCTCCGGGAGTCTCGCCGTCACGACCCTCGGTCAGACGACGTTGCTCGATGCCGACCACGGCATGGCCGTCCCCCTCGGCACCACCTATTCGCTGAGGTCGATTGATGGACCGGTCAAGTGGCTGCAGATGGCATCGCCGGCTGAGCTCGATGACGGACGACGCCAAGACACCTTCTTCAGCGGTGAAACGTTGGTCGAATCGCGTCCCGAACCGCCCGATATGCGCGACCCCCGCAATCAGAACGCCGTCCGATTCGATTCGGAGTCGATGGACCTGCGCCGGCTGGCCGGCGGGTCGGACGTCAACGCGCCCACCGTGTCGCCCAGCATGGCCACGGCCCTCCTCGCCTACAGCGGCATCAGCGTGAAGATGCTGATCGACCAGCAGGTCGGGGCCCAACTCCACACGATGTTCGTCGTCGACTATCAACCCACCGCGATCGCCCATCCGCACGACCATCCATTCGAAGAGGCCTACGTCTTCATCGAGGGCGACGTCCACGCGCTAGTAGATGGCGAGGCCGTGGTGCTCCACCCCGGTGACGTCCTCTGGGCGGGCGTGGGCGCCGATCACGGATTCGAGAACCGGGGGTCGGGACTCGTTCGATGGATCGAAGTGCAGGCTCCGCAACCTCCGGCCCGCCATTCCTACCGATTCAGCCGCGAGTGGGAGCACCTGGCCGCAAAACTGGAACACCAGGAATAGTTCTCTATTCACTAGAATTTTGCTTTCGTGGAGTTTGGTGCAGTTCGCCTGGCTCAAGTTGGACAAGCTGTTGTACTTAACAGGAGTTTGAGAGGAGTGACGATGCCGGTTTCCAGGGGTTCAGCGCCCAACCGGCGACGGACCACGACCTCCAACAGTTCCAGCACGCCGGCGAGCGACGAAACGGTGCAGGCAACGGCGAGTCCGCCGAGCTCGAACGGTGGCGGAGTGGCACCGGCGCTCATCGGCGCGCGTCTCCGTACCCAACGACTGGCTCGTGGCATAACTTTGCGCCAGTTTGCCAGAGACTTGGACGTCTCCGCGTCGTTCATTTCACAACTCGAAACCGGCAAGTCGCAGCCCTCCGTAGCGACGCTCTTCGCAATCTGCGCAGCACTGGACATCACCACGGACGAACTCTTCGAAAACGAGGCCGTGCCCGGTCACTCCGGCGCCAATGAACATCTTGGTGGAGCGACAGATGCTGCGAACAACTCGTGGCGAACGATGTCGAGCTTTGGCAGCGTTCTGGCAGTGCCATCCGCCGCGCACGACATGGACGGGGCAGGATCGTCTTCCCCGGTCGTGCACCCACGCAATCGCAAGATTCTCGTACTCGATTCCGGGGTCACATGGGAGTCGCTGACGGCCGCACGAAGCGAGAAAACCGATTTTATGTTCGTTCGCTACGACGTCGGCGGTAGTTCGACAATGGAGGGTCGACTGATCCGACACGTCGGCACTGAGTATGGATTCATACTCAGTGGAACTCTTGAGATAACGGTGGGCTTTGAAACCTACCGTCTCGCTGCCGGTGATTCCATCTCGTTTGACTCCAGCCGTCCCCACCGTTTGGCCAACGTTGGCGATATTCCGGTTGAAGCAATCTGGATGAACATCGAATTGCTCGGCAGTTCGGACTGAGGACGCCCGATCGTCGGGGTCGTGCCGGCAGGCTCACTCGAGGACCTGGCTCTTCCGTCGGTGGATCGGATTGTTGTAACGGTATCGAAGGCAATGGACTCTTAAGGACCCCCGGTACTATGGCGTCGCTCAAGGTGCGATGCCATTTCGACTTGCTAAAGATTAACCAACGTTGAGATGTGCGAGAAGGGACAGCATGTTCGAGGTCACCATGCCCCAATTAGGCGAGACCGTCGCCGACGGAACCGTCACGAAGTGGTTCAAGAAGGTTGGTGATTCCGTCACACGTGGTGAGCCGCTTTTCGAAGTCTCAACGGACAAGGTTGACACTGAGATCCCCGCGCAGGCCAACGGAATCATCAGCGCAATTCTCGTTGGCGAAGGGGTCACCGTTGACGTGGGCACGCTTCTCGCGATCATCGGGGGTGAGAGCGAATCGGTGGCTTCGACTGCCCCGATTGCGGAGACGCTTAAGGCGGCTGACGGTGCGAGTGCGCCCGTCGTTACGCCCGTCAGAACAAGCCAGAAGAATGGCGAGAAGACTCAGCTCTCACCGGTGGTGCGGCGCCTTCTCGCGGAACACGGTCTGGATGCCTCGCAGATCAACGGTTCGGGTCCGAATGGCCGGGTCACGCGCGATGACGTTCTCGCCACGGCCGCCTCTGGGGCACCTGCGTCCTCGGGCGAAGTGGCACAGATACCACCTTCACCGGTAGTACGCCGCCTCATGCGTGAGAACAACATTGACCCCGCATCGCTCATCGGCAGTGGGCCTGATGGACGAATTACTCGCCACGATATTGAGGTGGCTATCGCCAGTCGTGAGCAGACCAGGGTCTCTCGCCAGGGTGATGAGGTTATTCCATTCACAAGGATTCGCCGCCTCACCGCCGAGCACACGGTGCGCTCGAAGGCCACGTCGGCGCACACCTTGATGGTAAAGGAGATTGACTACGAACGCGTTGAAGTGGTACGTCGCGCGTACGGTGCGAGCTTCAAGGAACGTGAGGGATTCAGCCTCACCTACTTGCCATTCAACGCGTTGGCGGTGTTCGAAGCGCTGCGGGAGTTCCCCCACCTCAACGCATCGGTCGGCGACAATGAGCTGATCGTTCACCACGATATCAACCTCGGTGTCGCCGTCGACCTAGATAGTGATGGTCTGGTCGTGCCGGTTGTCCGCAATGGCGACAACTACGGCCTTACCGCAATCGCACGGAAGATTCGCGAACTGGCCCTGCTCGCTCGCGCCAAGAAACTGACCGTAGATGACATGTCAAATGGAACCTTCACAATTACGAATCCCGGGCCGTTTGGAACACTGCTCACGGGAGCTGTCATCAATCAGCCGCAAGTGGCCATCCTTGCCACCGATGGCGTCGCTCGCAAGCCAGTGATTGTTACCGCCGCTGCCGGCGAGGAGTCAATAGCAATTCACTCGATTGGGCTGCTGGCGCTCACGTTCGACCATCGGGCGATTGATGGGGCGTACGCCGCCCGCTTCCTCAGTCGTATCTCGGAGATTCTCAACTCAAGAGATTGGGCTTCGGAGTTCTGATCGCCGTCTCGTCGCCAACGCGACGCCAACCCCGATCCTGAGTGTTTCCGACGACGTGTTGAACGGCTTCGAGATGGCAGCGAGGCCAGCCCGTTCGTCCGGGCGGTCCCGACGGTTGTCGATCACAATTCTCACAGCTCGCTCAGGCAGCTCGGGTGAATAGCGGGTTGATCCTGACATGGAGTAACCCCCTCAGAGGAAGTGCTGGTCGACTTTTCCGGCGCGATTCGCCAGGGCTTCAACTGACGATGCATCAGAAACCCTGTCGATCGTCGATGGCAGGTCCAATTTCGAACAAGACTTGCAAGATACTCATCCCCCAAAGGAGCTGAAGGTGGACCACGGATTCTCACGTCGCGCAACTCGTACGGTACCCCTGAGACGTGCGCTTGCTGGCGCCACCAACGGCCTGCTTATCGCTCTGTCTATCGGCGTCCTTTCACCAATCACGTCGGCAGAGGCTACGACCCAACCTCGGTCGACGTTGGCTGCCTACGACGCCACCTACCTGGGATCCCCCTCGGCTTCAGATCCGGCCGTCGTCGCCGT
Organism: Acidimicrobiaceae bacterium; assembly: GCA_003138815.1. Classification (GTDB taxonomy): domain Bacteria; phylum Actinomycetota; class Acidimicrobiia; order Acidimicrobiales; family RAAP-2; genus RAAP-2. The sequence continues at coordinate 1,251 of PLHD01000071.1, read as the reverse complement.
TGTCGCAGACGACGCTGGCTACTACGTCCTTCGTTCGAACGGTGAAGTCGACGCCTACGGCGCACCCAGCTACGGTTCACCCGCCGCAGAGACTCTCCCCCTCGGCACTACCGCGACGGGCATCGCGATCGACCCGGCGACCGGGGGTTACTGGGTCGTGAGTTCCAACGGCACGGTCCAGGGATTCAACGCTCCTTTCCTCGGCCAGCCGCGCATCCCACCGGGAGGGTGGGGGCAGCACCCGGCCGCCGTCGCCATCGCGGCCGCGCCCGACGGCGCCGGCTACTACGTGCTTCGTGCGAACGGAGCCGTCGACGCTTTCGGGGTCACAGGACACGGATCTCTCGCCGGTCATCTCCACTACGGAGCAACGGCTCCCGTCGTCGCGGTCGCCATGGCGGTCGATCCCACCACCGGAGGTTACTGGATCGCGACCTCGACGGGCGACGTCGCCAGCTTCGACGCACCCGACGACGGATCGCCTTCAGCCAGCACTGACGGCAAGTACAACGGCGTGCCCGTCACCGCCCTCGCGGCCGCGATCGGTGCAACGGGCTACTACGTGTTGAGGGCGAACGGCGTGATCGACAGTTACGGGTCCGCGAGCCATGGCTCCCTCGCCACTTCGAAGGCGCTGCCGGAGGGCGGCTTCGCGAGCGCGCTCGCGGTCGATCCCACAACCGGCGGCTACTACGTGGCCATTGACGTGGCGCCGCTCGACGGTTACCTCAACCCCCTGCGAGCGTTGACGTCGCTGGTCCCCCAAGAGATCGACCAAGGAGTCGACTACTGCGCGTCAGGACCGGTCTACGCCATTGGCGACGCGGTAGTGGCGAATCTCTACGACCCAGGATGGCCGAGCGGCGTGTTCATCTCGTATCGATTGACGGGCGGTCCCGCGAAGGGTCTTTACGTCTACGTCGCGGAGAACGTCACGCCGAAAGTGGTCATCGGTGAACGCGTCACGGCGGCGACGGTCGTCGGCGTGGCGCACGACGCGAAGACCTGCCTCGAAACTGGCTGGGCGGATCCTCCGGCGTCCCCGGAACACGCCGCTGCCCACTTGGAGTACAACGGGAAGAACTCGACCGCCTACGGGCTCAACTTCAGCTCGCTGCTCCAGGCCCTCGGAGCGCGACCGGGCCTCCCTCAGTCCTTCGGGCCACCGGGCCCCCTGCCCGCCCATTGGCCCAAATGGTAATGCCAATGTGCCGGGATCGAGACCCGGGCGACCCGCCAGTAAGGCAAAGG
>PLHD01000029.1:61643-77296 GCA_003138815.1 Acidimicrobiaceae bacterium | reverse complement strand
TTGACAAACATAGGAGCATCACGGCCTAGCGTGGCGGGATGTTCACCGCGGTCTTCTCGTTCTTCGTGCTCGCCGTGGTGGTGCTCTCGGTCGTGACCGTGCGCTGGGCCATCCGTCGCGACGGCGAGCGCCGGGACTCACACCAGTCCTCGGGCCACGAGGAGTTCTAGGACTCCGAGCGTTCCTGGAGTTCCTTTATCGACCGGTCGAGGTCGGCGATCGCGCGTTCTATGACCGACAGCCTCGCGGACAGCGTCGAGTCCACCCGCTGGTCGACGCGCAGGTCGACCTGATCGCGAAGGCGCGAGTCGAGTGAGTCGACGAGCGGCTGGGTCAGTTGCTTGAACCGGGTGCGGAAGTCCTGGGACTTGCTGTCGGGCTCTTCGGAATCACTCACGCCGTCAGACTAGGGCTTCGACGGAGGGCAGTAGACGTTGGCGTTGAACTGGAGCGTGTTGAACTGACCGGCCCACGGCGGATTGGCGAGCGTCGAGATCTCCGACGCCAGCGTGGCCGCCGGCGAGCAGACCGCGCTGAAGGCGATGAAGCCGCGGATGTTGCTCCCGCTGGCCCCGCTCACCGGAATCGGGCCGCCGCTGCCGAAAGCCAGGGCCACGAACACCGGTAGCGGCTGGACCGACAGGGAGTAGTTGCGGTACTCGGACTGCGAAGCGTAGACCGCGGCGTTGAGGGAAGGATCGACCGACGCGATGCCCTTCACCCAGCCCTGGAGCATCGCCGTCCAGTAGGTGGCGTACGTCGCGAGGGTGGCCTTGGAGGCGCCGGCGGGGGCGTCCAGGTGCGAATGATTGTCGGGGTAGCCCTCGGGGTCGAAGATCGCCCAGTCCGGTTTCAGCCCCAACCCGAGAGTCTTGTACTGATCGATCTGGGTGGCGACCCAGACGCCGGACGTGTAGCCGTGGTTGTAGTAGGTGGTGGTGGTCTGCGGCTGGCTGGCCAGCGGGCCGCTCACGGTCCAGAAGGAGAGCCAGGTGACACGCTTGTGGGAGTTGTAGATGCTCTGTCCGAGCAGGAAGTCCGGCGAGGTGGCGACGCTGGTAGCGGAGGTGAAGCCGACCCACGGCGCGCTCTGGGTGCCCAGCCCGCCGGTCTCGCTCAGAATCGGCCAGCCGTCGGTGACGGCCTGGCTCCACTTGGACGACGGTATGGCGTAGACGCCAACGCCCTGGCGTGGAGGCGAGTTGACGCCCGCGGCGAAGAGTTCGAGGTTGGCCCCCGCCTGGAGTCCCGAAACCGTGGAGCCGACGGTTCGCGCGGCACTGCCGGCGGTGACCGAGACGTCAGTCGCCGCCCACGTGCTCGTGCCGGGAGTGTTCGTGAACACGAAGAGGTCGCCCCAGTTCGCCGCCTCTCCGGCTATGGCGACCTGCGTCGCGGTGGCGCTGAGGAAGATCGAGCCGGTGAGGGGTGGCGCGCCCGCGGTGGAGGCCGTGACGTTGAGCACGGTCCACGGCGAGGAAACGGTGGTCGTGGTCGTCGTGGTGGTGGGCGTTGTGGTGGTGGTGGTGGTGGGCGTCGTCGTCGTCGTCGTGTTGGCGTTGCGGGCGCTCCGCAGGCCCGGCGCGAATGTGGCGAGGGGCGTGCTGAAGAGTTCCACGGCGCCGTTCGTGCCCAGTGCGCTGATGTAGAGCGTCAATGACGTCGCCGCGGCGCTGAGGGTGCCAGAGACCTTGGGCCCCGCCGTCGTGGTCGTGAGGTCCTGCATGACCCACGTGCCCGTCGCGGTGGAGGAGTAGAGATCCAGGTCACCGCTGGTGGACGTCGTGACCAGGGCGTCGGCGACTCCGGGCAGGGCGATGGGGTCGCTGGCGGCGGTGCCCGTCGAGGTCGCCGTCGTGACGTTGACCGCCGATCCGATGGTCGAGGGCGTCGCGAGGTTAGGGGTCCAACTCAGAGGTATCTCCTCGATGTCGTTGCTGACGGTTCGGAAGGTGACCATGGCGTTCTCGCCGATCACCTGAATGCTGGCCAGACCGTTAGCCGCCGGCACCCCCGTGATCGCGCTCAGGTCAATGGCGACGTAGGGCCGCCAGGGCACCGACGTCGCGTGGGTCCACATGTGAGTGAACGGAATGTTGGCCGTGCTCAGGATGAGCTCGCCAAGGGTGTTGACGTAGAGGAGGTCGACGTTCCCCGCGGGGTCGAAGAAGGGGATCGGGTCGGCGCCCGGCGCCGGCAGGTTGCTGTTCTGGGCGGAGAGGTCGGTCCACTGGCTCGTGCCGGCGGCGGTCTTGGTGTAGAGGGCGAGGTGGCCCGCGGAGGTCCTGTACGTCAAGGCACTCTCCGTGGCGCTGCTCGCGGTGTGGGGTCCGCCGAGCAGGGTCGTCGAGTTGATCTGGCTCTCGAGCGACGCCGCGTTCCACGGCAGCGGTCCCGTTCCCGTGTTCGCGAATTGGTAGAGCGGCAGCCCCTTGGGCGCCGGGGTGGCGCCGTGGGACCACGGCGCCCCGAGAACGGAGCCCGCCAGTACCACGGCAGCGATCAGGCCTACTCTTCGAAGCTTCATTCGCGTCCTTACAATGGGTTGTGAACCCGATTCGTTACGGACTTCCACTTGGCAAGTCTAGGGCTGGGGGCGGAAAAGCAGAAGCCAGCCGCAGCATTCCCCTTGTGAGCTTGTGATGATGCTGGGTTTGCTGGGTTTGCTACTTGCGAGTCGTGACGGTTGCAGGTTTCGATGCGGGCCCGGCGCCGACCCCGTTGAGCGCTCGAGCGACGATTTTGTAGGTCTTCGCCTTGGCCAGTTTGGTAACGGTCACTAACGTCGCTTGCGCAGGAAGCCTGGTCCACTTTGCGCCACCGTTTGTGGAGTACTCGTACTCGGTGATCGGGCTGCCGCCATTGATTGAGGGGGCCTTCAGCGCCAACTTGAATCCCGCGACCAGCGCGCTCAGTTTCGCGATGCTCGGCGCGCCGGGCCTTTTCTTCGTGGCGGTCGCGGCGGTGCTCGAGAAGTTGAGCGTGGTCGTGTAGACCGTCGCGCCGCCGTAGCCGATGGCGACCTCCACGGGTCCCGCGCTCGACGAGCTGACGTCGATGGCGACGTCACCCGAGGAGTTCGTCGTGACGCCGTAGGCGGCCGAGCCGGTACTCGTCGCGCTCGTGGGATCTTCGTCGATGGTCACGGTGCCCGTGCCCCCGCTGGCGCTGACCTGCACCGGAGCGTCCGCGATTGGGTTGTTGTTCACGTCGCGCAACTGCACGTTGAGCGTGCCCGGGACCGCAGTGGTCGTGGCGGTGGCGCTGAAGGAGCTCTTGGTCGCGTCGAACTTCGCGGGGCAGAGCCCCGCGATGAACGCAGCGCCGTCGGGGCTGCCCAGGCCCGACGCCATGTCGTAGCCGACGCCCGCGCTGTACTCGCCGATGCCGTAGAGATCGTTCGAGCCGGTGGTGACGTCGTCGTAGCCGACGCCCGCGCTCGCCATGGCGTAGAGGGTGGGGTTGATGAAACCGAGCCGGCTGACGCCGCACGATTGGGCGGCGGTGGCGACCAAGGCGCTGACCAGCGGTGCGCCGATCGAGGTGCCGCCGATGCCGCCCCACCCGCTCGAACAAGCGTGTCGACACGGCGCGCCCGTGCCCGAACCGGTGAAGTACTGGATGAATCCCGTACCCGGATCGCCCATCACCGACAGGTCGGGCACCATTCGCATCGTGTCGGCGGCCGTGATCCCTGGGGCGCTCTGCCACTCGGGACGCGACCAGAACTGCGACGCGCCGCCGCCGCTCGCGCCGCCGCCGCTGTTCTTGCCATCGTTCCACACCGTCTGGGCCAGTGGGTCGATGTTGGAGACGGTCAGTCCGCCGACGCCGGTGACGTAGGGCTGCGAGGCGGGGTCGTCCACCGCGGCGGCGTTGCCCGTGACGCTGGCGCAGTCCGAGGAGCCGCTGTCGCCCGCGGCCGACACGACAGTCTGGCCTTGGGCCGCCATCTGCTCGAAGATCGGCTGTTCGCCGCCGACGTCCCCGCTGGGGTCGGTCTCGCAGTCGCCCCACGAGGTGGTGATGATCGTCGCGGTGTTGTCGTCGGCCATCTGCTGGTAGACGTCGAGTGGTCCGGTGCCGTTGTTGGGGCCGGTGTAGACCTCGATGGTGGCCCCGGGGGCGAGGGCCGTGGCCTCTTCGACGTCGGTGGTGGCCTCATCGTTGTAGGCCCCGCTCGCGCCACCGTCGACGCTCACCTGCGTAACCGTGGGGCTGAGGCCGTAGCAAGCGATGTAGGTGCTCAGGTCGCCCGGGTCGTAGGTGCCCAGCTCGTAGGCCCCGATAGTCTGACCCGCACCGGTGTCGCCGTTGGCCCACGCGCTGGACAGGCCGTAGAGCTGGGCCTGCTGTTGGAGGGTGTAGCCGCCGAGGTTGTTCGGCGTCGTGCTGTTGGGACTGGCGGCGCCGGTCGCGGCCGGACACGTCGACGGTGTCGTCGCGCTCGCCGCGTGCGCGATGAGCGCGCTCGGGGTCGGCGTCTGGAGCGACGACAGTCCTACCACGCTGGCGACGTCCCCGGCGACGGATGCGGGTAACGTGGCTTCGGACGCGAGTTTGGCGCTGAGAGTCGCGCCGCCCAATCGCACGGTCGCGACCGAGGCGTCGAAGGCGTGCGCGACGTCGGTCTCGGAGCCGCTGACGTGCAGCACGATGTGGCCCTTGCTCAGCGCCCCGACGTGCAGGCCGTATCCCGAGAGGTACGCGCGCACCGTCGCGACCGACGCGGCGCTGGCTCCGAAGCGCTGGGCGAACTGCGCCGGAGTGAGGTAGCGGTCGTAGTCGGGCGACGCCGTGTTCGAGAGGCTGGCGATGAACGAGGTGAGCGCGGTCTGATTGGGCTGAGCCAGGACGACGTCGAACGACGTGGTCACCGCCTGGTTGACGATGGTGTCGCCCGGGGGAATCGTCGACGCCCCGGCAACGACGATTCGTGGCTCGCTCGCCGTCGCCGAGACCGCGGGCAGGGCGAAGGCGCCCAGCGTCACGGCGAGCGCGAGCAGCGACCAGACCGGGCGGGAGGATTCACGTCGCATGCCCACAGCCTAGGAAGTTGCGGGGCTCGGCGGTCTGGCAGGCAATCCGACCGAGCCAACGGTCAGGAAGTTCTTATTTCGGCGCGTAACCGGCCGCGTTGTAGCGGGCGCTGAGGTCGCCGCACTCGAGGCAGATCGACTCGGGAACCACCCCGACGCGGATCATCCATCCGAAGATCGTGCATCCGAGGCAGTAGCCGAGGAAGCCTTCGAGCGACGCGGCGACGATCAGCGGCACGAGGATCCAACGTCCGTCTGCCCAGCCGGCGCTGAGCCACACGCAGGTCGCGGCGACGCTGAATGCGGCGCCAATGCCCTGGGCGAACCGCTTGGGCGGTCCGGGCACCGACTTCTGCCACGAGCGCAGCCGCGGGCCGGCCACTCGAACGGCGAACTGTCCGAGCGGCGAGAGGGTGGGTCCCGTCGCTACGCGCGCGAGGAACCCGTAGGTCAGGGGGATGAGGAGCCACGGCGTGTTCGTCGCCAACGACAGCACCGACATCGTGACGACACCGAGCGCGACGGTGCGCGCCGATGCGTCGTTCACGGGATTGGGGAACGAGAACAGTTTCTTCATTCCCCAAATATAAGTGGAATTGTCAACTATCTGCCACCCTAAGCACTGAGGCCCAGATGAATGGTGCCGAACAGCCCGGTGGCGATGACCAGCGCGCTGACCGCTCTGGGTGACGGGCGCGAAGTGAGCGGCGTGCCGAGCCATCCCCCTACCAGCGCCGGCGATGGGCATGTAGACCGCCTCGAGGGCGAGGTGCCCGTGGATGATGAAGACGACGGCAGCGAACGAGTTGACGATCATGGATACGACGTAGCCCAGACCCTGGAACTCGTGGAGTTCCCAGGGCAGCGCAATTGCCATGGTCGCCATCTGCCGGAGGGCCATCCCCGCGCCGAAAGAGCCGCCGTGGACCGACGCCTGGACGATGCCAATGAAGAGCGTCCCGCGTCGGGCGCCGTGCTCGTGGTCGACGTGGGCGAGCCGCTTGGTGATGGGCGGGGCGAGAGCGAAGAGCAGCGCGGCTGTGCCTATCAGCCACGACGCGACGCCCCGGAACGTTCCCGGAGAGCCGAGCAGCAATAGCGCGCGGCTCAAGCCGCCCAGGAAGCACGAAGGCAGCAGCGAGCGGAAGAGCCCTCTTTGGGCGTTGAACTGGTGGCGGTGGCTCCTTGTGCCCCGACGTAGCTGGGCACGACATCCACCGAGGTCGAGATGTTCGTCTGGAGGGCCGGGATCCCCATGGCCAGCAGCGTGGGGAAAGTGATAAAGGTGCCGCCACCGGCGACCCCGGCGCCGAAGAAGACCAGCAGCCGCCACAGCAAGGGAAGTGTGGTCGCCAACATCGCCACCATCCTACGAAAGTGAAATCTTCGTGAAAGGCCTAGGGTAATACCGTGCCTCCTGACGCCCATCATCTACCGTTAGCAGCGTGTACCTCGTGACCGGTGAATTGGTTGTCCCTCGCGACGCGCCGAGCGACCTCATACGAGCGGCGGGCGGGATCATCACGCGATTCATCCCCGGCGGACGGGTGGAAGTCGCGTGCATCTACCGCGAGGCGCGAGGCGACTGGACTTTCCCCAAGGGCAAGCTCGACGAGGGTGAGACCTTCCAGCAGGGCGCCCTGCGCGAGGTGCTCGAAGAGACCGGGATGCGCTGTCGAGTGGTGCGCTTCGTCGGAACGACCAACTACACCCACCGCAAGGGCAAGCCGAAGATCGTGGCCTACTACCTCATGGCAGTCGAGGACGGGGAGTTCTTCCCCAACGCCGAGGTCGACGTGCTCGTCTGGCTGGCCCTCGAGCAGGTCCGCTCGCACCTGACCTGGGACCGCGACCAGGAGCTGTTCGATCTCGTCGTGCAGATGCCGGAGATTCGCGCCCAGGCTTCCTAGCGAACCCGTTCCAGGAAGGCGCGAGTGGACTCGTGCCGGGGGTTGTTGATCACCTGTTCGGGCGTGCCGAGTTCTAGGAGCACTCCTCGTTCGAGGTAGGCAACCCGATGGGCGACGTCACGCGCGAAGTTCATCTCGTGGGTCGCCACCAGCATGGTCGTTCCGCTGTGGGCCAGTTCGCGCAGGAGGTCGGGCACCTCGCCGACCAGCGTCGGATCGAGCGCGCTGGTCACCTCGTCGAGCAGCAGCGAGGGCTGGATGGCCAATGAACGCACGATGGCCGCGCGCTGCTGCTGGCCGCCCGACAGGCGGTCGGGGAACTGGCCGGCCCGGTCGCGCAGCCCGATCCGGTCGAGCAGGTCCAGCGCCTCTTGGCGAACCTCCTCTCGCGCTCGTCTCATCGCGTAGACGGGCCCAGCAGGACGTTGTCCAGCACGCTCAGGTGCGGGAAGAGGTTGAAGGACTGGAAGACCATGGCGATGTGTCGACGAACGAGATCAGGGTCGATGCGCGGGTCGAGCAGGGACTGTCCGTAGAGCGAGATGGCGCTGCCGTCGATTGTCTCGAGCAAGTTGGCGCAGCGAAGCAGCGTGGACTTGCCCGAGCCCGACGTGCCGATCAGGCCGGCGAGTACGAGTCGGAGGTTGCGCATGGGTGTTCCCTCATCGATCGTGGTCCGGTTCTTGGTGTTTCGTGGTGTAACGCCGGTGTACGCGTTCTTTTAGGGGGATTTCCACAACCAACGTCCATTCACTATGATGGCTCTGCCTGGAGAGGTGGGTGAGTACGGTTTAAACCACATTCCTGCTAAGAATGCGGCCTGCGAAAGCGGGCCCGAGGGTTCGAATCCCTCCCTCTCCGCCACCGATACCGAGCGCAGTGCGCTCGGTGTTGCCGTCTATTGAGGAGACGCCCTTGCGTTACTGGATCGAAACACTGGGTTGTCCGAAGAACCACGTGGACTCGGACAAGCTGGCGGGGCTCCTCGAGTCCCAGGGGTACTCCCTCGCCCCTTCGGCCGATGAGGCCGAACTGGTCGTCGCGAACACGTGCGCCTTCATCGAGGCCGCACGTGAGGAGTCCATCGAGACCGTGCTCGAATTGAGCGACCGCCGGATGGACGGGGCTCGGTTGGTCGTCACGGGCTGCATGGCCGAACGCTACGGCGACGAACTGGCCGCCGCTCTGCCCGAGGTAGACCTCGTCGCCGGCTTTGGCGAGAGCCTCACCGCGATCGCCCCGGCCCCGGTTGCCCTTCGCCGCCGGCCTACTCCAGCGTTCGACCTCTTGAACCTCCCTCGTCCGAAGGCGACCAGGCCGTGGGCCTACGTGAAGATCGCCGAAGGCTGCGACCGCCGATGCGGTTTCTGCGCCATCCCCACCTTCCGCGGCGACCAGCGCTCCAGGTCGACCGAGGAGATTCTCACCGAGGCCCGCGCGCTGGCCGAAGGCGGCGTGCGCGAGCTGGTGCTCATCGCCCAGGACCTCGCGAGCTGGGGCCACGACCGGCGCCGCGCGGGTCGCGGCGAACCGGCGGAGGTGCTCGACGAGGGAGGCACGCAGCCGCTTATCGAGCTCACCAAGATCCTGAGCAGCGAGGTCGATCGGGTCCGCCTGCTGTACCTGTACCCGTCGGGCCTCACGGGCGCGCTGATCGAGACGATCCTCTCGACCGGGGTGCCGTACTTCGACCTCTCACTGCAGCACGCCTCGCGATCGATGCTTCGCGCCATGCGTCGCTGGGGGAATTCGGACCGCTTCCTCGAGAGGATCGGTGCCATCCGTGCCGCCGATGCAGACGCCACCTTCCGGTCATCGTTCATCCTCGGCTACCCCGGCGAGACCGAGGACGATCAGCGCGAGCTCCTCGACTTCGTCCAGGCCGCCCAACTGGACTGGGCGGGCTTCTTCACCTTCTCTTCCGAGGAGGGGACCTACGCCAATGATCTCGGGGCGCAGGTGCCCCACGAACTCGCTCTCGAGCGCCTGCGCGAAGTGAGCGAGCTGCAAGACGCCATCACGGCGCGCCGGCGCGACGCCCTGGTCGGCACGCGCCAGCGGCTGCTGATCGATGCGCCCGGCGTTGGCCGCAGCGTGCGTGAATGCCCGGAGATTGACGGCATTGTAATGGTCGACCCGGCACTGGCCGTGGGAGGATTGGTCGACGTGGACATTGTGGCGAGTCACGGGACGGATCTGGAAGCGGTGCTGGCATGACAAGCGAAGATCGCACCTACGGCGAGACCGCCCTGATGACGCCCGCCAACATGATGACGGCCTTTCGCATCGTCATCGCCCCGGTGTTCATCTACATGATCATCGTCGACCGGATCTCGTGGTGGACGTCGGCGGTGGGTTTCCTCGCCGCCGCGTCGGATTACTTCGACGGGATCGTGGCACGTCGCCACGGCACGACGAGGTCGGGCGCCTTCCTCGACCCGTTGGCCGACAAGGTGATCGTGCTCGGTGCGCTGTACGCGCTGATCCTCTCGAGGCCGCACGGGCTGAAGAGCTTCATCATCCCGGCCGTCCTCATCACCCTGCGCGAGATCTGGATGAGCGTGTACCGCTCGAAGGCCAGCAAGAGGGGCATCTCGATCCCCGCGAGCCGTCTCGCTAAATGGAAGACCTTCGTCCAGGACTGGGCGATCGCATTCTGCGTGCTGCCGATATGCGCGCACCACACCTGGATAGGTGTCACGACGATTTGGATCGCCGTGGCCATGACCCTGTACACGGGTCTCAAGTACTACGTCGACGGGAAGAAGGTAGTCGTACGTGCGAGTTGAGATCGTCGCGGTCGGCTCCGAGCTGCTGCTCGGCCAGATAGCCGACACCAACTCCCAATGGCTGGGTGAGCGGTTGGCCGCCAACGGCATCGCGTCGCACTTCCACCAGCACGTCGGCGACAACCACGACCGCATGGTCCTGGCGTTTCGCACCGCGCTGGCGCGCAGCGACGCGGTGATCGTCTGTGGTGGGCTGGGGCCCACCCAGGACGACATCACACGCGCCGCCTTGGCCGAGGTGATGAACGTGCCCCTGGTACGCGACGAGCAGCTGGTAGCCAGCATCCGAACGATGTTCGAGGCGCGAGGTCGCAGCATGCCCGAGAACAACATGCTGCAGGCCGACGTTCCGCGCGGAGCGTTCATCATCGCCCAGACCCGGGGCACTGCTCCGGGTCTGATCTGCCCGGTCGGCCAGAAGGTGGTCTACGCGGTGCCCGGTGTTCCCTACGAGATGTCCGACATGTTCGAGCGGGCGATCCTGGCCGACCTGCTCGCACGCGAACGCGCGCTCGGCTCGACCTCGGTGATCACGAGCCGGATGCTTCGCACGTGGGGGGCGAGCGAGTCGGCGCTCGCCGAAGCGGTCGGCGAGCGCTTCACGGCGCTCAGCGGTGACCGACTGGTTACGATTGCGTTCCTGGCGTCGGGCATAGAGGGCATCAAGGTCCGCCTCACCGCGAGGGGTGACGACGCCGAGCACGCCCAGTCGTTGCTCAAGGACGAGGAGCAGCTCGTTCGGAGCCTGATCACCGAACGCTTCGGCGACATCATCTTCGGCGTGGACGACCAGACCATGGAGGACGCGATCGGCGAGCGAATGCTGGCGCGAGGGGCGACCCTGGCGGTGGCGGAATCGGTGACGGGCGGACTCATCGCGAGCCGGCTGGTCAACATCGCGGGCGCGTCGCGCTGGTTCCGCGGCGGCGTCGTCAGCTACGCGTCGGACGTCAAGTTCGACCTGCTCGGCGTGCCCCGCGGACCGGTGGTGAGCGCCGAGGCGGCCGAGGCCATGGCCCGGGGGGTGCGGACCCTGCTGGGCTCGGACATCGCGCTGAGCGTGACCGGCGTGGCGGGACCCGAAGAGCAGGACGGCCAGCCGGCCGGCACGGTCTTCGTCGGCGTGGCCGTCGGCGAGAGCGTGGAGCACGTGGCCCTGCATCTGCCGGGCGACCGACCGCGCGTCAGGTCCTACAGCGCCATCAGCGCGCTTGACGCGCTGCGCAGGGTGCTCGACCGCCAGAACTAGTTCGTAGGCCACTTCTCCCCTAGTGTCGCATTGAGGCCAACGGAGGTGCACATGTCGTCATTGGAGATTCTCGTCGAGCCCGCGTCAATGGGATTCGATCCCCTTCGCCTGGAACGTATCAAGGCGCACTTCGACCAGTACGTCGCCGATCATCGCCTCGCGGGATGGCTCGCGACCGTGTCGCGCGGGGGCGAGTTGGTCTGGACGGGCCAGGGCGGGCATCGTGATCGAGAGAAGGGTCTCGAGGTGACCGACGACACTATTTGGCGCATCTACTCGATGACCAAGCCGCTCACCTCCATCGGCGCGATGATGCTTTACGAGGAGGGACTCTTCGACCTCAACGACGAGGCGGGGAAGTGGATCGAGTCGCTGCGAGAGTCCCGCGTGTACGTGAGCGGAACCGCGGAAAATCCCCAGACCGCTGCGGCCACGACGCCGGTCACCATTGCCCACCTGATGACTCACACGAGCGGGTTGACCTACGACTTCCAAAGGATGCACGTCGCCGACGAGATCTATCGTGCGAAGGGCTACGACTTCGCCACCCGCAAGGAGATCGACCTCGCGGGGGCCGTGGACGACTGGTGCACGAGCCCACTGGTGTTCGAGCCCGGGAGCCATTTCAACTACTCGGTCGCGACTGACGTGTTAGGCCGCCTCATCGAGATCTGGAGTGGGCAACCCCTCGACGAGTTCTTCACCGAGCGGATCCTGGAGCCACTGGGGATGAGCGACACGCAGTGGTGGTGCGCCGAAGACCAGCGGGACCGTCTCGCGCAGTTGTATGTTCCTTTCGAGGGGGACTCGTTCGCCTACGACGACGTCGCCAAGTTCGCGATGCAGAGGCCGCACTACATCTCGGGAGGCGGGGGGTTGCTGTCCACCGCGCGCGACTACGAGCGCTTCATGCAGATGCTGCTGGGCGGGGGCGAGTTGGACGGCGTTCGCCTGGTGTCCGGTCGCACGCTCGGCCTGATGACTCAGAACCACCTTCGCGGCGGTGCGGATCTCGACTCGTTCGCCGTCGACTCCTACGCCGAGACGTCCCTGGCCGGAATCGGCTTCGGCTTGGGCTTCGCGGTGGTGGTCGACCAGGTGAAGAACCGGAGCCTGATCTCCAACGGCTCCTTCTACTGGGGCGGCGCGGCGTCGACGGCGTTCTGGGTCGACCCGGTGGAGGACATGACGGTCGGCTTCTACACCCAACTCCTGCCCAGCGGGACGTACCCAATCCGGCGCGAACTCCAGCAGTTGGTCTACCAATCCCTGGTTGATTGAAGTAGATTTCCTATCCAGAGTCCCCGCAATCGGCACCAAGAAGCCTCATGATGTGAAGTAGTCGGAAAATCCATCGTACGAACACTTGTTCGTAGTACCGTGATTATGGGGCGGAGCCCGACCGATGTCACAAGAGGTACGTAGCGTGCCTCAGGTGATGAAGAACAAGGAGAAAGCAATGGCAACCGACGACCGCGCAAAGGCCCTCGAAGCTGCCCTCGGCCAGATTGAGAAGCAGTTTGGCAAGGGTTCGATTATGCGCATGGGTGAGAACCTGCACATGAACATCGAGTCGATCCCCACCGGGGCGCTCGCCCTGGACATGGCGCTCGGTATCGGCGGACTGCCCCGCGGACGGATCGTCGAACTCTACGGCCCGGAGTCCTCGGGCAAGTCGACCCTCGCGATGCACGTCGTCGCCGAGGCGCAGCGCAACGGTGGGGTCTGCGCCTACATCGACGCCGAGCACGCGATGGACCCGGTCTACGCCCGCGCCATCGGGGTGAACGTCGACGACCTCCTCATCAGCCAGCCCGACACCGGTGAGCAGGCCCTCGAGATAACGGACATGCTCATCCGCTCGGGCGCCCTGGACGTGATCATCATCGACTCCGTCGCGGCTCTCACGCCGCGCGCCGAGATCGAAGGCGATATGGGCGACACCCACGTCGGCCTCCAGGCCCGACTTATGAGCCAGGCCCTTCGCAAGCTGACCGGCGGCCTCTCGAAGTCGAACACGGTCGCGGTGTTCATCAACCAACTGCGTGAAAAGATCGGCGTCATCTACGGATCTCCCGAGGTCACGCCCGGCGGTCGCGCCCTGAAGTTCTACGCGTCGGTCCGTCTGGACATCCGGCGCATCGAGTCGATCAAGGACGGCACCGAGATCGTTGGCAACCGAACCCGCGTCAAGGTCGTGAAGAACAAGTGCGCGGCACCCTTCAAGCAGGCCGAGTTCGACATCATGTACGGCCAGGGGATCAGCCGCGAAGGCTCCGTGCTCGACGTCGCCGTGGAGTTGGGCTTCGTCAAGAAGGCCGGCGCGTGGTTCACCTACGAAGGCGAGCAGATGGGTCAGGGCCGCGAGAACGTGAAGACGTTCCTGCGCGAGAACCCGCAGATGATGGCGGAGATCGATGGCCGAGTGCGCGAGCGCATGGCGGACGCGCTCTTGCCCGACGTCGTCGACGAGGACGGCGCGATCGACATCGACTCGCCCATCTCCTTGGACTGAGCTGCCGCGCTGGCACGGCCCGNNCGGCCCGTCCTTCGTGGCGGGTGCGCGACGGGTAGCGTGTCGCCGTGAGCATGCGCCTTCGTTTCCGCCAGTATCTCGGTTCGTGGGTCCGCTCGACGCGTCGCTACGTGAACGAGGTGGCGACGGTCGGACCGCTGGACCCCTACGCTCGCGAGTTCCACTACTTCGGCGACGGGGCGGCGCTGATGGCCCCGCAGGGGGTCATCTACAACGAGCGCTACCTCTCGATCGGCGACGGGACGCTGATCGGCCCGAACGTCTGTCTCACCGCGGGCATCAGCGCCCAGCAGACCATGCTGAGCTCGCCCGTGGTTTCCATTGGCAAGGAGTGCGTGATCGGGCGCGGCTCGCACATTATCGGCCACTGGTCGATCGAGCTGGGTGATGAGATCCAGACCGGGCCCTACGTCTACATCACCGACCAGAACCATTCGTACGAGGACCCCGATACCCCGATCGGCTGGCAGACGCCCGAGGAGGCGCCAGTGCGCATCGGCTCGGGCAGCTGGCTCGGGGCCAACGTCGTGATCCTTCCGGGCACGGTGCTGGGCCGCCACACCACGGTGGCGGCCGGTGCGGTGGTTCGCGGGACCTTTCCCGGCCACGTGGTCCTCGGCGGGGTGCCGGCGAGGGTCCTGCGCCACTACAGCGCCGAGCACGGCTGGCAGCCCGGAGCGGCCCCGGCGTGAGCCGCTGGAAACCTGGCGTCGACCTTTCCCCGCTTCGTGAGTCCAAGCAGTATCGGCGCCTCTACATCGCGGGGTTCATCACCTCCCTGGGCAGCCAGGCCACCTACGTCACGGTGCCGTACCAGCTGAAGAACCTCACCCACTCGCCCCTGGCGGTTGGGGCGCTTGGTCTGTTCGAGCTGATCCCCATCGTCGTCTTCGGTCTCTATGGCGGCGTGCTTGCCGACCGGCTGAACCGGCGCCGGCTCATCATCTCGATGGAGCAGTTGCTCATGGCCACCACGGTGCTGTTGCTCGTGAACGCGCTGCTGGGCCACCCCCAGGCGTGGATCCTCTACGCCGTGGCCTTCGTGGCGGCGGGTGCGTCGAGCCTGCAGAGCCCCAGCATCGCGGCGCTGAACCAGACCTACGTCTCGCATGACCTTCAGCGGGCCGCCTCGACCTTGTCGAACATCCGCTTCACGACCGCGTCGATCATCGGCCCGGCGCTGGGCGGCCTGGTTGCGGTCGCCGCCGGACCGTCGTACGTGTACGCGGCCAACCTGGTGACGTTCACCATCTCGCTGGCGCTGCTCTTCTCGCTGCGCGCGACCGCGCTCACCGTGGCCTCCGAGAGCGGCGACCTGGCGGCGCTCGCCTCGGGGCTTCGCTACGCCATGGCGCGTCCCGACCTGCTCGGCACCTACGTGATCGACCTCCTGGCGATGGTGCTCGCGTTCCCCGTCGTCATGCTTCCCTTCGTCGCCGAGCAGTTCCACTCCACCTACGCCCTTTCGCTGCTCTACTGCGGGCTTCCCGGTGGCGCGCTGATCGCCACGCTCACCTCGTCGTGGACCAGGCGGGTACACCACTACGGGCGCGCGATCGTGGGCGCGGCGTGCCTGTGGGGACTGGGCATCGCGCTCTTCGGCTACTCGGGATCGCTCTGGCTGGTGCTCGTGGGACTGGGCGTCGGCGGGGGAGCCGACGCCGTCAGCGGCATCTTCCGCAACACGATGTGGAACGAGTCGATCCCCCCCGAGGTGCGCGGGCGCATGGCGGGCATCGAGATGATCTCGTACTCGCTCGGGCCGACGGCCGGCCAGTTCCGCGCGGGGGTCATGGCCGCCTGGACCACGCTGCGTTTCTCGCTGACCTTCGGCGGCCTCGCGTGCACGGGTTCGGTCGCGGCGGTCGCGGCGGCGCTACCCAAGCTCTGGGCCTTCGACCGGCGCACCGACCTCAACGTCGCGAAGGTGCGAGAGCTGCGTGCGATCGACGGGTCGGCCGCCGAGTAGCGAGGAGCCAGGCTCTACGCTCTTGGCATGACGACATCGACCTTCCTCGTGACGGTGAGCGGTCCGGACCGGGTGGGAGTCGGCGCCGAGCTCTTCGCAGCCCTGTCGGCGTTCGACCATCGAGGAGGCAAGCTCAATGACGTGGCCCAGATCACCATTCG
>PLHD01000029.1:0-61555 GCA_003138815.1 Acidimicrobiaceae bacterium | reverse complement strand
TGCGCAATGGCCTGGTCCTGGTCGCGAAGTCGTGCCAGCTCGACGTGGCGGTCCAGCGTGCCGGGCTGCACCGCCGGGCCAAGCACCTGGTGGTGATGGACGCCGATTCTACGCTCCTCCAGGACGAGGTGATCGACCTGCTCGCCGAGGCTTGCGGGTGCGTCGACGAGGTCTCGGTCATCACCGAAGCGGCGATGGCCGGCGAGCTTGACTTCGGCCAGTCGCTGACGCGCCGCGTCGCGCTGCTGGCGGGACTGCCCGAGGCGGTGCTCGGCGAGGTGCGCGCCCGACTTCGCCTCGCGCCGGGGGCTCGCACCTTGCTGCGAACGCTTCAGCGGCTGGGCTACGTGCCGGCGGTGGTGTCGGGCGGATTCGTCGAGGTGCTGGCGCCGCTGATGGAGGAACTTGGCGTGCGCCACCTCGAGGCCAACAGCCTCGAGATCGCCGACGGGAAGCTCACCGGGCGGCTCGCCGCGCCGATCGTCGACCGGGCGGGCAAGGCCCAGGCGCTGCGGCGCTTCGCCGAGGAGGTCGGGGTGCCCCTGGAACAGACCGTCGCGGTGGGCGACGGGGCCAACGACATCGACATGCTTTCGGCCGCGGGGCTCGGGATCGCCTTCAACGCCAAGCCCGTGGTCCAAGAGCACGCCGACGCCGCGCTCTCGGTGCCCTATCTCGACGCCGTTCTGTACTTCCTGGGCATCAGCCGCGAGGAGATCGAGGCCGAGTAGCCGGGGGCGAACTTCGGGCGCTGCACTTGTATTTCCTCCCTTACCCGGTAGTAGGGTCGTCACAAGTAGCACGTAGGGGGGTCGTGAAAGTTTCAATTGACGCTGAGCGCTGTCAGGGACACGGGCGTTGCTTCTCGCTCGCACCGGGTCTCTTCGACTTCGATGATCTTGGCAACGGTGTCGTGATCGGCGACGGCGTCTTGAGCGACGAGACGCTCGAGCTGGCGCGTCTGGCCCAGGCGAACTGCCCCGAGCACGCCATATTCATCGAGGAGTAGCCATGATCGACAAGCCCCCTGTTGAGGACTTCGCCACCGGCTGGGATCACGCCGATGCCCAGTGGGTGGCCGATCCCTATCCCATCTGGGACGACCTTCGCGGGCGCTGCCCCGTCGCGCACACCGATCGCTACGGCGGCGGGTGGTTCCCCTCGACGCACGCCGGCGTCTCGCAGATCGCCAACGACACGATCAACTTCACCAGCCGCACGGTGATCATCAACAACGGTCGCCCGGGCGAGGACGCGATGCCGGCCCCGATCGGCGTCGCCCCGCCGATCTCGTCGGATCCGCCGTTCCACCAGATCGCGCGGCGCCTCATCCTGCCCGCCTTCGCGCCCGGACCCATCAACGCCCTCGAGCCGAGGGTGCGGTCGCTCTGCGTGGACCTGCTCGACCGCCTGGACGGCCACGAGGTCGTCAACGGCGGCACCGAGTACGCCCAGTACATCCCGCCGGCGGTGATCAGCCGGATGCTGGGATTCCCCGAAGCCGACGAGGACCTCTTCCGGGAGTTCGTGCACATCGTGATCGGCGGGATCGACCTCCCCGAGCAGCAGCGCATCGAGGAGTTCCAGCCGATCGAGGAGTACTTCACCGCCCAGATCGAGGATCACCAGGCGAACCCCCGTGACGACCTGACGAGCTACCTGCTGAACGTGGAGGTCGGAGGGGAGAAGTTGGCGCTCGAGCACGTCTTCGGCACCATGATCCTGGTGCTGATCGCGGGCATCGACACCTCGTGGTCAGCCATCGGAGCATCGCTGTGGCATCTGGCCAAGAGCCCCCACGACCTCGAGCGCCTGGTCAACGAGCCCGAGCTGATGCCCTTTGCGATCGAGGAGTTCCTACGCTTCTACGCGCCGGTCACCATGGCGCGCCTCGTGAAGCAGGACATGGAGTACCTGGGATGCCCGATGAAGGAGTACGACTGGATTTTGCTCGGGTTCCCCGCGGCGAACCGCGATCCCGCCGCGTTCAAGGACGCCAACAGGTTCATCATCGATCGGCAGGAGAACCGCCACCTCGCCTTCGGCCTCGGCATCCACCGCTGCGCGGGGTCGAACCTCGCGCGCCTGGAGTTGCGCGTGGCGATCGAGGAGTTCATCAAGCGCTACCCGCGCTTCGAACTGGCCGACCCGAGCGCGGTCACCTGGGCGCCGGGCCAGATCCGCGGGCCGCGCAACCTGCCGATCCGGATACTTCGCTAGGCCGCCCTACAGGCGCAGGTCGGTCGGGCCGCTCGACCAGAGACCGGCCATCCACGCCTCGACGTCGTCGGCCCGGCGCGGCAGGGCGTCCGACAGGTTCCGAGCTCCGCTGGCCGTGACCAGGACGTCGTCCTCGATGCGCACGCCGATGCCCCGGTACTCCTCGGGCACCGTGAGGTCGTTCACCTGGAAGTAGAGGCCGGGCTCGACGGTGAGCACGTTGCCCGGCGTCAGCACGCCGCGCAGCACGTCGTTGCGGGCGTTGGCGCAGTCGTGCACGTCGAGGCCGAGCATGTGGCTGGTGCCGTGCAGCGTGTAGCGCCGGTGCAGCTGGCGGTCGCGGCGTAGCGCGAGCTCGGGCTCCACCTTCAAGATGCCGAGCTCGAAGAGTCCCTGCGCCAGCACCCCCATGGCCGCCTCGTGAGGAGCGGTGAAGCTGGCCCCGGGCCGTACCGCCGCGATGCCCGCCTCCTGAGCGGCGAGCACGAGCTCGTAGATCCGGCGCTGGGCCGGGGAGAACGCGCCGCTCACGGGCATGGTCCGCGTGACGTCGGCCGTGTAGAGGTTGTGGCATTCCACGCCGGCGTCGAGCAGGAGCAACTCGCCTCGTCGCACGGCGCCGTCGTTGCGGGTCCAGTGCAGGATGGTCGCGCGCGCTCCGCTCGCCGCAATCGTGTCGTAGCCGACGTCGTTGCCCTCGACGCGCGCGCGCAGATTGAAAATGCCCTCGATCACGCGCTCGCCGCGCCCCTCGGCGGCCGGCAGGGCGCGCACGACGTCCTCGAAGCCCTTGACGGTGTAGTCGACGGCGAGTTGGAGCTGCTCAATCTCGAAGTCGTCCTTGACGAGGCGCAGTTCGCTGAGCGCCGTGACGAGGTCTCGGTCACCGGCGTTGGCCTCGATGGCGGCGTCGACGGCGGCGTCGAAGCCGCGCACGGTGAGGATCTGGTCCGAGCGCAGCGACGCCAGGTCCTTCTCGAGGTGCTCGAGCGGAGCGGTCTCGATCTCGTAGTAGAGGGCGGCCTCGGTGACCCCGCGACGCGGGCCGACCCACAGCTCGCCGTAGCGCGAATCGGTGAAGAACTCGTGGGTCTGGTTGTCGCGGCGCCGGGGGATGTAGAGCGTGGAGCGGGGCCCCGAGGCGCCCGGAGCGATGAGCAGCACGGCGTCGGGCTCGAGACATCCAGTCAGGTAGAAGAAGTCAGTTCCGGCGCGGAAGCGGTAGTCGCAGTCGTTGGCGCGGACCTTGAGGTTCCCGGTCGGGATGACGAGGGTCTGGCCGGCGAAGATCTCGGCAACCTTCGCGCGTCGCGCGGCGCTGAAAGTGGCCGCGGGATGAACCTCGAAGGAGGGTCTTGCCGGGGCCCAGTTGCTCGTCATGTGCTCGACCAAGGCGCGCGGCGCCGCGGGCCGGTGCGCTCCGGCCCACACCCAGTGCTCGGAAACGGGATTCTCGGCCGAGACGTCGGGCTCTGGAATCGGGGAGGTTTCATCTGCCATGGTCCTCAACTTACCGCCCGCTCCGGCGCGAGCCGCTCGTGCACGACGAGCCGCTCCCATTTCTGGGAAAGTGTGTAACAACGGGGATCGAGCGGACAGGTTTAGGACGTGGCTTCATCCAGGGAACGGCGTTTTCGAGCGCTCGCCGACGAGGCGACGCCGCCGATTGGCGCGTACCTTCGCCGGCGCCTCTATCCGCTCAGCCCGGCCGACCTGGACGATCTCGTCGAGGAGGTGCTGCTCGTCGCCTGGCGCCGACTCGACGACATACCAGCCGGCGCGGAGATTCCGTGGCTGATCGGCGTGGCGCGCAACGTGCTGCGAAACGCGCTGCGCAAGCAGCGCCGGATCTCGCTGCTGCAGGCCCGGCTGCGCCCGGCTGCGCCCGACGCCGCCGCCGAGGACTACGTGATTGCCGACGAGGGCGTGCGCGAGGCGCTCAACTCCCTGAACGAGGACGATCGCGAGATCCTGTTCCTGCACTTCTGGGACGGACGCAACGCGGGCGAGCTCGGGGTCATTCTCGAGGTCTCCTCGAACGCCGCCGCGGTTCGCCTCTCGCGGGCGCTGGAGCGGTTCCGCAGGAGTTTCGACGTTCTCGCGGTCGAGTGAAAGTTTCTGCGGCGGCGGACATGAACCAAGTATCGGAAAGGAGCGGGGATGAAGTCAATTGAAGAGCGACTGATCGGGAGCGACCCCTCGCCCTCCGGTCCTTACGCGCCCGCCGACTATTCGACAATGATCGATCGCGTCGTGGCGACGCCGCTGGGCAAGCCGGCGGCGGGCCTGCGCGCCTTCAAGTTGAGGATGGCCGGATCGGTCGCCGCCGCCAGCCTGCTCACTGCGCTCGGCATCGCCGCGATCGACACCGTCGGCTCCTCGCTGCCGGTCCTCGGCTTCGCCGCCGCCAGCACGCACCCTGCGCTGGGCAAGTACGCCGCCGCCGCGACCCCGACGCGCATGGTCATGATTCCCGCGATGAACTACGAGTTCAACGGAGCCGGCGGCTTCTCCAGCCAGGCCGGCACCGCCACCGTCTACACGATGCAGGCGCCGAGCGACGGCGTCGCCACCTTGGTGCACGCGGCCGGCGTCTTGAAGGTCGATATCGGCACCGCCGTCTCGCACGACCACGGTCAGACCTTGACGTCAAGCGGGCCCAAGTACTCGGGCACGCTCTCGAAGAACAGCGGGTACGCCTGGTGGCAGATCAGCGACAACTCGTCTCCGGCGGCCTCGCAAGGTTCGCCGGCACCGGTGGCGTCGCTCGAGGCGCTCGCCTTCTCGCTCGCTCAGCAGATGGGCAGTCTCGACCTGGGCGTCGCCACGGTCGTGCCCGTGCCGGGGGCCCCCGGCGGCCCCACGACGGTGACGGTGCCGATCATGGTCGCGGGCGAGCCGACGGACCTGGGTTACGACTTCATGTTCGCCAGCGACGGCACGCTGTTGAGCGCCACCGGCGAGGACTTCTCCGTGCGGTCGTCCGCGAGTTATCCGACGGTGTCGCCCGCGGCGGGCGTCGGGGAGATCACCCCGCAACTGGGTCTGGCGAGCATCTCCGTGGGCTGGGTCGCGGCCGGCTCGGGTTCCGGCGCGTCGGGATCGGCACCTCCGGGCGACCAGGTTCCGTCGCCCGGGAACGGGCATGAGGTCACGACGACGGTTCCATCGACTTCGGTCGGCTCCGCGCCGGTGACCTCGGGCTCCCCGCCCACGACCGTCGCGAACCCTACGACGAGGACTCCGCCGGCAGGGACCAGCACCTCGCCGACGACCGTCACGACGGTGACGCCCACGGTCGTCGACCTCACCGGCGTGTCCACGAAGTACGGGTTCTTCACGATGTCCGACTCGACGTCGAAGCTGCTGCCGGTGTACGTGTACACGGGCACCATCGTGGATGCGTCGCCGTCCCAGGCCACCTTCCAGGTTGTTGCCGTCGATGCGTCGTACCTCGACCTCACGAGCGTGCAGAACATCAGCAACTGACCGCGCCGTATGCTCGCGAGTATGGACATCAACCTCACGCGAGACGACGCCGTGGCCGTTCTGACGTGGAACGACGGCGAGAACCGGATCAACTTCGACTCACTGGCCCGGATCAACGAGATCCTCGACGAGCTCGAGACGCTCGAGGGCCCCTTCGCACTTGTGCTGACGGGCACCGGCAAGTTCTTCAGCAACGGCCTGGACCTCGGTCGCTTCGGAAGCGACCACGCCGAGCTCGGCGCCACGCTGTCGGAACTCAATCGCACGATCGGGCGCTTGATGGTGTTCCCGGCCTACACGGTGGCGGCGCTGAACGGTCACACCTTCGCCGGCGGCGCACTGCTCTCGTGCGCCTTCGACTACCGCGTGATGCGCGAGGACCGGGGCTACTGGTGCATGAACGAGGCCGAGATCGGCCTGCCGCTCAACGAGGAGCTCCTCTCGATCCTCACTCACCGGCTGCCGCGCGCCACGGCCGTTGACGCGATGCTGCGGGCCCACCGGTTCTCCGGACCCGAGGCATTGACGCGGGGCATCGTCGAATCCACGGCCGGCGAGCTCGACGTCGTGAACCGGGCCATCGAGGTTGCCCTGGCCATGGCGGAGATGGACCGCGAAACGTTACGCACGCACAAGCGCCTGGCCCACGCGCAACAGGCCAGGCGTCTCGGCTTCATCATCTGAACCGTTCGAAGTGCGTCGCTGCGTTCCAGATGTCGGTGATTGCTAGACCGCCGCCACGACTAGTGCTTCGCGGTGCGGTCGACCAGTCGCCACGCCGATGGCAGCGCCACGCCCGCGATCGCCGCCTTGATGCAGTCGCCGATGATGAACGGCGTCATGCCGAGCGAGACTGCCTTGAGCAACGAGACGTGCAGGTCCACCGCGAGCCAGGGAACGCCGATCGCGTAGACGCCGAGCTCGCCCACGACCATCGCCATCACCGCACGGATCACGTTGCGGTCGTTGCCGCGCGAGGCGAGCCAGCCGAGCACCGAGCCGGCGAGGACGAAGCCGAGCAGGTAGCCGAAGGTCGCGACGGGGTATCCGCTCGCGTGCCCCGCGAACCAGGGCAGGCCCGCCAGGCCGGCGGCGATGTAGAGGCCCATCGAGAGGCTCGCTCGGCGCCAGCCCAGGGCCGAGCCGCACAGCAGCACGCCGAGCGTCTGGCCGGTGACCGGCACCGGGGTGAAGCCGAGGTGGATGGTGATCTGGGCGAGCACCCCGACGAGAGCGGCGCCCCCGACGACCAACGCCGTGTCGGCGAGAAGGGTACCGGGCACGACGTCGGCCAGAACGCGGCGGGGCTGGGTTGCAACTGTTACCGATGACATGGGTTCTCCTGTTCGTTTCTCTGGACACCCTAGGCGAGGGGCCGGAGCCCCTGGCCCGGTTCGCGGCGGCGAGGGCGCTAGGTCCAGCCCTGGTCGCGGCCGATCTGCTCGACGTCGCCGATGCGCATGCCGCTGCGGTGCTGGAGCGTGCGGATCAGGCCTCCGGCCTCGTAGAGGGACTCGTGGGTGCCAGTGTCGAGCCAGGTGGTGGCCCGCGACAGCACCTCGACGCGCAGCTCGCCACGCTCGAGGTAGGCGGTGTTCAGAGCGGTGATCTCGTACTCGCCGCGCGCGCTCGGAGTGAGCTGGTGGGCGAGCTTGGACGCCTTCTCGTCGTAGAAGTAGATGCCGGGCACCGCGTAGCTGCTCCGGGCGACCTCGGGCTTCTCTTCGATGGAAAGCACCGCGCCATCCTGGTCGAACTCGACGACGCCGTAGGCTGAGGGGTCGTTGACCTGGTAGGCGAAGATCAGCGCGCCCTCGACGTCGACGTTGCGGCGCAGCTGCGTGCCCAGGCCGGGGCCGTAGAAGAGGTTGTCGCCGAGGATCAGCGCGCACTTGTCGCCGTCGAGGAACTCCTCGCCGAGAATCAGCGCCTGGGCGAGCCCGTTGGGCTCGTCCTGGATTACGTACGAGATCCGCAGCCCCAACTGAGAGCCGTCGCCGAGGAGGCGCTGGAACGCGTCCTGGTCGTGCGGGGTCGTGATGAGCAGGATCTCGCGCAGCCCCGTCAGCATCAGTGTGCTCAGCGGGTAGTAGATCATTGGCTTGTCGTAGATCGGCAGCAATTGCTTGGAGACGGCGCGGGTGATGGGATACAGGCGAGTGCCGCTGCCTCCGGCCAGAATGATTCCCTTCACTCCATTAGTATAGAAGTCCAGCAATCCCTTCCCAAAGGCCAAGGTATTTCCATGCGCGCAGTCATCACTGGGGCGGCCGGATTCATCGGTTCGCGCTTCACCGAGATCTTCCTTGAACGCGCCCAGGAGCTGGGCTACGACGAGATCGTGCTCCTCGATGCCTTGACGTACTCGGGTCGGCGCGAGAACATGACCCAGGCGCTCGGCGACTCACGGGTTCGCTTCGTCGAAGCCTCGATCCTCGACGGCGCCGTCACCGACGATCTGTTGCGCGCAGCGCACGCGGTCGTTCACTTCGCCGCCGAGAGCCACGTTGATCGGTCGATCACCGGGGCGAGGACCTTCTTCGAGACGAACGTGCTCGGCACCCAGCAGCTCCTCGAGAGCGCGCGCACCGGCGGGGTCGAGCGCTTCGTGCACGTCTCGACCGACGAGGTCTACGGCTCGATCGCCAGCGGTGCCTGGAGCGAGGACCACGTGCTCGAGCCCAACTCGCCGTACTCCGCGTCCAAGGCCGGTTCCGACCTGGCGGCCCTGGCGTACCACCGCACGTTCGGGTTGCCCGTCATGGTCACGCGCTGCTCGAACAACTACGGCCCCCGCCAGTTCCCCGAGAAGGTGATCCCGCTCTTCGTGACGAACCTGAGCGACGGCCTGAGGGTCCCCCTCTACGGCGATGGCCTCAACGTGCGTGACTGGCTGCACGTCGACGACCACTGCCGGGGAGTCCTGGCGGTGCTCGAGAGCGGCCGCGCGGGCGAAATTTACAACATCGGCGGCGGGACGGAACTCACGAACAAGGAGTTGACCACGCGGCTGCTGGAGCTGTGCGGGGCCGATGAGTCCATGATCGAGCCCGTGGCGGACCGCCTCGGCCACGACCGGCGCTACTGCGTGGACTGGTCGAAGATCAAGACCGAGCTCGGTTACTCGCCCCAGGTGAACTTCGACGACGGCCTGAAGGCGACGGTCGAGTGGTACCGCGAGAACGAGGCGTGGTGGCGGCCCCTGAAGGAGCGGCCGTGAACCTCAACGAACTCTCCATCCCCGGGGTCTTCCTGCTCGAGTCGCCGGTGTGGGGCGACGAGCGGGGGTTCTTCCGCGAATGGTTCAAACGGGCGGACTTCGCGTCGGCCGGGCTGGACTTCGTGGCCCAGCAGGCCAACCTCTCGATGTCCAAGCGCAACGTGGTGCGCGGGCTGCACTACTCGCTGGCGCCCGAGGGCCAGGCGAAAGTGGTCACCTGCGCGTTCGGCGAACTCGACGACGTCATCGTCGACGTCCGCGTCGGCTCGGCGACCTTTGGCCAGGTCGAGATCGTCCACCTCAGCGCCGATGAAGGCTGGTCGGTCCTCCTGCCCGTGGGCGTGGCGCACGGGTTCTGCGTGACCAGCGAGATCGCCGCGCTCTGCTACCTGCTCTCGTCGGGATTTAACGCCGGCTTCGAACTCGAGATCGACCCCTTCGACCCGCAGATAGGCGTCGCGTGGGGCGTGAGCGCGGAGCCGATCGTCAGTGCCAAGGACGCGCAGGCGCCTTCGTTGGCCGAGCGCCTCGCGGCGCACGAACTGCCGGAGTTCTCCTGACCCGCCCCGTGTGGGCCGGGTCTTCGCTTCGTTGCTAGCGTTATCCAGGTGAGTACTGCGCCTCTTCGCCTGGTTGGTGAGCAGGACCGTGGCGTGGTAATTCCCGATGCGAGCACCATGCCCGCCGTCGAGTCAGAGGCGCAGCTTCGCGCCCTGCTGGCCGGCCTCTGCGGCGTCGACGCGGTCGGCGCCGAGGCACGGGCGGCCAAGCTCGCGACCCGGTCCATCAAGAGGTCGACGAAGCGCGCGGCGCTCGATCTGGCGATCTCGATGGTCGACCTGACGGCGCTCGAAGGGGCGGACAGCCCAGGGCGGATCGTGTCGCTGTGCACCAAGGCCATGCGGCCCGATCCTCGCGACCCCCGCGTGCCGTCGGTCGCGGCGGTGTGCGTCTACGCCGACCTCGTGGCCCAGGCCCGAACGGTTCTGGGCGACTCCTCGGTGAAGGTCGCCGCGGTGGCGACCGCCTTCCCGTCGGGGCGCGCGTCGCTGAGGGTCAAGCTGGCCGACGTGTCCGACGCCCTGGACGCCGGCGCGGACGAGGTCGACATGGTGATCGATCGCGGGGCCTTCCTCTCGGGACGCGTCGGGCAGGTCTTCGACGAGATCGTCGCCGTGAAGGAGGTGTGCGGCCGGGCGCAACTCAAGGTGATCCTGGAGACCGGCGAACTGGTCACGTACGACAACGTCCGGCGCGCCAGCTGGCTCGCCATGCTCGGCGGAGCCGACTTCATCAAGACCTCCACCGGCAAGGTGGTGGTGTCGGCGACGACGCCGGTGGCGCTCGTGATGCTCGAGGCCGTACGGGATTTCGCCGAGTCGACCGGGCACCTCGTCGGCGTGAAGGTCGCCGGCGGCATCCGCAACTCCAAGGACGCGATCCACTACCTGGTGCTGGTCAACGAGACCGCCGGCTCGTCGTGGCTGACTCCCGACCTCTTCCGGTTCGGCGCCTCGTCGCTGCTCAATGACCTCTTGATGCAGCGCCTCAAGCAGCAGCGCGGGGCGTACGTTCGTCCCGACGAATTCAGCGGGGACTGACATGACCCAGCATCATCTCGCCAACTCCGAGCTGGGCTCGTTGGACTACGACCCGGCACCGGAATCGGCCCAGATCGCGAAGTTGAAGGGCGCCTACGGGCTCTTCATCGACGGCCAGTTCACCGACCCGACCCAGCACGAGCAGTTCGCCAGCCTGAACCCGGCGACCGAGGAGACGCTGGTGACGGTGGCCCACGCGAGTGCCGAGGACGTCGACCGGGCCGTCGCGTCGGCGCGCAAGGCCTACGACACCGTGTGGTCCAAGACCACCGGCGCCCGGCGCGCGAAGTACCTCTTTCGCATCGCGCGCATCATCCAGGAGCGCTCCCGGGAACTCGCCGTCGTCGAGACCCTGGACAACGGCAAGCCCATACGCGAGTCGCGCGACGTCGATATCCCGCTGGCCGCCGCGCACTTCTTCTACTACGCCGGCTGGGCCGACAAGCTGGACCACGCCGGCTTCGGCGCGGATCCCCGGCCCGTCGGCGTGTGCGGCCAGATCATCCCGTGGAACTTCCCGCTGCTCATGGCGGCGTGGAAGCTCGCTCCGGCGCTGGCGGCGGGCAATACCTGCGTCCTGAAGCCCGCCGAGACGACGCCCCTCTCGGCGCTGATCCTGGCCGAGATACTCCAGCAGGCCGAACTGCCCGAGGGCGTCGTGAACATCATCACCGGCGACGGCTCGACCGGATCCGCGTTGGTCGAGCACCCCGGTGTCGACAAGATCGCCTTCACCGGGTCCACCGAGGTCGGCCGGCTCATCCAGCAGCGGGTCGCGACGACCACCAAGCGCCTCACCCTCGAACTAGGCGGCAACGGCGCCAACATCGTCTTCGACGACGCGCCCGTGGACGAGATGATCGAGGGAATCATCGACGGCATCTTCTTCAACCAGGGCCACGTCTGCTGCGCGGGCTCGCGGCTACTGGTCCAGGAGACCATCGCCGATGAGGTGCTGCGCCGCCTCGTGCGCCGCGTCGAGCAGCTGCGCGTGGGCGACCCGATGGACAAGAACACCGACGTCGGCGCCATCAACTCCGCGGCGCAGCTCGAGAGGATCAAGGAGCTGACGGCATTCGGCGAGAGCGAGGGGGCGACGCGCTACACGAGCTCGTGCGCCCTGCCCGACAAGGGCTACTGGTTCGCGCCCACGGTGTTCGCTGACGTCACCCAGTCCCACCGCATCGCCCGCGAGGAGATCTTCGGCCCCGTGCTCTCGGTGCTGACCTTCCGCACGCCCGAGGAGGCGGTCGCGAAGGCCAACAACACGAACTACGGCCTGGCGTGCGGCGTCTGGAGCGAGAAGGGGAGCCGAACCCTCTGGGTCGCCCAGCGACTGCGCGCGGGGGTCGTCTGGGCCAACACCTACAACCGCTTCGACCCCACCAGCCCCTTCGGCGGCGTGCGCGAGTCGGGTTTCGGCCGCGAGGGCGGTCGCCACGGTCTGGAGGCGTACCTCAATGTCTGATTCCCACGTCGAGGTCCGAAAGACCTACAAGCTCCTCATCGACGGGGCCTTGGCGCGCTCGGAGTCGGGGCGCAGCTACGAGGTCACCACGGCCGCCGGCGCGTTCCTCGCCAACGTCGCCCAGGGATCGCGCAAGGACGTCCGCGCCGCCGTCGTGGCGGCCCGCGCCGCCCAGGCCAACTGGTGGAGCGCCACCGCCTACAACCGCGGCCAGGTCATCTACCGCCTCGCCGAGATGGCCGAGTCGCGCCGCGCCGAGCTCGCCGAGCACGTGGCGCTGAGCGAAGGGCTGAAGCCCGCAGCCGCCCAGGTTACGGTGGCGAGGGCGGTCGACCGTATGGTCTGGTACGCGGGCTGGACCGACAAGGTCGCCCAGGTGCTGGGCGGCGCCAATCCGGTTGCCGGCCCCTTCTTCAACTTCTCGCTGCCCACGCCCAGCGGCGTCGTGGGCGTGGTCGCCCCCCAGGAGTCCTCGCTCGAGGGATTCGTCGACTGCGTGCTGGCCCCGCTGTGCGTCGGCAACACGGTGGTCGTGCTCGCGAGCCAGCTGCGCCCCACGCCGGCGCTGCTGGTCGGTGAGATGAGCACGACGTCGGATTTCCCGACGGGTGTGCTCAACATCGTGACGGGTTTCACCCAGGAACTGACCCCCACCCTGGCGTCGCACGAGGACATCGACGGCATCGACCTCGAGGGCGTCGAGGGCGACGCCGCCGACGCCCTCGCCAAGGTCGCGGCCGGCTCCATTAAGCGGGTGCTGCGTCCGCGTGGTCGTCACGACGACCCGACATCGCTTCGACGACTGCGTGCCTTCGTCGAGACGTCCACCGTGTGGCACACGATTGGACAGTGACCATGAACGCGTACGAGACGGCCCGCGTCGCGGCCGATGAACTGCGTATATACAGCGGCTTCGACACCTACGACATTGCGATCGTCCTCGGCTCGGGGTGGCGCGAGGGCGCCGCCGCGCTCGGCGCGCCGCTGAGCGCGGTCCCCACGAGCTCGCTCAGCGGGTTCGTGACGCCCACCGTGGCCGGCCACACCGGCACGATCCTGTCGCTTGACGTGGGCGGCGTCATGGTGGCGCTGCTGACCGGTCGGGTGCACCTCTACGAGGGGCACACCGTCGACGAGGTGGTCCATCCCGTGCGCACGGTTATCGCCGCGGGGGCTTCAAAGGTCGTGCTCACGAACGCGTGCGGCGGCATCGACCCGGCGACCTCTCCGGGCACGGTCGTGGTGATCCGCGACCACATCAACCTGACCGCGACGTCGCCGATGGAGGGCCCGGCGCCGCCCGAGGGCCTCGGTTCTCGCTTCGTCGACCTGACCGACCTCTACAGTGCCCGGCTACGGGCCGCGGTGCACGACGCGGCCCCCGAGCTCGCCGAAGGGGTCTACGCGGGATTTCGCGGCCCGCACTACGAGACGCCGGCCGAGATCGTGATGGCGAGGACGATGGGGGCGTCGCTCGTGGGCATGTCGACGGTGCTCGAGGCGATCGCGGCCCGCCACCTGGCCGCCGAGGTGCTCGGGCTGAGTCTGGTCTCGAACTACGCGGCGGGCGTCTCCGCGGGGCCGCTCAACCACCTCGAGGTGCTCGAGGCGGGACAGAACGCGGCGGCCTCGCTGGGAGCGCTGCTGGCCCAGCTGGTTCCCGTCTTGTGAATCCCGGGCTGGTCGAGCGGGTGGTGGCCTGGATCGCCGGCGACCCCGACCTCGATGACCGCGCGACGTTGCTCGCCCTGCTCGAGAGTGGCGACGCGGCCGAGCTGGGCCGCCGCTTCGCCGCTCCGTTGACTTTCGGCACGGCCGGCCTGCGAGGATCGGTCATGGCCGGACCGGCGGGGATGAACCGTTTCACCGTACGCCGGGCGACCCAGGGCGTGGTCGCGTGGCTGGACGAGATCGGTGTCGATCCCGCCAGGGGTATCGTCGTGGGCCGCGACGCGCGGCGAGGCTCGGAGGAGTTCAACGACGAAGCCGTCGCGGTGCTGCTCGGTGCCGGGCTGCGCGTCTTCGAGATGCCCGGACCCTTGCCGACGCCTTTCGTGGCCTACGCCGTGCGCGCGCTGCACGCCGGCGCGGGCATCATGATCACGGCGAGCCACAACCCGCCCCTCGACAACGGCTACAAGCTCTACGCGGCCGACGGGGCTCAGATACTCCCGCCCCACGACCAGACGGTCGAGCGCTACGCCGCCAGCGCGTCGCCGCCGGTGCTGGCCAGCCGCACGAGCGCGCTGCACGGCTTCGTTGACCCTGAGGTCCTGGCGCGCTACTTCGACCACTTCAGCGCACGTTTCGCCGTGGACGGTGGCAGCGACCTCAGAGTCACCTACACCCCGCTGCACGGGGTGGGCGGCGCGCCGATGACCGAGCTCTTCGCGGCCGCCGGTTTCCGGGCGGTCACGGCGGTGCGCGAGCAGTTCGCGCCCGACGGGACTTTTCCGACGCTGCCGTACCCGAATCCTGAGGAGCCGGGCGCGCTGGACCTGGCGATGGCGTGCGCCGACGCGGCCTCGTCGCGGCTCGTCATCGCCAACGACCCCGACGCCGACCGCCTCGGAGCGGCCGTGCGCGGACCCCAGGGCTGGCGGACCCTGCGCGGCGACGAGATCGGCTGGCTGCTCGCCTCGGCGCTGCTGGGCGGCGCGACGTCGAGTGACGACGTCGTGGCCACGACCATCGTCTCGTCGATGATGCTTGCCGAGATGGCCAAGCAGGCCGACGTGCGCTTCGTCACGACGCTCACGGGCTTCAAATGGATATCGCGGGCCGCGCGAGACGGCGTGCTGCGCTTCGGCTACGAGGAGGCCCTCGGCTACGCGGTCGACCCGCTCGTGGCCGACAAGGACGGCATGTCGGCCGCCCTGGCGCTCTGCGCGCTCGCCGACGACCTGGAGCGCCACGGCAAGTCGCTGCTCGACCGCCTCGACGAGATCGAATCGCGTTACGGCGTGCACGCCGGCGCCCAGCTGTCGCTGCGCGCCGAGGGCGCCGAGGGTCTGGCCGCCATCGCCGCGGCGATGGACCGGCTGCGAAGGTTGCCGCCGACCGTCCTGGGCGGCCTCGACGTCACCGAGGCGGCGGACCTGGCCCTGGGCTGGCACGGGTTGGCGCCCACCGACGGGCTGCTCATGGAACTCGGCGGGACCAGCCGGGTCGTCGTGCGGCCTTCGGGCACCGAGCCGAAGCTGAAGGCGTATATCGAGATCGTCGGCGGCGCCAGCGACCCCGGCCCGCTCGAGGACCGGCGCGGCGCGGCGCGGGCCAAGCTCGAGGCCGTGCGCGACGACCTCGCGACTATCTTGAAGCTCTAGGCCTGGCGCAGCGCGGCGTAGCCGGGCTTGATGATGGTGTTGATCATCGTGAGGCGCTGATCGAACTGGTAGAAGGAGCTCTTGGCCGCGTTGAGCGTCAGCCACTCCATGTCGTCGAGGGTCCATCCGAAGGCCTGCGCGCACGACTCGAACTCGCTGGACAAGGTGATGCCGCTCATGAGGCGGTTGTCCGTGTTGAGCGTCACGCGGAAGCGCAGCCTGGCCAGCAGGTCGATTGGGTGGGTCGCGATGGACGCCACCGCGCCGGTGTGGACATTGGAGGTGGGGCACACCTCGAGCGGGATGCGCCGGTCGCGGATGAAGCTCGCAAGCCGGCCGAGCTCGCAGTTGCTGCCCACCTCTTCGACGTCGTCGATGATCCGCACGCCGTGGCCGATGCGCTCGGCGTCGCAGAACTGCACGGCCTCCCAGATCGAGGGCAGCCCGAAGGCCTCGCCGGCGTGGATGGTCATGTGGAAGTTCTCGCGCTGGATGAGGTGAAAGGCGTCCAGGTGGTCGGTGGGGGGGAAGCCGTCCTCGGGTCCCGCGATGTCGAAGCCGCACACGCCCCGGTCGCGGAAGTCCACGGCGAGCGCGGCGATTTCGAGGCTCCGTTGGGCGTGGCGCATCGCCGAGAGGATGGCGCGCACGATGATGGTTCGACCTTCGGCCCGGGCCTGCTCGACTCCGCGGGTGAAGCCGTCCAGGACCGCGGTGACGATCTCGTCGAGGGTGAGCCCCCGGGTGGTGTGCAGCTCGGGCGCGAAGCGGACCTCGGCGTAGGCGACGCCGTCGCGCGCCAGGTCGAGCGCGCTCTCGGCGGCCACCCTCTCCAGCTGGTCCTTGGTCTGCATCACGGCCGTCGTGTGGGCGAAGCCCTCGAGGTATCGCACGAGGTCGCTGCCCGGCGAGTTGGCGATGAACCACCGCCTCAGCTCGTCGGGGTCGCTGGTGGGGAGAGCCGTGTAGCCAATGTCGCGGGCGAGTTCGAGGATCG
Source organism: Acidimicrobiaceae bacterium (assembly GCA_003138815.1). Lineage (GTDB taxonomy): Bacteria > Actinomycetota > Acidimicrobiia > Acidimicrobiales > RAAP-2 > RAAP-2. The sequence continues at coordinate 45,234 of PLHD01000029.1, read as the reverse complement.
TGGCCGGGCGCAGCCCGCCGTCGAGGTGATCGTGCAGGAGGACCTTCGGAGCGCGTTCGATGAGGTCGCGGGTGAGGGCGGTCTCGCTCATCAGTCAAGGTTACTCAACGAGGTTCGGCGCTACTTCTCGATTCTCTCCATCAGCAGCGGCACGATCGCGCCTCGGTCGTCGCCGATCGTGGCCGCGGAGCCGATCATGGCCCGGCCCCGGGCCATGTGCTCCTCGTCGTCGGCGTGCAGCTCGAAGAGGGGCTGACCGGCCTCGACGCGGTCGCCCTCTCGCACGAGGCAGAGCACACCCGCGGCCGCGCTGACCGGGTCCTCCTGGCGCGCCCGGCCCGCACCCAGGCGCCACGCGGTGACCCCGACGCACAGCGCGTCGACGCTCGCGACGAATCCACCGCGGGGGGCGAGGACCTCCTCACGCTGGCTGGCGAGCCCCAAGACGACGTCGGGGTCGCCCCCTTGAGCCCGGATCATCCGGCGGTAGACGTCGAAGGCCGATCCGTCGTCCAGCCTCTCGGCGGGGTCGACGTCGATCCCCACGAGTTCGACCATGATCCGCGCGAGGCCCAGGGTGAGCTCGCGGACGTCACCGGGACCGCCGCCCCTCAGCACGTCGACGGACTCGGTCACCTCGAGGGCGTTGCCCACAGCGCGCCCGAGCGGCGCGTTCATGGAGGTGAGCTGGGCGATGGTGGCGACCCCGTGGTCGGTGCCCAGCGACACCATGGTGCTCGCCAGTTCGCGGGCGCGCTCGACGGTCTTGATGAACGCCCCCCGGCCGACCTTGACGTCCAGCACCAGTGCATCGGTGCCCTCGGCGATCTTCTTGCTCATGATCGACGACGAGATGAGCGGGATGGACTCGACGGTGCCGGTCACGTCGCGCAGCGCGTAGAGCTTGCGGTCGATGGGGGCCAGTCCCTGGCCGGCGGCGCAGATCACGGCTCCGACGCTCTCGAGCTGCTCGCGGATCTGGTCGTTGGTCAGCAGCGCCCGCCAGCCCGGTATCGCCTCGAGCTTGTCGAGAGTGCCGCCGGTGTGGCCGAGGCCCCGGCCCGAGAGCTGCGGCACCGCCGCGCCGCAGGCCGCCACCAGCGGGGCCAGGATGAGCGAGATCTTATCGCCCACGCCGCCCGTGGAGTGCTTGTCCACGGTGGGCCGCGACAGGCCGCTTAGGCTGAGGCGCTCGCCCGACGCGATCATCTGGTCAGTCCAGCAGCGCAGCTCGCCCGGGAGCATGCCGTTGAAGAAGACGGCCATGAGCAGCGACGACATCTGCTCGTCGGCGACCTCGCCCCTCGCGTAGGCGCCGAGGACCCAGGAGATCGCGGCCTCGCTGAGATGGCCGCCGTCGCGCTTGGTGGTGATGACGTCGACCGCGGAGAACTCGTTCACGGGCTGCGGCGCGAATCGAGGTCGTCGGGTCCGAACGCGTCGGGCAGCAGCTCGCCGAGCGCGCGCGCGGGGGCGTTCTCGCCGGCATCGACCAGCAGTTCGGCCCCGCCGTGTTCGAAGAGGAGCTGGCGACAGCGCCCGCACGGCGCAATCGACTGGCCGTCGCCCGCGACGATCGACACCGCGACGAGCCGCCCCCCTCCTTGGCGCATGAGGTCGCTGACGAGCGAGCACTCGGCGCACAGCGTCAGCCCGTAGCTGGCGTTTTCGACGTTGGCCCCCTCGACGTAGCGTCCGTCGCTGGTGTAGCCCGCGGCTCCGACGCTCACGTGCGAGTAGGGAGCGTAGGACATGAGCGTCGCGTGTCTGGCCTGCTCACGCAGTGCATTCCAGGACGTCTCGCTCAAGTTCGACACGGCCAAACAGTACTCTTCGCCTTGCGCGGCTGGCTTCCCCAACTGCTCGGTCGCAATCGATGGACGGGTTGTCGGACGCAGCGCCGGCGAGTCGGCCTATGGGACAGTCGCGTGGCACCGACGCTACGGCTCGTCACAGCCGGTCGGCCAATTCGTCAGCTGACCGCGGGGTACCTGTTCGGGTTGACCGAAATCCTCCCGGCGATGATGCCAGCCCTGGCCTTGGCGATTCTCGTCTTCAGCGAGGCCGGGACAGTGATGCCGCCGTACTCCAGATGGATGCCGCTGTTTTTCAATGTGCCGACGTAGGAACCACCCTTGAAGGCACCCTTCGCGGCCGAGAGAACGGCCGTTTCGACCGAGGGCGTGACGCCCTCGGCGACGGTGCCGACGAACCACTTACAGTCAGAAGCGTGCAGAGTGCAGCCGTTGCTGTCGACCCACATGATGCTGTAGCCGACACCGGACTGCTTGGCGGCGACCACCGAACCTAGGCCCACCGAACCAGCGACGGGGAAGACGCTGTCGGCGCCCTTGGCGAAGAAGTTGGCGGTGTCGATCTTGCCAGCGGCCTGGTCGGTGAAGTTACCGACGAAGGTTCCCGTGCCAACGCACTTGGCGAGGCTGCACGATCCCTTGGCCGGCGTCCAGCCGAGGACCTTGACCTCGACCTTGTAGGTCTTGTCGAAGTAACGAACACCCGCGACGTAGCCGTTCATGTACAGGGTCACCGACGGGAGGTTCTCTCCACCGTAGGTGGCGACCGTCCCAGTCTTGGACATGCCGGCGGCCAGCATCCCGCCGAGGAATCCGGCCTGGTCGGTCTCGTACTGCAGAGCATCCACGTTGTCATGCGTGAGGCCTACCGGTGCGCCGTCCACAATCGCGAACTTCTCGGTCGGGTGCGCGTTGGCAGCCTCCAGGGTCGCAGCGTCCATCAAGAAGCCGACGGTCACGATGATGCCGCAGCCCTTCGAGATGAACTCGTTGATGCTGTTCGCGTAGTCGGTCGATGACTCCGAGGACAGGTACAACGGAACGATGCTCTTGTCAGCCTTCGCGGCGTCCCTGAGGCCCTGCCGCGCCGAGGCGTTGACCAACGTGTCGTTGATGCCAGCGACGCCGGTAACCACGCAGGCCTTGAACTTCGAGCTTGCTGACGCGCTCACGGTAGTGGCGGCCACGCCGACGGTCAGTGTGCCCAGAACCAGCGCACCAGCTCCGAACAAGGGTCCGAGGCCACGTAATCTCCCCATTTTCTCTCCCTCATGCACAGATAATCCCTCCAAAGGATTTCCTGCCCACGCGGTGCCTCCCCGGCATGGCTGCGTCGACGTCCAGTTATTGGTCACTGGTGAGACTAGCCCTGAACGGCAGCATGCACGGGGTCGCTGAGGAAGAGACATCTCGCATGCGAGATGTCGGCCGGCTCGTCAGTGCGTGGCGTGGCGTCCGGTATGGCGGGGTAGGGAGAGGGCCGCAATCAGGGCCAGCAACGTGATGACCGCAGAGACTTGGAAGACCCTCTGGTAGCCGCTTACCAGTGCGACCGCGGACTTGGGGTCGACGAATGTGGCGGCTCGGCTGGCCGCGACGGTGGCCAGGATCGCCAGGGCGAGCGAGCCGCCCACCTGGCGTGAGGTGTTGAGGACCCCCGATGCCAGACCCGCGTCGGCGCGCTCGACTCCGGCGGTGGCGGCGGTGGCGAGGGGGGCGAAGAGCAGCCCCATGGCGAAGGCGCAGATCACCGACGGGACGAAGATCGCCCCCCAGTACGAGCTGTGCGGCTGGATCAGTGAGATCCAGAGGAAGCCCAGGGTGGCGAACGCGGCGCCCACGAGCAGCAGGGGCTGCACGCCGGTCTTGTGCAGGATCCGCGAGCTGAACTGGGCCCCGGCGACGATGGCCAGAGCCATGGGCAGGAATGCGAAGCCCGCGCGCACCGGGTCGTACTTGAGTATGTACTGGAAGTAGAAGGTCAGGAAGTACCACATCGCGAAGAAGGCCCCGCCGACGAGGAACATCACGACGTTGGCCACCGACAGCGAGCGGGACCGGAAGAGGCGGTACGGCACGAGCGGGTGGGAGGCGACCCGAGACTCCCAGAAGAGGAAGGCGACCAAGCCGATCGCCCCGCCGATGAACCACGACAGGGTCGTGCTCGACGTCCAGCCGTAGGTGGCGGTGTTGACCACCCCGTAGATCAGCGCCGCCAGCGAACCGGTCACGAGAGCCGCACCCGCGACGTCGAGCTTGATCGCGGCGTCGCGGTTGCGCAGCTCCCTCAGGAACATCAGGGCGAGCACGCCGGCCGCGATGCCGAAGGGTACGTTGATGAAGAAGACCCAGCGCCACGACGCCCAGCCCGTGAGGATCCCGCCGAGCAGACCGCCCACGGCGCCTCCGGCGCCCGCGACGGCGCTCCAGGCGCCGATGGCCTTGGGCAGTCGGGGGCCGTGGAACGTGGTGACGATGATGGTCAACGTGGCGGGGGAGAGGATCGCTCCGCCGAGTCCCTGTACCGCGCGGATGGCGATCATCTGGGGCCCGGTCGCGGCGAAGCCTGCTCCGATGCTCGCGATGGTGAATATCGCGAGCCCGGTCATGTACACCCGCCGGCGCCCGAAGATGTCGGCCGCGCGGCCACCGAGCAACAGGAACCCGGCGAAGGTGAGCACGTACGCGTTGACGACCCACTGGGCGCTGGATGGGCTGAAGTGGAGGTCGCGTTGCATGGAGGGCAGCGCGACGTTGACGATGGAGACGTCGAGGACAACCATGAACTGCGCGATGCAGGCAATGAAGAGGATTATCCAGTCGGGGGCGTGACGATGCGCGGCCCTGGTCTTCTTGGGCAGGGTATCGGTCACCAAGCGAGTGTAATTGCCAACCTTCGCTCTCCAGTACGGGTTCGGATGCCCGAGTGGCGCCGTTTCGGCAACACTGGATGGCATGGCTGCCCAATTCATCTTCACCATGCGAGACCTTCGCCGCTACTATCCGCCGGACCGCGAGGTGCTGAGGGGGATCAACCTCTCGTTCTATCCAGGAGCGAAGATCGGGGTCATTGGCTCGAACGGATCGGGCAAGTCGTCGCTGCTGCGCATCATGGCCGGCCTCGATGATGGTTTCACCGGGGAGGCGCGGCTGACGCCGGGATTCAGCGTCGGCTACCTCTCCCAGGAGCCCCAACTCGATGCTTCGAAGGATGTGGTGGGCAACGTGGCCGACGGCGTCGGCGAGCAGCGCGACCTGTTGGTGCGCTTCAACGAGGTGTGCGCGGCGATGGGCGACCCCGACGCCGACTTCGCCGCGCTGCTGGAAGAGCAGTCCAACCTGCAGACCAAGATCGATGCCGCGGGTGCCTGGGACCTCGAACGCACGCTGGAGATCGCCATGGATGCGCTGCGCCTTCCGGCGCCCGACGCCGACGTGACCAAGCTGTCGGGAGGCGAGCGGCGCCGGGTGGCGCTCTGCCGGCTCCTGCTCTCCACGCCCGATCTCCTGCTGCTCGACGAGCCGACGAACCACCTCGACGCCGAGTCGGTGGCGTGGCTCGAGAGAACCCTCAAGGACTACGCCGGCACGGTCGTGGCGATAACGCACGACCGGTACTTCTTGGACAACGCGGCGTCATGGATACTCGAGCTCGACCGCGGCCACGGGATCCCGTGGGAGGGAAACTACTCCTCGTGGCTGGAGCAGAAGCAGGCCCGTCTCGCCTCGGAGGAGAAGGCGGACAAGGTCCGTCAGGCGGCTCTCGAGCGGGAACTCGAGTGGATCCGCATGTCGCCTCGCGCGCGCCAGAGCAAGGGCAAGGCCCGTTTCAGCGCGTTCAGCGAACTCGTCGCCGAGTCCGAGGCGGCCGAGCGCCGCGGCGACAAGCTGGAGATCTTCATCCCGCCGGGACCCCGGCTGGGCGACGTCGTCGTCAACGCCAGCCATCTGCTCAAGGGCTTCGACGATCGAATGCTGATCGAGGACCTCACGTTCCTCCTGCCGCCGGGAGGGATCGTCGGCGTCATCGGCCCCAACGGGGCCGGTAAGACCACCCTGTTCAAGATGATGCTCGGCCAGGAGCAGCCGGACGCCGGGACGATCGAGATCGGCAGCACGGTGGTCTTCGCCTACGTCGACCAGTCGCGCGACGCGCTGAATCCGGACGCCACCGTCTTCGACGAGATCAGCGAGGGCCAGGAGCGCATGGTCGTCGCCAGCCGCGAGATCCACGCGCGCGCCTACGTCGCCAGTTTCGGGTTCAAGGGAAGCGACCAGCAGAAGAAGGTCGGCGAGATATCGGGCGGCGAACGAAATCGTGTGCAACTGGCCAAGGTGCTGCGCAGCGGCGGTAACGTGCTGCTACTGGACGAGCCGACCAACGACCTGGACGTGGATACCCTGCGCGCCCTCGAGGACGGCCTCTTGAACTTCCCGGGATGTGCCGTCGTCATCAGCCACGATCGCTGGTTCCTGGACCGCATCGCTACGCACGTCCTGGCCTTCGAGGGCGACGCCCAGGTGCGCTGGTTCGAGGGAAACTTCTCGGATTACGAGGCCGAACGCCACAAGCGCCTCGGCAGCGACGCGGATCAGCCGCACCGCCTGCGTTACAAGCCGCTGACCCGGGGTTAGCTTCCGGGGCCGCGACGGCTCGGCGTAGAGTTTGCGTGTGATTACACGTGATGAATGCCACGCCCTCGACGCGACCGATGAGCTGGCGCCGCTTCGCCGCGAGTTCAGACTGGACGACAAAGTCATCTATCTGGACGGAAACTCGCTCGGTCCCGTCTGCGAGCGAACGCGCGCCAGGGTCCAGGAGACGATCGACCAGGAGTGGGCCGAAGGACTGGTCACCAGCTGGAACGCGGCGGGCTGGATGGCCACCCCGACGCGCCTCGGCAACCGTCTGGCCGCGCTCATCGGTGCGCGGTCGGGTGAGGTGCTCGTGGCGGACACCTTGACGTTCTGTCTCGCGAAGCTGATCGGCGGCGCGCTGGACCAGCGCCCGGATCGGCACGTGGTCCTGACCGACGCCGCCAACTTCCATTCTGATATCTACATCGTCGAAGCGATGGCCAAGCGAGCCGGACGCCCGGTGACCGTGAAGGCGATCCGCCGCGAGGCCTTGACGCAGGAACTGGACGACGACGTCGCGCTGGTGATGCTGACGCACGTCGACTACCGCACCGGCGAGATGCTCGACATGAAGGACATCACGTCCAAGGTCCACGCGTTGGGTGCGCTGATGTTGTGGGACCTGGCCCATTCGGCAGGCGCGGTGCCCGTCGACCTGACCGACGCGGACGCTGACTTCGCCGCTGGTTGCACCTACAAGTACCTGAACGGCGGCCCGGGAGCCCCCGGGTTTCTGTACGTGCGATCATCGTGGCAGGGCGTCCTCGAGAACCCCCTTCCCGGGTGGCTGGGCCACGCGCGCCCCTTCGATTTCGAATTGGTCTACGAGCCGGCCCAGGGGATGCAGGCCTTCGTGACCTCGTCACCCTCGATAATCGCCCTGGCTGCCCTCGACGGCGCTCTGGACGTGTGGGACCACGCGACCATGAGCCAGGTTCGCGCGAAGAGCCTCGCCCTGACCGACCTGTTCATCCAGTTGGTCGACGAGCGGCTGCCTGGACAGTTCGACGTCGTGACGCCGCTCGACCACGCCTTGCGCGGCAGCCAGGTGTCTCTTCGTCACTCCGACGGCTACGCGATCATCCAGGCCCTGATCGAGAGTGGCGTGATCGGCGACTTCCGTGCTCCGGACATCTGCCGGTTCGGCTTCACTCCGCTCTACGTGCGCTACATCGACGTCTACGAGGCGGTTGATCGGATGGTCGAAGTAATGGCCGTCGGATCGTTTCGTGACCCGCGGTTCGCGGTCCGACACGCGGTCACCTGATTCGCTCGCTATTGCGAGAAGATGACCGTTCGCCGTCCCACGAGAGCGACCCGGTCCTCGCTGACCAGGCGCACCGCGCGAGAAAGCACGCTGCGTTCGATGTCGCGCCCGAGGGCCACGAGGTCGCCCGGCTGGCGAGCGTGCGAGACACGCACCACGTCCTGCTCGATGATGGGTCCCTCGTCGAGGGCATCGGTCACGAAGTGCGCGGTGGCGCCGATGAGCTTCACGCCGCGTTCGTAGGCCTGGTGGTAAGGCTTGGCGCCCTTGAAGCCCGGGAGGAACGAATGGTGGATGTTGATGATGCGTCCCGAGAGCTCGGCGCACAAGGCGGGCGAGAGGACCTGCATGTAGCGCGCGAGCACCACGAAGTCGACGCCGTACTGGGCCAGGAGTTCTCGGAGCTCATCCTCGGCGCGTTGCTTGGTGGACGGGCCCACGGGAATCAGATGGAAGTGAACCTGGTAGCGCGCCGCCAGCGCGGCGCAGTCGGGGTGATTGCTCACGACGGCCACGATGTCGAGCGGGAGGTCGCCCTGCTCGCGTCGGAACAGGAGGTCGGCGAGGCAGTGGTCGTACTTGGACACCATCACCAGTGCGCGCCGGCGGACTTCCTCGTGGCGGACCCCGAGCGTCGGCCCGAAGCGCTCCAGCTCGTCGCCGAGGCGTGTGCGAACGGCGTCGCCGTCATCGATCTCGGTCTCGAAGCGGGTGCGCATGCAGAACTGCCCCGTCACCGGGTCGGTGAACTGATCGTTCTCCAGGATGTTCCCGCCGAGCGCGACGATGGCCGAACTGGTGGCGAGCACGATCCCCGGCGCGTCGACGCACCGCAGGGTGACAACATAGTTGGGCACGGCCATCCTCCCCTCTCACTATCAGCGTAGGAGAAGCGTCGCGCAGCCCCTGCGCAGCCCTACGACTTGTACGAGAAGAAGCCCTGTCCTGACTTGCGGCCCAGGAGCCCGGCCTGGACCATGCGCGACAGGAGCGGCGCCGGCGCCATGTGGGGCTCCTTAAACTCCGCGTAGAGCGATTCGGCGACCGCCAAGGTCGTGTCGAGCCCGATAAGGTCGGTCAGGGCGAGTGGCCCCATCGGGTGGGCGCAGCCCACGACCATGCCGGTGTCGATGTCCTCGGCGCTCGCGAAGCCCGACTCGAGCATTCGCACGGCCGAGAGCAGGTAGGGGATCAGCAGGGCGTTGACGACGAAACCGGCCCGGTCGGGCGACGTGATGACCCTCTTCTTGAGGTCGGTCTTGGCGTATTCGTGAACCCGGGCGGTGGTCTCGTCGCTCGTGAGCAGCGAGGAGATCACCTCGACGAGCTTGAGCACCGGCACCGGGTTGAAGAAGTGCATGCCGATGACCTGCTCGGGCCGCTTGGTGGACACGGCCAGTTTGATGATCGGGATCGACGACGTGTTCGTCGCGAGGATGGCGTCGGGGTCCTTGATGACGGCGTCGAGCCTCTTGAAGATCTCTACCTTGGTGTCCTCGTCCTCGGCCACCGCCTCGATCACGAACTGGCGGTCGCTCAGCAGCGCGAAGTCATTGGTGTAGGTCAGACTCGCCCGCGCGAGGTCGGCCTCCTCCTCGGGAACCTTTCCCGAACTCACGGCGCGCGCCAGGGAGCGCTCGATGCGTACCTGGCCCGCGGCGAGGGCGGCGTTGTCACGCTCGACGACGATGACGTCGGCTCCTGCTCGAGCGGCAATCTCGGCGATCCCTGAACCCATGAGGCCGCAGCCCACTACACCAACACGTTCCACCAGGACCTCCTTGTCCACCGTCGACCGTAGGTCGCGCAGGGAAAGTCTAGGCCCCTCGGTGGCGGCCATTTCCCGCGGCCGTCTCGCGCGAGACGGCGGACTATCCCGTCAGGGTGTAAGTGTTGTGCAGCTCGTCCTGGAGCACCGTGGCCACGCGTGCGGCAACGCCAACCGTCGGGCAGCGCCAGCCGTGCGACCAGCGTGCCCAGATCGGACTGACCCAGGGTCGGGTCGGTCCCGGCGCAGTAGGCCTGCATCACGTGGATGCTCCCGCCGGCCGAGACGAGCTCGTGCAGGGGCGTGCTGGCGCCGAAGTACCTGGCCGCGCCACGGTTGACGAGCCGCTCGGTGTAGGAGGCCTGGTCCATCGGGCCGTCAACCTCGATCGTCGCCACACGGCGCATCGCGATGCCGCCGAAATCGATCAGCACCGGCTCCACGTTCTCGATCCTGCCGATGCCGTCCATCAGCCAGCAGCGCGGGCCGCTGTCCTGGGCGGTTCGTTCTGCGTCGAGCCGGTCCCACAGCTCCCGCGTGCAGCCGTTGAGCACGAAGGAGCTGTGGACGTCGAGCCGCGGAGCCGGGTCGGCGAAGATGAGCAGGACCTCGCCGCAGCGCCGTCCGCGGAGGTTGCCCAAGAGTCGGAGAGGCGGGCACCGCCGTCCTTTCGTGCCACCCTGCGGCACCAGACCTTTGTCCTGGCACCGAATCGCGGTGTCGGCTCGGAAATGTGCAACTGCCACGGGTCCGGGGTGAGTGGCTGGCTACGATTGGCACTGATTGCGCGAGCGCGCAGCAGGTTCTTCAGAAGGAGTCTCTTGGCCATGGATACGATAAGCGTGATTGTTGAGATTCCTAAGGGCAGCCAGAACAAGTACGAGTACGACCACGAGAAGCACACGATCATGCTGGATCGCCATCTCGTGGTCTCAATGGGGTACCCCGCCGAGTACGGGTTCATCCCCGACACGCTCGGCGGCGACGGGGACCCCCTCGACGCGCTCGTGCTCACCGAGTACCCGACCTTCCCCGGCTGCCTGATCGAGACCAAGGTCCTGGGGATGTGCATCATGACTGATGAGAACGGTGAGGACGCCAAGATCATCGGCGTGCCGGCGTACGACCCCAAGTGGAAGTCGGCCACCGACATCGGCGACGTCCCCAAGGATGTCCTGGACAAGATCGCCCACTTCTTCACCGTCTACAAGGACCTGGACGAGGGCAAGTGGATGAAGGTCGAGAACTGGGTCGGCAAGGCCGAGGCGCTGGCCGAGATCGAGGCGTCGCGGGCCCGGTTCCCGGGGTAGCCGCCACCCGTCAGGATCAGATGAGCGGGAACGGCGCGTCAGTAACAGGAGAGCCGACCGGCGTCCAGCTTCGCCATCTCCTGGCCCTCACGCTGGGAGCCTTCTTCGCCACTCTCCTGATCTGCCTCTTGATCAAGCACGCCAGCGTCGCGCAGCGCGACGGGATCTCCTTCTACGGCGTCAGCGCGCACACGCTCCCTTTCCTGTCGACGGGCTTCCTGGTCGCCTCGTTCGGGCTCTGGCGCACCGCCGCCCACTTCTCCGCGTTCGACGTCCCGGCTCTGACGGTCGTGGGGCTGCGAGTGGTGTTGATCGGGCTCTTCGTCCTGCTGGCCACTCCGTTCAACCGAGGAACGTTCATGAACTGGGCCCACATGACCACCGGAGTGACGTTGGCGCTGATCCAGGTCGCGATCACGGCGCTGCTGCTGATCCGTCGTTCACGTCGCGCTCGGGCCTCGGCGCGGCAGCGCAGCTCCTTTGGGGGCCTGGTAGCGGCCGCCTCACTGCCCGACTGGCGCTTCCAGTACCTGCTGCAGGGCGAGACCCTCAACGAGGTCGGCTTCGGCTGGTGCCTCATCGAGTGGACGTACGCGCTCCACTCGCGCCCGCTTCGACGTTTCTAACGCATCGCCGCGGGCTGGTCGGACCTGACCATCGAGTCGGCAATCACGTGCAGCGCCATGAGCCAGTCGTCGTCATTGATCGCCAGTGCGTGCTCGCCCTCGACCGCGATCTGGCCGAAGAACAAGGCGTACCAAATGCGCGCGAAGGCCACGCCGCTCATCCCGCGGGCCAGGAGTCCTTTCTCCACGAGTGGCTGCACACTCTCCATGATCAGGTCGCTGGCTTCGCTCTTGGCGGCGGCGATTCCCAGTGAGGCCGCCGGGTTGTGGCTCGCGAAGGACATGCTTTCGATGCGCAGGACGCGCGCGTCGGTCCGTAGCGGAAGCTGCGCGTCGGCGATCATGATCTCCAGGGCGCCGCGCAGGTCGTCGGTGGTCTCGACACTGCGAAGAGGCGTGGTGAAGATCTCCGCTAGTCCGACGAGGACCTGGCGAAAACGGTGGACCACCGCGGCAGCGATGAGGTCCTCGCGGTCGTCAAAGTAGCTGTAGAGAAGCGCCACCGAGATGTTGGCTTCGAACGCAACCCGCTTGACACGGAACTGCGTCAGTCCGTTGAGTTCGATCTCGTGGGCTGAGGCTTCCAGGATCTTGTTACGCGTCATATAGTGAGAGTAGTTCCGGTGCGCGAAGGGTGAAACGCTAGAGTTCCGACGCCCAGTCACGGGTGTTTAGGATCTCGCCAACCCTGGCCAGGAAGCGGGCGGCGTAGGCTCCGTCGACCGCGCGGTGGTCGAACGTGAGCGCGAGAAGACCCAGTGAATGGATGGCGATTGCCTCGCTGCCGTCGAGCTGGGTCAGGACCACCGGCTTTCGGCGCACCCCGTCGGTCGAGAGGATCGCCACCTGCGGCTGGTTGATGATCGCCCCCGTGAGCAGCGTGTCGAACGGGCCGGGATTCGTGATGGTGAACGTCCCGCCCGTTACGTCATCGACGGTGAGCTTCTTGGAGCGCGCGCCAGCGGCCAGCTCGCGAATCTTTCGGGCGATGGAACGAAGGTCGTAGCCGTCGCTGCGGTGCACGACCGGCACGACGAGGCCATCGCCGTCAAGGTCGACGGCGATCCCCAGGTTCAGGTCATGATGAACGATGAGTTCGTCGTCGCCGACCGATGCATTGAGGTGGGGGAACTGCCGGAGTGCTTCGAGCACCGCCAGGGCGTTGAACGGAAGGTAGGTGAGGGTGAATCCCTCCTCCTCCTTGAATGCCGCACCGTGGCTGCGTCGCACCGTCTCGACGTGCTCGTAGTCGACCTCCTTGACCATCAAGGTGTGCGCCGAGGTCGCCTTCGAGCGCACCATGTGCTCGGCGGTGAGGCGACGAATCTTCGTGAAGGGAATCACTTCATCGTTGCCGACGCCGGGGGTCGACGCCGACGGACCTCGTCCTATGGCGGCCTCGACGTCGTGGCGGGTGAGCCGCCCGTCCGGGCCTGTGCCGATGATGGCGGCGGCCTCGAGACCGTGCTCGCGCAACAAGCGGCGAACCACCGGAGACTGCGAGATTGCAGCGCTGCCAGGCGGTGCGCCGACTCCGCCGGCCGCGACGAAGGCGAGGATGTCGTCGCGTGTGATGCGACCCTGAGGACCCGTGCCGGTCACCTGGCCGGCCTCGAGACCGTGCTCGCCCAGCAGGCGACGCACGACGGGCGAGAGACGGGCGCGGTCGCCCTTTTCGTCGTCGCGCGACCTCGACGCGGCGGGCGCTGGCTCGGAAGAGGCAGGCTGGGCGCGTGGTACCTGGGCGCGGACTTCGCTCGCGGCGCTGGGCGCGTCGCCGCCGATGACGCACAGAACGGTGCCCACGTCGACGGTCGTGCCCTCCTCGACGAGTATCGACGTCACGACACCGTCGACCGGTGCGGGTATTTCGGTGTCGACCTTGTCGGTGGACACCTCGAAGAGGGCCTCGCCGCGCACGACATTGTCGCCGACCTTCTTGAACCACTTGGTGACCGTGCCATCGGCGACCGTCTCGCCAAGCTGGGGCATGGTGACGTTAGGCATGTGGTGCGTCCTCGCGGTTCACGTGTTCATCCCTAACCCTGGATTCGCCGCGACGTCCAGGTGCTGGGCCATCCAGTCGGCTCCGAGGGAGCGGTGGCGGTACACCACGTTGGCGCAACCGTGGTTGCCTTCCTCAAGCAGCACCACCCTGGACTCGCCGCGTGCCTCGCTCGCCAGCCGCTGCCCGTCCTGCCAGGGGAAGAGCCGGTCGCGCTTGCCCATGATCACCAGTAGCGGCGTCGTTATCTTGGACGCGAAGCCTTCGAGCGTCATGTCCCAGGCTCTCTTCTCCGCTTCTTCGGGCGAGGAGGAAAACGAGCGGACCTCGAAGGCGCGGCGAGTGAGTGGATTGAGGTCCTTCCACGTGGCCCCGAGGTTGTAGGGACCGGCCAAAGCAATGGTTCCCTTGATCGGCAGGTCGGAGCTGGCCATGCGCGCGGCGTAGAAGCCGCCGAGGCTCACGCCCCAGACCCCGATGCGCTCGCTGTCCACCTCGGCCATCGTACGCAGGTGGCCGAGCACCGTGTCACCGACCCGGTCCCACTCGGGGCGTATCGGGAGCGTCCACTCCGCCTCGCCCTGTCCGGGACCGTCGAGGGCGAACACCGCCATACCCCGGTCGAGGAAGGTGCGCTCGACGTCGCGGAACTCCTCCTTCGTCGAGTCGAGGCCAGGGATCAAGATGACCGTAGGGTGCGGACCGTCCCGGTGCGGCGCGCGGAAAATGCCAACCAACGTGGAACCCTCGAAGGCGATCTCCTCGCGGCTGCCCGGCGGGTCGAAGAGGGGAACGGCGCGGTTGATCGCGTCCACCGCTCGGGCGTGGGCGGCCTTGGCCTGGTCGAGGTCGTGGACGAATAGGAACTTCGCGAAATGGAAGTAGGTGGCGGCGCGGGCGTAGAACTCGCCCGCGCTGAGAAGACGGCCCTCGCGCTCGGCGGCCTCGGCGAGCGCGAGATGCGTCTCGGCGCCGGAGCACCATGCGTCGCACCAATCGTCCCAACGCTCGAGACTCTTGGTGATGCGCGCGTAGTCGCTGGCGTCGACTCCGTTGGCGGTGAAGCGCGGCTCCCAATTGGCAACTGCGGTCTCCAGCAGAACGTCGACCATGATCCTCCCCCCGGACGTTTGAATAGACGTTGATGGTAACTGAGAATTGGTGACGGCGAACAGTGTGTCGACCTTGAAATCTTTTCATGCCTAAATGACGTATTTGGCCGTTTCTGGCTTGACTGCGTACCGCGCCATCGTTATGGTTACCAAATCGCTCACCGAGTGATCGACCCTGGAACAACGGCATTTGGGGGAACGCCAGGGACGCATAAACGTATGGGGGGATTTATGAATAGAAGAGGGAAACTCTTTCGCACGTTTGGTGTGACCTCGGTCGCAGCAGCGTCGATGCTTATGATGACGACCACCAGCGGCGCGAGTTCCAGTGGCTCGCTCGCCAAGGGCGCACCGGTATCCATCGGTATCTCGCTCTCGCTTTCGGGTGACTTCTCCGCCGATGGTCTCGCCTACCAGCAGGGCTACAAGCTGTGGGCCGCTGACCTGAACAAGGCAGGCGGTCTGCTCGGCCACAAGGTCAACCTGATCATCAAGTCGGATGCCTCGAGCGCCACGCAGGTCGTGACCAACTACAAGACGCTGATCTCGGTCAATCACGTGAGCCTGACCTTCGGGCCGTTCTCGACGCTGCTGACCTTGCCTTCCGCGCAGACGGTCAATCGCTACGGCTACGCCATGGTCGAGGGCGCTGGTGGTGGACCTTCGGTCTTCTCGGCCGGGCTCAGCAATGTCTTTGACGTGACGCTGCCGGTGTCGTACGACCTCGCGCCGTTCGCGCATTGGCTGACGTCGTTGCCGAATAGCAAGCGTCCGACGACCATCGCGTACGCCACGTCCAATGACCCGTTCACCCAGCCCGTCGTCCAGGAGGCGCAGAAGCTCATCGGAAAGAAGCTGAAGACGGTGTACAACAACGTCTTCCCCGCCGAACTGACTGACTTCACCTCCATTGCCGATGCCGTGGCCGCCTCACACGCCCAGGTCGTCGTGCTCGGATCGGTCGACGTGCCGACCGTATCGGCCTTCATGCAGGCCTTCGAGCAGGCGCACTACACGCCTAAGGCGTTCGTTGCGACGGCCGGTCCGGACCAGGGCAAGTCGTTCATCACCGCCGTAGGCGCAGGCAATGCCAACGGCATGATGGTGCCGAACTCGTGGTACGGGGGATCGACCAATCCGCAGAGCGTGAAGATGGTCGCCGAGTACATCAAGCTGTACGGTGGCACGGCAGCCGGCGTGAACGCTGACATCGCCGAGGCGTACTCGGTCGGTCAGGTCATGGCCCAGGCCGTCACGGCTACGGGTGGCTTCAACAACGCCAAGATCATCAAGTACCTGCACTCGGGCAAGACTCTGAGCAGCGTGCAGGGCGCGGTGAAGTTCAACTCGCTCGGCGAGAACCTCGCCCAGACGGCCTACACGTTCCAGTGGCAGGGCTCGAAGTTCGTCGAGGTCAACCCGGTCACCGACAAGGGTGCGGTGAAGGTTCTCTTCCCCAAGCCGGCGTGGGGTTAGCAACTCTTGAACGGTGCTGCTCTCGTCTATGCCCTGGTTGATGGCGTACTGATCGGTTCGGTCTACGCCCTCATGGCAACTGGCTTGACTCTGATCTTTGGAGTGATGGACATAATCAACGTGGCGCAGGGGATCCTGGTGATCCTGGGCGCCTACTTGAGCTACGCCCTCTCCGTACACTTCGGAATCGACCTCTTTGCGGGCCTAGCCATCACGATCCCCACGCTCTTTGTCGTGGGGATCGTGGTGGAGCGGCTATTCCTGGGACGCCTGAAGGGACCTGAGCGCACCGCGATGTCGATCCTGGTCACCTACGCGATCTCCTTGGTGATCGAAGGGGCGCTCAACATGATCTTCACGGCCAACCCCGTGGAGCTCCACGCGTGGTACGTCAACAAGTCCTTCGAGATCTTCGGCACGTACATCGCCTACATCGACGTTTTCGGATTCATCATGGCGGCCATCCTCCTGGGCGGCCTGTACGTGATGCTGTACCGGACCCGCTTCGGCGCGAGCATCCGCGCCTCGTTGGCCGATCAGACGGCGGCCGCACTGATCGGAATCGATGTCCGTCGCGTCTCGACGATCTGCTTCGGTATCGGCGTCGCCGTCACGGCCGCGGGGGGCATGGTCTATGGCGCGACCAACGCTTTCAATGCGAGCTCCAGCTACGACCTCATATCGCGCCTGCTCGTGATCATCGTGCTCGGTGGCATGGGCAGCCTCGGCGGCGCCCTCCTGGCCGGCATCCTCATGGTGACGCTCGAGGACGTGGTCGGAGTGGTCTGGTCGCCGGTGTGGTCGCAGATCACCTTCTTCCTCGTCCTCGTGCTCGTCCTGTCGCTGCGTCCGCAAGGGCTCTTCGGCAAGCAGTCTGCGAGGGTCGCCTAATGCTCCGACTCAAGAGTTCCCTCTGGGGCCTCGCCCTCGTGCTATTCCTGCTGTTCCCGGTGATCGTGTCGAATCCGGCCTACCGCGATATCGCGGTCATCACCCTGATCTTCACGGGGTGCGCCACGTCGTGGAACATGTTCTCGGGCTACTCGGGCTACGTCGCCCTGGGCTCGGCGGCCTTCTACGGAACCGGGGCCTACACGATGGCCTTGGTGGCGAACCACCTGCACATGACCGGCGGCGCCGCCATGTTCTGGCTGGTGCCACTGGGCGGTCTCGTGGCCATGCTCGTCGCCATACCGGTGGGCGCGATCGCCCTGCGGGTGCGCCGCCACACCTTCGTGGTGATCACGATCGCCATCTTCTTCGTGTTCCAGCTCACCGCGATCAACCTCAGCTTCACCGGGGGCACCGGAGGGATCTCGTTGCCGTACATACCCTGGCTGGCCAGCTACTACGACGTGCCCTTCTACTACGTCGCGCTCGCGATCCTGATCTTCGCCGTGATCCTGTCGGCGCTGGTGCGCCGCTCGCGCTTCGGGCTGCAGCTGCTCGCCATCCGCGACGACGAGGACCGCGCCCTCGGACTCGGGGTAAAGGTCTTTCAAGTGAAGCTCACGGGCTTCGCGATGTCGGCCTTCGCCATCGGGATGGGCGGGGCGCTGTTCGCCATGTACCAGGGCCAGATCTATCCCCAGTTCGTCTACGACCCGATCTTCGACATCACCATCGCGCTCATGGCCTTCTTCGGCGGGTTCGGCACGCTGCTTGGTCCGATCCTGGGCGGCCTGATTCTCGAGTCGACCCAGCAGTACTTCACGGTCACGTTCTCCGGCGGCTCGCTCGGCTCGCTGTACCTGATCATCTTCGGGGCGCTGTTCCTCCTCGTCATCCTGTTCGCGCCCAAGGGCATCGTCATCTACGTCCGCGACTGGTGGACGAGGCGCGCGGTGAAGGCCGAGCTCGCGACCGCGGGCGCCACGCCCGTCGAGAGCGGCCACTGATGGCAACGCTTCTCAGCGCTCAGGGCGTTTCTCGCGCCTTCGGCGGGGTCCAGGCGCTCAACGGCTGCTCGCTGAACGTCGAGAAGGGCAGCATCACCGGCCTCATCGGTCCGAACGGCTCGGGCAAGACCACGCTGTTCAACGTCATCACTGGCTACGTGAAGCCTGACGCCGGCAAGGTGACCTTCGACGGCAGGGACATCACCAACGCCCGCCCCGACAAGGTCTTCGCCTTCGGCATCGGCCGCACCTTCCAGCTGACGCGGATCTTCGCGCGCATGAGCGTCGTGGAGAACATGCTCGTCGCCACCCAGCACGATGAGGGATCGCTGCGGGGACTGACCCGTTCGAAGTCCTCGAAGGCCGACCTCGACGCGGCGATGGAGTGGCTCGGGTTCGTTGGCCTGGCCCGGCTCGCCTCGACCGAGGCCGGGATGCTCTCGTACGGCCAGCGCAAACTCCTCGAGCTCGCCTACGTGCTGGTCGCCAACCCCGACGTCATCCTGCTCGACGAGCCGGCTGGCGGCGTCAACCTGACACTCATCAACGAGATCGGTGAGAAGATCCGGACGCTGAACAAGGACGGCAAGACGTTCCTCATCGTGGAGCACAACATGGAGTTCGTGATGCGGCTCTGCGACACGGTCACCGTGATGCACCAAGGCTGCGACCTGGTCTCCGGCGCCCCGGCCGACGTGCGCAGCAATCCCTTGGTCCTCGACGCCTACCTTGGCGGCGGCGACGACGAGGACGAAGACGAAGACTCGCAGGCCGACAATGGCTGAGTCGGACGCCTTCGTGCGATTCGAGGGGGTCGTCGCCGGCTACGGCGGCGGTGACGTGCTCAAGGGCGTGGACTTTGAGGTCCCCCAGGGCGGCATCACCTGCATCGTGGGGCCGAACGGCTCGGGCAAGTCGACCCTGCTCAAGACCGTTAGCGGCCTGGTCCATCCACGTCTAGGCCAGATCTGGTTCAAGGGGACGCCGCTGGTGGGGCTCAGCCCGAAGGAGATCCTGAAGTTGGGCGTCGTGCAGGTTCCCCAGAACCACAGCCTGTTCCGCGAGATGACCGTCGAGCAGAACGTCGAACTCGGAGCCTTTCTCGTGAAGGACCGCAAGGTCATCGCCCAGCGCATGGACCACGTCCGTGACGTGTTCCCTATCGTGGCCGAGCGTGCCAAGGACAAGGCCGGCAGCCTCTCGGGCGGCCAGCAGCGGCTCGTGGAGTTCGCGCGCTGCCTGATGCTCGAGCCCCAACTGGTCGTGCTCGACGAGCCGTCGATGGGACTTGACCCGAAGACCCTGCGGGCCATGTTCGCCACGATCAAGTTGATGAACAGCGTGGGCCGTACCGTCCTGCTGGTCGAGCAGAACGCCCGCCAGGCGCTGAAGATGAGCCACTTCGCCGTCGTGCTGGAGAACGGTCAGGTCCGGCTGTCGGGAACGGGACACGAAGTGTTGAACAATCCTGAGATCGGCGCGCTCTATCTCGGAGGCAGTATCGAAGAGGCGGCCGTCACGGGCGAGGGCTCGTAATGCGAGTTCCGAGGAGGACGAGGACATGAGTCCAGACACGACACGAATCGGCTGGATCGGCTGCGGTCGCATGGGGACCGCCATGGCCAAGCGTTTGGTGCTGGCCGGCAACGACGTCACCGTCACGAACCGCACGCGCGCCAAGGCCGAGGCCCTCGCCGAGTTCGGCGCCAAGGTCGTCGACACCCCCAGGGACCTGGCCGGCTGCGACATCGTCTTCATCATGGTCTCGGCGAACAACGACCTGCTGGACGTGACGACCGGCGCCCAGGGAGTGCTCTCGGACCCCTCGCGCGCCCCGAGGATCGTCATCGACTGCTCTACCGTCTCGACGGAGATCTCCGCCAGTGTGCGCGAGTCGTGCGCCGCGCGAGCTGCGAGTTTCCTCGCGGCTCCGGTGAGCGGCAACCCCAAGGTCGTCGCCTCGGGCCAGCTGACGCTCGCCGTGTCGGGTACCCGTGGCGCCTTCGACGAGGTGCATCCTTTCCTCGACCAGCTCGGCAAGGGCGTGACCTACGTGG
Organism: Acidimicrobiaceae bacterium; assembly: GCA_003138815.1. Taxonomy (GTDB): domain Bacteria; phylum Actinomycetota; class Acidimicrobiia; order Acidimicrobiales; family RAAP-2; genus RAAP-2. The sequence continues at coordinate 25,263 of PLHD01000029.1, read as the reverse complement.
GCGACGGCGAGGTGTCCCGACTGGTGAAGATCTGCCACAACATGCTCCTCGGCATCGTCACCCAGGCGCTGGCCGAGATCACGGTGCTGGCCGAGCGCGGCGGCGTCAAGCGCAGCGACTTCCTGGGCTTCGTGAACGATTCGGTGATGGGCTCGACCTTCTCGCGCTATAAGACGCCGGCGTTCGTCAACCTGGACTTCACGCCGACCTTCACCCCTACGCTGTTGCGTAAGGACTTCGATCTCGGCATGGCGGCGGCGAAGAAGATGAGCGTTCCGATGCCGGTCTCGGCGCTGTGCACCGAGATCGTCGTGAGCTCAATCGGCGCCGGTCACGCCGACCAGGACTTCGCCGTGCTGCTGCTCGAGGCGGCCCGCGGCGCGGGCCTCGCGATGGAGCCCGAGAACATCACGATCGACGACGGACTGGGAGGTGCGAAATGAGAGATGGATTCGGCCCCACGATGAACACCCCGGGGCACATGGGTGTCGACTTCGAGACCCGGGTCGACTTCGACCGACTGCGCAGCTACCGGATCGCGCGCGCCCGCGAGGCCCTCGAGGCGAGCGAGTTCGGCGCGCTGCTGCTCTTCGACTTCTACAACATCCGTTACGTGTCGGGCACCTGGGTCGGCGGCGCGCTCGGCGACAAGATGACGCGGTACTGCCTGCTCACGCGCGACCACGAGCCAATCGTCTGGGACTTCGGGTCGGCGGCCCGCCACCACAAGCTCTTCGCCCCGTGGCTCGAGCCCGACAACTGCCGGGCCGGGATGCTGGGCCTGCGCGGGGCGATCGCCCCGCGGGCGGGTCTCTTCACCTCGGCCGTGAAGGAACTCGTCGGGATCCTCGACGAGCACGGCGTGCTCGGCCAGCCCATCGGCATCGACATCGTCGAGCTGCCGTTCCTCTTCGAGATCCAGGCCGCGGGGGTCGAGGTCCGAGACGCCCAGCAGACCATGCTCGACGCGCGCCAGATCAAGTCCCAGGACGAGATCATGCTGCTCTCCCAGGCGGCGGCGATGGTCGACGGCGTCTACCACGACATCTTCGAGGCCCTCAAGCCCGGCGTTCGCGAGAACGAGATCGTGGCGCTCGTGAACAAGCGGCTCTACGAGATGGGTTCGGACCAGGTTGAGGCGGTCAACGCAGTCTCGGGCGAGCGATGCAACCCACATCCGCACAACTTCACCGACCGAATCATCCGGCCCGGCGACCAGGCCTTCTTCGACATCATCCACTCCTTCAACGGGTACCGGACCTGCTACTACCGGACCCTCGGCGTCGGCAGCTCCACGGCTTCCCAGCGTGACGCCTACGCCCGGGCCCGCGAATGGATGGACACGGCCATCGACCTGGTGCGCCCTGGCATGACCACCGACGTCATCGCCAACGCCTGGCCCGCGGCGACCGAGTTCGGCTTCGCCAACGAGATGGCGGCCTTCGGCCTGCAGTTCGGCCATGGCCTGGGTCTCGGTCTGCACGAGCGTCCGGTGATCAGCCGGCTGAACAGCCTGATCGACCCCATCGAGCTGAAGGCCGGCATGGTCTTCGCGCTCGAGACCTACTGCCCAGCTTCGGACGGCGTCTCAGCCGCACGAATTGAAGAAGAGATCGTCGTCACCGACGACGGCCCCGCGATTCTTACGCGATTTCCCGCGCAGGAACTCATGGTGGCCAACGAGTACTAGGAGAGAGCATGACCACCACTACCGTTCGAACGGGTCCCCTGGATTTCGAGACGAAGCTGTCGATGTACCGCAGCCAGGTCGCGCTGCGTCAGTTCGAGACGCGGGCCTACGACCTATTCCTCGAGAACCTCGTCAAGGGCACGAGCCACCTCTCGCTCGGCCAGGAGGCGATCGCCGCCGGCTTCGCCACCGCGATGAAATCGACCGACTGGACCTTCGCCACCTACCGCGGACACGCTCACACGCTGGCGCGCGGGGTGCCGATGACGCCGGTCCTGGCGGAACTGCTCGGGCGAAGCAACGGTCTCATGGCCGGCAAGGGCGGCTCGATGCACCTCACCAGCGTCGAGCACGGTGTGATGGGTAGCTACGCCATCATCGGGGCTCACCTGCCGATCGCGTGCGGGGCGGCCTGGAGTGCCCAGTACCGCGGCACCGACCAGGTGGCCGTCTGCTTCTTCGGCGACGGCTCGACCAACATCGGGGCATTTCACGAGGCGCTGAACCTGGCCGCCGTCTGGAAGCTGCCGGTGATCTTCGTGTGCGAGAACAACCTGTGGATGGAGTACACGCGCACCAGCGAGGTCACTCCCGTGGCGAACCCGGCCGCCGACCGCGCCGTTGCCTACGGGCTCGAGAGCATCATCGTCGACGGCAATGACGCCGACGCCGTCTACGACGTCGCCGCCACCGCGATTGCCCGGGCCCGCGCCGGGGAAGGTCCGAGCATGATCGAGGCCAAGACCTACCGACACGGCGGCCACTCGCGCGCCGATCCGGGCAAGTACCGTCCCGACGCCGAAGTGGCCGAATGGCTCGCGAAGGACCCGTTGCCGCGTTACCGCGCGCGCCTGCTCGAAGAAGGAGCGAGTGAGGAGCAGCTCCTCGCCATCGAGTCCGAGGTCGCCGCCGAGGTCGATCTGGCCACCGAGGAAGCGAAGGCCGGCGGTATCCCGGGCGAGGACCTGTTGATGAAGGACGTATGGGCGGATGGAGGATCCTCATGGCGCAACTGACGTTTCGTGAAGCAATCGCGCGTGGCATCGCTCAGGAGATGCGCCGCGACGAGTCGGTGGTCTTCCTGGGCGAGGACATCGGCGCGGCGGGTGGCGTGTTCAAGGGCACGGTAGGACTGTTCGACGAGTTCGGTGGCGTGCGCGTGCGCGACACCCCCATCGCCGAGCAGGCCATACTGGGCGCCGCGATGGGCGCCGCGATGACCGGGCTGCGCCCCATCGCCGAGATCATGTTCTCGGACTTCTTCGCCGTCTGCTGGGACATCGTCGCCAACGAGATCGCCAAGAGCCGCTACATGACCAACGGCCAGATGTCGTTTCCGCTGGTGATCCGCTCGGGCAACGGCGGCGGGCTCCGTTTCGGCGCCCAGCACTCCCAGAGCGTGGAGAACTGGGCGATGATGATCCCAGGCCTGAAGGTCGTGGTGCCCTCGAACGCGGCTGACGTGATTGGCCTCATGGCCGCCTCGATTCGCGACGACGACCCGGTGATCTTCCTCGAGGCCAAGGTCCTCTACTCGTCCAAGATGGACGTGCCCGACGGCGACATCGTCGACCAGCTCGGGCTGGCCAAGGTGCTGCGCCAGGGCTCCGACGCGACGCTGGTGGCCTTGGGCTCCATGGTGCCCAAGGCCCTCGCCGCCGCCGAGGAGCTCGGCCACGCCGGCGTCGACTGCACGGTCGTGGATGTGCGCTCCCTGGTGCCGCTCGACACCTCGACGATCCTGCGCGAGGTCTCGGCCACCGGCCGGCTGTTCACGATCGAGGAGAACCCCCGCCTCTGCGGCTGGGGTGCCGAGCTCTCCTCAATCGTCAGCGAGGAGATCTTCTACGACCTCGACGGGCCGGTGGTGCGCATCACCACGCCGCACATCCCGCTGCCGGCTGCCGACGCGCTCGAGGACCTGGCGATCCCGTCGGTCGAGCGCATCGTGTCGACGGTCACGAAGTCGATGAACTCTTAAGTCGGTTACTAGAGTCCACCTGTGGACTACTCCGATTCGATCGAAATCTCCGTGCCACCGCAGGTGGCCATCGCGGCCATCGCCGACCTGCCCGCGATGGCCGCTCTCCGGAGAACACGGGCGGGGAGTGGCTCAACGCGTCCGGACCGGCACCTGGTGCGCGGTTCCGGGGAACGAACGCCCGCGGTGGTTCGACCTGGTCGACGTCCGCGCGGGTGACGGCGTGCGACCCTCCGACCAGTTTCGTCTTCGAAGTGACGTGCCGGGGGTTTCGGGTGTCGAGGTGGGAGTTCGCAGTCGAGCAGACCGGCGCGGGGTGCCGGGTCACCGAGAAGTGGAAGGACCGCCGCAACTACTTCCTTCGCCGTTCGAGCGCCGGCGACGGCTTTGACCGGGCGCAGTTCACCAAGACCTCGGTACGCGCGACGTTGGAGGCGCTGAAGGAGGAACTCGAAAGTTCCGGCTCGTGGCTCTCGTAGAGACTGCCGGTGTCAGGCCGCCCTAAGGTGGTGGGTATCGCAAAATCATCGGGATTCTCAAGTGGCAACGAACTCCAGCGCGTAATCGACGCGGCCCGCTCTCCCGAATGGAGCATTGGCATCGGGCGCTCCGGCCAGATCATGGCCACCAAGGATTCCGGCGTGATTGGGCTGCCTTGGGTGGTCACGGCCGAGCGGGGCGGCCGCGGACTGCGGATCTCGCTCTACCATCCCGGTGACGATGTCGAAGCGCAGGGCGAGGTCATCGACGAGATATCGGGGAATCCACGCGAGATGGGCCGTCAGCTGCGTTCAATCCTCGAAGAGGCAGCGACCGACTCCGTTGGGTAGGCGATCGGACGCCTCTGCCGGACCGTCTAAAATGTGGTGCCCGCCGCTAGTGCGTACGAGAGAACCGATCGATGAACTTCAGCCCCGAGCGCCTGCCCAAGAGCGTGCAACGACTTATGGAGATCCTCCACGTCGACTTTGATCCACCGCGCCAGCCCTCGACGGGCGAGGTCGTCTTCGCCTCGCTCGTCGCGATCGTCGGATCGCTCGTCGCCGACATGATCATCGCGACGATCGCCACGCGGGTCTTCCCGTCGACCAGGGGCTACGCGCACTTCCAGTTCTCGGACTACGCGAAGTTGACGGTGATCGGTGTGGTGATCGCGTGCGTTGGCTGGCCCATCACCTCTCGCATCACTTCGAGGCCCAAGTGGCTCTTCCTGCGAATGGCCGTCGCCGTGACCGTCGTCCTGCTGGTTCCGGACGCGGCCATCTGGTACCTGGGACAGCCCGCCAAGGCGGTCATCTTCCTCGTTCTGATGCATCTCGCGATCGCGGTCGTGACGTACAAGTCACTCGTGGTGCTGGCGCCGGCGCGTCGCCAGAGGCACGTGAGACGCTGAGTCGCCACCACCGACTCGTTGCTCCAGATCGCGCCCTCCCCGTCGTGCCTTGGGTCATGAGACGGGCTGTTCCACGCAGCGCGAATTCGTCTCGATGAAGTGACGGCAGCCGTGGTCGGCGACCCACCACGGATGCGCAGTGCAGCTCCGAGGGGCGGTAGCTATTGGGCTCAGAACAATGCCCGATTTGGGTGAATCGCGGAGTCCACCCGACCGTCCTCCCTGACCGTCGGTCACTGCTCGCCTTGGTCCTCCGAGGTCTCTCGCAGGGAATCGTGATGGGCGATGTGGTCCTGTTCGCGTTCGATCAGCTCCGCTTCCTTGGCGGTCTCGATATGGACGAGCAGGTCGTCGGCCTCGGGAATCGCCCGGATGAGCTCGTCGAGCTTCAGCTGTGTCGCGGTCTGCTGGCGACTCTGTGTGTGCTGGATGATGAACAGCATCACCAAGGAGATCGATGCCGCCGCCGTGGAGAAACCCTCCATCCAGCGCCCGGGGAAGCCGAAGATCGTGAGCAGGATGGCGAACAGGAAGACAACCATGGCGACGACTGCCGCGACTCCCGACCGCGAGGTGACGTCGCCGACCCAGTGCAGGATCCGGCTGACGGGACGTTGAATCGTTGAATGCTTCATGAGGTGCCCAATCAGTACCAACGCCGTCGGTTGAGGCGAAGTGGGGCATCGTCCATTCACCGAGTCAATGAGTGATGGTCGAATCGTGGACGGTCGCGCGCAGCGCAGGATGCCTGAACCCCATTTTAGTCGGTGGGCGAGTTTCTTCGAGAGCGGCGGGATCCTCGTGCACGAGGTGCGAGATACTTCCCGGTAACCCAGCGCAAGGCGCCAATCACCGTTCACTTCGCGCGTCCAACGACCCGGGAAGTGAGTGCGATATCGCCGTCGGGTTCGTCCAATCCTCGGTCGATGTGACCGGGGGGGACCAAGGGCCCTAGTTCGGTTTTATGACTGTGCGATAGCGTCGGTCTTGCGTGCACCGGTCGTGTTCTCTTTGCGGTCGGTGCCGCCAGAGAGATGTCTTCGGACCAATTCCAAGGAAAGTGCGTCACAGCCATGAGCATGCCCAGTGCCTCCTATTCAATAACGATGCGGGTCGCGCTCGATAGCGCCTCGGACCTACCGGCCATCGCGAGCGCCGTGAGCGCCGCCGGCGGGCTCGTCATGGCCCTCGACGTCGTCGAGCCGATCGAGGGGCGCATGGTGGTCGACGTGACCTGCAACGCCGTCGACGAGGGGCACGCCGAAGTGATCAAGGCGGCAGTCGACGTCGTCGAGGGCGTGGACGTTCGCGCGATCAGCGACCGGACCTTCCTGCTGCACCTCGGCGGTACCATCGCCGTCTCGCCCAAGATCGCGTTGAAGACCCGCGACGACCTCTCGATGGCCTACACGCCCGGAGTCGCGCGCATCTCGAGCGCCATCGCGAAGGACCCCTCGCTCGCCAGGAAGCTCACCATCAAGCGCAACACCGTGGCGGTCGTGACCGACGGCTCGGCGGTGCTGGGACTCGGCAACATCGGCCCGGCGGCCGCGCTGCCGGTCATGGAGGGCAAGGCCCTGCTCTTCAAGCAGTTCGCGGACATCGACGCGTGGCCGGTCTGCCTCGACACCCAGGACGTTGACGAGATCGTGCGTATCGTGCAGTGCCTCGCCCCGGTCTACGGGGGCATCAACCTCGAGGACATCTCGGCGCCGCGCTGCTTCGAGATCGAATCGCGTCTTCGCGAACTGCTGGACATCCCGGTGTTCCACGACGACCAGCACGGGACGGCCACCGTGGTCTACGCCGCGCTGCTCAACGCGCTTCGCGTGGTGGGCAAGGAGATGAAGGATGTCCGGGTCTGCGTGCTCGGCGTCGGTGCCGCCGGGGTCGCAATCTCCAAGCTGCTGCTCGCCGAGGGCGTGGGCGACCTCGTGGGAGTGAACCGGCACGGCATCATCTCCGAGGACGATGACCGCCTCGACAGCGTTCGCCACTGGCTCGCGGCGAACACGAACAAGGAGAAGCGCACCGGTGACCTCTCCGCCGCCATGACCGGAGCGGACGTCTTCATCGGGGTTTCCGGATCGAACCTCGTGACCGAGGAGCAGCTGAAGCTTCTTGCTCCTGATTCGATCATCTTCGCCCTGGCCAACCCGGACCCGGAGGTCGACCCGGCCCTGGCCCGCCGTTACGCCGCCATCGTCGCGACGGGACGAAGCGACGAGCCGAACCAGATCAACAACGTGCTCGCCTTCCCCGGAATCTTCAGGGGCCTGCTCGACGTGGGTGCCACTGCGATCACCGAGGAGATCGAAATCGCCGCGGGACGGGCAATAGCCGACGTTGTCAAGGAGAGCGAACTCTCAAAGGATTACATCGTCCCCACGGTCTTCAACGCCAGCGTCGTCAAGGCCGTCGCGGCGGCCGTCGAGAAGGTGGCTCGCGCCTCGATGCAGCGCTGACCGAGGTCCGCGTAGATTGCGACGCTGTGAGAATCGCCGGGCGGGTCTCGGTTACCGACTTCTCGCCCGTCCCGCTCGAACTGCACCGAGGGCACCTGGGGGAACGTCGGCGGAGTCGTTCGTGCAGTCGCGCGAGTTCCTCGACACTTGTGCCACGTCGCGCCACGCCGACGCCGAATTCGACGCCGTCGTGGCCTACGGCGGACCCTTCTCGTACGCGTTCGAGGACGTCGACGAGGCGCTCTCGGGATTGCTGCGGATCACCAAGCACGATGGTGCGGTCATGTCCGTGCTCGGCTCGTGGCGCCTCCTCCTTCGCGGCGCCCTAGAGGACACGGAGGTCGCGGGCGAGGAGTCGAACGACCTCGTGCTCGCGACGGGCGACCTGCGTGACATCGGGACTGCGCACGTCTGGAATATGTTCCGGGCTCGCGACGCCTCTGAGCTGGCCGCCCGGAGCGGGTGACGTCGTGTCGATGAGCGCGAGCCACTGGGCGTCGCTCGACGATGTTGGGGGCCCTTAGTGAGCTCGAGCAAGACGCGGGGCGCTGGGACCGACTCCTCGATCACGAGACGGCGGCGTGCGCAGAACCCGGGTCCCTGGACGGTGGGACGTACCTCCTGTTCGCGGCGATGCGCGCTTCTCGTTAGGCGCGCGGCCTCGGGACTTCGCTCGACACCGCGCCCGCTACAATCCGAGAACCAGGCAGAATGCTGGTAGTTGAACCCGAAGCAGTGCTCTCTTGAGGAGATTCAGATGGTGGGACTTGTTCTAGCAATTGTGGCCGGCGTAATAGTGCTCCTGGTCCTGGCGGCGATCGTCAAGGCCGTTCGGATCGTCCAACAGGGATTCGTCGGCGTGATAACGCGCTTCGGCGAGTTCAAGGACGTGAAGAACCCCGGGCTCACCTTCATCGTTCCCTTCATCGAGGTCATGAAGATCGTCGACGTCCGTGAGACGCCGCGCACCGGAGACCGTCAGCAGGTCATCACGCGCGACAACGTCGCGGTCATCGTCAACGCGACGATCTTCAGCCAGGTCGTCGACGTGCGCTTGGCGCTCTTCACGAACTCCGACTACCTGGTCAGCGTCGACAACCTTGCGCGGACCTCGGTGCGTGCGGTGTTCGGCAGCATCACCCTGGACGAGGCGTTCTCCCAGCGCGAGAGGATCGGCACGCTGCTCCAGACCCAGATGGAAGAGGCCACTGACAAGTGGGGTGTGCGCATCAACCGGGTCGAGGTCCTCGAGATCACCCCGCCCGAGCAGATCCTCCAGGCCATGGCCCTCCAGAAGCAGGCAGATCAGGAGAAGCGTGCGCGGATCCTCGAATCAGAGGGCCAGCAGCAGTCCGCGGTCAACGTCGCCGACGGCCAGCGCCAGGCGGCCATCAAGGAGGCCGAGGGCGCCCAGCAGTCCGCCATCCTGCGCGCCGAAGGCCAGCGCCAGGCCCTCATCCTCGAGGCCGAGGGCAGGGCCCAGGCGATCGCGTCGGTGTACGCCGCGATCAAGCTCCAGACTCCGGACCCGACCCTCGTGGCGATCCTCCAGCTCGACACGCTGGCCAAGTTCGCCGAGAGCCCGAACACCAAGCTCATCATCCCCGCCGAAAGCGCAGCCCTCCTCGGTGCCGCTCAGGCCATCAAGAGTGTCATGGACGGCGTGCCGGGAGCGGCGTCAGTGTAAGGACTCCCTCGCCACGTGCGAGGACCTGAGGGCGACGCCACGGGGTTGCCCGCCACGTCTAGCGAATCACATCGGATCGACCCAGAGGGTCGTGCCGAATGCCTTTCGCACCACGATCTGATTGCCCTCCGGTATCGCTTCGGGCCACTCCGTCACGGCCTTCCACGACTCGCCCTGGATCTTGACCTTCCCGGGATGCTTCTCGTCGCCCACGGTCACCTCCACGAAACCCCTGAGGTCGGTCATGGTGTTGCTCGTCGGCCGCGACATGTCGATCTCGTAGGGGCGATGATGGAATCTGCGCAGCGCAAACGGCCGCAGGAACAAGAGGGTGCCGCCCGAGACGATCAGCCACGCGACCGCCTGCAGCGCGAAGGGGATCCCCGCCAGGGCGAGGATGAAGGACAAGGTGGCGCCAACGCCCACGAAGAGTGCCACGAAGGCGTTGGTGTGCACCTCGGCGGCCAGACAGAACAGAACGATTACTATCCAGAACAGCAGTGTCATGATGATTCGCAGTATAAGGCGCCTTGGTGGAGCGTTGCCGTCGCACCGCCCCCTGCGACGACCTCTCAGCCCGGACTTGCTCGACCCTAGAGGGTGAGGACGTAGGCAATGAGGTGCAGGGGATTCTGCGCGGAGTAAGGCTCCTCGGTCACCCAGACGTCCAGTGCGGGAGCGGTATCGAAGCCGAGCTGCTCGTACATGGCGCGGGCCACTTCCATCACCGGGGTCGAGTGAAGGATGATGCGCTTGCGATGCTGCGCTCGCGCTCGCGCGATACAGGCTTCCACGAGTGCACCGCCGATGCCGGCGCCCTGGTGCTCGGGATCCACCGCCAGCATCCGGATGCCGGCGGCCTCGGGGTCGCTGAACTCGCTCATGGACCGGGTGGCGTCGGGGACGTACGTGACCCCACCCATCACCACGTGATCGTTCGCGCCAACCGCAACGATCACGTCGCAGTCGTCACTTCGACTGGCCACGTCGCGCAGGACTTCCTCGTAGCCGCCGAGCGCTGCGCCGCCCATGAGTTGACGGAAGGCCGCGACGGTGATTTCACCGAGCGCGTCGCATTCGTCTGGGAGTATCGAACGTAACCTCATCGCAGCGAGAGCCTACAAGACCAGACCGTGCGGACGGTGCGGAAGTGGGTTCCGGTTAGGCGACGTAGAAGGTCTTGACGTTGGTGAACTCCCTGATTCCTTGGGCGGACAGTTCGCGTCCGTAGCCGGACTTCTTGATGCCGCCGAACGGCAGCTCGGGAGTGGAGGCGACGATGGCGTTCGCGAACACCATTCCCGCCTCGATACCGCCAATGGCCTGATTGATCTCCGCCTGGTCCGTGGCCCAGATCGAACCGCCCAGACCCCAGGGCGTGGAGTTGGCCAACTCGATCGCCTCGGTGAGGTTCTCGACGACCTCGACGATCGCGACGGGTCCGAAAAGCTCCTCGCAGCCGGCGCGCGAATCCCGGGGAACGTCGGTCAGGACGGTGGCCGGGTAGAAGAAGCCCTTTCCCTCGATCTTCTTGCCGCCGGTGCGCAGCTTCGCGCCCTTGGCGACGGAGTCCTGGACCTGGGCGTCGATGAGGTCGCGCTGCTCTTCGTTGACGAGCGGCCCCAGGACCGTGGCGGGGTCCATCGGGTCGCCGACGACCACGGCGCTCATGGCCGCGACGAATCCATCGATGAACTCGTCGGCGCGCTCCTTCACGACGATGAAGCGCTTCGCCGCGATGCAGCTCTGTCCGTTGTTCTGGATCCGGCCGGTCACGGCCATCGGGATCGTTCGCGCCATGTCCGCTGAACCGGCCACGATGAACGCGTCGGAACCGCCGAGTTCCAGCACGCACTTCTTTAGGTTGGCTCCAGCGAGCTGGCCAATTCGCACCCCGGCGCCTTCCGAACCGGTCAAGGTGACCGCCGCGATGCGGTCGTCGGCGATGATTGCCGACAGTGCGTCGTGCGAGAGGAAGAGGTTGGCGAAGACGCCCTTGGGAAAGCCGGCGCGTAGGAAGAGGTCCTCGAGGAAGTTGGCGGTAATCGGGACGTTGTGGGCGTGCTTGAGCACCCCGACGTTGCCAGCCATGATCGACGGCGCAATGAATCGAACGGCCTGCCACAACGCGTAGTTCCATGGCATCACGGCGAGCACCGCGCCGAGCGGCTCGTAGCGGATGCCGCTGCGAGAGGCCGGCGAGGCGATGATCTCCTCTTTGAGCAGCGATTCGGCGTGCTCGGCGTAGTAGCGCATCGTCGATGCGCACTTGGCCACCTCGCCCTTGGCGGCGATCAGGGTCTTGCCCATCTCCGAGGTGAGCATCTCGGCCACGCTCGACACTTCGTTCTCGAGCAGTTCGGCGGCGCGGTTCATCAGAATCGCACGGTCGTCGAACGAGGTCGTGCGCCACTTCTCAAAGGCGTTGGCCGACGCATCGAGCGCGGCCTCCACCTCGGCGGGACTGTTGGCGGGGAACTGGGCGAGTACTTCGCCTGTTGCGGGGTTGATTGAGATAAAGGGCATAAAGACATTATGTCCGAGCGCGCGGGTTTTGTCATATCTGCGAGGTCCGCCGGGCAGCGAGAATCGCTAAGGTCATCTCCGCGCGCCGGCCTGCTCGAGGGCTGGCGATCTCCCTGCCGGGTAAATCCGCGTCGCGGTCTGGCCGAGAGAGCTCGTTGGAATTCCTTGAAACTATTTCAGCCGCCGGCCCCGAAACGGCGCCGTGCNNGCGCGGAGCGCTAGAAGTCCGGTTCGAAGTCCGGTCGAAACGCCATGTTGCTCAGCGCCCCCTCGGGACGCACGCAGAGGACCTGGTGGACTTCCAGGTGGTGGCGCTCGAAGCCCACCGCCGACCCGGCCATGTAGAGCCGCCACACTCGGGCGCGCTCCGGGCCTACCTCCTCGACCGCCTCGTCGAAGCGCTTGGTGAGATTGTCCACCCAGATGCGCAACGTGCGGGCGTAGTGCTCGCGCAGGCTCTCGAGATGGCGCACCTCGAATCCGTGGGCCTGGAACATCGACACCATGGTGCCCACCTCGTGGAGCTCTCCGTCGGGAAAGACGTAGCGCTCGATGAACGGGCTGCCGATCTTGGAAGGGCCGCGCATCCCCAGGGCGATCCGAATCTGGCGGCTGAGCTCCGAGACCCTGGACGGGTCCGGGTCCGGGTCGAAGGAAACTGGTCGGCCGATCGCATGGTTGAGGAACCGTCCGCCCGGCCGCAGCAGGTCGAAGAGTATCTGGGTGTAGGCGTCGAGGGAACGACGTCCCACGTGCTCGGACATCCCGATCGAGCTGATTGCGTCGAAGGGACCGTCGCTGACGTCACGAAAGTCCTGGATCCGGAACTCCACCAGGTCACTCACGCCGGCCAGACGGGCCTGCTCGGAGGCGTACTCCTGCTGGGGCGCCGACAGCGTCACGCCCACCACCGACGCGCCGTACGCCTTGGCGGCGTGGACGGCCATGGTGCCCCACCCGCATCCGACGTCGAGCAGGCGCATGCCCGGCTTCAGGTCGAGCTTGCGCGCCACCAGGTCCACCTTGCGAGCCTGGGCGGCCTCGAGCGTGTCGTTGGGTGCCTTGAAGACGGCGCACGAGTAGGTCATCGAAGGCCCTAGCACCATCTCGTAGAAGCGGTTCGAGACGTCGTAATGGTGCGAGATCGCCTGGCTGTCGCGAGAGCGGCTGTGCAACGCGCCACGCTGGCGAGCCTCGATCCTTGGAGGCGCGATGGGCCTGATGGCGGACGTCCCCACGACCGAGAGCAGCGAACGAAGGTTGTTGACGTTGAGGAGATGGCGTATCGGAGGGACCGACAACTCGAAGAGCGCGTCCAGGTCGCCCTCGACGTCGATGTCGCCGGCGACGTAGGCGCGCGCGAGACCGAGCTCCCCGGGATGGGTCAGCACCCGCGTCAACGCTTCGCGGCGCAGGATCTTGAGGGTGATGTCGTTGGCCGACGAACTGATAGTGGACTCGGCGACGCTGCCGTCGTACGCCTCGACGCGAAATGGCAACTCGTTGTTGAAAACCGATGCGACGAAAGTTGCTACGTTCATGGCGCTCCCCTTAATACTGCTGACCCTGACGATATTGCATCGGCGCACCAAATGAAAGTGATTCTGACCGAGTGGCCAGGAAACCTCTTCTCGCCGCGAGTGAGCGAAAGTGACCATGGTCACTGTCAAATTCGCAGTCCCGTCGCTAACTTGGTGACGACTGTCAGTTGCGATTGACGTCGCAGCTGAGGGAGTCGGGTCCGCCCGAGTTCGGTTGAGCGGGCAGGCAGGGGATGAGAGGAGGCGCAGAGATGAGTGAACCAGTGAGCGGGTTGGTGGCGGTAGCGATAATGCGCGACGAGGCGCGGGTGTGGGCCACCGGGGTCGAACGCGGGACCAAGCCCGAAACCATCCATGCGCCGACCGAGATGATCCGTCATCACCATGTCCGTGAGGCCCAGCACCACCGGATGCACGACACCGATCATCAGAACCCCGTCTTCTACGAATCGATCACCGAGGCGGTCGGGGACGCATCGGCAATCCTGCTGATCGGCCACGGCAAGGGCAAGGCCGACGAGGTGCTGCGTCTCGTGCAGTACTGGGAGCGGAAACATCCTGACTTGGCCCGACGGGTCGTTGGTGCCGTCGACAGCGACCTCGAAGCGCTGACCCAGAACCAGGTTCTCGCGATCGTCCGCGAATGGTACGACGATTATCACGCGTTTCTCTGATCCCCGTCGCTTGGCGTCGAAGCGGTTCACCAACAACGCGGCGGCGAACGCGTGAGCCACGACTGAGTTACGCACTCACGCGTCACCCACCCTGCAGGGGTGATGGCCCTGCAGGGTGGGAACAACCTCACTCGTGTGCGCCGAGGCGCCCGATTACTTGATCTTCACCTTGTGGATCTTGGACGAAAGTCCGGAACCGACCGCGTTGTCGGCCCGTAGCCGCACCTTGTACGACTTGCCCGCTGTGAGGCGACCCACGACAAAGACCCGGTGCGAGTTCTTCTTGATGATGATCCAGGACTTGCCGTTCAGCGAGTACTGGTACTTCGTGATGGGACTCCCGCCGTTCTCTATGGCTTTGGTGAGCGTAATCGACAGAGCTCTCTTGGCAGCGGAGGAGACGCGAATCGAAGGTCGACCCGGCACGGATCTCTTCGTGGCGCTCGAGGACTGGGTCGTCGCCGTGCTGCTCGCGGCGGAGTAGTCCGCAGTTGCGGCGACCGACCCGGTGAGGCTGCAGGTGCCGACACCCACGAAGTGGACCACCGAGCCGTTCACGGTGCAGACCGAGGTTGACGTCGAACTCACCGAGAAGACGGTGCCGTTGCCAGAGGTGGCGACCTTCGGGGAGAAGGCGCTGCCTTCCTTCGATGAAGCCGGCATGTTCGTGATCGTGACCGTTGGAGTGGCCTGACCAACCGTGAAGACTTGGGCGGTACCTGTTGCCGCGGGGTAGGTCAATGTTGCGGCGACCGACGCGGTGAGGCTGCAGGTGCCGACCCCGACGAAACTGACGGTCGAGCCATTCACAGCGCAGACCGAAGACGTCGACGAGGTCGTAGAGAACACGGTGCCGTCACTGGAGGTGCTGAATGATGGGGCAAGACTGCCTCCGTAGCTCGCCGAGGAAGGGATGTTCTTGATCGTCACGGTCGGGACCGTGCTGCTGCTGCTACTGCCACCGCTGCTGCTGCCGCCGCCGCCGCCACCGCCGCCGCCGACAACCACTACGGCGTTAACGACGTAGGGCACGGCAGTGCTCGTGGCGGCCGCATAGTTGACGTCACCCGAGTAGACCGCTTCGAGGTCCATGGTCCCCGCGGGAAGCGCGGTTGTCGTGCAGGTGGCCGTGGTTGCGGTGATGGCCTGCGCGTTACAGCTGGCGATGCTCGTGTAGGTCGTGCCATCGGACGAGGATTCAAAGTTCACGGTGCCCGTTTGGCCAGTTGGAACCGTGGCGGTCAGCTTGACCGACGCGCCGACGGTTATGGGCGAACCCGGCGAGGCGCCCAGGGACACAGAACCCGCGGCAGGACTGATGGTCAGTTCGAGCACCGTGTTGGTCGCCGCGCTGGAGTTGGTGGCGGTCAGGGTGATCGGATAGAGACCGGCAGTTCCTGTTGCTGGGGTGCCTGACAAGGTCGCGGTCCCGTTACTGTTGTCCACGAAGGTCAGGCCGCTGGGTAACGCCGGGCTCTCGGAAAGAGTCATTGGCAACGTCCCCGTGGTGGTCACGGCAAAGGTACCGGCCGTGCCAACGACGAAGCTGGTACTGGTGGCACTGGTGAACGCTGGCCCTTGTCCGACCGTGATGACCAGGGTTTGAGTAGCCGCGGGGTTGACCGTATTGTTGGCCGTTATATTGATCGAGGTCGTTCCCGTCGCCGTTGGAGTACCGCTAATGATGACGGTTCCGTTGGTTTCGGTCCCGAAGGTGAGACCGGCCGGCATTGCTCCGACTTCCGTGATCGTCGGCGTCGGTTCACCGGTCGCCGTCACGGCGAACGCACCTGTAGTGGAGCCCAGGGTGAAGAAGGCCGCATTGCCGGTGGTAATTTTCGGCGCGGCAGCCGCAACGACCGTGATGGTCAGCGCCAGGGTCGCCGTGCTTCCCGACGCGTTGGTGGCCAAGATGCTGACGGCGGGAAGGGTGCCCGCCGTGGCCGTCGTGGAACCCGTGATGGTCGCGGTGCCGTTAACCGGACTCGAAAAGAGCAGTCCGGCCGGCAACGCGCCAGTCTCGGTGATGGTCGCCGCAGGAAATCCGGTGGTCGTCACGGTATACGTGCTGGAGTGACCGATGACGAACGTGACCGCGCTGGCGCTGGTGATGCTCGGCGCCTCGTCGTTGGTCAGCGTGAAGGCCTGCGTCGCCGGGGTGCCCACGCCATTGCTGGCGGTGATCGTCAGCGGGTAGCTTCCGCCAGTTCCGGCGGTAGACGTACCGGCCAAGGTGGCCGTGCCGTTGCCGTTGTCGGTGAAGGTGATCCCGGCGGGCAGAGTGGGTGCCGTGCCGATCGAGATAGTAGGCGTGGGCGCACCTGTCGTGGCGACGGTGAAGCTGAAGGGAGCCCCCACGATGGATGTAGCCGACGCGGCGCTCAAGATGGTGGGCGGCACCGCCTCGTCCAGCACCAGGGGAGTGCCCTTGGCGACGCTGGTCCAGGTGGAGAGCGCGCCGGCGTACGGCGAACCGTAGGCGGCACCCGATCCCGCGACAGTGGTTCCGGCGGGAGCCGTCAAGGGAACGTTGACCGGGTTGGTGCCGTTGTTGGTCACCGTGATGACACCGTTGGATACGGCGGCAGTGACTGTTGGGGCAGCAGCCGAGACGACGGTGTTCCAGGCAGACTGCAAACCAAGAACCTGTGCTTCGGAGGTGTCGGTCATCTGAACCAGTGGAGCCGCCGAGGTGTTGATCCACTTGTTGTACTGGGACTGCATGTTGCTGATCAGGGCCAGGATGGTGTAGCCCAGTTGGGTTGAGGAACCAGGGACTCCGGTACCGTCGTTGATCAGGTCGGTCTGGTGGGCGTAACCCACGCGTGGGTCGTTCGCCAGCACGTGGCTCAACATGATGCGTGACTCCGAGGCCAGGAAGGTGGCCTCGGTCGCCGGTGCGGCGAGACAGGTCGTCGACGTCGTGTCGCTGCAGCGTCCTACGTCAGTGGGGTTCGCCGTGTCACCTATTGAGGTGCCCTGGTCGACGTAGAGCGTGTTGTACTCGTTGATCTGGTCAGGCCAGTTGGAGGCGTTGTAGTAGATGTTGCTCGGGTAGCGCGGGGCTGATTCAGCAGTGGTCGCTCCGGAGCCCAGTGAGTACTGGGTGGGCTGGCGCGAGGCGTCCGTCGCAAAGACATTGACGCCCGTCGTCGCCAAGGCCGCCGGCATGTTGGGGTTTTCAATCCCCGAGTGCTCGCCCGTGACGATCGTCGAGGCGCTGTAGTTGGGTAGCGCGTTGGCCGTGGCGAAGGCCTGGTCCCACGCGATTTCGGTCTGGATCGAGGCGTCGGTGGAGGCGGCGGTGCCGGCCGCGGGGTCGGCCGCGGGGTCCCAGCTGGAGACGCCCCCGGCGTTGGGAGCGCAGTCGATTCCCGGGTTGGTGGCGGTGGGGTTACCTGCCGCCGAGGTCGGTGCCGCTCCAGGTACGGTGGCGCCGGTGTCGGTGTAGGTGTAGGTCGCTTGGGTACCGTTCTCGGCAACATGGCCGATGTAGCCGTAGGAAGTTGAAGTCGGGTCTTCGCGGTAGACGTTGTAGCCCCAGAAGCCAGTGCCGCCCGTGTGGATGGCTTCTTCCTGGGCGAGGGTCGGTCCGGCGGTGCCGGTAGCGCCGGAGCCGCTGACGCCGTTGGTGGCGTTGGGCCAGGTAAGGACCACGGACCCAGTCGCGGTGGTAGTGGTCGCCGTCTTGATGGCCGAAGGCTCCGATTCGCCGTAGGCCGTGGCCGCGGTGATCTCGTAGTTGTAGGCGCCGGCCGCCAACGTTCCGCCAGTGGCGCCAGCCACCGCGGACGTGAAGGGCTGCTGCTGAAAGACGTTACAGCCGAGGAATTCGTGGCTCCAGGTGTGGTTCACCCAGTTGAAGTCCGCCTTGTCGGCGAGAAGAGCATCAACGAGACCGGAGTCGTCAGTGAAGCCGTCGGCCACGGTGGAATCCTGAGAGTGTCCGGGAAGCGTGTAGGTCTTCCCGCCTTCGGTAATCGTGCCATTGCACACGGCGTCCGATGCGGTGGCGGTGGAGGAGATGCAGGCGCCGACACCATTGAAGGCCAGGTTCAACTTGATGCCCGACGACTGCTCCCACGCCACCACGTTGGCAACGTCGGTGCTGCTCATCTGGACGTTGGGAGGCGTGTCAGTGGCGTTGCCGGCCACGCCAGCAGGACAGGTGTAGTCGGTCGGGTCGGTCGCGGCGGGGGTGCACTGGTAGGTCGAACTCCACTCGTTGTCGGCGATGAAGTTGTCGTCGATGTCTTGACCGAAGTAGTTGCGCGAGAGGCCGAGGTGGGTGTCCTGGGTGACCCAGTTGATGAGTCCCGGTGCTAAGACGAGCCACTGCAAGAAGGTGGAACCGTAGTCGAAGTTCAGACTGAGTTCGGACACGTTGGCCTGGGCGTCGCTAGCTGGGTGCTGATAAATGCCGGCCAAAACGTTGCCGGCACCGTCGGTGATCAGGGGAGTAAAGGTTGTACTAGAACCTGCCGTCGCGCCGTAACCGAAGGTACCCGTGTCGAAGGGAATAGTGCCGCTTAACCCTGGGAAATCAGCCAAACCTGCCGTCGTAAGGGTGCCGGTCGTACCCGAAATGTCGGCCCCGGTGACGTCAGTCTGACCGAGCAGGGGTGAGGGGTAGGAGTAACCGTCGATCTGGCGTACGCCGAACGTCGACTCGTAGGTCGCGAGCGCCGCTGGCACCCCGCCGGCCAGTTCAAAGGGCGAGTCGGCGAACACGACGGCGTTGAAGTTGCCGTCCGTGCCCGTAGACAGGGTCGGTAACGTCACCGTCTCAGAGCCGTACGTGGTTCCCGCGACAGTGGCCAACGTGTAGGCCACGCCCTCGCCCGTCAGCGCGGCCACCCACGCCGCGGTCATGGGGTCACTGGGCCCCGAACCGATCAGGAGGACGTTGAGCGCCAACTGCGGTGGAGTAGCGGCCGAGGCCGCGGTGATTTGGATGGGCAGCACGAGCGCTCCGAAGAGCACCGCGACCGCACTCATGACCTTGACGAAGACCCAATTCGGATGGCGCATGTTGACTCCTCAGTAGCAAGCACCCGCCGCGGGCGACATGCACCTCAGACCATAAGTAAGCCTGCGCCGCTCATCCACCCCAGAATTGTCGACCAGCTCGCGGCGTGGACCCTCAAGAAACCGGTGAGCACCCCTTGGATTTTCTGGGCTGAGTAGACGGCGTTGGCGCTACGTCGACGATCATGACCTGCGCTCGCGCCGGGCAAGCGGGATTTGGACGCAGCCGCTCGACTGTCACCGCACTGCGCGCAGGGGTGGGTCAGGATGTTGCAAGGGTCCGGTGCAGCAAAATTGCAGGGTGTGCACGTCGCTCGCACCCTAAAGTTGTGGGTAGGCGTCGGCGGCGGATTCACGTACCTTTCCACTGATGACAAATGACGCCGCCGCTTCGAGCGACCATGAGTCCCAGGGCTTGCACATCGCTCTGCTTTCCGAGGGCACGTATCCGTACCACCCCGGCGGGGTGAGCGTCTGGTGTGACCAACTGATTCGCGGCATGGCGCCGCACCGCTTCAGCGTGTACTCGATCGTGGCCCTGTCCGGCACCGAGCCCACGTGGGAGCTACCCGCCAACGTCGTCGACCTGCACTCCGTGTGCCTTTGGGGTGACCTACCCACGTCGGCGCCGTCATCGGCTCCGCCTGGGGTCCAGGTCGCGTTCAATCGTCTGGTGTCCTCGCTGGCCGACCCGGATGGGCGGCTCGATTTTCTCGAGGCACTCCACCAGCTCTTCGACCTCTCGCGCGAGCAGCCGCTCTTCGGCACGCTACGGACCTCGTCCTCCCTGGAAGCAGTCCTGGAGGTCATGAAGGCCATGACGCCGCGGGAGCACTCGCGCTACAGCGCTGCGCCGGTGTGCACCGTCGCCGACGCCCGTCTGGCGTTGGACCTCATCGAACGCCAGCTGCGCCCGCTGTTCGAACCGCCGCCCGAGGTCGACCTCTGCCACGCAACCTCCAACGGGCTGGCCATTCTTCCGGGGCTGGGCGCGCACTGGGCGCACGGGACGCCGCTCGTGCTGAGCGAGCACGGCATCTACCTGCGAGAGAGGTACCTCTCCTATGACGCGTCGACCTACACGTTTGCGGTGCGCGGCGTCATGCTGAGCTTCTTCAAGTACCTCACGTGGGCGGGCTACCAGGTGGCGGCGGCGGTCGCCCCCGGCAGCGAGTACAACTGCCTCTGGCTGGAGGCCAACGGATGCGACCCTGAGCGCATCCGCCCCATCTACAACGGCGTCGACGCCGTCAACTTCATCAGGAGCTCCGCGGAGCCCGACGTGCCAACGCTGGTGTGGCTGGGCCGGATCGACCCTCTGAAGGACGTCGAGACGTTGCTGCACACTTTCGCCAAGGTTCGACGAATGATGCCGGGAGCCAGGCTGCGCATCTTCGGCACCGCGTCGAAGCAGAACCAGGGGTACCTCGAGCTCTGCGAGAGCCTCGCCCGGTCGCTCGAACTCGGCGACTCGGCCACCTTCGAGGGGCACGTCGAATCGGTCCTCGACGCCTATCACGCGGGCCATATCGTGCTGTTGACCAGTATCTCGGAGGGTTTCCCCTACACGTTGATCGAGGCCATGGCCTCGGGCAAGGCGACGGTCGCCACCGACGTCGGAGGCGTTCGCGAGGCGACCGGGGGCGCCGGAATCATCGTGCCACCCCAAGACCCAGAACGCATGGCCGAGGCCTGCCTCATCCTCCTGCGCGATGCCAGCCTTCGAGAGATCGTCGGGCGCGCCGCGCGAGAGAGGATCCTGTCGAGGTTCACCCTCGAGCAGAGCCTGGCCATCTTCGGCGACCTGTACCGCGAGGTCACCGGCGGCATCTCCAGCGCGCCGGTCCTCGAGCGCCACCAGATTCGCACGGACAAGGAACTCCTCGAGCAGTTCGTCATGCACCTGGTCGAGCGGTCCGTCGGGCAGCTCGACCCCTCCGACGAGACCCACGAACTGAATTCGGAGCACTGGCTGCTCGACGGAGTCGGGGGATCGTCCCCGTGACGCTCGTGAACCGCAGACCGCAATTCGAGAGCGGGGGTCCGAGCGACTCGGACGGCGACGCCCCGCATCTCGTGCGCCTCGCCGGCGACGCCCGTGGACTGCTGGACTGGATCTGCGCCGACCCGAAGCTCGTCGACCACTGCGCGTCAGCGGTCGACTCGATGGAGGTCGCCGCCCGGCTCGAGACGTTCGGGCTGAGCGCCCGGGTGGTGAGTTCGAAGTTCGGTTACCCGAACGTCTTCGCCGCCGCCGAGGTCGTGTTCGACACGATCCCGTACATCGACGTCAAGCCCAAGGCTCAGCCCATGCCCCCGATGGGACGCCCGTTCGACCTGCTGCGGGGCGCGCTCTACGCCATCCCGGCGGTGTTCTTCTCGGTCATCATCCTCAGCTTCGGCCTGGGGAGGCACTGGTGGTTGCTACCGGTCGGGCTGACCGTTTCGTGGGGAACGTCCCAGGCCTTCTCCGTGCTCGGATGGTCGATGCGGGCGCACAACGACCAGCGCAGTGATTCGCTGCTCGCAGCCAGTTCGATGTTCACCACCGCCGTCTTCTGTTTCGTAGCGGCTCTCGTCGTTCGCTCCATCCTCGGCGGCACAATGACGTGCGTGGCGGTGACCGTGTCGCTCGGGGTCTACATCTCGGCCAGCAGCATCCTGATCTTCCATTCGGCCGAGCGCCTGCTGATCCTGTGCCTGATTCCCGCGCTCGTCGGCTCACTTCTCTCGCTGGGCGTCCTGTCGTTCCGGGCCGCGAGCTGGTTCGTCGTGGCGTCCGCCGGTCTGGTCGTCATCGGCGCCCTGGGCTCAGTCGCCGCGGATCGCTGGCGCCGGCCGACGTTCTCGCGCGACGTGAGGCGCCAAGCCCTCAAGTTCCTCACCTACGGCGTGGGATGCGGGCTGATGACCTCGTCGGTCGTTGGGTTCGGCACCGCGGGCGCCAAGGCCTCGGGAGCCGTGGCGATCGCCGCCGGGCCGCTGCTCGTGACCCTCGGCCTGATGGAGTGGCAGCTACGTTCGCTGCGCAGCCGCACCGCCGCGGCGATGTCGCAGACCTCGGACCTCGCCCATTTCTCCCGCCAGGCCCGCAGTGCGCTGGCGCGGTCGATCACGACCTACGTCGGCTCCCTCGCGGTCATCTCGGCGATGGCGGGGGTGGTGGCGGCCGTGCGTCACGTCGCGATGGCGCCACTGCTGATCCTCACGGTTGACGCGCTCGGGATCTCGTTCTTCCTGGCGTTGATCTTCGTCTCGGCCGGCTTCATCGACCGGGTCCTGCGCGCCTGGCTGGTCACGTTCTTCGTGATGGTGTCGACCCTGCTGGCCGACTTCATCTCCACGGGCCACGTGGCGTCCGACGTCGGGATCCTCGCCGTGCTGCTCGCCTCGAGCGCGGCGATCGTCACGTTCATCGTGCTCGCGCGCGGCGGGCTGACCTCACCGTTCACCTACGAGTCCCGATCATGAAAGCTGGCAGACCGCTATGACCAATTCCACCGTTGCCGTTACCGGAGCCGACGGCTTCATCGGCTCGCACCTCGTCGAGACCCTCGTTACCTCGGGATACCGGGTACGCGCGATGGTCCAGTACAACTCGGTGGGCTCCTGGGGGTGGCTCGAGGACGTCGAGCGCGGCGTGCTCGAATCGGTCGAGGTGGTCTCGGGCGACGTGCGCGACCGCGACTCGGTCCGCGCGCTGATGGTCGGGGCGGACATGGTCTGCCACCTCGCCGCGCTGATCGCGATCCCGTACTCGTACCAGGCGCCCTGGTCGTACCTCGAGACCAACGCCGCGGGAACCCTGAACGTGCTCGAGGCCGCCCGGGCTCTCGGGACGTCCAGGGTCGTGGCAACCTCGACGAGCGAGGTGTACGGCAGCGCCCAATGCGTGCCGATGGACGAGAGCCATCCTCTCCACGCCCAGTCGCCCTACGCGGCGTCCAAGGTCGCGGCCGACAAGCTGGTGGAGAGCTACAACCTGAGCTTCGAGCTCCCCACCGTCACCCTGCGCCCATTCAACACCTTCGGCCCGCGCCAATCGGCCCGCGCCGTGATACCGACCGTGATCAGCCAGCTGGCCAGCGGTCGCCGCGAGATCGCGCTGGGATCGGTGGAGCCGACCAGAGACTTCACCTTCGTCCTCGACACGGCCGCCGCGTTCCGGTCGGTGCTTGAGGCCCCGCTCGACCAGGTGGTCGGCCAGACCTTCAACGCGGGATCGGGCACCGAGATCTCCGTGGGCGACCTCGCCCTGCACATCGCCGATCTCATGGGCGCGCGCATCGAGATCCGTTGCGAAGAGCAGCGACGGCGCCCCGAGCACTCCGAGGTGGACCGGCTGGTCTCGGATTCTTCAGCGATTTCACGCGCCGCGTCGTGGAAGCCCAGCCACACGCTCACCGAGGGGCTGCGCGCGACCATCGAGTGGTTCAGCGATCCGAGGAACCTGGCGCGCTACAAGGCCGACCAGTACAACGTATGACCGATCTTTCAACGAGGGAGTTCGCATGACACAGCTCGCAGAACCCGTCAGTATTGGGTCCGCCCGTCCAATCGACGACCGTCACGTCGTGATCGTGGCCGGCGGCAAGGGAGTTCGGCTGCGTCCCTACACGACGCTTATCCCCAAGCCCCTGGTGCCCATTGGCGACCGGTACTCGATCCTCGAGATCGTCATGCTCCAGCTGGCGCATTTCGGTTTCACCCGGGCGACCCTGGCGATTGGCCACCTCGGCCACCTCATCCGCGCCTACGTGGGCGACGGCTCGCAATGGGGAATCCAGGTCGACTACGCCGCGGAGGAGTCGCCGATGGGAACCATCGGGCCCGCACTGATGGTGCTCGACCGGCTGCCCGAGAACTTCCTGCTGATGAACGGCGACATCCTGACGGACCTCAACTACGCGAGCCTCCTCGACAGCCATATCGCATCGGACGCCCCGCTGACGGTCGCCACGTACGAACGGGTTCACCAGGTTGACTTCGGCGTGCTCGACATCGTTGGTGACCACATCACCGCCTTCACCGAGAAGCCGGCGATGACCTACTCGGTCAGCATGGGTGTCTACGCGCTCCGCAAGCGAGAGCTGGAGCGCTACACCCCGGGACTGCCTTACGGCTTCGACGAGATCATGTGCGACCTGATCAGACGGGGAGCGTTCCCGGCCTGCTACCAGTTCAATGGTTTCTGGCTCGACATCGGACGCCCCGACGACTACGACCGGGCGAACGAGGAGTTCGAGCTTCTGGCCCCCCGGCTGCTGCCAGGCATGAGGTGACCACCTACCTCGTCCTGGGTGCAAGCGGGTTCCTGGGCAGCCACGTCCACGAGGCGATCAACCGGAGCGAGGACGAACCGTGCCTAGTGGCGGTTGGCCGGCGGCCGCCTCGCATCGCGCTGCCCCCGCGCAGCAGTTGGGTACCCCTCGACCTGGCGGGGGCGTCGGTCAAGGATCTGGTCGTGCTGATACAGGCCAGCCGGCCGGACGCGCTGATCAACTGCGCGGGGCGCACGTCGGGGACGGCCGAGGAACTGTGGGACATCAACACGACGTTCGTTGAGAAGCTGGTGCAGGCCATGCGGTTGAGCGGCCCGACGCCGCTCGTTCACCTTGGTTCGGCTGCCGAGTACGGGGTGCAGCCAGGCAACGTCTCCATCAATGAAGCGGCGCTCACCCATCCGGTCAGCGATTACGGGCGCTCCAAGCTCGCCGCGACGCGCAAGATCGTCTACGCCACCGAGCAGGGGGACATCTCGGCCACGGTGCTACGCGTCTTCAATCCGATTGGAACCGGCGCACCCGAGGACTCGCTCGTCGGCAGGGCGATCAAGGAGTTGCGCCTCGCGCTCAGGAACAATCGTCGATTCATCACGATGGGTCCGCTGGGCGCCTACCGTGACTTCGTGGCGGCGCGTGACGTGGCCAGCGCGGCCCTGCGGGTGACCCAACTCACCACCACCGACCCGGTGATCAACGTCGGACGGGGAGTGGCCATCTCGTGCCGCGCACTCGTGGAACTACTGGCCAATGTGGCGGGCTACGACGGAGGCATAGTGGAGGTCGGTGACGGCTCGGCCAGGTCGGAGGCGGTGTCGTGGCAGCAAGCGGACATTGCGCGCCTGGTGCACAACCTCGACTGGTTGCCCCGCACGCCCCTCGCCGAGGCGTTGGAAGAACTCTGGCACTCGTAGAAGCAGCCGCGGAAACCGTGGGGTGGCGTGCGCTCGAGCTGGCGCCATTCCCGACCCGCGACTACTGGCAGGGACTGCGCGG